>JASJPA010000027.1:0-7361 GCA_031426955.1 Sulfuricella sp.
CCTGGAGCGTCTTGATCTGCTCGCCCAGGGCATCCAGGCGCGGCTGGTAGTTGTGGGTGATGACGGCGATCGCATCGTTCATCTCGGCGGTAGTGCGCAGGGATTCGCGCTGGATATCGCCGATCTTGTGGATGTCGGCAGCGGCGTCATCCTTGCTTTGCGGGACGTAGATTTGTGCCTTGGCTTTGAGGCGAGTGGCGTTTTTTGCCATGTGGTTCTCCTTGGTGATTCTGTTAAAAAAGTCTTTCTTGATGCCGCTCTGCCTCAAGCTCTTCTTTCTTGGCCTCATAGCCAAGATCCAGCAGGTAATTCAAAACCAGATTCCAGTGCGTTCTGTCATTCCAGAACAGTTGTGGATCGGCCTGCTGGGAGATTTGTTCGAGCAGCTCGTCGTCGATCTCAAATTCAATGGTTGTACTGACCATGATCAAGTCCTCAGCCTCATCTGCCCGATCAAATCGGCCATCGGAATCTTTCTGAGCTTGGCTTCAAGGTGCAGGCTGTGCATCGCCCGTCCGCGCAGGAACTGGCAGGTTTCTTCCAACTCCTCGGCATTGGCGGCGATGAAATAGCCGGTGTTCGGGTGGGCGCAGATGGCGTGGCTGTCTTCGCGCAGTTGGGAAATCTTGTCGCGCACGTCGCGTTCTTCCATCCCTGTTTCCCGCGCCAGGGCGGCCGCTGTGATGCCGTTGTCTCGGCCAATGTGCCGGGCAAGGATGGATACCAGCAGGTCGCATTTATTCATGGCTTTCTCCCTTCTGTTTGAGTGCACTCTTAACCTTCTCCATCCCCGCTTTTGCGCTTTCCGGGCTGGATTTCTCTGCCTTTTTCGGGGTCTTGAAATTGCTGTGACTGGCGTGTGTGCCGACCGGCGTCGCTCCTCTGGCACCGGATTCCTTGCGGGTTTCCGCCGCCGCTTCGACCTTGCCGGCCTGACCGGTGATGATCTCCAGCAGGTAGCCGTGCGACTTGAGCGGCAGGGTGAGCTTGCCTTCGTCGCGCCGGGTGAGTATCTCGTCGATGGCGGCGATCCACGTTTCCGCAGGCGCAGCCCAGGTGCGGCCATGCCGTTCGATCCGGGCATCCCGGATCATGTCGAGCAGCTCGCCGAGCAGCGCGGCAACCCGATCCCAGGAGAGCTGGCGCTGCGCCGGGCGGAATAGGGCGAGGTAGCGGATCAAGCGCTTGCCGACCGGCGTCTGTTCCAGCGCCAGGACCAGGCTGGTGCGCGCGGCGTCATGGCCGATCAGGGCGTCAAGGCTGGACGTGGCACCGCAGGAGGGGCAGGTCAGTCGCATCACGCCGCCTTCCCGGAACGCCAGCCCTGGCCCGGCTCATAGTAGTCGGTGACTTCCAGTCCGTCCGGCATGACTATGCGCAACCGGGCGGGTTTGTCCGCCAGCATGGACAAGGTGCCCGCGTAGTAGCGGACGTATTGAGCCTTCTCCACAGAGAACGACATCACATCGCGCCAGGAGCCGTGCAGGTTGATCTGGAGTTTCATGGGTCAGCCCTCATTCTGTTTGTGCTGCTTGCAAACTGCCATCGGGCTGGTATTGAACCCGCCCTTGCGGCATGTGGAATACGGCTTGTCGTAAGGCGGCATCCGTTCCGGGTAGACTTTCTCGAAGTGCGTGCAGCAGGCGCAGGTGTCGGTCCGCTCCCGCGCAGCTGTATAGCCCATAGAGGACTGGACGGATTTGATCGTGCCCATCAATGCCCCCTCTCCACCCACTCCACCCGGCAACCGAAAATATCCGCCCGCATCATGGTGGCGCGCGACCCCTGCACCGGAAACAGCTTGTAGGCAAAACCGTTGTAGGTCTTCTCCAGCCATGCACATTTGGCGCAGGTCTGGATCAGGATCAGCGGCTTGGTGTGGCCGCCGATGTCGAGCCCCATGACGTGAAAACCCTCCGCCTCCAGCCAGTCGAAACAGCGCTGCGCGTCAATCAGACCAGTGAGGATGCGGGCGTTTTTCTGCGCCGGTACCGGGCGCTGGTAAGTGTTCATTGCGGTTTGCATGATGGCTCCTTTTCAAACCTTGGCTCAATCCAATTGCAGTAGGCGATCAGCGCATCCAACGCAGCATCTTCGTTCTCTGCCTCCGGGACTCCAGGAACAAGCAGCGTTACGCCGTCATAGGCATGGCGAGCCGTCGCGGTGATGACGTGCAGCACTTTCTTGGCTTTTCCGCTGCAGACGAGCAGGGCACCATTTGGAACTCTCGGGCCGAAATCGATCCGTCCATTACTCCAGGCGTAGGCTTTCATTTTTACAGCTCCTTAATCACGTCAGCATTGATCTTGTCCGCCCCGATCTCGGCGCACAGGTTCAGCGCCTTGGTGGTCAGGTTGTTCACCACCAGGGGGTAGACCATCGAGGTACTCTGGCCGGTGCCGTTGCGGCTGTTCCTGGTCAGGCGGGCGCGCATGGCGTCGAATGCGCTGGCGTCGAACAGGTCGCCGAGGTTTTTGCCGATGCGACCGAGTTTAAGCGTCAGGTATTCCTCCAGGTGACGGTCGAGCGGCACCAGTTCGGCCACCTCGCAGCGCCGGATCACCTCGCGCGCCTCGTAGTGCTGGCGCTCGTCCAGCTTGTTCTTCAGCTCCGGCTGGCCGATCAGGAGGATCGAGAGCAGCTTCTTGAAACCGTCCTCCAGCTCCCAGAACCGCTTCAGGAATTTCAGCGTGGAAATGCTGAGGTCGTGCGCCTCCTCGATCACCAGGCAATGCACGTTATCGGCCCGGCTGGAATCGATCAGCAGCTTCTCCACCTGGCGCGCCTTCCCCTCCAGGCTGCGGCGCACTTTCTCACCAGGGCGCAGATCGTCGATGATCGCCTCGCAGATCGCGCCGGCGGTCAGCGTGCCCTTGTCGATCAGGCGCGGCTGCACCAGGATGATCGGCTGCGACTCGCGCTGGATGCGGTCGATCAGGTCACGCCGCAACACCGTCTTGCCGGCGCCGGATTCGCCGATCACCGCCAGAAATCCGCCGTGCTTGGCCGTGCTGAACATCGCCTCGCGGATGTAGCGCTGCTCGGCGCTGAGGAACACATCCCCGGCGCTCTGCACATCGTCGATGAAGGGGTCGCGGAAAATCGCGAACTGTTTTTTGGCATTGGCTGATAGCATTTCGGTCTCCAGGGGTTCGATAACAGGTTGCAGGCGCTCGGGCTTCTGGCCGAGGTGGATGCCGGCGGGATGAGCGGCGCGGTAGGGGTCTTCGATGTCCTCGTCCCACACCGTGGCGATATCCACTTCATCCACGCCGTGATCGCGCAGCAGCTGCTCGGTCTGGCGCTGGATGCTTTCCTTCGGGGTCAACTTCGGCCAGGTGCCCCAGTTCATGATCTGAGTAGAGGCGGAAAGGGAAAGCGGCCTGCCCTCCACGCCACGGCCTTCCTGGATGATCGATGCCGCCCATTTGGCCTGGCGGATTCCCAGGCGAGCGAGCACGCCTTTGAGTTTGAGCGGCATGTAGCGGTACTCCTCTTTATGCGCGGCAGCGGCGGACATGGCTGCCTCCTGGGGTGACAAATCGAGCGTTGTTCATGTAGAATCTCCATTCCTGTAGTACAAGTAGACAGCGGTCTTCACACCGCACCCTTTCGGCCAGGCACCCGCCTGGCCGAATTCATTTAACAACCGCCAACCGTGGCGCTTGTTCCAAAACCCTTCCTTCCAGCCGATCCGCAACCGCCTGCAGCAGCTCCTCCGGCACGCCGTCCGGGTGCCATTCGCGCAGCCGGGCGTTTTCTGCCGGCGTCGGCGGGCGGCCGAAGATCGTGCGCAGCCGCATTGCCGCCTGGGTATGGGTCAGCGGCCTGACCTCGATCTGCATGCGGTTGGGAACGTGCAGCGCCTCGCCGGGGCGATCCATGAAGGCCGGGGCGGAAACGTGCTGCAGGTGGGAATGGGCATCCAGCCCGCCGAATGGCGCGGCGTTCTTGTTCTTGGCTTTCTCGATGCCTTCCAGGTCGAGTCCGGGGAAGGCGGCGCGGTCGGCGGCTTTGCCCGCTTTCTCGATGGCCGTGTCGGGCTGGGACTTGAACTCCTCGCCGATCACGGCGGCATCCTGGCGGAAGCCTGAAACCTCGTCGCGCTGCAGCGGCTTGACGATGTGGGTGGCTTCTTCGCCCTTGTAATCCGCCACGGTCACCAGCACCTCGGCATCGCCGTACACCAGCGGGCAGACTTTCACCAGCTGGGAAACGAAAATGCCGGGCACGTGGGAAACGTCGTAGTGCTCGCGCTGCTTGGTAGTCGGGTGCTTGAAAGACACCGTCAGTTCAGCCGACACCTTGCGCTCCACCGGGTCGGCGGAAAGCAGCATCCGGCACAGGTCGAGATCGGGCAGAATCCGCAGATGCTCCTTGCGGATCATCTGCCACAGCGCGTAGCGCGCCTTCGGCTCGGTCATGTATTTGCGTTTCAGGCGGGCGTCGTAGGCGGGGATCGCGTCGGCGTTGTAGGCGTTGTACCAGCCCTCCACAGCAGCGTTGAGCGCGTCCACATCGGCCACCGGCTCATAGCGCAAGCGGCTCTCGAACAGGCATTCCACCCGGTTGTTGCCGTTTTCCACGCTGCCCTTGGCGCGGGCATTGCCGGCCTTGTGCTCGATGGGGGTCACCTGCAGGGCGCGCAGCGCGTTCTTGATCGCGGCGGCGGTGTTGGCGCTGCCCTTGTCCCACAGCAGGATCTTCGGCACGCCGTGGAGCAGGCGGCCATCTAGCTTCTGCCAGCAATACAGCAGGAAATCGAACAGGTTGGCCTGGTTCTCGCCCTTGGCCTGGTAATAGCGCACCAGGGTGCTATTGCTGTAATGGTCCGTCAGCACATAGCGCCACACCTTCAGCTTGATCTTGGCGACGTTCTCCAGCTTGTTCTTGTAGAACTCGTCGTCGCGGATGATGTGCTGGCTACCGTCGGGCAGGTAGTAGATCAGGCACAGCGAAGGATCGACCTGGTGGACATGATTGGGATGCAGCGAGCGGGTCGGCTGCACGGCGCGGTCATGTTTTTGCGCAGCCAGGTTCATCTGGCGCACCCGCAGCAGATGGTTGATGCGCCCGTTGGAAACCGAAATGTCGCGGCCATTCTGCGACAGCATGGAAACCGCGTTGGGAGTGTGCATGGTGGCCTTGCCGTTCTTGCGCACGCCGTATTTCAGGGTGGCGCAGACATCGTCCAGCACCGTCATGTCCTGAGAGGTGGCGCCCCGGTCTGAGCGGGATTTGCGCCCGCTGCTCCAGCCCACTTTGCCCAGTTCGCGGTACACCTTCGTCCGGCTCCAGCCGTACATTTCGGCGAAGGCGTTGACCATTTCTCCGGTGCGGTGCCCTGCCTCGTCGAGACGGCAGGCAAGAGCCCTGACTGCATCAATCATCCCCAGCGCGGCGGGTTCGGCAATACCCATTCTTGTTATCTCCCCGTTCATTACGTGCGACAGTTCTATCCCTGCTGCTCTCCAAACACCTGCAAAATCGGCCGCGCCTTCTCCTTGTAGCCGAGGAACACCTCCTCGCAGGCCGCCATCACCTCGGCCACGCGATCGACGATCTGGTTGATCGTGTCGTAATGCACCACCGCCATCGCCTCGATCGCCGCCTCGCGTTCCTCCTCGCCGAAATCCTCGTTGAGGATCGCGTCGCGCATCACGTCCAGCCTGTCCATCGCCTCCAGGACGCCGGCGCCGATGCGGGTGTTTTCCATGCAGATTTCAAAGGCGCGGGGGTGCCAGTCGCCGGAGCGGTTTTGCAGCTTGTGCAGCAGCTTCTCCTGGGCATCGATCTTCTTGTTCTTGTCCAGGATGATTTTTTCCTGGGCGGCATAGTCGGCTTCGACATCATTAGCGCGCTTGGCGAGGGAGTTTTTTTCTTTATCGAACTTCACCGCCATGTCTTGCAGCAGTTCAAGCACCGCCTCTTTATCTTTCGCCTGAATGGCTTCCTTGACAGCCTCCTGGGCATCGGCGGGGAGCTTGCGCAAATCGCGCAAGTGCTGGGTGGTCAAACCGATGGTGCGACTTGCCTGGAAAAGCTCTTCCCCGAGCATGGATAAGTTCTTGGATTGCTCAAATAGGGTCTGGTAGGAAATGCCGAGGAAGTGTTCGCAATATTCCTCTATTGTTCCGACCGTCAGAGGTTTTCCGGTCTCTCCGATATATACCAAGCCTTTGTATTCTTTGGTTTCGCGTAAACGATCGAACTCTTTGATAACTACGACCGTCGCAGTTTTCTGGAAAAAATTAGCGGCCTGAATCCGACCTGCCGCCATCAGTGCCGGCGCAGCCGACATAAGAGCCTGTTCAGTAGTTCTGACCAGCTTTTCCTCTGCAAGGGTGATGGCGTGTCCTGCTGGAATCCCGGCAGGAATTTGCTGTTTCGGCGTTTCATTGGATTTTTTCGGCATTATTTTTTCTCTAGTGCTTTAAGTTCGTTGGCAATAACGGTGAGGTAATCCACCACGGTTTCGATCTCTTCAAGAAACCTGAGAGTCGGGATATTCCCCCGCAAGGTCACTTCATGAAGAAGTTCAGCAAGAATTTTGGGCGGATACCCGAGTGCGCCGTAGGTCGCCCACAAATTCAAGGCAAGGCCAGCTATCTTTGCCTCGTTGCATTCGAGGGCAAACTTGCCAGCATCTAGTCTGAGTTTTAGGATTGCCAGGTCGTCGCGCTCGCTCATCCTGGAATCCTCGTATAGCGTTGATTGATCTCATCGGCGCGCCGGGTGACGTCTTCCATGTGCGCCTTGAAGGCGTTTGCGATCTGGATGATCTTCGGCCCCAGGCGCCAGCGGTTATGGTCGTGCGGCAGCGGCTCGGCCAGCCCGGCCTTTTGCAGCACCCGCAGATCGCGGGTGATGTTGCTCGGGTTGGTGGCCAGCGCCTTGGCAATATCACCCGGCGCCAGCCCGCTGAACTCATTGCCAGCCAGCAGGATCAGCACCTTGTAGCCGCGCTCCTGCGAACCGCTGGTGTATTCCTTGGCGTTCATTGGGAAAACCTCCTTCGCGACAAAAACCACCCGCCAAGCGGAGAGGCCGACACGAACGTGTCACGCCACATCCGTTGTTGTATCAACGCCCGTAGGCGCCATAGATCGATACGGTTCATGCGTCACCTCCAAATTCAAATTCCGGCTGTAAATGCTTCTCCACATTGCCGTGGTGCCAGGCCAGGCCGCTCATGGCATGGTTGATGGAGGCCAGCACCTCGCCTGCCTCCGCCTTGCCGTCGGCGAAGCGCAGGATGCCGCCCACTGCTGCGTTGAGCAGTTCCTGGAGCTGCTGCACGTCGGTGGCCTTCACCGTCCGCCCGGTTGGGATGTTCACCACCAGCTTCCCATCCGATGTCA
>JASJPA010000028.1:0-39738 GCA_031426955.1 Sulfuricella sp.
TGCTGAAGCGAGGTGCGCATTCTACAGAGTTGTCAGGAAACGTCAACAACTCTTTAAAACTTAAAACTGGTTGCGGGGGCAGGATTTGAACCTACGACCTTCGGGTTATGAGCCCGACGAGCTGCCAGACTGCTCCACCCCGCGTCGAGAGATGAGACTATAGCAAAACACGCATCACACAGTCAAGCAATTTGTGAGTACACCTGTAAAACGAATGTGCCAGAACAACCCAACCCCTTGATGAATAATTACAACACAACAACTCTCGGCAAACCTCTCGTGGAATCGATTTCCAAAACCAGTCCCACTTTATTTATAGATGCTCTATAGTTAACCTTCAAGATTGCGCCATGGAATATGGTCGATCGTGCATGTCGTGCATATATAGTATCAATTCAGCTTGACGGCAACGCCAAACCAAGCACCAACGCACCCAAAATCCAGCTTGGCTTGCCCGCGAGACAACCCATACAAGCCAAGCAAACCGAATAAAATCCAACAGGAGAAATTTATCGAAATTTCTTATATAACAATAAAAAGAATGGATAACACCCCTTTTGCATCCATGCTATTCTTCGCCGACTTAAGAATTGTTGCTCACTTAATGGAGAATATAAATCATGTCTAAACTAGTAAGGCCGCATGGCGGAGGAGAGCTCAAACCATTGCTGTTAAGCGGCGATGCTTTGAAACAGGAATTGGCGCGTGCCCAGGCTATGCCTAAGGTGCGCATGAGCTCGCGCGAAACTGGCGACCTTATTATGTTAGGCATCGGAGGCTTCACACCTCTCGACGGCTTCATGACGCATGCTGACTGGCAGGGTGTGTGTGATGGTTACAAAATGGCCAACGGCCTGTTCTGGCCCATTCCTGTCACCTTGTCGACCGACGACGAGAGCGTCAAGGTCGGCGACGGTGTAGCCCTGGTAGATGGCGAAACCGGCGAGATCATGGGCACCATGACGGTGACCGAAAAATACACGATCGACAAGGCCCACGAGTGCATGGAGGTCTACAAGACCACCGACATGGAACACCCCGGTGTCAAGATGGTGATGGCTCAGGGCAAGTACAACCTAGCCGGACCGGTCAAGGTGCTGTCCACCGGCGGCTTCAAGGAGAAGTACGGCGACCAGTTCATGACCCCCGCCGAGACCCGCGCCGCCTTCGAGAAGATGGGCTGGTCCAAGATCGCCGCCTTCCAGACCCGCAACCCCATGCACCGCTCGCACGAGTACCTGGCCAAGATCGCCATCGAGACCATGGACGGCGTGCTGGTCCACTCCCTGCTGGGCGCACTGAAGCCGGGCGACATACCCGCCGATGTACGTTCCGAAGCCATCAGCACCCTGGTCGACAACTACTTTGCCCCGAACACCGTGATCCAGGCCGGTTACCCGCTGGACATGCGCTACGCAGGCCCGCGCGAAGCACTGCTGCACGCCCTGTTCCGCCAGAACTACGGCTGCTCGCACTTGATCGTCGGTCGCGACCACGCCGGCGTGGGCGACTACTACGGCCCCTTCGATGCCCAGAAGATTTTCGACGAGATTCCGAAAGATGCGCTCGAAACCAAGAACATGAATATCGACTGGACCTTCTGGTGCAACAAGTGCGGCGGCATGGCCTCACAGCGCACCTGCCCGCACACCAAGGACGACCGCATTCTGTTGTCCGGCACCAAGGTGCGTTCGATGCTTTCCGAAGGCCAGGATCTGCCTGTCGAATTTAGCCGCCCCGAAGTCGCCAAGGTGCTGCAGAAGTACTACGCCGGCCTGAGCGCTGAAGAGAATGTCAAGGTTGAGCTGAAAGGCCATTCCGCAAAATAGTTTTTTAAGGTTGGCCGGTTACGCAAGTAACTGGCCTTTGTTAATAGTAGTACTGTGATAACTACGAGGAGTAGAAGCAATGCCAACATTTGTACGTACAGAGAAATGTGATGGCTGCAAAGGTCAGGACAAAACAGCCTGCATGTATATTTGCCCCCACGACCTGATGAAGCTGGACAAAGATGGTTCCGAAACTGGTCACGCCATGAAGGCGTTCAACCAGGAACCGGAACAGTGCTGGGAGTGCTACTCCTGCGTGAAGATTTGCCCGCAAAACGCGATCGAAGCCCGTCACTATGCTGACGTTGTCCCGCTGGGCGGCTCCGTGCAGCCTCTGCGCGGAACTGACTCCATCATGTGGACCATCAAATTCCGTAATGGCAGCATGAAGCGTTTCAAGTTCCCGATCCGCACCACCCCGGAAGGTTCCATCGACTGCTACGGCGGCAAGCCAGCGGCAAACATGGCCAACATCACCAAGTCCGGCTTCTTCAACCAGGAAAATGGCTACCGCGCCGGCAACCCCGCCGAACTGATCCGCAAGTAAGATCAGCGAACGGTTATTGATAAACGAACATTGAAAGGTAAATGCAATGTCTGGAACTTTTGGAAATCCTGAAGTAGTCCAAGAAGAAGTTGACATTCTTCTGATTGGTGGCGGTATGGCCTGCTGCGGCGCCGCTTATGAAATCATGCGCTGGGCCGATGCCGCCAAGGCTGAGTCCGGTATCGATCTGAAAATCAAGCTGGTCGACAAAGCCGCCATGGACCGTTCCGGTGCCGTGGCTCAAGGTCTGTCCGCGATCAACACCTACATCGGTGATGCGCAGGATCCTGCCGACTACGCCCGCATGGTCTCCAACGACCTGATGGGTATCACCCGCGACGACCTGGCCTACGACCTGGGCCGCCACGTTGACGAATCCGTGCACCTGTTCGAAGAATGGGGCCTGCCGATCTGGAAACTGGACGAAAACGGCGAGCGTCATGACGGCTCCGTCGACATGCCCAAGCTGAAAGACGGCGGCAAGCCTGTTCGTTCCGGCAAATGGCAGATCATGATCAACGGCGAATCCTACAAGTGGATCGTTGCTGAAGCCGCCAAGAAAGCCCTCGGCATGGATCGCATCCAGGAACGTATCTTTATCGTCAAGCTGGTGAACGACAAGAACGATCCTAAGCGCATCGCCGGTGCTGTTGGTTTCTCCACGCGTGATCACAAAGTGGTTGTGTACAAGTTCAAGGCCTGCCTGCTGGCTGCCGGTGGTTGCGTGAACCTGTTCCGCCCCCGTTCCGTTGGTGAAGGCCAAGGTCGTGCCTGGTACCCGGTCTGGAACGCTGGTTCCACCTACTCCATGGCTGCCGAAGCTGGCGCAGAACTGACCATGATGGAAAACCGCTTCGTGCCTGCCCGTTTCAAAGACGGCTACGGCCCGGTCGGCGCCTGGTTCCTGCTGTTCAAAGCCCAAGCCGTCAACGCCAATGGCGAAGTGTACATGGTTCGGAACAAAGAGCTGCTGAACGACTACCCGCCCTATGGCCAGGCAGCTGTTCCTGCATCTTGCTTGCGTAACCACCTGATGCTGAAGGAAATGAAAGAAGGCCGCGGCCCGATTTACATGGACACCGTGACCGCTCTTGCAAAACTGCGCGAGACCCTTTCCCCACGCGAAGTGAAGCACCTGGAAGCAGAAGCCTGGGAAGACTTCCTCGACATGTGCGTTGGCCAGTGCGGCGTCTGGGTGGGTGAGAACATCGAGCCGGAGAAGAAGAACTCCGAATTGATGCCTACCGAACCCTACCTGCTCGGTTCCCACTCTGGTTGCTGCGGTATCTGGGTATCCGGTCCGGAAGATGTCGGCGCGCCGACCAACGAAGCCAAAGAAGGCGTTCCTGCTCACCTGCCGAGTGGCTGGAACTGGGGCTACCGCTCCATGACCACCGTCAAGGGTCTGTTCACCGCCGGCGACGGCGTGGGCGCATCCGGTCACAAGTTCTCCTCCGGCTCGCACGCTGAAGGCCGTATGTGCGCCAAATCGATGGTCAAGTACTGCATCGACAACAAAGACTGGAAACCAGAGCTGGATACCACGGCCGATGAACTGGTCGCGCAAATCTACAAGCCGGTGCGTAACTTCCTGGAGCACAAGGATTACTCCACCGCTATCGACGTGAACCCCAACTACATCACGCCGAAGATGCTTCAGTTCCGCCTGCAGAAGATCATGGACGAGTACGTTGCTGGCGTTGCCACCTACTACACGACCAACGACAAGATGCTGGCTGTTGCTGAAGAGAAGCTGGGCATGTTGAAGGAAGATGCAGAGAAGATGCGTGCGAAAGACCTGCACGAACTGCTGCGCGCATGGGAAAACTACCATCGCATCCTGACAGCCGAAGCCCACATGAAACACATCCAGTTCCGTGAAGAAAGCCGCTACCCTGGCTTCTACTACCGCATGGACAAGAACTTTGTCGATGAGGAAAACTGGAAGTGCTTCGTGAACTCCATCTACGACAAAACCACCCACAAGTGGACCGTGTTCAAGCGCGCCCACGTGGATCTGGTCGACAAGTCCAAACTGTTCAAGCCTGCCGCTCACTAAGGCAGTTGAGAGTAGTTGTAGCAAGCTAAAACCGGGCGCCTCGCGGCGCCCGGTTTTTCATTCTGTAAGACCGTTTGGTATTATGGGCGGCAAGATAATTACAGTTTCATGCAACTCTGCACACATGGCAGAGTCAAATTTTTTTGGTTTTTTGCAGCGCACAATGAGGTAAGAATGATGGAAAATATTATCAATGACTCCCCCTTTGTCCCAAGCCCGGTGATACCGACCTCGTACGATGGCTCAAAGGTGATCCAGTTTCGTTGTCATAAGGAAATCGCCTGCTTCAACGCCTGCTGCAAGAATATCGACATCACCCTCACCCCCTACGACATCCTGCGCCTGAAACGCCGGCTGGGTCTGACTTCCGGCGAATTCCTGCTGGGTTTCACCGAACCCTACGAAATGGATAAGGACAGCATCGCCGGCGTCAAATTCAAGCCCATAGAAGGTGGAACAGCATGCCAGTTCATGACCGACGAGGGATGCAGCGTCTATGAAGACCGCCCCACCGCCTGCCGCTACTACCCCGTAGCACTGGTCTCGATGCGCAAGCAGAACGAATACACCGACACCAATTCCTATGCCCTGGTTGAAGAAGCACACTGCCTGGGGCATAAGGAAGACCGTTTTCTGACCATCGACGAATACCGCCACGAGCAAGGCCTGGAGGACTATGACGAACTGGGCCGCGGCTGGCGCCAACTGATCCTGAAGAAGAAATCTTCCGGCCCGACCGTTGGAACGCCCTCCAAGCGCAGCTTGCAACTGTTCTTCATGGCCTGCTACGACCTCGATCGTTTCCGCGATTTCGTCTTCAGCGATTCGTTCAACGAGGTGTACGATCTGCCCGACGATCTCAAGAAAACGCTTGCCGAGGACGAAATCGAACTCATGCAGTTCGGCTTCCGTTTCCTCAGGCAGGTCATGTTCAGCGAAGAAAGCATCGCCATGAAATCCGACGCCTTTGACAAACGCCTGGCGAAAAAGCAGGAGCGTGAGGCCGCGGGCCTGACATCCAACGAACCGGCGCCGGCACCTGTTCCGGATTCGCCCTACGACCACCCCGAGTGCGGTTGCGACTGAAGCTATCCCGTGCAAGCTCGCGCCCTGAGCACGGAGGAATATTTCGTCGAATCGGAGCCTTATTACGAGGCCACCGGCGACGAAATCGCCATTTTCGAGGCTGCCTATCAAAATAAGCTGCCCGTATTGCTCAAGGGACCGACCGGTTGCGGCAAGACCCGTTTCATGGAATACATGGCATGGCGGCTGAAACGCCCCCTGATCACGGTTTCCTGCCACGACGACCTGACCGCCTCCGACCTGGTCGGGCGCTTTCTGATCAAGGGTGGAGAGACAATATGGGTGGACGGTCCGCTCGCCCGCGCCGTTCGTGCCGGAGCAATCTGCTATCTGGATGAAATCGTGGAAGCGCGGAAAGATGCCATCGTGGTGATCCACCCCCTCGCCGATGATCGCCGCGTACTGCCAATGGAAAAACTGGGCACCCTGCTGCATGCCAACAACGACTTCTGCCTGGCGATTTCCTACAACCCCGGCTACCAAAGCGTACTCAAGGATCTCAAGCAAAGCACCCGGCAGCGTTTTGTCGCCCTGGAATTCGATTACCCCAGTGCAGAACTGGAGCGCAAGATTGTCGCCAAGGAATCCGGCGTGGATACCGCACTGGCTGAAAAACTGGTCAAATTCGCTCACATGACCCGCAATCTCAAAGGCAGCGGCCTGGATGAAGGCGCCAGCACCCGCCTTCTGGTGCACGCCGGCAAGCTCATCGCTTCCGGCGTGGAACCGGTTGCCGCCTGCCGCAGCGCCATTGCCCAGGCGATAACCGACGACGCCGAAATGCTGGCGGCAGTTCGAGAACTTTCTACTTCGCTTTTCTAGCACATGGCGGATAACTCACCGTTATCGGCCGACCAGATCAGCCATGCTCTGGAACAGTGGTTGGAGGTGGAATTCACCTTTATCCAGGTAGATGATCTGGCCGCCTTGATGGCAGCCCTTCCTCGTGAAGATCAGGACTTCCTGCTCGGCTGGGTAAGGCGCATCGCCACCACCAACATCCAGATCGCCCACCAGTTCGCCCTCCGCGCCATTAGCCAGCTCGCCCACATGGATCGGCGCATGATCGAAGCCTGGGCATTGCATGCCATGGACACCTTTGACCGAGCCGGGTCGCGCCCCGCCTTCAAGGTGATCAACGAGCTGGACAACTTCGCCCAGCTCAGTCACGAACATGCCGCAGGCGCACTATTCGAGGAGGTTGGCGGTATCCTGCTGACTTTCGTGCGCGGCCTTTCGGGGCGACACCTCAAGCTGGAACAAGGGGAGGCAACCTATACTGACAGCGAGACGCTGTTTCTGCCCGCCGTGGTTGCCCAGATGCGGGAGTCGGCGGACAACTTCAAGCTGTGCAAGGCCATGGTGGCCCTACTATGGGCACAGACCCGTTTCGGCACCTTTCGCATCAACTTGGCCGAAACCCTGAATACCTACCCGGATAGCGACAAGGCGCTGAAACAGTTCCATGCCCTGGAAACCCTGCGCCTGGAAGCCTGTATCGGCCGCGAACTTCCTGGCCTGTATCGGGAAATGCAACGGCTCAAAACCAAGACCGACGCGAATCTACCGACTGGCTGGGAACGCTACGCAGCCGATCTCGCTCGACCGGAAGCCAGCGTCGCCGACAGCCTCCGCCTTCTGGAGCGGGCTTATCCCGGCACAGCACCAGATGCCGTTTGCTACCAGGGCGAGTTGCGGCTGGACGCCGTGGCCGCCAGTATCGCGGCCCGGATAGAACGCGAAAAGATGCTGCTGCGGGTCAAGCTGGCGCAGGAGCTTGAAAAACAAGCCATTGAAACACGCCGCAACGCTCCGCACTTCGACGTCAGGCAAGCAGCTAACAACCATAATGATTTGCCGCGCCTGGAAATCATCCTGGAAGATGCACCGATCGCGCCCCCTGAAGGCGTGAACCAGCTACTCACCTCGATCTATCTCGATCTGGGCGAAATCCCGCCCGAATATCTGATTCCCGCAGGGCCAGGCGAATACGATCCCTCCCTGCTAGAGGAGAAAACCCAGGACCCCGATACGGTATGGCAGGGCACCTACCATGAGGAAGGAGCCAGCCTTTATCCGGAGTGGGATTTCGGCCGGCAGCACTACCGCAAGAACTGGTGCGTACTGCGCGAGAGGGAGGTGACACCGCTGAATGATGGATTTACGCAGCAGACGCTGGATAAACACAGCGGCCTGGTCAAACACTTGCGCCGCACCTTCGAGGCAATGCGCGACGAAAACCGGTTATTGAAACGCGAGCCGTCCGGTGACGAAGTGGATATTGATGCCCTGATCGAGGCGCTGGCCGATGCCCGCGACGGCAGCGAAATGAGCGAGCGTCTGTTCATGCGCACGCACCGCAGCGAGCGCAACATTGCGGTAATGTTCATGGTGGACATGAGCGGCTCAACCAAGGGATGGATCAACGACGCGGAACGCGAATCCCTGATTCTGCTGTGCGAAACACTGGAACTGCTGGGCGACCGCTACGCCATCTACGGCTTTTCCGGCATCACCCGCAAACGCTGCGAAATATTCCGCGTCAAAAGTTTCGACGAGCCCTATGGGGAAATGGTGCAACAGCGCATCGCAGGCATCTCCCCGCAGGAGTACACCCGCATGGGTGTCGCCATCCGTCACCTCTCCGCTATTCTCAATGGAGTCGACGCCCGCACCAAGCTGCTGATCACGCTCTCGGACGGCAAACCGGACGACTACCATGACGGCTACCGCGGCCAATACGGCATCGAGGATACCCGCATGGCCCTGATCGAAGCCAAGCGCAGCGGCATCCATCCATTCTGCATAACGATAGATACCGAAGGTCGTGACTACCTCCCCCACATGTATGGCGCCGTAAACTACACTGTTATTGCTGACGTGAAAGAACTGCCGCTTAAAGTGGCTGACATTTATCGGCGATTGACACGTTAAACCTTTCGCATCAATTCATTTGACAGCGAATAAAAACTAGTGCAATATTTAGACATGTTCTAAATAAACCCCACCGATAAGGAGATTAATCATGGCAGTTCTCGTAGGCAAAGCCGCACCCGACTTCACCGCCGCTACCGTACTGGGCAACAACAGCATCGACGAAAATTTCAACCTCAAGACACACATCAAGAACAAGTACGCGGTGATCTTCTTCTACCCGCTGGACTTTACCTTTGTCTGCCCGTCCGAGCTGATCGCTTTCGATCATCGCCTGAAAGAATTCAAGGACCGCAACGTGGAAGTGATCGGCGTGTCCATCGACTCCCATTTCACCCACCTGGCGTGGAAAAACACCGCCGTCAACAACGGTGGCATCGGCCAGGTTCAATACCCGCTGGTGGCCGACATCAAGCACGAAATCTGCAAGGCCTATGATGTTGAAGCCGAAGGCGACGTAGCCTACCGTGGCTCCTTCCTGATCGACAAGACCGGCATCGTGCGTCACCAGGTCGTGAATGACCTGCCACTGGGCCGCAACATCGATGAAATGCTGCGCATGATCGATGCCCTGCAATTCACCGAACAGCATGGCGAAGTCTGCCCGGCAGGCTGGAGCAAAGGCAAGGCTGGCATGAAAGCCGACACCAAAGGCGTCGCCGATTATCTGGCCAAGCACGCTGGCGAGCTGTAATCCAGCAAGCAAGCCAAAGTAGAAAATAGAAAAAGGGGGCATTGCCCCCTTTTTCTATTTGTTGTTCGCTCTTTAAATTGGCAGAAAAACTGCGCTGGCCACACTCTGAATAGCGCGTACGATGGTGCGGTTGGTTTTTTCTGCGATGATTCTGGCCAGGGTGTCCTGCTGCGCGATCAGCTTGCCGAATTCCCGCTCGAAGCTCATATTGCGGCTGGTTGCATCGTTTTCATTGCTGAGCAGAAACAACTCCCCCCGACTGTCGCGCGTGCCACTCAGCTTCCAGACCGCGATTTCGACATTACGCGCACTATTGTAGAGCTTCTGCGGGTCGAGCTCGTCGAGGACATAAAGCTCGGCCTTGTCATTGTACGAGGCCATGATCATGGTCGCCAGGCCCGCGATAAAAGCCAGCACCCTATCCCCCTGATAGTTTTCCTGGAAGGCAAGGTAGAAGCACTCGGCCCCGCGTTTCCCGTTCAGCTCCGGAAAGCGCCAGCCGTGTCCAGCATCAAATGCCCGCGCCATCGCACTTTCCATGGAGGGTTGCCCGCCCTTCTTCCATTCGCGAGGGTTACGCCGATAGAGTTTTTCCATCAGCGTGCGCAGATGGCTGAAGCTCTCCTGCTGGTGAATCTCGGCCACCGTATCGATGTCAGTTTTTACAAAGGAAGAAATTTTCAGGTCGGATGAAACCGGGGGACGCTTCTTGCCATCTGTCCGGAGCGGTGCAGAAGCACAGGCAGAAAGAGAAACAACCAGGAAGGAAAGGAGCAAAGCGGTTTTTGCGTTCATCCTGTGCAAGCGCTGTTTAGGTGTATGCCCAGTATAACTGTTTGCCACCCCCGCAGAAAGTTCGCTCTCAGAAGATGACGCCATGCATCACCAACGAAAAAACCAGAAACTGACCAGCGAATCAAGCAGCCAATCCGACCATGCCCTTTCCCCGTGCAGCCTCAATGACTCGATCGAAATCACGATAAAATGGCTTATGCAGGAAAAAACAATGGCTGTTATTTATATCGTTACAATCGTGACACAACCCGCACAGGGACTCACACTTGAATACTTGTTTGATCGCTTCCGGGGCATGTGTAGCCAGAATCACCAGCCGAGTATCCGGCTTGATGGCCCTGATCTTGCCAACCAGCGAAGATTCGGCGATCAGCGGCGATAGCATATCGACAATCACCAGCGACCAATGATCAGGATTGCTCCGATAGACATGCAACGCCACTGAAGGCTCAGTGAAATATCGGGCACTAACGCCATCCTGATGGGCAAGTATCTCTAAATAAAGGCATGTTGACACATCATCGCTGATAATCATGAAATTCATTTTCTCGCCTCCCACATGTATCCCCGTTACCTTGAATAAGCGATTCAAGTCTAACGCCAGATTTAACCCACCCCCATCGGGGAAAGAATAATTGTGTGGAGGGCAATACCCTGAATAGTCGATAGGTGGGAATACGATTACTGGCTAGTGGAATCCCCTAGTTGGAGAGGGTCATCTGGAATTAATCTGATTTATCATCATCATACCGGCAGCACCCGCGCGCCTCATGAAGCGCTACTGATGCTTGCCGGCGAAACAGATGGGATCTCATTCTGGATAATGATGCTTGCCGATACTCACGCGCTTCGCCTGCAATCCCTCGGCAGCAGCTTCCTCCAGGAACTGGACTTCACTGCCGATTTCGAGCTTGTCAAAATCCGAATGGCTTACGTTATCCCGGCCGAAATAAAGTTCATCACCATCCGGCGTGCCGATAAATCCAAAACCCTCTTCCGAAAATAGCCTGGCTATATGCCCATGGCGCGGCGATTCATGAATTTTTGTATCGCCACGCTGGCGCCGCCCATAATCCTCCAGCCGACGCCTTGCCGCATCGAATGTATCTCGCAAAGCCACATAGAGGTCTTCATGCAGGTCGCGATTGACTACCAATTCCGCGCCAGGAACAGAGATATCGAGCCGCACATTAAAAAGCTTGCCTTGGTGTTTGTGTTTTCCCGCAAATTCGAGCGAAACTTTGCAGCCAACAATGTGGGAATAGAACGATTCCAGCTTCTCCACCTTCTCCCTGATATGTGTTTCCACCGCCTCGGAATGGGGCATGTCGCGAATGACGATTTGAAGTGGGCGTTGCATGGTCATACCTCCTTAAATTTAATGCCTGACATGGGCTTCCCTTGACCGTTCACGCGGGCTAACCTTGGCCAGCTCAGTCATTTCCTCAGCCAGAAGGTCCAGGATATCGTCCGCCGATACAATGCCCTCCAGGCCGCCTTCACGGTCGACAACCGGGATACGTCGTATCCCCTTGTTGCGCATCAGCTCGATCGTCTCGAACACACCTTCGCTTTCCTGAACGCTGAACAGTTGCGGACTCATGATGTCACCCACGGTGAAGTTATTAAAATCCAGGGATTTCGCGATAATTTCAACGACAATGTCGCGGTCGGTCACAATGCCGACCGGCACCCGCCTGCCATCGACGACATCCACGACCACCAAGTCACCCACGTGGTGCTGGCGCATGAGCTGTGCCGCTTCCGGAATGGTGGTTTTTCTCGTGGCGAACACCACCTCACGGTTGCAAAATTCTCCGATGGGCATGACGCTTCCTCTCGAATAGTTAAGGTCTGGGGATGAAAAGCCGGGCAAAATCGGAATGCCCATTTTCAATATAGAACATTTCGCGAGAACCATAGGCAAGCTGGCTTATGCCTTATCCATCCAGACTTCCAAGCCCTGGGCATTGAGTTCGATATCGTGCTCCAGCAACGCGCGGGCCTCATCCGGGGCTAGCCTGCAACCATGCGCATCGAGGCATTCCAGCAGATAGTTCTCCAGCCCTTCTACCAACCGCTGATGGCGCATCTCCCCGGCATCACGCACCCCCACGGCGATGTTCACGAAATCGTCAAGCATGCGGTGAAGGTCATCCGCCAGGCGCGGCAACCGGGTCACCCTGCCGTAGTGGGTCAGGTAAGCGGCGCGTGGATGGTGGGACAAGATCAGGGCTATGGAATCATGTGCCGCCTCCGGCTCGAACTGCACGGGGGTGGTCGTAGGGAAAATGAACTCCCGCCCGTCGACATCAAACTCGCGGTATGAAATTCCGAAGGTATCGCCGGTAAAGATGCCGCCGCTGCGCTCGTCGAAGATGCAGAAATGATGGCGGGCGTGACCTGGCGTATCGAGGAACAACAGGCGCCGGCCATTCAGCTCCAGAGTGAACTCGTGCGGCGCCTCGATCACGCGCTCGGCGGGAACGGGCACGATTTCCCCGTAGGCCCGGCGAAAACTTTCCTCGCCGTAAACCGCGACCGAGCCCGCCACCAGCTTTGACGGATCAATCATGTGGCGCGCCCCGCGTGGATGCACGACCAGCATCGCCTCGGGAAACAAACGCATCATCTCGCCCGCGCCGCCCGCGTGATCGAGGTGGACATGGGTCACGATCACATAGGCGATATTTTCCGGGCGCAGGTTTTTCCGCCGCATCACCTCCAGCACGCCGGGAACCGAGAAATTCGTCCCGGTGTCGATAAAGGCCGCCTTGTCGCCTTCGACCAGCAAGTGGATCGCGGCCAGGCCGGGCCGGATGTGATGGGCGTCTATCGCGGCAATCCCGTCTTCGTAATCCTGGTGGTTTTCGGTCATGTTTAGTCGCTCTTCCAAATAACGGTACAATTCCAAGCCTGGAGAGTAAAAATACCATGACTACCATCCGTCAAGAAGACTTAATCGCCAGCGTCGCCGACGCGCTGCAGTATATTTCCTACTACCACCCCATCGACTACATCAAGGCGCTGGGCGCAGCCTACGAGCGGGAGGAATCACCCGCCGCCAGGGACGCCATCGCCCAGATCCTCACCAACTCGCGCATGAGCGCGCGAGGCCACCGTCCGATCTGCCAGGATACCGGCATCGTGGTGGCATTCGTCAAGGTCGGCATGGACGTGCGCTGGGATGCCCGGATGAGCGTCACCGATATGGTCAACGAAGGCGTGCGCCGCGCCTACTCGAACCCCGACAACGTGCTGCGCGCCTCGGTGGTGGCCGACCCCGCCGGAGCGCGCAAGAACACCCGAGACAACACCCCGGCGGTGGTCCACTACGAGATCGTTCCCGGCGACAAGGTCGAGATCACCCTCGCGGCCAAGGGCGGCGGCTCGGAAAACAAAGCCAAATTCGTCATCCTCAACCCGTCGGACAGCCTCGTCGACTGGGTGCTGAAGACCGTCCCCACCATGGGCGCCGGCTGGTGCCCGCCGGGGATACTGGGCATCGGTATCGGCGGCACCGCGGAAAAAGCCATGCTGCTCGCCAAGGAAGCCCTGATGGAGCCGGTCGACATCCACGAACTGCAAGCGCGCGGACCGCAAAACCGGGTGGAGGAACTGCGCCTGGAGTTATTTGAAAAAGTGAATGCGCTCGGCATCGGCGCGCAGGGCCTGGGTGGGCTGACCACCGTGGTGGACATCAAGATCAAAGACTACCCGACCCACGCCGCCGGTTTGCCGGTCGCAATCATCCCCAACTGCGCCGCCACCCGCCACATCCACTTCACCCTCGACGGCAGCGGCCCGGCCGTGCTGACCCCGCCCGATCTCGACGAATGGCCGAAAGTGGACTGGCAGCCCGCCCCCGATGCGCGCCGCGTCAATCTCGACACCGTCACCCGCGAGGAGATCGCCACCTGGAAGCCGGGCGAAGCCCTGCTCCTGTCGGGCAAGCTGCTCACCGGGCGCGACGCCGCCCACAAGCGCATCGCCGACCTGTTCGCCAAAGGAGAAAAACTGCCGGAGGGCGTGGACTTCACCAACCGCTTCATCTACTACGTCGGCCCGGTCGACCCGGTGCGCGACGAAGTGGTGGGCCCGGCCGGCCCCACCACGGCGACGCGGATGGACAAGTTCACCGACATGATGCTGGATAAAACCGGCCTGATCGGCATGATCGGCAAAGCCGAGCGCGGCCCGGCGGCCATCGAGAGCATCCGCAAGCACAAGGCGGTCTACCTGATGGCGGTGGGCGGCGCGGCCTACCTGGTGGCCAAGGCGATCAAGGCGTCAAAAGTGCTGGCCTTCGCCGACCTCGGCATGGAAGCGATCTACGAATTCGAGGTCAAGGACATGCCGGTCATCGTGGCGGTGGACGCCAACGGCACGTCGGTGCACGAAACCGGGCCGGCGGAGTGGCGCATGAAAATCGGCAAGATTCCCTTGGCAAACCATTCTTAACCGCAGAGGACGCGGAGGACGCTGAGGAAAAACGAGAAAAGAGCTTTGCTTTCCTCCGCGTCCTCTGCGGTGAAAAATTCACACCGTGATCGAACCCGCCATCAAAACCACCCTCACCCTGCCGACGCAGGAGGTCTACTACCGCCTCTACCGCTTCGACAATGCACCGCCGCGCCGTCTGCTGCTGCTTCACGGCGGCGGTGTGGCGGGCAGGATCACCTGGGGCGGCATCCTGCCCCATCTCAAGCACTGGAACGAAATCCTAGTGCCCGACCTGCGCGGCACCGGCAAGACCCGCTACCCCGACCACCACGACCACGGCTTCGAAGCCGAAGAAGTGGTGGCCGACCTCGCCGCCCTGCTCGATCATCTGGCCTGGGAAAAATTCGACCTGGGCGGCTATTCCTACGGCGGGCTGATCGCCATGCTGCTCAAGGCCGCCCGCCCGGCGGCGGTGGAAAAAACCTACCTGCTAGAACCCGCCCTGCTCGGCAGGATGAGCGACGAGGAATCGATCCGCTCGCGCGAGCTGATCCTGCACGCCGCCAAGCGGCTGCGCGAACTGAAAAACGTGGGGGAAGGACTGGAGCTGTTCCTCGATGCCGTCGCCCCCAACCGCAGCCGCGGCTCGAAGAACGAGGAAATCATCCGCGAGCGTCTGTCCCACCGCCCGGCTGGCCTGGCCTGCGCCATCGAGTGCGTCTCCCACGCCGCCAAACGCCTCGACCGGAAGCAATTGATCGCTGTTCAGGCCAACGTCAGCAGCTTCATCGGCGGCCGCTCCCACCCTGCGGTGTACCAACTGTGCCAGGAGATAGCGGCAGGCCGAAACGACTGGGCCTGCCACCTGATCCAGGGCGCCGACCACGCCCTGCCTTTCCAGAAGCCGGAAGTGATTGCCGAATTGATGAACAAGGATGTACGGAAAAATATGTAACCCGGATGCAGCGTAGCGGAATCCGGGAAATGCTTCACTCCGCCCCCTTCACCAGCACTTCCCGATTCCCGTTGCTCTGCATTGCCGAAACCAGCCCCGCCCGCTCCATCTGCTCGATCAGTCTTGCCGCGCGGTTGTAGCCGATCCTGAGCTGGCGTTGCACCAGCGAGATCGAGGCGCGGCGAGATTTGAGCACCAGCGCCACGGCCTGGTCATACATCGGGTCGGATTCGGCGTCGCCGCCTGCTTCACCGCCCTCGCCCTCGCCGGCCACTTCCGGCGCGTCGAGGATGCCTTCGACGTAATCCGGCGAACCCAGCGCTTTCAGGTACTCGACCACCTTGTGCACTTCGTGGTCGGCGACGTAGGCGCCGTGCACGCGCTGCGGGTAGCCGGTGCCGGGCGGCAGGTAGAGCATGTCGCCCTGGCCGAGCAGGGCTTCGGCGCCCATCTGGTCGAGGATGGTGCGCGAGTCGATCTTGCTGGAAACCTGGAAGGCGACGCGGGTCGGGATGTTGGCCTTGATCAGGCCGGTGATCACGTCTACCGACGGGCGCTGCGTCGCTAGCACGAGGTGGATGCCGGAGGCGCGCGCCTTCTGCGCCAGACGGGCGATCAGTTCCTCGACCTTCTTGCCCACCATCATCATCATGTCGGCCAGTTCGTCGATCAGCACGACGATGAAAGGCATTTCCTCCAGGGGTTCGGGGGCGTCCGGCGTGAGGCTGAAGGGGTTGGGCAGCTTTGCGCCGGATTTCTCCGCTTCGCGCACCTTCTGGTTGTAACCGGCCAGGTTGCGCACGCCCAGCGCCGACATCAGGCGGTAGCGCCGCTCCATCTCGGCGACGCACCAGTTGAGCGCGTTGGCGGCATGCTTCATGTCCGTCACCACCGGCGCAAGCAGGTGGGGGATGCCTTCATAGACCGAAAGCTCGAGCATTTTCGGGTCGACCAGGATCAGCCGCACCTTGGCGGGATCGGCCTTGTAGACCAGGCTCAGGATCATGGCGTTGATCGCCACCGATTTGCCCGAACCGGTGGTGCCCGCCACCAGCACGTGGGGCATTTTCCCCAAGTCCGCCACCACCGCCTTGCCGGCGATGTCCTTGCCCATAGCGATGGTGAGCGGCGAGGCCATGTCGGCGTAAACTTTCGAGCCGAGTATCTCGCGCAGGCGCACCACCTGCCGCTTGGGATTGGGAATCTCCAGCCCCATACAGTTTTTGCCGGGGATGGTTTCCACCAGACGGATGCTGACCACCGACAGGGCGCGCGCCAGATCCCTGACCAGGTTGGTGATCTGGCTGCCCTTCACGCCCACGGCCGGCTCGATCTCGTAGCGCGTGATCACCGGGCCGGGATAGGCGGCGATGACTTTGACCTCGACGCCGAAATCGGCCAGCTTGCGCTCGATCAGACGGGAGGTGAATTCCAGGGTATCCGGGCTGAGCGTCTCGGCACCGGCTTCCGCCTCGTCCAGCAGATTCAGCGGGGGCAAGGGCGAATCCGGCAGGTTATCGAACAGCGGCGCCTGCACCTCGCGCTCGGTAAGCGGTATCTGGGGGATGACCATCTGCGGCGGCTCGATGTGGACCGGCTTGTGGTCATCGAAACGCTTTTTCTCTTCCGCCACGAGTTCCTCGCGCTTGTTCAGTGCGACCGAACCGGCACGCCGGTCCTGCCAGGCATCCCAGGTCTGGATGATCCACAGAGTGCTGTTTTCCATGGCGCCGCCGAGGCCTTCCATGAATTTCAGCCAGGAGATGCCGGTGAACAGGCTGAAGCCCACCGCCATCGTCGACAGCAGCGCCAGTGTTGCGCCGGTGAAGCCCAGGGACCTGGACAAGGAACCGCTGATGACCAACCCGAGCATGCCGCCCGGCGCCAGCGGCAGGGCAGCCTTGAGGCTGTACAGGCGCAAGGCTTCCATGCCGCTGCTGGCAAGCAGCAGGACCACGAAACCGGTCGCCGCGACAAACAGGGAACGCCGGTCGGACTGCGCCGCGCTTTCGATGCGGCGATAACCCCACCACACCACGTAGAGCGAGAAAATCACCCACCAGTAGGCGGAAAACCCGAACACGTAGAGCAGCATGTCCGCCAGCCAGGCACCCAGCTCGCCGCCTGAATTTTGAACGGTCAGCCGGCTGCCGCTGTGCGACCAGCCCGGATCGCCGTGGTCGTAGGTGAACAGGACGATGGCCAGATACAGCGCAAAAACCACTACCGCCAGCCAGCGCGATTCGCGGAGCAGGCCGGACAGTTTTGGCGAGAGCGGATCGGGGGGAGCCCTGCGGTTCGTACCCCGGGAATTCTGGCTATAAGAAGGTTTGCTGTTGAGAGCCATTATTTTGACGTGTGGTATGACGCCACGATTATAGCAATACCTACTCAACAAACCATGTTAGAATAATTCTAATTATTGGAATAGCCATTTTCCCGAAGCCTCCTCGGGAGTGGCAATATTTTAACCTTTGCGATAACCTTTATTTTTTCGGGAGAATACTCAAGATGTCCGTGAAACACTGCAAATTACTAATTCTCGGCTCCGGCCCCGCCGGCTACACCGCCGCCATTTACGCCGCCCGCGCCAACCTCAATCCCGTGATGATCACTGGCATGCAGCAAGGCGGCCAGCTCACCACCACCACCGAAGTGGACAACTGGCCCGCCGACGTCATGGGCGTGCAGGGACCGGAACTTATGGAGCGCTTCCAGAAACATGCCGAACGCTTCAACACCGAAATCATTTTCGACCAAATCCACACCGCCAAGCTCACCGAGAGGCCATTTACCCTGATCGGTGACTCCGGCACCTATACCTGCGACGCACTGATCATCGCCACCGGCGCCTCCGCCAAGTACCTCGGCCTGCCGTCCGAACAGGCGTTCATGGGCAAGGGCGTGTCCGGCTGCGCTACCTGCGACGGTTTTTTCTACAAGAATCAGGACGTCGCCGTGATCGGCGGCGGCAATTCCGCCATCGAAGAGGCCCTGTACCTTTCCAACATCGCCAGGCATGTCACGCTGGTGCACCGCCGCGATACCTTCAAGGCAGAAAAGATCATGGTCGACAAGCTGCACGACAGGATCAGGAACGGCAACATCAGCCTCGAGGCATTCTGCGAACTGGATGAAGTACTGGGCGACAAGACCGGCGTGACCGGCATGCGCATCAAGAATGTAAAAGACGGCAGCACCAAGGATATCCCGCTGCAGGGCATATTCATCGCCATCGGCCACAAGCCCAACACCGAACTGTTCCAGGGACAACTGGAGCTTGAGGGCGGCTACATCGTCACCCGTGGCGGTCACACTGGCAATGCGACCCAGACCAGCATAGCGGGCGTTTACGCCGCCGGCGACGTGCAGGACCACATCTACCGCCAGGCCATCACCAGTGCTGGGACCGGTTGCCAGGCCACGCTCGACGCGGAGCGTTATCTCGACAATCTGGGCAAGTAATGCAAAAGCGCAAAGGTGGCGGCAAAACAGCGCCGCCATCCTTGTCCGATGACGAATCCAGCCTCTTCCGCACCAGCATCGGCGACACCCGGCCTTTGCCGGATAACGGCAAGACCGTATTTCTGCCCCACCTCCCCTGGCCTGTTCCCCGGCAAAACCGGACTGACGCAAACCCGCTGGCGGTGGATGGCTTAAGCGACCATATCCCCCAGGAACTGGCCGGAAGCGGAGAAGAATTTTACTTCCTGCGCCCCGGTGTGGCGCCTCTGACCATGAAGAGACTGCGCCGCGGTCACTGGGCGATTCAGGCAGAACTTGATCTGCACGGCATGACCAGCGACGAAGCCAGAGCCGGTTTGATCGAATTTCTCGACGAATGCAAACAACTCGGCCTGCGCTGCGTGCGGGTCATACACGGAAAGGGACTGAGCTCCAGGAACCGCGAGCCGGTATTAAAGCTGAAAGCGGCCAGCTGGCTCATGCAACGCGATGAGATTCTGGCTTTCTGCCAGGCACGGCCGATGGATGGCGGCAGCGGCGCGGTGATAGTGCTTCTCAAGGTGGCCCGGCGCTAATCACTGGATTTCGCGGCCTCCCTCCCTTACAATCTCTTTCCTTCAGCAGTCCATACATCACCCCTGCCATGACCGAAAACACCCCTGACACCCTTGATGTTTCCATTGTTGTTCCGATTTACAACGAGGAAGAGAACCTCAGCGAACTTTTACGCCGGGTCAATGAGGCGATGGAACCCACCGGCCGCTCCTGGGAACTGATCTGCGTCGACGATTGCTCGTCCGACACTTCCGCCACGTTGCTGGAACAGTTCGCCACCACCCGCCCCTGGCTGCATCCGCTTTACCTGATTCGCAATTACGGCCAGTCGGCGGCGATGCAGGCAGGATTCGACGCGGCCGCCGGTGCCGTGGTCGTCACCCTCGACGGCGACCTGCAGAACGACCCGGCCGACATCCCCGGCCTGCTGGATATGCTTGACCAGAGGCCTGAAATCGACATCATTTCCGGCTGGCGCAAATTCCGCCAGGACCGTTACATCAACCGCAAGCTGCCCTCGATGATCGCCAATGCCCTGATTTCGCGCATGACCGGCGTCCACCTGCACGATTACGGCTGCTCGCTCAAGGTTTACCGCAGCGAAAGCATCCGCGACGTGAAGATCTATGGCGAGTTGCACCGCTTCATTCCGGCACTCGCCGCGCAGTTCGGCGCCAAGGTAATAGAAGTGCCGGTTTCCCATCACGCCCGCATGCACGGCAAATCCAAGTACGGCATCGACCGCACCTTGCGCGTGGTTCTCGACCTGCTCTGGGTGAAGTTTCTGTTGCGCTTTTTGCACCGGCCGATACACGCCTTCGGCGGGGCCGGCATTACCCTGCTCCTCCCCGGCCTGTTGGCGCTGGGCGTTCTCGTGGTCGAGAAACTGTTCCTCGGCGAAAATATCGGCGGCCGCCCGCTCCTTCTGCTCGGCGTAATGCTGACCCTGATGGGTGTGCAGCTGATCGCCATGGGCCTGCTGGGCGAGATCCTGATTCGCATCTACCACGAACCCGCCGGCCGGGCACAATACCTGCTGCGGGCCGCCCCGCGCCGGCGCGGGACTGCCAAAGCCGCTCCAGAGCCGCATTCTTGAGCAAAACCGGCATCAAGATCCTGCGTTTCATCGCCGCGAGTTGCCTGCTCGCGGCCGTAATCTGGTACGCCAACCCGGCCAAGCTGGTGAAGACCCTGAGCAGCGTGGAATTGCGCTGGTTCGCCCTGGCGGTAGCAGCCGCTATCCTGTCCAACATCGCCTCCGCCCTGCGCTGGGCGCACATCGCCCGCCTTTTCAGCCTTACCGCGCCAGCCTTGCCGCTTATCGCCATCTATGGGCGCGGGGTGACGATCAACAACCTTCTGCCCGGCGCCACCCTGAGCGGCGACATGCTGCGCGCCTACCAGCTGCACAGGCTGGGCAATCCGCTCGGGCAATCCACGCTCAGCGTTGTGCTCGACCGCTTCAGCGGCCTCTGGGTGCTGTGCCTGGTCTCTGCCCTAGCAGCGGCGCTATGGAGCGGCACGAACTCCCTGACGCACGACCCTGCCCTGGCGCAAAAACTGACCCTTTACGCCACCCTGCTCGGCAGCCTGATTCTGCTGCCCTTCCTGCCGCTGCCGCGCTTTGAGCCCAAGGGACAAAACAGGTTGGCCGGACTGGTTCGATCATGGAACAACCTGGCCCGGCAGCTTGCCTTGTTTCGCAACAACCTGCCCAAGACGGCGCTGCAATCGGTGGTGGTCCAGCTCTTTTCATCGCTTGCGTTCTGGTTCGGCGGCATTTCGGTTGGACTGGAACTCTCGTACTGGCTGGTGCTGGCGTTATGCGCACCGGTATTCATCATCGCGTCCCTCCCGGTCGGCATCGGCGGATGGGGCACACGCGAATTCGCCGCGGTACTGGTATTCGGCTTCGCCGGCGTATCCGGCGAGACAGCCGCCGCGACGGCCATACTTTACGGCCTGTGCGCCGTGATTCAGGGCATTCTCTACGCCCCTCTATTCCTGTTATCAAGGGATTAGCTGACTCACACTTATCATGTAGGTTGGGTTAGGTGCGGCCTTTTGCGCCGTAACCCAACAAACCCAAGTTTCCTTCTAAATGTTGGTTGAAGTTTGGGTTTGTTGGGTTACGCGATAAAGCCGCTAACCCAACCTACATGACTGCACGGGAAGCCGCGCCAGCGCCAGATCTACGATGCATTGGTTTTACCTTGCGAACCTTTGCGTCCTTTGCGGTAAAATGCCGTTTTTACATTAACCATTCATCGAGCCTTACTTGCCAGATTTTTCACGCCCCATTCCGTTCACACACTATGCCCTGCTCGCTGTCGCCGTGCTCGGCTGCTTCTTTCTCGGCATCGGCGGTTTTCCCCTGTTCGATCTCGACGAGGGCGCTTTCAGCGAAGCCACGCGCGAGATGCTGGCGAGCGGCAACTACCTTTCCACCACGCTCAACGGCGAGCCACGCTACGACAAGCCGATTCTGATCTACTGGCTGCAGGCGGCCAGCGCTTCCCTGTTTGGCATCAACGAATTCGCCTTCCGCCTGCCCTCCGCCCTAGCCGGCAGCGGCTGGGTGGCATTCACCTATCTGTTCGTGCGCCGCGCTGCCAGTGAGCGGCAGGCGCTGGCAGCGGGAATCATCACCGCCAGCGCGCTGGCGGTTTCCATCATCGTCAAAGCGGCCACCGCCGATGCCCTGCTCAACCTGCTGATCAGCGCCACGCTGTTCAGCGCATATCTGTTCCTGCGCTTTCACGAACGCAAATACCTGTATTTCGCTTTTGTTGCCATGGGCCTGGGGTTCCTGACCAAGGGGCCGGTCGCAGTGATCATCCCGGGCCTGGTGACTTTCCTCTACAGCGCGCTGCGCAAGGATCTCAGGGGGTGGCTGGCGCTGGCGCTGGATGGACGCGGCATTGCCCTGTTTGTCGCCATTGCGGCCCCGTGGTATGTGACGCAGTATCTGGTGGAAGGCGACGGCTTTTTCCGCGGCTTTTTCCTCAAGCACAATGTCGACCGCTTCTCCGCGCCGATGGAAAGCCATGGCGGCAATTATTTCTACTATGTTCCCGTGCTGCTGCTGAGCGTGCTGCCCTATACCACGGTCTTGCTCAAGGCTTTCGCGCAGTGGCGCCGTATCATCAAGGACGACTTGCAGCTTTTCCTCCTGCTGTGGTTCGCCACCGTCTTCGCGGTCTTCTCGCTTTCCGCCACCAAGCTGCCCCATTACCTGATTTACGGCTATTCCGGCGTTTTCATCCTGATGGCGGCCTACCTGGATGAACTGCGCTCGCGCTTTCTCGCTTTCCTGCCGCTGCTGCTGTTGCTTGCAGCGCTGCTGTTCCTGCCGCAACTGATCGAAGCCGCCATCCCCCATATCAACAAGCCTTATTACCGGGAAATGCTTGCCGCCACCCGGCAATCATTGAGCATCTGGTATTACCCTTTCTTTGCGGGGTTCTCTCTGCTCACTCTGTATTTCATGGTGGAGAAACGATTCGCCCTGGGCGCCAAACTGCTGGCGAGCGGCGTCATCCTGGCAACCGGCTTTTCACTGCTGCTCCTTCCCCTGTTCGGCGGCATGCAGCAGGGGCCGATCAAGGAAGCCGCGCTGCTGGCGCGCGACCGCGGCTATACGGTCGTGATGTGGGGGCTCAACATGCCGAGCTTCAGCGTCTACAGCCAGCGCATCGTGGAAAAACGCGACCCGCGCCGCGGCGATATCGTGATCACCCAAACCAACCGCCTGGCCGATCTGCCCGTCTATGAAACGCTCTACAGCAAGAACGGCATCGCCCTGGTCAGGGTCAGCGAATAAGCAGCGTGAACTTTCTCTCCCTCTCCCCCGCCCCCTGCCGCATTTCCTGGCGCGAGCCGCGCGTCTGGCTGGTGCCGCTGCTCGCATTCATCGGCATGGCCGTGCTCCTTGCCAGCGACAGCAACCGCAGCCTGTTCCTGTATCTGAATGGCCTGAGCGCGCTGGCCAGCGATGCGCTGTGGCAGAACCTGACCGTACTGGGCGGCACCCTGGCCGGATTGACCCTACTGGCCCCGCTGATCGGACGTCGCCCGGACATCCTCTGGTCGCTCGCACTCGCCGCCATCTTTGCCACCCTCTGGGTGCATGGTCTGAAAGATCCGATCGGCGCGCTACGCCCGCCGGCGGTAATCGCCCCCGAACTGCTGCATATCATCGGCCCGGCCCACCGCCACGGTTCATTCCCCTCGGGTCACAGCACCGCGATTTTCACCGTGGCAGGTATCCTCAGCCTCTATCTCAGGCGAGGTTCCCTGACCTGGCTACTAGCTGCGGTTGCTCTTCTGATTGGCATTTCACGCGTTGCAGTCGGCGTGCACTGGCCGCTCGACGTGCTGGGCGGCGCTTTCGGCGGTTGGCTTTCTGCAGTATTGGGCACCCTGCTCGCGCAACACTGGCGCTGGGGAGTCAGCCGTTCCGGAAAATGGATAGTGGGGCTGGCGCTGGCGGCTTGTGCGCTTGCCCTGCTGATTTCGCCCGACACCAGCTACCCCGAGGCGATTATGCTGCAGCGGGGGCTGGCGCTGGTCTGCCTGCTGCCGGTCTTCCTGCTGGTCTTCGGCCGGTCTCGTTTATAATGCTGGCCAACGCTTTTTATACGGAAATTGCATGGCTCCCGATTCGGTGAACATACGACGCGCCTGGATGCTGCTTTTCCTGCTGATGGCCGCGGTCTGGTTCGGCAATCTCGAATATCGCAAGCTGGTCAGGCCGGACGAGGGCCGCTACGCGGAAATTGCCCGTGAAATGGCCACCAGCGGCGACTGGGTTACGCCGCGCCTGAACGACATCAAGTACTTCGAGAAACCCGCACTGCAATACTGGATCACGGCAGGCGCTTACCGCCTGTTTGGCGAACACCACTGGACGGCGCGACTGTGGAGTGCGTTGACCGGGTTTCTCGGCATCTTGTTCACCGCCTTCGCCGCGACTCGCCTGTTCGGCCGCGAGGCCGGCCTGTTAAGCGCAGCGGTACTCGGCAGCAGCCTGCTCTATACCCTGATCGCCCACATGAACTCCCTGGACATGGGGATGACGTTTTTCATGGGAGGGGCGCTGATGAGTTTCCTGCTGGCGCAGCAGGATGCGGCCAGCGCACGCGCCAACCGCCTGTGGATGCACGTTGCCTGGGCGGCCCTGGCTTTTTCCGTCCTGAGCAAGGGATTGATGGGCATCGTCCTGCCGGGTGCGGTGCTGGTGCTTTACACCTTGATCGAGCGTGATTTCGGCTTGTGGAAGAAGCTGCATCTGGTCAGCGGAATAGCGCTTTTCATGGCTATCGCGGCGCCCTGGTTCATCGCGGTATCGATCGCCAACCCCGAATTTTTCCATTTCTTTTTCATTCATGAACATTTCGAGCGCTTCCTGACCAAAACCCATGGCCGCTACGAACCCTGGTGGTGGTTCATCCCGGTGCTTGCCGCCGGCATCCTGCCCTGGATTGTCACCCTGATCGATTCAATGGTACGGGCTTGGAAGGCCGAGCCTGCTGCACGGCAACGGTTCAAGCCAAAACGCTTTCTGCTGATCTGGGCGGTATTCATTTTCGTTTTCTTTTCCCTCTCCGGCTCCAAACTCGCTTCCTACATTCTGCCGATCTTTCCGGCACTGGCGCTGCTGATCGGCGAACACCTCAGCCGCATTGACGGACGCCGCCTGTTCTGGCAGATACTGCCGGTGGCCTTCCTGGCCACCGCCGGTCTGATATTGGCCCCCAACGCGGTGCGCTTTGCCGGCAACGAACTGGCGCGAGGACAGTACGCCCTGTTCGCCAACTGGCTGCTGGCTGCGGCCGCCATCTGGCTGGCCGGAACGGTAGGCGCACTGTTGCTGAGTTACCGCGACAAAGTACGCGGCGCGATCATCGTCCTCGCCTGCAGCAGCCTGATCGCCGCCCAGGTTCTGCTGACCGGGCACGACAGCCTGTCGGCGACGCGCTCGGACTTCGCCATCGCCGAGCAAATCAAGCCCCATCTGCGACCCGGCGCGCCTTTCTACAGCCTGGAAGGCTATGACCAGACGCTGACCTTCTACCTCAAACGCACCGTGACCCTGGTCGCCTATCAGGACGAGATGGCCTTCGGCATTGCTCAGGAGCCGCACAAATGGCTGCCTGACATCGAGTCCTTCAAGCAGGCCTGGGTTCGGCAACCCTACGCCCTGGCGATCATGCCTCACTCAACCTACCAGCAACTCGCTGGCCAAGGACTGCCGATGCGGGTTATCGCCCGTAGCGTCGACAAGACGGCGGTAACCACACCATGAACCTGCTCAGTTTTTCCCTGATCCTGCTCGGCGTGCTGCTCAATGCCGCCGCCCAGCTGCTCCTCAAAGCCGGCACCAATGCCGTCGGCCACTTCGCCTTCAGCCGCGACAATGTCCTGCCGGTGGGCTGGCAACTCGCCACCGAGCCGCACATCATGGGCGGGCTCACCTGCTACGTGATCAGCGTGGTGGTGTGGATCATGGCGCTCTCAAGGGTCGAAGTCAGTATCGCCTATCCGATGCTGTCGATTGGCTACGTGGTGAACGCGCTCGCCGCTCTGTGGTTATTCGGCGAAGCTGTTTCGGCCACCCGCATGGCCGGCATCGGCATTATAATTGTCGGCGTTTATGTCGTTGCACGCAGCTAACAGATCAGGACCCAGCACCTTGAACTACCTACCTTTTACCAAACCCACTCTCGACGAAGCCACCATCCAGGGCGTGGTCGAGGTACTGCGCTCCGGCTGGCTGGCCACCGGCCCCAACGTGCAGGCGCTGGAAAAGGCGCTGTCGGACTACCTGGGCGGGCGCATCTTGCGCACCCTCACCTCCGCCACCGGCGGGCTGGAAGTGGCGTTGCAGGTGTGCGGCATCGGGCCGGGCGACGAGGTGATCACGCCGGCGATGAGCTTCGCCGCCACGCCGAACGTGATCATGCGGGTCGGCGCGAAGCCGGTGTTCGTCGACGTTGATCTCGCCAGCCGCAACATTGATCTGGCACAGGTTGAAGCCGCAATCACGCCGAAAACCCGCGCCATCATGCCGGTGCATTTCGCCGGCCTGCCGGTGGACATGGATGCGCTTTACGACCTCGCCAGCCGCCACAAGCTGCGCGTCATCGAGGACGCAGCCCATGCCATCGGATCGAGCTGGCAAGGCAGGAAAATCGGCAGCTTCGGCGACATCGTTTCGTTCAGCTTCCACCCCAACAAGAACATGACCACCATCGAAGGCGGCGCGCTGTCCTTCGCCGATGCCGAAGAGGTGAGAAAATTCGACCTGCTGCGCTTCCACGGCATCTCGCGCGATGCCGAGGGCAACATGGATGTCTCCGTCGCCGGCGGCAAGTACAACCTGTCCGACGTGGCTGCGCGCGTCGGCGTCGGCCAGCTGCCGCTGCTGGATGGTTTCAACGCCAAACGGCGCGAACTGGTGGCGCATTATTTCAAGTGTTTTGCCACCGACCCCGCCTGCCTGCTTCCCGCGCGCGGCGATGAAGGCCACAGCTGGCACATGTTCGCGCCGCTGCTGCCGCTCGATCAACTCAACATCAGCCGCAAGCAATTTGTCGACGCCATGCACCAGCGCGGGTTGGGTGTCGGCATCCACTATCCGGCGCTGCACCTGTTCAGCCTGTACCGCGAACAGGGCTATCAGGAAGGCGACTTCCCCAACGCCGAACGTATCGGGCGCGAAACCGTCACCCTGCCGCTGTTCCCGGCGATGGAGCTCGCCGACGTGGAGCGGGTATGCGCCGCAGTCAAGGAAATCATCGAGACCGCCAAAAAATGAACCCCATCGAACTCTCCGTCATCGTCCCGGTATACAACGAGGAACAAGGCCTGCAAACCCTGTTCGACCGGCTCTATCCCGCGCTCGACAAGCTCGGCGTCAGCTACGAGATTGTCTTCATCAACGACGGCAGCCGCGACCGTTCCGCCGCGATCCTGCGCGAGCAGTTCCAGAAACGCCCGGACGTCACCCGTGTGGTGCTGTTCAACGGCAACTTCGGCCAGCACATGGCGATCATGGCCGGCTTCGAACATTGCCGCGGCCAGCGCATCGTCACCCTGGACGCCGACCTGCAAAACCCGCCGGAGGAAATCGGCAAGCTGCTCGCCAAGATGGACGAGGGCCACGACTACATCGGCAGCATCCGCAAGCAGCGCAGCGACAGTTGGTGGCGCCACGTCGCCTCGCGCGCCATGAACAACCTGCGCGAACGCATCACCCACATCAAGATGACCGACCAGGGCTGCATGCTGCGCGCCTACAGCCGCGACATCATCGATGCCATCAATTCCTGCAAGGAGGTCAACACCTTCATCCCGGCGCTCGCCTACACCTTCGCCCAACACCCCGCCGAGGTGGTGGTGGAGCACGAGGAGCGCGCCGAGGGAGAATCGAAATACTCGCTCTACAGCCTGATCCGGCTGAATTTCGACCTGATGACCGGCTTCTCGGTGGTGCCGCTGCAAATGTTCTCGCTGGCCGGCATCGTGGTTTCCATCCTGTCGGCGCTGTTCGTCGTTTACCTCTTCGTCCGCCGCCTGATCGTCGGCCCCGAGGCGGAAGGGCTGTTCACCCTGTTCGCCATCGCCTTCTTCCTGATCGGCATCACCCTGTTCGGCATCGGTCTCTTAGGCGAATACGTCGGTCGGGTTTACCAGCAGGTGCGGCATAGGCCGAGATATCTGGTGCAGGCGGTGCTGGAAAAGCCAGACCAGAAATAATTTCGCCGCCTTGATAAATATGCATAAAGTACATATAATCTAACCATGCAGGTAGAATATGATCCTCGAAAATCCACAGCCAACCTGAAAAAGCATGGCGTTTCTTTTCAGGAAGCCGAAACGGTTTTCTACGATCCACTCGGATTAACCTGCGAAGATGACGAGGCCCAAGGCGAAGCAAGGTTCTTAACCGTTGGCTTGGGCGGACTAGGAAGGATACTTACAGTAATTTGGGCACAGCGCACCGAGAGTATCCGCCTGATTTCTGCGCGGGAAGCAACCCGGAATGAACGGAGGGCATATGAAAGCTGAATACGATTTTTCAAAGGCCAAGCGTGGCGCGGTTATTCCACCCACCGGCAAGACCCGCATCACCATTTTCCTGGACGACGAAATACTGGCCGCTTTCCGGGAGCGGGCGGAGGCTCAGGGCAAAGGCTACCAAACGCTGATTAACGAGACTTTGCGTACAACGATTCAGCCGGGCCAAGCTCCGCTCACCACCGAAGAATTACGCCGGGTTCTACGCGAGGAATTACGGGCGGCGTAATCAAGTAGGGTGGGCACGGTTTTGTGCCCACGCTGTGGGCGAAAATTATTTTCCGCCAAGCTTTTAATCGAGCCTGGCCCCTTTAATTTTAATTTTAATTTTTGCGTGCGGCAATCCAGCATGTAGGGCGAGTTAGGCGCAAGCCGTCTCAACGTGGTCGCCGCGTAGCGGCGGGAACCCGTCGGGGACACTCCTTGTGGGTGTAACTCGCCGGATGTTGACATGCGGCGCAATGCGCTTCGCTTATTGTCGCCCTACAGAGAATTACGACTTACACGTGTTAACCCATCATCCTGAAAACGGCAGTTGCTTAACCGCAGAGGCGCAGAGACGCAGAGAAATTAATGGGTTACAACAATTTTCCGCCCCTCCAAATGGGTGAGGTCGTGCAATGCTATAACTCATTGTTTTTCCTCAGCGCCTCTGCGTCTCTGCGGTTCAAATACATTTTTAAGGTTCATTCCACCGAACCCGTTGCAAGCGGCGTTCAGCAACGCTCACAATAGTCTACTGAATTATCAACCATGCCCACTTTATCCCGCGCCATCGTTTTCGCCTACCACAACGTAGGCGTGCGCTGCCTGTCTGTACTGCTCGCCCATGGTGTCGAAGTCTCGCTGGTGGTGACGCACACCGACAATCCTGACGAAAACATCTGGTTCAACAGCGTGGCCGAACTGGCTGCGCTGCACGACATTCCGGTGATTACGCCGGACGATCCCAACACCCCCGAAGTGGTTGCGCAAATCCAGGCGCTCAAGCCGGATTTCATTTTTTCCTTCTACTACCGCAACATGCTGAAGAAGGCGCTGCTCGATATTCCGTCCTGTGGCGCCTTCAACATGCACGGATCGCTGCTGCCCCAATACCGCGGTCGAGTGCCGGTAAACTGGGCGATCATCAAGGGCGAACGCGAAACCGGCTCGACCCTGCATATGATGAACGAAAAGCCTGACACCGGCGCCATCGTCGACCAGCAGGCGGTGCCGATCCTGCCTGACGACACCGCGCTGGAAGTGTTCCACAAAGTCACCTGTGCCGCCGAGATTGCGCTGGACCGCTGCCTGCCTGCGCTGCTGGCCGGCAAGGCCCAGCTCAGGCCGCAGGACTTGAGCCAGGGCGGATATTTCGGCGGACGGCGCCCGGAAGATGGTAAAATCGACTGGTTGCAAAGCGCGCAGGCCATCCACAATCTGGTGCGAGCCGTGGCGCCGCCTTACCCTGGCGCCTGCACGCTGCTTGCCGGCAAGCCGGTTCGGGTGCTGAAAACCCTGCTTGAGCCGCAGCGCCAAAGACGCGCGGCAGCGCCGGTTTTTTATTGCGCGCAGGGCCGCTGCTACGCGGAATGCGGCGACGGGAAAGTGCTGCGGATTTTGGCATTCGAATTCGATGGCAAGATGATGACCGCCGATGAATGGATTACCGCCTATGGTGGCGATGCTCTACCACTCTTAGATTAGTTTCGTTGGAACGTTGAACTGTAGGTCGGCATTCATGCCGACATGTCAGGCTGAAGCCTGACCTACAACCCCTTGCAATACTTATTGACTGGCTACCCAGACAGGTAGCAGAAGCGCACCCCTTCCCCTCAGGGGAAGGGAGAAAAATAGATAATTTATTTTTTGACTAGGAAAAAAACGATGAAAAAAGTCCTGATCCTGGGCGTGAATGGCTTCATCGGCCATCACCTTTCCAAGCGCATTCTCGACACGACCGATTGGGAAGTCTACGGCATGGACATGTACAGCGAGCGGGTCACCGAGCTGATGGACAACCCGCGCTTCAACTTCTTCGAAGGCGACATCACCATCAACAAGGAGTGGATCGAGTACCACGTCAAGAAATGCGATGACATCCTGCCTCTGGTCGCGATCGCCACCCCGGCGACCTACGTCAAGGAGCCGCTCAAGGTATTCGAACTGGACTTCGAGGCCAACCTGCCGATCGTGCGCCAGTGCGTCCAGTACGGCAAGCACCTGATTTTCCCCTCCACCTCCGAAGTCTATGGCATGTGCCGCGACGAGGAATTCGATCCGGAGAACTCCGAGCTGATCCTCGGCCCGATCAACAAGCCGCGCTGGATCTACTCCTGCTCCAAGCAGCTGATGGACCGGGTGATCTTCGCCTATGCCCTGAAGACTGAATTCAACTTCACCCTGTTCCGCCCCTTCAACTGGATCGGCGCCGGCCTGGACAACATCAACACCGCCAAGGAAGGCAGCTCACGCGTGATCACCCAGTTCCTCGGCCACATCGTGCGCGGCGAGGATATCAAGCTGGTGGATGGCGGCACGGCCAAGCGCTCCTACACCTACGCATCGGATGGCATCGACGCGCTGATGAAGATCATCGAGAACAGGAACGGCGTGGCAACCGGCCAGATCTACAATATCGGCAACCCGTCCAACAACTACTCGGTGAAGGAACTGGCGCAGATGATGCTCGATCTTGCCATGGACTACCCCGAGTACAGGGAAACCGCACACCAGGTCAAAATGCTGGAAGTCACCTCCGCCGACTACTACGGCAAAGGCTACCAGGACGTGCAGAACCGCGTTCCGAAGATCGAAAACACCATGAAAGACCTCGGCTGGAAACCGCAAGTCACCATGGCGGATGCGCTCAAGCATATCTATGAAGCCTACCGTGGCCAGGTGGCAGAAGCTCGCAAGCTGGTAGACTAACCTTGTAGGAGCGACCTCCCGGTTGCGAATTGATAACAATCGCGACCGGGAGGTCGCTCCTACGATTTATTTTCCTATGAAACTCGCCCTCAAAATCGACGTCGACACCTACCGCGGCACCCGCGAGGGCGTGCCGCGCCTGGTGGAATTGCTGCAAAAGCACCAAGCCGGCGCCACCTTCCTGTTCAGCCTCGGCACCGACCACACTGGCCGCGCCATCAAGCGGGTGTTCCACCCCGGTTTCATGAAGAAGGTGTCGCGCACCTCGGTCTTGGCGCACTACGGCCTCAAGACCCTGATGTACGGCACCCTGCTGCCGGGACCGGATATCGGCAAGCGCTGTGCCCATATCATGCAGGCGGTCCGCGACGACGGCTTCGAGGTCGGCATCCACTGCTACGACCACATCCGCTGGCAGGATTACGTATCGAAGAAAGATGCAGCCTGGACGGCGCGTGAAATGAAACTGGCCTGCGACCGCTTCGAGAAGATCTTCGGCGAACCCGTCAAGGTCCACGGCGCTGCCGGCTGGCAGATGAATGTCCACGCGCTGCGCCTGGAACAGCGCCTGGATTTCGATTACTGTTCGGACACGCGCGGCACCCACCCTTTCATCCCGATGTGGAATGCTGAAATCGTCGCCTGCCCGCAACTGCCCACCACCCTGCCGACGCTGGACGAACTCATCGGCGTCGGCGATATCACACCTGAAAACGTTGCGCAGCACCTGCTCAAGCTCACCGAAAACCCAACTTCCACAGGTCACGTCTATACCCTGCACGCCGAGCTGGAAGGCATGAAACTGGCCAATGTGTTCGATGAACTGCTGACCGGCTGGAAAGCGCAGGGCTACGAGCTGGTTTCGCTCAAGGATTACTTCGAGGGGCTGAAGCTGGACGATCTGCCCCGGCACGAGGTGGTGATGGGCGAAATCCCCGGACGCTCTGGAACACTGGCGTTCCAGGGCGAAGAGTTTCTGGCCTGAGCGGTGCCTTGCTGCTTGATAAACAGCATCGGGTAATGGAAGGCTTCCGATCGAGTGTGCCACTGGCCTTCTCTAGCCGGCAATAGCCGGGTTGTGCCCGGAAAGAAACTTTTCGGTGCTTGCGAAAACCGCATCTGCTGGCGACTCGCTTGCAATTTTATTGGCATCGGCTATCCATAAAGCAGGGGGGTGCGTCTTGAAACCCCTTTCCGCCGCCTTAACCACGGAAGCCCGCTCCGCCTTATGAATGATAGAAACCTCATGCTTTTCACGCTTAATGCAAGCCGTGCGTTTGGCGAGATGGTCAGCCAAAAGCTCGGGGTTTCTGCGAGTGAGCACGAGGAACGAGAGTTCGAGGATGGCGAGCATAAGTCCCGGCCCCTTGTAAACGTGAGGGGTCGAGATGTCTTTGTGGTGCAATCTCTGTACGCGGATACCCAGCAGAGCGTCAACGACAAACTTTGCCGCTTGCTCTTTTTCATTGGCGCGTTGCGGGATGCCTCGGCGGGTAGCGTGACAGCCGTTGTTCCCTACCTGTGTTACGCGCGCAAAGACAGGAAGACCCAACCGCGTGATCCGGTCACTACACGCTACGTTGCCAGCCTGTTTGAGGCTGTTGGGACGGATCGGGTTCTGGCCCTGGACGTGCACAACCTCGCCGCCTTTCAAAACGCCTTCCGGTGCCGTACTGACCACCTGGAAGCCAAGCTCCTGTTTGTCAGGTATTTCGCGCCTCTTTTGCGAAGTGAGGAGATTGTTGTCGTTTCGCCCGATGTGGGTGGAATAAAGCGAGCCGAGCAGTTCAGGCAAGCGCTGGCCCGCGCGACAGGCAAAGCAGTGTCTAGCGCCTTTATGGAAAAACAGCGCAGCAAGGGAGTGGTTTCAGGCGAGGCGATCGTCGGCGAAGTGAAGGACAAGGTCGCTCTCATCATCGACGACCTGATCAGCACGGGAACGACCATTCTGCGCGCAGCATCGGCATGTCGCCAACTCGGGGCGAAGAAAATCTATGCGGCAGCATCGCATGGCGTGTTCGTGGGAGCTGCCAATGAAGTCCTGGCGAACGAGGCGCTGGACAAGGTCATTGTGACCAACACGATACCGCCGTTCCGGCTGGTTTCGGAGGCTGCCAGGGCCAAACTGGAAGTCCTGGACGCCGCGCCGCTCTTTGCCGCAGCCATTACACACATCCACACGGGCGGGTCGATCGTGGATCTGCTGGAAGCATAGGCGGCTCAGAACCCGCGCGTGTGGGCTTCCGCGAGACGCAGATATTCCCCTGCCAAGTTGTACCACTTTGATGGATTCCGCACTTCGGAATCCTTGATATGCCAAATTGTGATCTTCGCCCGCAGGGTTGCACGGTAGCTTTTGTAGAAATGCAACAGCTTCTCGGAAGGCTTGTCACCTGTATATTCGCTGTAGGTTTCGAGGAATGATTGCCCCACCGATGGTGCGCCCAGACGCTCGCATTCCATGGCGAGAAAGGCCAGCTCATCGGCGGTATCGAGGATGCGGAATTCGCGCCTGAATTCCAGGCAATCGATAATGACCGGCTCCGGCCCGAGACAGATATGCTCGGGCCGAAGATCGCCGTGGGCCTCGATGATTCTTCCTTCTCGCACGCGTTGGTAAAACAGCTCGGATTCTTCCTTCAAGAACGCGAATTGAGCCGAGGTGATTTTGCGGACCAGCTCTTCCGGCAGCCGATATACGGGATCGGTCAATTCCCCCAGATTGGCGTTCACGTTTTTTTCGAACCGCTCTCTGTATTCAGACTCGCCCAGTTCGATTGACGGCGAGGCCCGATAGAATTTGGCAAGCGCAACGGCAGCCCGCCGCACATCGGCCGTTTCGACGGTTCCCTGCCTGATCGCATGGTCGAGCATCTGATCAGTCGGAAGGCGGCGCATCTTGACTAGCCAATCCACCGCCTCGCCTTCACCGCCTAATTTCAGCGATCCGGCCGAGTCTATGGTGAGCGGCAGAATCCCCAGATAGGTATGCGGTGCGAGGCGGGTGTTCAATCTGACTTCCTCCTCCGAATCCCGGCGCCTGGCTTCAACCGTGCTGAAATCGAGGAAGTCATACCGCACCGGCTTCTTGAGCTTATAGGCGTAGGCATCGGTCATGAACACCCAGGACATGTGGGTTTCGACAGCTTCGACGATTCCTGGCCTATCCGGGTAGGATTCAGGCCGCAGCAGGAACTGAAGCTTTTGATCAAGCGTGATATCGGTGCTGGTGCGCGTCAATTTACTTGAGCCCTTTGGGTAAAAACATCCGGGTTAAAGCCTCTTCTCAATCAGGCACACCGCCTGCGCCGCAATCCCCTCGCCCCGCCCGGTAAAGCCTAATTTCTCGGTGGTGGTTGCCTTGACGTTGATGCAATCCGCCGCCACATCCAAATCGGCCGCGATGTTCTCCGCCATTTGCAGTATATACGGCGCCATCTTCGGCGCCTGGGCGATGATCGTGGCGTCCAGGTTGGCAACAATCCAGCCCTTTTCCCTGAGCAGATGCACCACCTCGCGCAGCAGCCTGCGGCTGTCGATGCCTTTGTAGCGCGGGTCGGAATCCGGGAAATGGCGGCCGATGTCGCCCAGACCCGCCGCGCCGAGCAGGGCGTCGCAAATCGCATGGAGCAGCACGTCGGCGTCGGAGTGGCCGAACAGGCCGCGCTCGTAGGGAATGTCCACCCCGCCGACGATCAGCTTGCGCCCTTCCACCAACTGGTGGACATCGAACCCCTGGCCGACTCTCATGCCTTGGCTCCCGACAGTATCAGCTCCGCCAGTTTAACGTCCTGCGGATAGGTGACCTTGAAATTGGTGATGTCGCCCGCCACCAGTTTCGCCTGGAAGCCCATGCGCTCGACCGCCTGCGCCTCGTCGGTCACCACAGCTCCATCCAGCAGAGACAGCGCGCGCTGCAGCAGGCCGTAGCGGAACATCTGCGGCGTCTGCGCCTGCCACAAGCCGTCCCTCGGCTCGGTGCGCAGGACGCGGTTGTCCGCGTCGGCCCGCTTCAGGGTATCCGCCACCGGCACCGCCAGCAGCCCGCCGAAGGGGTCTTCGCCGACCTCGCCGATCAGGCGGTCGAGCAGTTCGCCGCTCAAGCCGGGGCGGGCTGCGTCGTGCACCAGCACCCAGTCCTCGAAACCGACCTCGCCCTGGATCGCATCCAGGCCGTTGCGCACCGATTCAAAACGCTCCGCCCCGCCGCAGTATAGCGGCGTCAGCTTGGCGGAAAAGGCACTCCAATCGAAGGTCTGCCAAAGTTCATCGCCCGGCGCGAGCACCACGTAAACCCGGCTGATCCTGGCGTGGCGGCACAAGGCCGCTACCGCGTAGTGAATCAGCGGCCTGCCAAGAACGGAAAGATATTGTTTGGGGGTTTCCCCTCCCATGCGCGAACCGAATCCGGCGGCAGGGATCAAAGCATAATAATTTGGCATTGCTTTATGGAATTGGCTATCTTGAAAGTAAGGTTTACACAGACAACAGTTAATCGGTCAGGGGGTGTCATGAAACGGATTCGTCCCGCCGCCGTTGCCGGCGCATTCTACACCGGCGATCCGAGCGCCCTGTCCAGCGAAGTTGCGGCCATGCTGGAAGAAGCGGAACAGCACATGGAAAAAGCGGCAACTCTCCCCAAGGCGGTTATTGTACCCCATGCCGGCTACATTTATTCCGGGCCGGTTGCCGCCAGCGCCTATGCCCTGCTGGAACAGGGCAGAAATATTTACCGTCGTGTCGTGCTGCTGGGCCCGGTGCATCGCGTTCCCGTGCGCGGGCTCGCCTTGCCGGGCACGGAAGGCTTCGCCACGCCGCTCGGCATCGTGCCCCTCGACCTCGACGCCATGGCGAAGATCGCCGGCCTGCCGCAGGTGGCGGAATACGATGCGGCCCATGCCCTGGAGCATTCCCTGGAAGTGCAGCTGCCCTTCCTGCAGGCCGTGCTCGACGACTTCAAGCTGGTGCCCTTGGCAGTGGGCGACGCCACGCCGCAGGAAGTGGCCGAGGTGCTGGAGCGGCTGTGGGGCGGAGAAGAAACGCTGATCGTGATCAGCTCCGACCTGTCCCATTTCCTGACCTACCGCGAGGCGCAGCAAATCGACAGCACTACCGCACAGGCCATTCTCGATCTGCGCTGGCCGCTGAGCCATGAGCAGGCTTGCGGCGGCACGCCGGTAAACGGCCTGCTGCTGGCGGCGCAGCACCACCATCTCAAGCCGCGCCTGCTCGACCTGCGCAATTCCGGGGATACCGCCGGCGACAAGAACAGCGTGGTCGGCTACGCCGCCTTCGCCTTTACCGAGGAGAACCTCCGTGCCCACTGAAAAAGGCCAAATTCTGATTCCGATTGCTCGCGCCACCATCTCCCAGGCGCTGGGGAAGCCGATGCAGGCGCTAGAAGATGCCGCATGGCTCAAGGAACTGGGCGCCTGCTTCATCACCCTGACCCAGCAAGGCGACCTGCGCGGCTGCATCGGCAGCCTGGAGGCACACCGTCCGCTGCTGCAGGACGTCAAGGCCAACGCCTATGCGGCAGCTTTCCGCGACCCGCGTTTCTCGCCGCTGACGCTGGGCGAGCTGGACTATACTGAAGTCGAGGTTTCCCTGCTTTCGCAGATGCAGCCCATGACTTTCCGCGATGAGCGCGAAGCCCTCGCCCAGTTGCGCCCCGGCGTCGACGGCGTGGTGTTCGAGTTCGGCGCCTACCGCAGCACCTTCCTGCCGCAGGTGTGGGAGCAGCTGCCGGAATGCGGGATTTTCATGGCCCACCTCAAGCGCAAGGCGGGGCTGCCCCCGGATTTCTGGGCCGAGGAGGTCAAACTGTCATGCTACACAGTGAGCAAATGGAAAGAATCGGAACTGATATGAGCGGAAACACCCCGGCCCGCTGGTGGCACAAGCTCGATGATGGGCGCATCCAGTGCGACCTGTGCCCGCGCGACTGCAAGCTGCACGAGGGCCAGCGCGGCCTGTGCTTCGTGCGCATGATGGAAAACGGCCGGATGGTGCTGACCACCTACGGCCGCTCCTCCGGCTTCTGCATCGATCCGATCGAGAAAAAACCCCTCAATCATTTTTACCCCGGTACCAGCGTGTTCTCCTTCGGCACTGCGGGCTGCAACCTGGCCTGCAAGTTCTGCCAGAACTGGGATATCAGCAAGGCGCGCGACATGGACCGCCTGATGGATCAGGCCTCGCCCGAGGCGATTGCTGCCGCGGCGGAAAAATACGGCTGCAAGAGCGTTGCCTTCACCTACAACGACCCGGTGATCTTCGCCGAATATGCCATGGACACCGCCGACGCCTGCCATGCGCGCGGCATCAAGACCGTGGCGGTCACCGCCGGCTACATGCACGAGCAGGCGCGGCGCGAGTTTTACGCCAAGATGGACGCCGCCAACGTCGATCTCAAGGCCTTCACCGAAGACTTCTACCACAAGCTCACCGGCGGCCACCTCCAGCCGGTTCTCGACACCCTGGTTTACCTGCGGCGCGAAACGAATGTCTGGCTCGAGATCACCACCCTGATCATCCCCGGCCACAACGACACGGACGAGGAACTCACCGCCCTGAGCCGCTGGGTGTTCAAGGAACTGGGCGCAGACGTGCCGCTGCACTTTTCGGCCTTCCATCCCGACTACAAGATGATGGATGTGCCGTCCACGCCTTTCGCAACGCTGACTCGTGCACGGCACATCGCCATGAAGGAAGGCCTGCGTTACGTCTATACCGGCAACGTGCACGACCCGGCAGGCGACACCACCTATTGCCCATCGTGCAGGAAACCCCTGATCGAGCGCGACTGGTACCAGATCAACGCCTACCGCCTGACCGACGACGGCCACTGCCCGGATTGCGGCACGGCGATTGCCGGGCGCTTCGAAAAATTTGCCAATCCATTCGGCGCGCGCCGCATTCCGGTAACGCTGCACGCCGCCTGACAAACGGGAGCCCCAACCATGAAACCAGCGGAATTCTCAAAGTTGATCAACATCCCGGCTGGCACCGTCAGCCTGGAAGGCATGCTGGAGCTGCCTGACAACGCGGCCGGGGTGGTGCTGTTTGCACACGGCAGCGGCAGCAGCCGCCTCAGCCCGAGGAACAACTACGTCGCGCGCGTGCTGCGTGATGCCGGCCTGGGCACACTGCTGATCGACCTGCTGACGCTGCATGAAGATACGGATTACGCCACCCGCTTCGACATCCCGCTCCTGACCCGACGGCTGCTGGCCGCAACCCGCTGGCTGCAAAGCGAACCGGCGACTCTTCCCCTCGCCATCGGCTATTTCGGCGCCAGCACCGGCGCGGCGGCGGCCTTGCAGGCTGCCGCGGAAGAAGGCAGGAAAATTGCCGCCGTGGTTTCCCGTGGCGGTCGTCCCGACCTTGCCGGAGAGGAAGCCCTGAACCGGGTTGCCGCCCCTACCCTGCTGATCGTGGGCGGTTTCGACGACGTGGTGATCGGCCTCAACCAGCAAGCCCATCGCGCCCTGCGCTGCGAGAAGGAATTGATCGTCATCCCCGGCGCTACCCACCTGTTCGAGGAGCCGGGCACGCTGGAACAGGTGGCAAAGCACGCCGCCAACTGGTTCGGCAAGTTCATGCCGCGTTCTGGCGCAGGATCGCGATAACCTCTTCGTCCTCCACCTGCGGGAAATCCATGTAGAACTGCCCCACCGCCTGGAACCACTCCGGCGCTTCCAGGCAGACCACTTCGTCAGCGTAGGGCGCGACCTTCTCCAGCGTATCGGGAGGCGAAACCGGCACGGCGCAAATCAGCTTGGCCGGGTTCTTCGCGCGCAAGGCATGCAGCGCCGAAATCATGGTCGCACCGGTAGCCAGGCCATCGTCGAGCACGATCACGACGCGCCCTGCCGGATCGATCGGCGGCCTGATCGGCGTATATTGCGCACGACGGTTACGCATGGTTTCCATCTGCGTCTTCTTCTCGGCTTCGAGATATTCCGGCGAAGCGCCCGCCTGCGCCGCATAATCCGCGATATAGGTCCAACCGCTTTCATCGATGGAACCGACGGCGAATTCCGGGTTGTAAGGCGCGCGCAGCTTCCTCACCAGCACCACATCGACCTCGCCACCCAAGGCATCGGCAACAATCCGGGCCATCGGCACAGCGCCGCGCGGAATCGCCAGCACCAGCGGATTCTTCCCTTTATAGACAGCAAGCCGCTCCACCAAGCGGCGAGCGGCTTCGTTACGGTCACGAAATGGCATATTGCCTCCTTGATTAATTCTAGTCATTTTCAGGAGGTTTGCTTGACGTAAAGACTGCAATCATTAAAATACCCGCATCCCCTTTTAAGTAAAAAGGGTCTTCGTGAAGTCGTGTGGGTCATTTCTCATGTCATTCAGATAGGCGGTAGC
>JASJPA010000029.1:0-97696 GCA_031426955.1 Sulfuricella sp.
AAAACTGGTAGCATGAAACCCACCCGTTGGAAGACGAAAAACCGGGGGAAGCTCAATCATCGTGCCTGATCGATTTCTCAGTAATTTTAACACCGGTTATGCGTCGTTTGAGTATGCGGGTAATGTGACCGCGCAGCGATTAACCCAGATGGTCAACGCTGCCGCAGGTGTGTCAAAAGCGTTGATCGACAATTCAATGGATATGAAACAACGCAACGGGTAATGCCATGATTCTAGAAAGAGGTTCGTTCGAGTTGGATTTAAAACTGATCAAGTTGAAGGCTGATTTGTCAGACCTCGACCGTCAGTGTGCGTGGGAACTGTATACAGAACTTTCGACACGGCGGGCGATCACTGGACGCCTGAGTGACCCGAAATGTAAGGATTTCACTGGTGAAATCTATGTCGAGAGTCTGGACTCGCTATATCGGTTTTTTCAGGAAGCACGGGCGATTATGCGGAAATTTCCCGTTGGGCGGCTTAGTTCCGACCAACAGAATCATCTAGGAGCGTTGATCTTCCGAATGATGCAGGATGTGTTGCGGCCTTTTCTCGAAAAATGGCATGGACAATATCGCCACTGGTGGGAGAACGAAAGCGATAAGACTTTACCGCCATTTCAGCGGCAGGCGGAATTCCCAAGTCATGATGAATTTCTTCGGGACTGGACTAACCTGCGATGGATGGTGCGCCATGTCCAGAAGAAACTCGTTCAAGTCTATAAACTGGTAGATATCACGAAGAAATAGCCTGATGGAAAAGCGCAGACCCCAACACACCATGCAGAAGGTCAAGGCCGCCACCGACACACTGCTTGCACAGGTTTTCGCTGGAAATTATTAAATGCCCGAACCTGTTTGCCTCCCCGCTTATCTGTCGGCACGCTCCGCAAGCGAGTCAATCGCTGCCTGTGGCGGCCTCATTTCTGCCATTGGGGATGCCAACGTAGATGCCCGCCGCTTGCGTTTCGCCGACCCTTTCGGCTTGGCCTTGCTGGGTGCGACTTTCCACATGGTTCGGCAACAAGGCCGGGCTGTCCGTGTTTGCGGGCTCAGCGTGGAAATGAGCGGTTATCTTGAACGCATGGATGTCTTCGAGGGTGTGGAGTTGGTTGATTGCGCGCCACGGCAAAATCAACGGCAGAATCGGGGCGATGCCCTGGTAGAGCTGACAAGGCTCGATTCCCAGCGTGGTGTGGATGATGCCGCCTTCCGTCTGGCACATGCCGTGGTCGGCCATATTCCCGGCATCGATCCCAACGAGCCTCCGGACGAGATGTCAGGTTTTACGGCATTTGATCGGTTGGTCGAGCCGATCCAGTATGCGCTGAGCGAGTTGCTGGAAAACGCTATGACGCACGCCAGGAGGCATGGCTACGCGAATGCCTGTGTTTGGGTGGCATGCCAGTATTATCCGAAAAACGACATGATCCGGCTGGGGGTGGTAGACAATGGGTGCGGTTTTCTGGCTACGCTGCGCGGCCATCCAGAACTCCGGCACGAGCGCCATCTCGATGCCATCCTGACGGCTCTCAAGCCGCGCATCAGTTGCAACCGCGATCTGCGTTTGAACAGCGATTCCGTCAATCAGGGGGTGGGATTGACGACGACTTGCCGAATCGCCGAACATGCAGGCGGCCACTTGGTCATCGTGAGCGGAAATGCGATTCACGACACATCGGGGAGAAGCGGACTGCTGGCAGACGGAGCCACTTGGCAGGGAGTGGCGATAGCCATTGAGTGTCGACGTGATCTCTTGCCGACCATCCGTTTCCGTGAACTATTGCCACCTCTGGATGCCCAACTGGCTGTCCGACTGAGGTTCGAGTAGAGCCCATATCCATTTTTGGATAATTCTGTTAGATTGCACTTTCAATGGCCTATGCTATGAATACCATGCGTTCCAATATTTCCTTGAATCAATACGCTCGCGGCCACCTGGTCGGCGCGCGCGCCACTGCCTCTCCTTTGCGGGAAGAGGTGGAGATCGCGTTGGCACAAGGATACGAGGTGGCTTTCGATTTCTCAGGTGTTGAGGCGACACAGTCCTTCATCGATGAACTGGTCGGTGTGCTGATTCTTCGCCATGGGCCCGATATCCTTGGCCGCTTGATTTTCAAGTCCTGCTCCGCTGATGTGCAGGCAATCATTGAGTTTGTTGCAACCGACCGTTGCGACCAATACATCAAATCCCATTCCCACTGATCAACTTCGCCCGTTTTCGTGCCTGATGGTCTAATTGTTGCCCCGGCACAGCATCGTATGCCACCGACGTGAAAACCATCATCGGCCTGTTCTGGGCGGAGAAGATCACTCGTAATGAACCTAAAAGCGGCAGTTAAGCATCCGTTATCCCCTTCGACTGAGTTCAGGACAGGCTTCGATACGCGCGAGAAACCGCGCTACTCAGGACGAACGGATGTTCACCCAGATGGTGATGCCGCATATTGACCGTTCGTGTTGAGTAGGCCGAAGGCTGTATCGAAACATGAGCGGTCAATCGCCGTTTTTAGGTAGATTGCCCTCTTGAATTTGCCGCATCAGCCCCTATTCAGATTAGGGTTTTCGCAACTGGAGAAAAAACAACATGACCGTAGAAGCACACAAGGAAACACTGGGTTTCCAGACTGAAGTCCGTCAGCTGTTGAAGCTGATGATCCATTCCCTCTACAGCAACAAGGAAATTTGCCTGCGCGAGCTGATTTCCAATGCGTCGGATGCCGCCGACAAGCTGCGTTTCGAGGCACTCGCCGACGATGCGCTGTTCGAAGGGGACTCCGGCCTGAGGATACGCATCAGCCAGGACAAGGCGGCGCGCACTCTCACCATTTCCGACAACGGCATCGGCATGTCGCGCCAGGAAGTGATCGAGCATATCGGCACCATCGCCAAATCCGGCACGCGCCAGTTCTTCGAGGCGCTGAGCGGCGACCAGGCCAAGGATGCCAACCTGATCGGCCAGTTCGGCGTGGGCTTCTATTCCGCTTTTATCGTGGCAGACAAGGTCACGCTGGTTACCCGCCGCGCCGGTTCTGGCGCCGAGCATGGCGTGCGCTGGGAATCCGCCGGCGAGGGCGACTACACCCTGGAAACGGTGGAGAAGGCCGGGCGTGGCACCGACGTCATCCTGCATCTGCGCGAGGGCGAGGACGACCTTCTCGACAGCTGGCGCATCAAGAGCATCATCAAGAAGTATTCCGACCACATCACTCTGCCCATCCTGATGCACAAGGAAGAATGGGATGCCGACAAGCAGGAAAGCCGGCTCACCGACGAGGATGAAACGGTGAACCGCGCCAGTGCGCTGTGGGCAAGGCCGAAGAGCGAGGTAAAGGCCGAGGAATACGAGGAATTCTACAAGCATGTGGCGCATGACTTCGAGCCGCCGCTGGCCTACACCCATAGCAAGGTAGAGGGCAAGCAGGAGTACACCCAGCTGCTCTACATTCCGGCGCGCGCGCCGTTCGACCTGTGGGACCGCGAGGCGCGTCACGGCATCAAGCTGTACGTGCGACGGGTGTTCATCATGGATGACGCCGAACAGCTGATGCCGCGCTACCTGCGCTTCGTGCGCGGGGTGATTGACTCCAACGATCTGCCGCTCAACGTCTCGCGCGAGATTCTCCAGCACAGCAAGGATATCGACAGCATTCGCGCCGGATCGGTGAAGAAGGTGCTAGGTCTGCTCGACGACTTGGCGGAGAACGACCAGGAAAAATACGCCAAGTTCTGGGGCGAGTTCGGCAAGGCGATCAAGGAAGGCGTCGGCGAGGATCACGCCAACAAGGAGCGCATTGCCAAGCTGCTGCGCTTTGCTTCGACTCATGCAGATACCCCCGAGCAGAGCGTTTCCTTTGTCGACTATATCGGCCGCATGAAGGAGGGCCAGGACAAGATCTACTACGTCACTGCCGATAGTTTTTCCGCCGCGAAGAACAGCCCGCATCTGGAAATTTTCCGGAAAAAAGGCATCGAAGTGTTGCTGCTTTCGGATCGGGTGGACGAGTGGATGCTGTCGCACCTCACCGAGTTCGACGCCAAGCCGCTGCAGTCGGTGGCGAAGGGCGAACTCGACTTGGGCAAGCTGGAAGACGAGGCCGAGAAGCAGGAGCAGGAAAAGGAAGCGGGCGAGTTCAAGGAGCTGATCGACCAGGTCAAAGCAGTGCTCGGCGACAAGGTCAAGGAAGTGCGCATCACCCACCGCCTGACTAGCTCCCCGGCATGCCTGGTGGCCGATGCCCACGACTTGGGCGGAAATCTGGCCAGGATGCTGAAATCCATGGGGCAGGAAGCGCCGCAGACCCAACCGATTCTGGAGATCAATCCGCACCATCCGCTGGTGCAGAAACTCAAGGGCGAGGCCGGGGGCGAGCGCTTCGGCGACTGGAGCCATATCCTGTTCGACCAGGCTTTGCTGGCCGAGGGCGGCCAGCTGGAGGATCCAGCCGCATTCGTGCAGCGTCTTAACGGCCTGCTGCTGGCGATGGCGGGCAGTTAGCCTCGGGTGTCGGTTTTGTAGGAGCGACCTCCAGGTCGCGATTCACCGAATATCGCGACCTGGAGGTCGCTCCTACAGGGGCTTGGTTTCACCATGGTGAGAGAAATGGAATTAAGGGGCGCCCTGGGCGCCCTTTTTCTCGTCCAGAGGTCGGGTGATGTCGCCGAAGTGCAGGGAAAATTCCCCCTTGCGCCGATCCTCGAAGAAATGCCGCAGGGTGTTGCGGACGCTGGAAAAGGCCAGTTCCTCCCAAGGGATGGTGGCCTCGCTGAACAGCGCCACTTCCAGGCTTTCGCTGCCCGGCATGAAGTCGAGGTCGAGCAGGCGGCTGCGGAAGAACAGATGCACCTGGCTGATATGCGGCAGATTATAGACCGCGTAGAGGGCGACGATTTCCACGCGGGCATGCGCTTCCTCCGCGGTTTCGCGCGCCGCCGCCTGGGCCGTGGTTTCATGGTTTTCCATGAAACCCGCCGGCAAGGTCCACAGCCCGTAGCGCGGTTCGATGGCGCGACGACACAACAGGATCTTGTCCTCCCATTCGGGGATCGCGCCGACGACCATTTTCGGATTTTCGTAATGGATGGCGCCGCAGATGCCGCACATGTGGCGTGGCAGGTGGTCTCCGGGCGGGGTTTTCAGCTCTACTTTGGCACCGCAATGGCTGCAATAATTCATCGTTTGAAGTTACCAAAAAAAGCGGCGGATGGATAGGGGTTGGCTTGTTGCAGCTTTTGCACATTTACTGTGGATAACTCTGTGGAGAACTTGTCTTGATCATCCTTAAGTGTCTTGCAGGAAAGGAATTTTGTTGCGAAGCTCAAAAAATCTTCTAAAAATTAAATGCATAAAATCAACAAGATATGTAAATATACCATGACATCATGGGCTTAGTCGCCAATGCGCATCCATCCTGTGCAAAGTGTGAATCAATTGCAGCTGACGAGCATGTTTCCGTCATTGCCAATGCCTTAATTGGTAAGTGTTTTTTCGGAAGAATAAACTTATTCCGGTAGTTTTTTAGTTCTTCCGGCATTCAAGAAAGCCGCCAGCATGCCGTTAATGCATGCAGATGTCGGGAGAAGGCTTCCTCCAGCCCGGTGTCCACCCGCTGAGGATCGGCTGGCGGCTTCGACAGAAACCAACAAGACCAGACTATGCGCCTAATGGATTATTCCAAGCTTGTTGACCTGAAAACATCGGGAAGACTGCCATCGCCCAAAGGGGTGGCGCTCGCGGTCATGCAGCTCACCCAGCAGGACGATGTGACAAACCATGAGATCGCGCGGGTCATCAAGTCCGACCCGGCCCTTGCCGCGCGTATCATCAAAGCCGCGAATGCCGCCAACCTGCTGGGAAGGCGGCCGGTGGCGTCGGTGCCGGATGCCTTGGTGGTGCTCGGTCTGCCGACGGTCAGGCAGCTCGTGCTGGGTTTCTCGCTGCTGTCCAGTTACCGCGATGGCCAATGCCGGGATTTCGACTACCAGGGTTTCTGGTCGCATTCCCTGGTTACCGCCATTGCGACCCAGGCGATCAGTCTGCGGACCATGGCCGCCTCCCCCGAGGAAACTTTTGTCAACGGGCTGCTGAGTCGGGTCGGGTGCCTGGCCCTAGCCACCCTCTATCCGGACGCGTATTCGCAGGTGCTCAAGAAGCTGAACGGCGACCCGGTGCAGAAACTGGCGGCCCTGGAACAGCAGGTGTTCGCCATGGACCACAATGAACTGACCGCGGCATTGCTGGCTGACTGGGGGATACCCAAGGTGCTGGTGGAGCCGGCCTATCACCACGAGAATCCGGCGGCCGCCAACTTCGCCGATGGCTCGCGGTCCAGTATCCTGGTGCATTCACTGCATCTTGCGTCGCATCTTGCGGACATCTGCCTGGCTCCGGAGAAAGTTCGCCGGGCAATGTTGCCCGGTCTGTTCCGGATGGGAACACGGATCGGGGTCGAGGCCAATGAAATGACCGCTCTGGGCGATCAAATCGTCAAGGAATGGCAGGAGTGGGGCAGGATACTCGACGTCGAGACCCGCGAGGTGCCGGCCTTCGACGATCTGGCCAGTCACGGCGCGCCCGGTCCGGAAGCGGCCGGCACGCACCAGGCTTCTGTCACCGCGGTGCCTTGCAAGCTGCGGCTTCTGGTCGTGGAGAACGACCCCGCGCTCAGGCGGGTGCTTGAGAACACCATGGGGGAGGCGGGCCACACCGTGTTCACCGCCAGCGATGGCAAGGAGGGGCTGGAACTGGCCCTGGGGTTGCGGCCCCAATTGATCATCACCGAGTGGGCAATGCCGGAAATGGACGGCATCAATTTCTGCAAGGTGTTGCGGCAGACCAAGGCCGGCCGCAGGGTCTATGTGCTGATCCTCTCCGACTCGGATGACGACCAGAAACTGATCGAGGCCTTTGAGGCTGGCGCGGACGACTACATCGTCAAACCGTTCGATCCCATGGTGCTGGGTGCAAGGCTGCGTGCCGGGCAGCGGGTCATCCAGTTGCAGGACGAGATCGAGCTTGACCGGCAGGATATCCGGCGCATCGCGACCGAACTGGCTGTCTCCAACCAGCGCTTGCAGCAAGTGGCGCTAACCGATCCTCTGACCGGGGTTTCCAACCGGCGTTTCGCCATGGAGCGCCTCGACCAGGAATGGGCTGCCGCCAACCGCAGCGGGCACCCATTGTCGTGTCTGGTGATCGATGTGGACCATTTCAAGCAGGTAAACGACACCTATGGCCATGACATCGGCGACGAGGTGCTGAAACTGACGGCTGAAACGCTCAAGCGTTCCAGCCGCGTCCAGGACACGGTAAGCCGGGTGGGTGGCGAGGAATTTCTGGTCATTTGCCCGGATACCGATGCCACAGCGGCTCACCAATGCGCAGATCGCCTGCGCAAGGCAGTGGCGGCTGCGGCCATGGTTGCCGGGGGCTTCACCATCCAGGTCACCATCAGTATCGGGGTGGCCACCAGGGACAAAACCATGGCCGACCCCGATGCCCTGACCAAGCTGGCAGACCGCGCCGTTTACCAAGCCAAGCGCGCCGGGCGAAACCGCACAGTGGCCGGCAAGGCGAGCGGCACCGAGTAAAAAAATTTTGCAACGGGGCTAAAGTCTTTCCGGATTTTGCCGATAAGCTCTCAGCGGCCGCAGTTTCTGGCCTGCCGGTTTGGCCGGAGGATGCGCCAAAGCTGCTGAAGCTGGCGGCATGCACGGATGCAGAGCATGAAAATCGAGCGAACACAGTTCATCTACCTGGAAGCAACTTTGAAAAGCGAAACCTGACATTGACATGATTCAACGTTCCTGCGCGTCCCTTTAGTTCTCAATTGGTATCCCCAAAGAAACGCGCCCCGGTATAAGGGTAACGGCATCCAACCGCGCCGCTGCTCCCCCTGCTGTTCCGGATTCAGCCGGACAGAAGGGGGTTGTTTTGCCCATTTGTAGGAAAACTTCCCACATTCCGGTTGCGACAGACCTCACAAAAAAATCAGAGCAAGTCCGATTTTTTCCTGCCCGCTTCCGTTTCAGAATGGTTGCCAAGGTGAAATCGTTCGGGCCCCCCAACGAGCCAACTGGAATTAGGAGGCGCAACATGAACATCAATCAGTTGATGGGTGAAATCAAGGAACTCAATCTCAGCTTCCTGCTGCTGGCGCAGCAGATGCTGCGAGAGGACAAGGACTCCGCAATATACCGTCTGGGGATCAGCCAAGATCTGGCAGGCATCCTCGAACAGCTGACTCCCGGGCAGATCCTGAAAATGGCCCGATCCAATATGCTGCTGTGCCGGTTCCGGTTTGACGATCACCTGATCCTGGACATGCTCGCCGGTTACACCAGGGAACGCACCCTGGCGAGCTCACACGCGGCAATCCTCATGGCGGACCAGCCGGTGGAACAGCTTACCTGACGGACACGGCGAGAAGCGCCGTCCCGAATCATGAACGTCGCTTCTCGCCGTGTCCGTTCCCTCACTCCTGCCCTCTCCCAGAAGGAGATGGGGACGGAGCGTCGCTTCGCGACGTTCACGTCAGGGATGTATCGTGGTTTTGAACACAGCGTTTCTGGAGGACAAAGATCATGCGCAATAAGAGCGTAGTAGCCGAGGCCAGGCAGATTCAGATGGCCGTCGATCTGATCAATCTCGGCGCCAGGTTGCAGGTGCTGGAAGTTGAAACCGCGCTAAGCCGGGAAAGGCTTTTAAAGCTCTACAAGGAAGTGAAGGGTGAATCGCCCCCCAAGGGAATGCTGCCTTATTCCACGGACTGGTTTGTGAGCTGGCTACCCAACATTCATTCTTCGCTGTTCATAGACATTTTTCGATACCTCGTCACTCACACGGATGCCAGGGGCATCGATGCCATTGTCAAGAGCTACAAGCTCTACCAGGAGCACGTGGCAGCCAATGGTCTCGAAAACGTGTTGAGCCTGACCCGGGCGTGGACGCTCGTCCGTTTTTTCGATGGGAAATTGCTGCAAACCGCGCCGTGCACCCGGTGCAAGGGCCATTTTGTCGTGCATACCCATAATCTTTATGACAATTTCGTATGCGGACTGTGCCATGTTCCATCCCGCGCAGGCAAAACCAAAAAGTCCATGGCAGTCTTCAACGCCGATCTGGAAGCGGCCTGAAAAGGAGAGGCCGGGATCGCACCCAACGCCTCACTCAGGGGCAACTTCCCTTCTGTTTCACCGACCTTCAGACCTTCAACACGGAATAGGGGGGCGTTTTTGCCCTTATTCGAAACTTCGGCGCGTTGCCAGCAGCGCTAAGCTTGCTGCACGTATGTTTGCAGCGCTGGCCGGACGTACTCCGCCGGCCGACACCGTTTAATTCTGTCTGATGGGGTATCGCAGAATGCTGGTCATCCTCGGTTACATCATAGTCACGGCTTCCGTCTTCGGCGGGTTCGCGCTGGCTGGCGGCCATCTCTCTGCCCTGCTTCAGCCCCTTGAGCTCCTGATGATCGGTGGCGGGGCGGCGGGCGCCTTCGTGGTCGGCAATTCCGGCAAGGCCATCAAGGCCACCATGAAGGCGCTCCCGAGCGTGCTCAAGGGCTCGAGTTACAACAAGGCGCTGTACATGGAGCTGATGGCGCTGCTCTACGAAATCTTGGCGAAAGTGCGCAAGGAGGGACTGATATCCATCGAGGCGGACGTGGACAGGCCCAAGGAGAGCGCGCTCTTTTCCAAATATCCCAAGATCCTGTCCAACCACCATGCCGTCGAGTTTCTCACCGATTACCTGAGGCTGATGGTGGGGGGCAACCTCAACGCCATGGAGATCGAGAACATCATGGATAGCGAAATCGAAACCCACCATCACGAAGGCGAGGTGCCCGCCCATATCATCCAGAAAGTCGGGGATGGGCTGCCCGCGTTCGGCATTGTCGCCGCGGTGATGGGGGTGGTGCACACCATGGAATCCGTGGGTCTGCCGCCAGCGGAACTGGGGATACTCATCGCCCATGCGCTGGTGGGGACATTCCTCGGGATTCTTCTGGCATACGGCTTTGTCGGCCCGCTTTCGGGCCGCCTGGAACAAAGCGCCAACGAGGCCACCAAGCTGCTGCAGTGTATGAAAGTGACTCTCCTGGCCAGTCTCAATGGCTACTCGCCGGCCTTGGCGGTGGAATTCGGAAGAAAAGTGCTGTATTCCACCGAACGCCCCTCGTTCAGTGAACTGGAAGAACATGTCAAGCAGAGCAAGAACAAGTAAGCGTCCTGGAACTGCTCATGGACGATGAATCGAAACGGCCCATCGTCGTCAAGCGAATCACGAAGAAGGCCGGCGGCGGTCATCATGGCGGCGCGTGGAAGATCGCCTATGCGGATTTCGTCACTGCGATGATGGCATTCTTCCTGCTGATGTGGCTGATGGGGTCCACCGCCAGGGGGGACCTGGAGGGCATCGCGGAGTACTTCAAGACGCCACTCAAGGTCGCCCTCGCCGGCGGCTCGGGTAGCGGCGACAGCTCCCACGTCATCAAGGGCGGCGGCAAGGACCTGACGCGTTCGGAGGGGCAGGTCAAGAAAGGCGAGCGGCTGGAAGAGAAGAAAACCATCAATATCAAGGCGGCCGAGGCGGAGGTGTTGCGCAATGAATTGCTCAAGCTCAAGGAGTTGAAGTCCAGGCTGGAAAAGGCCATAGAGGCCAACCCGACCTTGCGGCAATTCAAGAAGCAGCTGCTGCTGGATATCACCGACGAAGGCCTGAGGATCCAGATCGTGGATGAGAAAAACCGCCCCATGTTCGCCAGCGGCAGCGCCGAACTGCAACCGTACACCAGGGACATCCTGCATGAAATCGGCCGGACCCTGAACGAAGTGAGCAACAAGGTCAGCCTTTCCGGGCACACCGACGCGACGCCCTATCCTTCTGGCGAAAAGGGCTATAGCAACTGGGAGCTGTCCGCCGACCGTGCCAACGGTTCGCGCCGTGAACTGATCGCAGGGGGGATGGAAGAGGGAAAGATCCTGCGCGTCGTGGGGCTGTCCTCGGCGGTGCTGTTCGACAAGGTCGACCCGTTCAACCCGGTTAACCGGCGCATCAGCATCATTGTGATGAACAAGAAAACCGAGGAAATGATCAGCAGGGATGGCGGTTCTGTCGCAGTGAGCAACGAAACGGGGTTCAGCCAGGAAATGATCGGCCCCGTCAGGAAGCAGTAACCATGCAGATCCTGGCTGCTTTCGAGCGGGCCATGTCTGCAACAAGCCCGGCTAAACTTTCCGCCGATACTGCCGTTAATTACCGAAGCCAGTTGGCAAACCCGCCGTCCAGTCCGACCCGGAGATTCGAGCGCTGCTGCCAACGTTGCCGGAAACCTTATTGCTGCAAAAGGAGATAGTCCATGCTCGAACATTTCACGATACGCACCCGTCTGTTTGTGACGACTGTGCTGATGCTCGGCGTTCTGATCGCCGTATTCGCCTTTGGCGCATTTGTGCTGGACCGATTCAAAGGCGAACTGGATTCGAACCTCGGAAGCTCCGGCCTGTTCATCGAGGCCGTAAACAGCGCAGGAAGCGCCCAGGCCCACTTCAAGATTCAGGTGCAGGAATGGAAAAACATTCTGCTGCGCGGCAGCGATAAGGAAGCCTTCCGGAAGTACGAGGCGCAATTCACGAAGGAGGAGGCCATCACCCAGGAACGGCTGAAGCAGCTCAAGGCCATCCTTCAGAAACTGAACATTTCCGGCGCAGAGGCGGATCGTGCTGTCAAACTGCACCGCGAACTGGGAGCCAAATACCGTGCCGCCCTCGCCAGCCATGATCCGGCGAACCCGCGGAGTTACAGGCTGGTGGACCAATTGGTCAAGGGCATAGACCGCGAAGTCACGGAAAACATCGATGGCCTGGTCAAGACCATCGTCCAGAAATCGGCGGATGACATCGCCCGAACCGAAAAGCAGGCAACTGCCCAGTACAGCACCCTGCGATCCAGCTCCATGGCGGTCCTCGTCGTGATCATCGGGCTATCACTTGGCGCTGCGTTTCTCGTGGTCCACTCGGTCAGCGATCCGCTCAGAAGCTTCCGGGACGACATGCTGGAAATCCAGTCGGCGAGCGATTTGTCCCGGCGCGCGCGAGTCCGCGGCAATAACGAGATCGCCCATACGGCGAATGCCTTTAACCAGTTGATCGGCAGCTTTGAAGGAATCGTCGGCCAGGTACGCAGCGACTGCGAGCGGCTTTCCGATACCGCCACGCAACTATCCGCAACATCCTCCCAGGTGACGCAGAGTTCACACACCCAGTCGGAGGCGGCGGCAACCACTGCGGCGGCGGTGGAGCAGATCACGGTCAGCATCTCGGCGGTGGCGCAGAGCGCCGACCAGGTCCACCATCTGTCGAAGGAGAGCCTCGAGCGCACCCGGAAGGGAAATGAGAGCCTGTCTGAGCTGGTTGGCGAGGTGCATCTGGTGGAATCGTCGGTCAACGAAATCGCCACATCGGTCAACGAGTTCGTGAAGAGCACCGGGGCCATCACCGGCATGACCAAGCAGGTGAAGGACATCGCCGAGCAGACCAATCTGCTGGCGCTGAATGCGGCAATCGAAGCGGCGCGGGCCGGGGAGCAAGGGCGTGGATTTGCCGTGGTGGCGGACGAGGTCAGGAAACTGGCGGAGAAGTCCGCCCAGTCAGCGAGCGAGATCGACGCAGTGACCCGGGCCCTGGGTGAGCAGTCGGAGCGGGTCGGGAAAGCCATCCAGAAAGGCTTGCAATCGTTGCAATCGAGCCAGGATTACCTGGATAACGTGGCCGGCGCCCTGGCTCAGGCCAACCAATCCGTCACCCACGCGGCCCAGGGAGTGGACGATATCACCACCTCGGTAAAGGAGCAGACCATGGCGAGCAACGAGATCGCGCGGAACGTGGAGCGGATCGCGCAGATGGCGGAAGAGAACCATGCGGCCAGCGACCAGGCGTCGCAGGCCGCGGCGCTGCTCGAGCAGCTGGCGCGCAACTTGGAAAACGCCGTGGGGCGCTTCAGGGTCAGTTTGGCATGACGATAACGGGCAACGCCGGAGGCGATGGCCGCTACGGCGGGCAATCCAGGAGAGTGGCATGATGCTGAACAAACTGAATTTCGGCTCTCGGCTTTATTTTCTGACCGTCGTCATGGCCATTTTCATGATCGTGATCGGTGTCATCGGGATGCGAGAACCATGTCGAAACTGCTGAAAGATGTGGATGCACGCACCCGGCTCGCCGGAACCAACCGGCTGGAGATTCTGCTGTTCATGCTGGGCGCGGATCAGCGAACCGGCCGGCGCGCGTTTTTCGGGATCAACGTGTTCAAGGTGCGCGAGGTGATGCGTCGGCCGGAAATCGTGGCGGCGCCGCAGATGCCGGAGGCCGTGGAGGGAATGATCAGCCTGCGCGGCCGGCTGGTGCCCGTGATCGACCTGGTAAAATACGCTTCGATCGAAGCCGCCGAGCCGCCTGGAATCCTGATCGTCACGGAATACAACAACCATACCCAGGGCCTGCTGGTGGGAGCGGTGGACAACATCCTGCGGCTCGACTGGGCGGCGTTCCAGGCTCCTCCGGAAATGCTGAGGACGCAGATGAGCGGGCTGGTCACGGCGGTCACCGAGTTGCAGGACGGCCGGCTGGTCATGATGCTGGACGTGGAAAAGGTGCTGGCCGAGATCGGCCAGCATGACGACGCGGCGGTTTTGCAGGACATCAAGCCGTTGGCCGGCGAAAAACGCATGGTGTTCTTTGCCGACGATTCCCTGGTGGCGCGCCGGCAGATCGAGCGCACCCTGGATGCGATGAAGCTGCGCCACAAAAGCGGCAGCAACGGCAAGGAGGCGTGGCATGAGCTGCGCCGGATCGCCGATGAGGCCGAGGCCTCGCATACTCCGTTGCGGAACATCCTCGGCGTCGTGCTGACCGACGTGGAAATGCCGGAAATGGACGGCTACATGCTGACCCGGCTCATCAAGGGCGACAGCCGTTTCGCCGGCATCCCCGTGATCATGCATTCGTCGCTGTCTGGCGCTTCGAACCGCGAACTGGGCGCCTCGGTCGGGGTGGATGCCTATGTTCCCAAGTTCGATCCGCAGCGGCTGGCAGGGACGCTGGAACGGCTGCTGGGGTCAGGCGCCGAACATCAGGAATCAGGGAACAATGGTGCGGTCGCGGCTACGCCGCATCTGATACCTGATTCCTGAATGAAAGGACCGTGATGGATCTGCACGAAATCGAATATGCGGCGCTGGCCGCGCAAACCGGCGAAGCGGTCGGCGACAGCCTGCTTGATGTGGTGGATGCGCGCACCCGGCTGGCCGGCTACAACCGGATGGAAATTTTGCTGTTCTCCCTGGGTACCGGGGAGAGTTTCGGGATCAACGTGTTCAAGGTGAAAGAGGTTTGCAATGCGCCCGTCCTCACCAGGATGCCGAACATGCCCCGCGGCGTGCAAGGGATCGTTTCGCTGCGAGGCCACATCATCACGGTGATCGACCCGGGAGAATTCATCGCCCTGGGCGGCAGCCGCCAGCAGACAGGGGCGAACCTGATCGTGACCGAATACAGCAGGCACACGGTGGGTTTCCTGGCGCATGGCGTGGACCGGATCATCCGGGTGGACTGGGAAAGGGTGAAGGCGCCGGAGGCCATGCTGACGGGCGGCGGCAGCCTCATCACCGCGATCACGGAAATGCCGGATGGCAGGTTGGTGTCGATTCTCGATGTCGAGCAGATTCTGGCGGACGCCTTCGGCGAAACGGTGGTGGCCGACCTCGGCCGGATCGAGGGGGCAGCGGGGACGTGCGTGTTCTTTGCCGACGACTCGGTGGTGGCGCGCAGGAAAATCGTCGAGGTGCTCGACCAGCTCGGCCTGCAACACCAGCACGCGACCAACGGCCGCGAGGCCTGGGAAAGGCTCCGGGCGCTGGCGGACCAGGCGGGGCAGGAAGGCGTGCGGGACAGGATCGGACTGATCCTGGTGGATGCCGAAATGCCCGAAATGGACGGCTACGTGCTGACCCGGAACATCAAGGCCGATCCGCGTTTCGATGGCATCCCGGTGGTCATGCACTCGTCCCTGTCCTCCAGAGCCAACCGCGCCATGGGGCAAAGCGTGGGAGTGGATGCTTACGTTGCCAAGTTCGATCCGGCGGCGCTGGCTGCGGCGCTGCGGCCGCTCTTGAGAGGATAGGTGGAACAGGAGGTTTTTTGAAAATGGAAAGTGTCGGAGGTTGGAATGGCTGATGCGAACATGAAATTTCTGGTCGTCGATGATTTCTCGACGATGCGCAGGATTGTCCGCAACCTGCTGAAGGAACTGGGTTACAGCAACATCGAGGAGGCCGAGGACGGGCTCGACGCCATGCAGAAGCTGAATGGCGGGAATTTTGATTTTGTCATCTCCGACTGGAACATGCCGAACATGGACGGTCTGCAACTGCTCAGATCAATCCGCGCCAGCAGCCAGCTGAAAAAGCTGCCGGTCCTCATGGTGACGGCAGAGGCGAAAAAGGAAAATATCATCGCCGCCGCGGAGGCGGGCGCCAGCGGCTATGTGGTGAAGCCGTTTACCGCCGCGACGCTGGACGAAAAACTGAAGAAGATCTTCCAGAAAGCCCAAAACGCCCAAAACGCAGGAGCACAGGCATGAACAATGCTGGTGAAGCACTCGATACCGAAGATCTGGAAGCCCTGTTTGACACCATTGCCGCATCCGCCACCGGGGCTGGCGGCGCACAGCCAGAATGCGCCGAGCCCAGGATTGCTGCCCATGAGTCAGAAGATACCCGCTCCGCCGAAAACGTCATCTCCAGCATCGGCCGGATGACGCGCGCATTGCACGACAGCCTGCGCGAACTGGGCTTCGACAAGCTGCTGGAAAAGGCCGCCGAGTCGATTCCGGATGCGCGCGACCGGCTGGCCTACGTGGCGGCCATGACCGAGCAGGCCGCACAGCGCGCCCTCGATGCGACCGACGCCGCCAGGCCGATCCAGGAACAGCTCGAAGCCGGCGCCACCGGGCTTTCCGCCCAGTGGGGGAAGCTGTTCGACGGAAAGCTCGGCGTCGCCGAATTCAGGGACCTGGTGCAGCGGACGCGGGCCTATCTCGACGAGGTGCCGCAGCACACCCGGCGCACCAACGAACAGTTGCGGGAAATCATGATGGCGCAGGATTTTCAGGATCTCACCGGCCAGGTCATCAAGAAGATCACCGAGCTGGCGCAAACCCTGGAACAGCAGTTGGTGCAGCTTCTGCTCGACAACGCACCGCCACGGAAGAGGGAAGAAGCCGCGGCAGGATTGCTCAACGGCCCGGCCATCCGGCCGGAAGGCCGCGGCGACGTAGTGACCAGCCAGCGCCAGGTGGACGATCTGCTCGAGAGCCTGGGCTTCTGATCGCGGCTCGCGCTTGAAACGTTGACGGGGAAAAGAGATGGGCGACTTTGCCGGAATAGAGGATCTGCTGCACGACTTCCTGACAGAAGCCTCGGAGCTGTTGTCCGATCTGGACAACAAACTGCTGGAGCTGGAAAAACGCCCCGGCGATCTCGACCTCCTGAACAACGTATATCGCGACTTTCACACCATCAAGGGCGGCGCGGGATTTCTCAATGCTGCCGAGCTGGTCAGGCTGTGCCACCTCACCGAGAACCTTTTCGACAAACTTCGCAACGGCGAACTGACGTTGACTCCGGAAACCCTGGACGCCATCCTGGCGGCCACTGCGGAAGTGCGCGAAATGTTCGGCTCCCTGTCGCAGGGCAGCCAGCCGGACGCGGCCGATTTGAAGCTCATGGCGGCGCTGCAGGCGGCGATCGACAGCAAGGCGCCGGCCCTGGCAAAGCCGGATGCGGCGCCGGGCGGCGGTATCTGGATTGCGGCGGAACCCGACTGGAACGCCTTGTACGCGGCGCTGCTGGAGAAGCCGCCCGCGGCGGCACAGCCCGAGGCCGAAGCGCACGGCGAGGGGCGGCGCGCGGCGGATAACCCCGAACTCGAAATCGCCCGGGCCGGGCGGCGTGGCACCGACAAGATGGCGGTGGCGAGCGAGAGCACCATCCGTGTCGATACGCACCGGCTCGATCAGGTGCTTGTTTTGTCCGGAGAGATCGGCCTCACCAAGAACCGCCTGAACAGTCTGCGCAACAACATCCTGCGCGGGAAAACCGATTCGGCGACGCTGTCCGCGCTGGACCAGGCGGTGGGTCAGCTCGATCTTCTGGTGGGCAATCTGCAGAACGCCGTCATGAAAACCCGGATGCAGCCGATCGGCCGGCTGTTCGGCAAGTATCCCCGCATTGCCCGCGACCTGGCGCGGCAGCTCGGCAAGGAGGTGGAGGTGGTGCTGTCCGGGGAGGAGACCGAGATCGACAAGACCATGATCGAGGACCTCAACGACCCCCTGGTGCACCTGGTGCGCAATGCCGTGGATCATGGCGTGGAGGAGCCGGCGGAACGCGCTGCGCTGGGAAAGCCGGCGAAAAGCGTGGTGCGGCTCCAGGCGCGTCAGGAGGGCGACCATATCGTCATCGAGATCGCCGACGACGGCCGCGGCATGAGGCCGGAGGCGATCCGCGCCAAGGCGGTGGAAAAGGGGCTGATCGGCCTGGAGGAAGCCAACGCCCTGGACGACCGGCAAAGCCTGCGGCTGGTGTTCCTTCCCGGTTTCACCACCAAGCGGGAGATCACCAGCGTCTCCGGCCGTGGGGTGGGGATGGACGTGGTGAAAACCAACATCGAAAGGCTCAACGGAACCATCGACGTGGACTCCGAGCCAGGCCGTGGAACCCGGTTCACCATCTCCCTGCCGCTTACCCTCGCGATCCTGTCGGTGCTGATCGTCCGGCTCGGCCGGCAGGCGTTCGCGCTGCCGCTTTCCCTGGTGCGCGAGATACTGCCGGTCAGGGCCGGGCAGATGCAACAGGTATCCGGCCGGCCGACGCTGGTGGTGCGGGGCGAAGTGCTGCCGGTGATTACGCTCTCCGGTCTGATCGGCTGGCAGCAGGAAGGGACGCCCGAAATCGGCATCCTGATGCAGATCGGGGCAAGCAGCCTGGTGCTTGCCGTGGATGGCTTCGTCGGCCATGACGACGTGGTCATCAAATCCCTGGACACCTTCAGACCGGCAGGGGTGGCTGGCGTCACCCTGTCCGGCGACGGCGAGATCGTGCTCATCCTCGACATCAAGGAGCTGTTCCAGCAGGACAGAGGACTGATCGACGCGGGAAGGAACCATGCATTCCGCACCCACTGAGGACAGGCGCGAATTCCATTTCACGCCGCAGGATTTCGAGCGCATTCGCGCGCTGATCCACCGGCACGCAGGCATCTGCCTCAACCAGAGCAAGCAGGAGATGGTGTACGGCCGGCTGTCCCGCCGCCTGCGGGAGAACGGGCTGGGCTCTTTCAAGGAATATCTGGCGCTGCTCGAGAGAGGCAATGCGCGGGAATGGGAGGCGTTCGTCAACTCGCTCACCACCAATCTGACCGCGTTCTTCCGCGAGGAGCACCATTTCCGGATTCTTGCCGAGCACGTCGCAAAGCGCAAGTTCGCCCACCCCGTCTATCTCTGGTGCGCGGCATGCTCCACCGGGGAGGAGGCCTATTCGCTGGCGATGACCATGATGGACGTATTCGGCAGTTTTACCCCGCCGGTGCGCATCGTGGCCACCGATCTCGACACCCAGGTGCTGGCCAAAGCCAGGCAGGGAGTGTATGCCCTGGACTGTGTGGAGAAGCTGCCGGAGGCGACGGTACGGCGCTTTTTCCACAGGGAGAGCGATGTCGCCCGGGTGCGGCAGGAATTGCGCGACATGGTCGTCTTTCGGCAGCTCAACCTGCTTCACGATTCCTGGCCGATACGCGGCCCCTTCGACGCCATATTCTGCCGCAATGTCATGATCTATTTCGATAAACCCACGCAACGCGGAATCCTCGAGAAATTCGTCCCGCTGATGCGTCCGGACGGACTGTTGTTTTGCGGCCATTCCGAGAGCCTCTATCATGCCTCTGACCTGTTCAGGCTGCGCGGCAAAACGGTCTATGAACTTGGCAAAGGCTGCCCAATGAAGGGTCCGGCTCCTGACAATTTGATTGGCCACAGTGGCTGCGCCTGAAGGGGTAATTCCCGTCCCAAGCCTGGATGTTGACCGCAATTTTGAGCTGGAATGCCTGCACACGGGAAATATCGGCGACTTCGGGTTGTTCCGGTGCGGCTGGCATCCCGAGAAACGAGGGGTTTTGCTTGAAGAAAATCAGGGTTCTGATTGTCGATGACTCGGCGTTGATCAGAAGTCTCATGACGGAGATTGTCAATGCCCAGCCGGACATGGAAGCGGTGGGCACTGCCCACAATCTGTCGGCGGCGCGGGAGTTGATCTCCTCCCTCGACCCGGATGTGCTCACGCTGGATGTGGAGACGTCAAAAATGGCAGGGGTCAACTTCATGGAGAAGCTGATGCGGCTGCGCCCCATGCCGGTCGTGATGCTTTCCGCGCTCACCGGGAGCGGCCTGGAAGCGAGGTTTCGCGCACGGGAACCGAAGGCGGTGGACAATGCACAAGGCATGCAGGAGTACGCTGTTTCGATTGCGGATAAGATCCGGGAGGCGGCATCCTCGAGAGTCAAAGAGCGGGCAGCGGAAGCCGTCGACGATCCGGACGCCATGCTGCCATCCCGGTCAAACCGCATCAGCCCCACCGAAAAGCTGATCGTCGTCGGGGCGTCCACCGGCGGCACCGAGGCGATCAGGGATTTCCTCGTCAGGCTGCCGCCCGATTGTCCCGGCATCCTGATTGCTCAGCACATGCCGGAAATGTTTACCAGGTCGTTCGCAGATCGCCTGGACAAGTTGTGCAGGATCACCGTGAAGGAGGCCGAAGACAACGAGCGGATGCTGTCCGGTCATGCCTATGTCGCCCCGGGGCATTCCCATCTCCTGGTCGCGCGTAGCGGGGCAGGCTTTGTCACCCGATTGAGCCAGGCGCCGCCGGTCAACCGCCACCGACCCTCGGTGGACGTGTTGTTCCGGTCCGCGGCCAACTGCGCCGGCAAAGCCGCAGTCGGGGTGATTCTCACCGGGATGGGCAAGGACGGCGCTGCCGGAATGCTGGAGATGAAGCGGGCCGGCTCGTACAACTTCGCCCAGGACGAGGCAAGCAGCGTCGTGTTCGGCATGCCCAGGGAAGCCATCGCGACGGGCGGGGTGGACGAGGTGCTGCCGATCAAGGACATGGCGCGAAGGGTAATGGCCCATCTCGGCCCGTGGCCGGCCAGGATCTCGCGTCCTAATGGATAATCCTAAAAACGGCAATTGCTTAACCGCAGAGGCGCGGAGGCGCAGAGAAATGAATGGGTTACAACGATCTTCTGTTTCTCCAAATGGGTGAGGTCGTGCAATACCATAACTCATTGTTTTTCCTCAGCGCCTCTGCGTCTCTGCGGTTCAACTAAGTTTTTTAGGATAATCTGGGTTGAACACGGATTTGGGCAAGCCGGGAAGAGGTGCTGCCTCCGCTGCCGGCGCTGCCCGCAAGATTACCGAGTAGCAAGAAGAGATTCACGGAGGTTGACTTGACCGTTCCGGCGGGGCGTGCTTTCCCGTCTGACCGCCTGGCCTCTTCCGCGCTCCATCCCTGATCCCGCAAATAGCGCAGCAAACGCCCTTCTATTCACCCGATCAAAAGCACCCTCAGCGTTCAATAATCGCTCATAAGCAAAGGAGCCGCTCATGGTCGAAGACAGCGATTTGGAACGAACAGAACCCGCCTCTCCCAGGCGCCTCGAACAGGCGCGGGAAGAAGGGCAGGTGCCGCGTTCCCGCGAACTCTCCACGCTCGCGGTGCTGCTGGCTGCCGGCGGCGGCCTGTGGCTGATGGGTTCAAGCCTGATGCGTGATCTGTCCGGGATGGTGAAAAAGGGCCTGCAGCTGGAGCCGGCGCTGGCGTTTGAACCCGAGCTGATGCTCACGCGGCTTCATGAACTGACCCTGGACTCTCTCTTGGCGCTTTTCCCCTTCATGCTGCTGGTGCTGGCTGCGGCGCTCGTCGCGCCGCTTCTGATGGGCGGCTGGCTGTTCACCCTGAAGCCCGTGCAGCCGGATTTCGGGCGCGTCAATCCGGTCAAGGGGCTGGCGCGGATTTTTTCGGTGCACAGCCTTGCCGAGCTGGCCAAGGCGGTTGCCAAGGCCCTGCTGGTGGGCGCCGTGGCGGCATGGGTGATGTGGCGCCACAAGGAAGCGGTATTGTCCTTGGCGATGCAATCCCTGGAGCCGGGGCTGTTCCAGCTGGGCCACCTGCTGGGATTGAGTTTCTTCGCCATCGCCGGCGCCCTGGCGCTGATCGCCGCCATTGACGTGCCGTTCCAGATCTGGGAGCACCGCCGCAAGCTCAAAATGACCAAGGAAGAATTGCGCCAGGAGGCGAAGGAAACCGAAGGCAACCCGCAGGTCAAGGCGCGCATCCGTTCGCAGCAGCGGGAGATCGCCAGCCGGCGCATGATGTCGGAAATCCCCAAGGCCGACGTGATCGTCACCAACCCCACCCACTACGCCGTGGCCCTGTCCTACCGCGAAGGCGCCACACGCGCGCCCAGGGTGGTGGCGAAGGGCGCCCACCTGCTGGCGGCGCGCATCCGCGAACTGGGAGAAGAGCACCGCGTCCCGATCCTGGAAGCGCCTCCCCTGGCGCGCGCCCTGTACCACCATACCGAACTGGGCGACGAAATCCCGGAGACCCTCTACACCGCGGTGGCCGAGGTGCTGGCCTACGTTTATCAGTTGCGCCGCTACCGCGAACACGGCGGGGTTGTGCCGCAACCGCCGCAGGACGTGCCGGTGCCCGAGCATCTTGACCCAGGGAGCAAGACCCAATGACATCCACCTCCATCAGCCTTCCTTCGCTGAAAGGCGCGGCGGCTCTGCGCGGGCTTGCCGGGCCAGTGCTCGTCCTCATGATCCTGGCGATGATGATCCTGCCGCTGCCGCCGTTCTTGCTGGACATCCTGTTCACCTTCAACATCGCGCTGGCGATCATGGTGCTGCTGGTCAGCCTGTACACCACGAAGCCCCTGGATTTCGCCGTGTTTCCCACCGTGCTGCTGCTCACCACGCTGCTGCGCCTGTCGCTCAATGTCGCCTCCACCCGGGTGGTGCTGCTGGAAGGGCATACCGGCCCTGACGCCGCCGGCAAGGTGATCGAGGCCTTCGGGCATTTCCTGGTGGGGGGCAATTACGCCGTGGGGCTGGTGGTGTTCGTGATCCTGGTGGTGATCAACTTCGTGGTGATCACCAAGGGTGCGGGACGCATCGCCGAGGTGAGCGCGCGCTTCACCCTGGACGCAATGCCGGGCAAGCAGATGGCCATCGACGCCGATCTCAACGCCGGCCTGATCGGCGAGGATGAAGCCCGCAAGCGCCGCGCCACGATCGCCCAGGAGGCTGATTTCTACGGCTCGATGGACGGCGCGAGCAAGTTCGTGCGGGGAGACGCCGTTGCCGGCGTGATGATCCTGCTGATCAACGTGATCGGCGGACTGGTGGTTGGCGTTCTGCAACATGATCTGGACCTCGCGACCGCCGCCAGGAACTACACCCTGCTGACCATCGGCGACGGCCTGGTGGCGCAGATCCCGGCGCTGGTGATTTCCACCGCGGCGGGCCTCGTCGTCAGCCGCGTCGCCACCGACGAGGACATCGGGACGCAGCTCGCCGGGCAGCTGTTCAGCAGACCCCAGGTGCTGGTCCTGACTGCGGGCATCCTCGGCGTGATGGGTCTGGTGCCCGGGATGCCGCACTTCGCGTTCCTGCTTCTGGCCCTGGTGCTCGGGGCGGTGGCCCACTTGCTGAGCAAGCGCGCCGGCATCACGGCAGAACCTGAATTGCCGAGGGCCGACGCGCTCGCGCCAGAAATCCAGGAAGCCAGTTGGCAGGACGTGACGCCGGTGGATACCCTGGGGCTGGAGGTGGGCTACCGCCTGATCCCGCTGGTGGACAAGGCCCAGGATGGCGAGTTGCTGCGGCGGATCAAGGGAATCCGCAAAAAGTTTGCCCAGGAGGTCGGCTTTCTGCCGCCGGCGGTCCATATCCGCGACAACCTGGAACTGCGTCCCGCCGCGTACCGGATTACCCTGAAGGGGGTGGAGGTGGGCAGCGGGGAGGCCAATCCCGGAATGTATCTTGCCATCAACCCCGGCCGCGTGGTCGCGGCGCTGCCCGGTCCGGCGACGAAGGATCCGGCGTTCGGTCTGCCTGCGGTGTGGGTCGAGGCGGGCCAGCGCGAGCATGCGCAGACCCTCGGCTATACCGTGGTGGACGCGGGAACCGTGGTGGCGACCCATCTCAACCATCTGATCAGCGGCCACGCCGCCGAACTGCTGGGCAGACATGAACTGCAGCAGCTTCTCGACCATCTCGGCAAGGAATGGCCGAAGCTGGTGGAAGACCTGGTGCCGAAACTGCTGCCGCTTTCCACGCTGCAGAAGGTGCTGCAGAACCTGCTGGAAGAAGGCGTGCACATCCGCGACATGCGCAGCGTCATCGAGACCCTGGCGGAGCACGCGGCCCGCACCCAGGATGCCGGCGAGCTCACCGCACAGGTGCGCATCGCCCTGGGGCGCGCCATCGTGCAGCAGATCTATCCGGCCATGGCCGAGCTCCAGGTCATCGCCCTCAACCCCGACCTCGAACGCCTGCTGATGCAGGCGGTGCAGGCCGGTCCGCTGGATGGCGCCGGAATCGAACCTGGCCTGGCGGACACGCTGATCAAGGAAGCCGGCCATGCCGCCCAGCAGCAGGAACAAATCGGGCTGCCCCCGGTTCTGCTGGTCCCTGGCCAGTTGCGGCCGCTCCTGTCGCACTTCCTGCGCCGGGCGATCCCCCAGCTTAAGGTGGTTGCCCACGCGGAGATACCGGATTCGAGAAACATCAAAGTCACTGCCATTATCGGAGGCCGAGCATGAACGTGAAAAAAGTTGTCGCCGCCACAGCGCGCGAGGCATTGCGCCGGGTGAGGGAAACCCTGGGGCCGGACGCGGTAATCCTGTCGAATCGCTCGGTCGAGGGCGGCGTCGAAATCCTGGCGCTGGCCAGCAACGAGATTTCGGGGGCGGCCACGACAGCGGAAGCGTTGCCGCGCAACGCGCGGGCAGGCCACAGCGAAGCCGCTGCGGACGCTGCCGCCGCCAGGACTGCGGTGGATGCGGGCTTCTCCTCCAGCATCATCAGCGAGATCAAGTCCATGCGCGGGCTGCTGGAACAGCAGCTCGCAGGCTTCGCGTGGGGCGACATGCAGCGGCGCGAGCCGGCCAAGGCCAGGATCATGCGCGATATCCTGCGGGCTGGCTTCAGCCCCGCCCTGTCACGGCAATTGCTGGAAAAAATGCCCGCCGGCTGTAACGAGGAACATGGCGCCAAATGGGTCAGGGCCGCGCTTGCCAACAACCTGCGCACCATGAACGACGAGAATGCGATTCTCGACCAGGGCGGCGTGTACGCCCTGATGGGTCCCACCGGCGTGGGGAAGACCACGACCACGGCAAAGCTTGCGGCGCGCTGCGTGGTGCGCCACGGCGCCGACAAGGTCGCACTGCTCACCACCGACAGCTACCGTATCGGGGCCCGCGAGCAGTTGCGCATCTACGGCAAGATCCTTGGCGTCACGGTGCATGCGGTGACGGACGCCGAAGACCTGCGCCTCACGCTGGAGGAGTTGCGCAACAAGCACATGGTGCTGATCGACACCGTCGGCATGAGCCAGCGCGACAAACTGGTGGCTGAGCAGGTGGCGATGCTGTGCGGCTGCGGCGACGTCAAGCGGCTGCTGCTGCTGAACGCCACCTGCAACGGCGACACCCTCGAGGAGGTGGTGCGGGCATACCAGGGCGGCAGCGTGAGCGGCTGCATCATCACCAAGGCGGACGAGGCGGCGGGGATCGGCATCGTGCTGGACGTCATCGTCCGCCACAGGTTGAAACTGTACTACATGGCCAACGGGCAGCGTGTGCCCGAGGACCTGCATCTGGCGAACCGCCAGTACCTGCTGCATCGCGCCTTCAAACTGGTGTCGCAGGATTCCCCGTATCGCCTGCACGACGCCGAGCATCCGCTGGTCATGGCGGAACCTGGCCATCAGGCCGGGATGCCGGCTTTCGATCTGGCGTCGCTCAACATTCCCGGGGCAGGCTTCGCCACCGGAGCTTCCCTTGGCTAGGATCATGGAAGATCAGGCGGAAGGCCTGCGGCGCCTGCTGGCCAGGGAATCCGTGCGTGCCGTGACGGTCACCGGAGGCGGCGGAGGGGTTGGCAAGACCAGCGCCGTGGTCAATCTGGCGGCGGCTCTTGCCCATGCCGGTCGCGATGTCATGGTGCTGGACGAGAACCCCGGGCGCAATCTGAACATTGCCCTGGGCCTGAAAGCGCGTTATGACCTGCTGCACGTGATCCAGGGCCACAAGAGCCTGGAGGAAGTCATCCTTCCCGGCCCGGAAGGGATCGCGGTGCTGCCAGCGGCGCGCGGTTTGCAGGTTCTGGGCGGGCTCGCCCCGGAACAGCAGGAATGGCTTGCCGAATGTTTTGGTAGGCTGGCAAGGCCGGTCGATGTGGTGCTGGTGGACGCCAGGGCCGGCAGCGCGCTGCCACTTACTCTGGCCGCAGAGGAGGTGGTGGTGGTGGTGTCGCCGGCAGGGCCGTCGATTACCGAGGCATACGCCCTCATCAAATCGATGAACCAGGATTTCGGCAAACGGCATTTCCGGCTGCTGGTCAACCGGGCGAGAACGGAACAGGATGCGCTGGCAATTTTCAATAACGTGGCGCGCACCGCCGGCCACTATCTTGCCGTGTCCCTCGACTACATGGGCTTTGTCCCGGTCGATGACCAGCTCAGGCGCTCCACCCAGCTCTGCTGCCCGGTGGTGGACGCATTTCCTGCAGCCCCTTCCGCGACGAGTTTCCGGCGCATGGCCAACAGCCTGGCGAGCTGGCCGCTCCCGAGGGAGAGCGGAGGCGGGCTGGAAAATTTCATGCACCGCCTGATCCGGACTTGCCGCACGGATCAGGCAAATATCAGCCTGCAACTGGCATCATGAGGTTAGAGCATGTATACCGCAACAGGACTCATCGATAAACAACAGTATCTTGTCGAGTTCGCGCCGCTGGTCAAGCGCATTGCCCATCACATGATGGTCAAGCTGCCGGCCAGCGTGGCGGTGGATGACATCATTCAGGCGGGGATGATCGGCCTGCTGGACGCGGTCAACCGCTACGAAGAAGCCCAGGGAGCGCAGTTTGAAACCTACGCGGTGCAGCGTATCCGGGGCGCGATCCTGGACGAATTGCGGGGGGCTGACTGGCTGCCCAGGGGGTTGCGCAAGAACCTGCGGATGATCGAGGCAGCCGTCCAAACCCTGGGGCACCGCTTCGGCCGCCCGCCCAGCGAACAGGAACTGGCGGACGAACTGCATATGCCGCTGGCCGAGTACCAGCGGATGCTGCAGGAGGCCCGCGGCTACCAGATCATCCACTACGATGATTTCAACGAATCCGATGACGAGCATTTTCTCGACCGCAACTGCCCCGATCAGCATCCCAGTCCGCTCGATGCCCTGCTCGATGAAAATCTGCGCGCCGCGCTGATCCAGGCGATCGAGGATCTGCCGGAGCGGGAAAAGACGGTGATGGGGTTGTACTACGAGGAGGAGCTCAATCTGCGCGAGATCGGCGAGGTGCTGGGAGTGAGCGAGTCGCGGGTGTGCCAGTTGCACAGCCAGGCAATCGCGCGGCTGCGCAGCCGATTGAGAGACAAAGGCTAGACCGGGCATGGATATCCTCAGCATCATCGGCTTGCTGGTCGGGCTGTTGGCGATTGGTGGCGGGCAGGTGCTGGAAGGCGGCAGCCTCGGCGCGCTGCTCCAGGTCACGGCCTTCATCATTGTCTGCGGCGGCACTTTGGGTGCGGTCATGCTGCAAAGCCCGGTGAAGGTGTTCGTGAGCGGAATGAAAATGGCGCTCTGGGTGTTCAGGCCGCCTGTCCTGTTGCCGCACGGCGTGGTGCGCCAGCTTACCGAATGGAGCGCCGTGGTGCGCAAGGAAGGGCTGCTCGCCCTGGAGCCGCAGATCGCGGGTCTGTCCGATCCCTTTGTGAAAAGGGGCCTGCAGCTCCTGGTGGACGGCGCCGAGCCGGAAAAACTGCGGGAGGCGCTGGAGGTCGAGATCGGCGCTTTTGAGGGATACCACCGTCAGGCCGCCAAAGTGTGGGAGGCGGCGGGTGGATACTCGCCCACCATTGGCATCCTGGGGGCGGTGATGGGGCTGATCCACGTGATGGAAAACCTGTCCGATCCGGCTCAGCTGGGAAGCGGAATCGCCGTGGCTTTCGTGGCGACGATATACGGGGTGGGGCTCGCCAACCTGGTATATCTGCCGATTTCGAACAAGCTCAAGTCCATTGTCGCCCAGCATGTAGTGATGCGCGAAATGCTGGTGGATGGCCTGGTATCCATCGCCAGTGGCGAAAATACGCGGCTGATCGAAGGCAGGCTGCTGGGATATATCGTGTAACAGTTTGCTGCTTTATTTGGCCGATAAACCATGGCGCGCAAGAAAAAAACCGAAGACCACGACAACCACGAACGCTGGCTGATTTCGTACGCGGATTTTATTACGCTGCTTTTCGCGCTCTTTGTGGTGATGTACGCCATATCCTCCGTGAACGAGGGCAAGTACCGCATATTCAGCGATTCCCTGAGCAATGCCTTCAGCAGCGTTGCCAAAAGCCCCAATCCGGTCAGCATTGGCCAGTCCCCGAGACAGCCGATCACCAAACCCCTGGGCTCCAGAAAGAATGCCGCCCAGCACCGGCGACAGGAGAAAATGCAGGCCATCGCCAGGGACATTCTCAAGGTGCTGGCGCCGCTGGTGTCGGGTGGGCAGGTGAGGGTCACCCAGAGCAGTCGCGGGATCATGGTGGAGATCAACGCCAGCGTGTTGTTCGCGCCCGGGCAGGCGGCGCTCCAGGACAATTCGGCCAAGGCATTGCGGGAAGTGGCCCTGGTGCTGAAGGACGAAGATCACATGATCGAGGTGGAAGGGCATACCGATCCCACGCCCATCAGTACCAGCGTGTTCCCCTCCAACTGGGAGCTTTCGACGGCGCGCGCCAGCAGCGTGGTGCGGCTGCTCATCGACAGCGGGGTGGCCGCCGGGCGGCTGTCGGCGGTGGGCTACGGGCCGAACCGGCCGGTTGAATCCAACGACACCGCGGAAGGCCGCGCCAGAAACCGGCGCGTCACGGTGACGATCCTCTCCGCCGTTCCGGAAAAAATCACCGAAATTCCGGTGGAGGTTCCACCGGTGCAGTAACCGCAGGGGGCTACACTGCCCCCAGCTGGCGCCCGCCGGTCAGTGTGGAAGGATGGCCGTCCGGCCCATACAGGCCGGAGGCGTCGGCGGCGGAATGCAACACGGCCAGGGCCTGCCGGGTGTGGCCAAGCCGGGTATTGATCATCAAGCCGTTGGTCTGGTTAAGCTGCTGCGCTTTTTCTGCGAGGCTCAGGACTTCGCGCCATGCGGCAGCCGCGCCGGGGTTCCTTCCGAGAAAGCTCTCCATGCCATCGCGGTCAGCAGTGAACGCCCGGGAAACCAGGCGGTGCCGGCGCTCTTCCCCCAGTTGCCCGAGTCTGGCCACCAGATCGGCCTTTTCGCTGGCCAGGGCGCCGACGCGCTCGGCATCGCCGTGGACCAGGGCGTCCTGCTCGCTTTGCAGGACCTCCAGGAAGGCCAGCAGGGTGTTTCGCTCAGTGACAATCTCCACGGCATGAGCAGCGCTGGTCATGGCGGCGCCCATCAGGCCTTGTGCGACCGGAGCATCTCCTTGACCGTCTCGATCAGGCGGTCCGCTACTGCTTCCGGGTTGACCTTGAAATGACCTTCGGCGATCGCCTGCTTGATTTCCTCCACCCGGGCAGTATTCACCACCTGGGAATTGGCGAGGCTGGTCTCGATGGCTTGCAGCTGCGAAGACGGCGGGCTCAGGCGGACACTCTCGGCCTCCTGCCCCTGGGCCGGACGGCCGCCGATCTTGCCGGCACGCGGCGGGTTTTCACCGACGGGCGCGATGGCCCCGGTCTTGATGGAATGATCGATCTTCACCGTGGTTCCTCCTTTGTTCCAGTATGACAGCATAACGGCACGCTCACCGGAAGCTTTAGGGCATTTCCAAAATATTTCACCTTGCTGTGGCCGGCTCAGAACCGGATGCCCCTTCAGTCTGCTAGGGCTGTACCTCCACCATGGCCCCGTGACGCCCGATGCCACCGATGACCTGGCCTGACTGGATGCGTACCTGCACCACCTGGCCCTCGCTGGCGTTGTTCAGCGCCCGGCCTTCCGAACTCGCCGTGAAACCGCGCCCGGCGGCCACCAGCTTGACGGCCTGGCCCTGCTGAACGACCAGCGGCGAGCGCAGCATGTCCTGGCGCAACGGCTGCGCGGAAGCGATGCCGTTGGTCATGGTTTTGCCTACTGCCTGGGCCGGGTCGGTGAGGGTGCCTGGCGGCAGATGGGCGAGGTCGCCTTTCTGCAAAACGATGTCGGCGCGGCTGATTACCTGGTTCTGTGCCAGGGGCCGCGCGCTGACCACCACGTCGGCCGCTATCCGGACCGTGACCGGCACGTACACGGTCCAGGGGCTGGAGCCGTTGCAGCGCACTCCGACCGTGGCGTTACCCCACAGGCGGCCTCCCGGGGGAAGGAAGGGCTCGAGGGTCGGGCACCCGGGCAGGCTGAGGCGCGGATCCACCGCCCCCACCGTGAACGTCACCTCGCCGGGCATTCCGGCGGTCTGCATGCGCACGAAGCTTTCCACGGCTTTCTGTATCGCCCCCGGCTCTTGCTTGGCAGCGCTTGCCGCCTGGGCCGCAAGCGCTGGCCAGAACAACAGACAGAGAACGGTCAGGCGAAAGGTCATGGGCTTTGCTCCCCGGGCGCCATGGAATTGAGATGCTTCCATGTTATCCCAGACCTGCCGCCCCTAAGCGCGGAGATGATGCGGTTTTTGCCCGCTAATCGGCGGATCGCCGCCAACGTTTGCAGCTTAGTATGCATTTACGGCAGAAGGCCCGGATTCTTTAGGAGGTCACCATGACAGGCAAACTTGACGCTCTACTGCAGTTTCACCAGCAGGCGCTCGACCTGAGGGCCTACCGGCAGCAACTGCTCGCTTCCAATATCGCCAACGCCGATACGCCCGGCTACAAGGCCAAGGACATTGACTTCGCCGCCGCGCTGCAGGGCGCAATGGCGGGTGGGGCAGGCGCCGCAAAGCTCAAGGTGACGTCGGAGCGCCATCTGGGCGGGGCGGCGGACCCTGCCCCGGCAGGGGCGCAGGTCCGGTACCGCACGCCGCAACAACCCAGCGTGGACGGCAACACCGTGGAGATGGATGTGGAGCGCATGCAGTTTGCGGACAACGCGATCCGTTACGAAGCCAGCCTCTCTTTCATCAACGGCAAGATCAAAACCTTGCTTTCAGCCATCCAGGGGTAATCGGCCATGTCCTTATTCAATGTATTTAACGTCGCGGGCTCCGCGATGACCGCGCAATCCCAGCGGCTCAACGTGGTCGCCAGCAATCTGGCCAACGCCGACAGCGCCACCAGCTCGACCGGTCAGCCTTACCGGGCGAAGCAGGTGGTTTTCAGCACCGTGCCGCTGGAAGGCGGAGCGGCGAGCGGGGTCAGGGTGACGGGAGTGATCGAAGACCCGTCGCCGATGAAGCAGGTATATGACCCGAAACACCCGCTGGCCGATCCGCAGGGCTATGTGACCATGCCCAACGTCAGCGTGGTGGAGGAGATGGTGAACATGATCTCGGCATCGCGCTCGTACCAGAACGACGTGGAGATGGTCAACACCGCCAAGGAGTTGATGTTGAAAACGCTGACGCTGGGCCAGTGAACCCCGGCAGTTTGCCCTTTACCCCCGACTTAAGGAGGCTTGAATGAATGCAGTTCAGGACGTAAGCGCTTCACCGGCGCTGCTGGCCACGCCCGGCACGGCCAAGGCGACCGGGTCGGCGAATGAAACCCAGGACCGGTTTTTGAAGCTGCTGGTGACCCAGATGAAGAACCAGGACCCGCTCAACCCCATGGACAATGCCCAGGTCACCAGCCAGATGGCGCAGCTCAGCACGGTGAGCGGCATCGACAAGCTGAACGCCACCCTGGAGTCGCTGGCCGCCGGCCAGATGGCAAACCAGTCGCTGCAGGCGGCGGCCCTGATCGGCCACCACGTGCTGGTGCCGGGTTCGTCGCTGACCCTGGAGGGCGGCAACGCGTGGTTCGGCGTCGATCTGCCGCAGTCGGCAGACCAGGTGGTCGTCACGGTCCGGGACATGTCTGGCAAGGCGCTGCACACTCTGGATCTGGGGCCACAGGCTGCGGGGACCGTTGCGTTGCACTGGGATGGGGTCACCGACAGCGGGGCGGCGGCTGCAAGCGGCGCCTACAGTTTCTCGGTCGACGCGCTGCAAGGCGACAGGAAAATCGAGGCGAACGCGCTCTCGCTGGTCCGCGTCGACGGGGTCACCCAGGGCAAGGATGGAGCAATGCTGAGCCTTGGCGGCGGAACGATGGCCGCGTTGTCGGATGTCAAACAAATTTTGTAGTCAAGGAGGGCACCATGAGCTTTCAGCAAGGTTTAAGCGGCCTCAACGCGGCTTCCAAGAACCTGGACGTGATCGGCAATAACGTCGCCAACGCCAGCACGGTGGGCTTCAAGCAGTCCCAGGCGCTATTCTCCGACGTGTTCGCCAATTCCCTGGCCGGTGCCGGCGGCACCCAGGTCGGCATCGGCACCAAGGTGAGCGATGTGGTTCAGCAGTTCAGCCAGGGCAACATCACGGCATCCAGCAATCCTCTGGACGTGGCCATCAACGGTAGCGGCTTCTTCCGCCTGAGCGACAACGGCGCCATTGCCTACTCGCGAAACGGGCAGTTCCACCTGGACAAGGACGGCTACATCGTCAACGGCAGCGGCCAGCAGTTGACGGGCTACGCCGCCAGCGCCGCCGGGGTAATCAATTCCGCGTCCCCCATGGAACTGAAGATTTCCAGCAGCGACCTGCTGCCGCAGGCGACCGGCAAGATGAACGCACTGGTCAACCTCGATTCGCGCAATACCGCGCTTACCGCTGCGGGGTTCGACATCAACGATCCTGCGACCTATCACGATTCCACCTCGGTTTCGGTGTATGACAGCCTGGGCAATGCGCATACCTTGTCCCTGTATTTCGTCAAGACCAACCCCAATACCTGGGATGTGATTGCCTCCAGCGACGGAACGCAGATCGGCACGGGCAGCGTCGGCACCCTGGCATTCCAGACCGATGGAACCATCGATGCCGCGGCAACGACGCTGCCGTTCAATATTTCCGTTCCATTGACCAACGGGGCCACCAGCCCGCTGGACTTCGGCCTGGATTTCGCCGGCACCACCCAGTTCGGCAGCGGCTTCGGCGTGAATGCCATGAGCCAGGACGGTTTCACCTCGGGGCATCTTGCCGGCTTCAGTATCGGGGGCGACGGGGTCATCCTGGGGCGCTATTCCAACGGGCAGTCCAAGGCCCTGGGCCAGGTGGCTCTGGCGAATTTCGCCAATCCGCAGGGGTTGCAGCCGCTGGGCAACAATGTCTGGGCCGAAACGCCGGAGTCCGGAGCGACGCTGGTAGGCGCGCCGAACACCGGCAATCTCGGGGTGTTGCAGGCCGGCGCCACGGAAGACTCCAATGTGGACCTGACTGCGGAACTGGTGAACATGATCGTCGCGCAGCGCATCTATCAGGCCAACGCCCAGTCCATCAAGACCCAGGACGCGGTGCTGCAGACGCTGGTGAATATGCGGTAACCCGGAACCGGAACTATGGACCGCCTCATTTACGTTGCCATGACCGGCGCTGCCCAGACCCTGGGGCAACAGGCCGTCACCGCCCACAACCTGGCCAACGCCGCGACTACCGGTTACCGCGCTGAAACCAGTGCCTTCCGCGCGGTGCCGGTTTACGGCGAGGGTTCGCCGACCCGGGCCTTTGTGGCGGACTCCACGCCGGGCGCCAATTTCACTCCCGGCGCGATCCAGCAGACCGGGCGTGACCTGGATGTGGCAGTGCAGGGCCAGGGGTGGGTCGCGGTGCAACTGGAAAACGGCGCCGAAGCCTACACCCGCAACGGCAGCCTGCGGGTCGGCGCCAACGGCCTGCTGCAGACACGCAGTGGCCTTAACGTGCTGGGCGACGGCGGGCCCATCGCCATCCCGCCCGACAGCACCATCACCATCGGCAATGACGGCACGATCTCGGCGGCGCAAGCCGGGCAAGGATCGAAATCCCTGGCGGTGGTGGGGCGCATCAAGCTGGTCAACCCCGAGGAAAGCCAGCTGGTCAGGGGCGGCGATGGCCTGTTTCGCCTGCGGGGAGGCGGCGAGGCCGAGGCAGACAGCAAGGTAGGGCTTCTTTCCGGGGCTCTGGAGGGAAGCAACGTCAACGCAGTGGAGGCGATGGTCAACTTGATTGGCCTGGCGCGCCAGTTCGAGATGCAGATGAAGCTGCTGCAGAACGCCGAGAACAACTCACGCGATGCCAGCCGGATTTTGTCCGTCAACAGGTAACGCGGGACATGCCTTTGAACTTTTGAGGAAGGAACAACCATGATTCGTTCGCTGTGGATATCAAAAACCGGCCTCGACGCGCAGCAGACGCAAATGGACGTGATCGCCAACAACCTGGCAAACGTCAGCACCAACGGGTTCAAGCGGTCCCGCGCGGTGTTCGAGGACCTGCTCTACCAGACCCTGCGCCAGCCCGGCGCCCAGTCTTCCCAGCAGACCCAGTTGCCTTCCGGGCTGCAGATCGGCACCGGGGTGCGCCCGGTTGCGACGGAACGGATCTTCACCCAGGGCAACCTGCAGCAGACCGGCAATTCGCTGGACGTGGCCATCCAGGGCAACGGGTTTTTCCAGGTGCTGCTGCCGGACGGCACCACCGCCTACACCCGCGACGGTTCTTTCCAGACCAACAGCCAGGGTCAGCTCGTGACATCCAGCGGGTTCGCGGTGCAGCCGGCGATCACCATTCCCGCCAACAGCAACAGCATCACCATCGGCAGGGATGGCACCGTGTCGGTGACCCAGGCGGGAACAACCGCACTCACCCAGGTGGGGACGCTGCAACTGGTGAACTTCGTCAATCCGGCGGGCCTGCAAAGCCAGGGCGAAAACCTTTACCTGGAAACGGCCTCCAGCGGCACTCCCAGTACCGGCACCCCCGGCACCAATGGGCTGGGGCTGCTGAGCCAGGGCTACGCGGAGACTTCCAACGTGAACGTGGTGGAGGAGCTGGTGAACATGATCCAGACCCAACGGGCCTATGAGATCAATTCCAAGGCGATCCAGACCTCCGACCAGATGCTGCAGCGGTTGGCGCAGCTCTAGGATTATGGATCAGGAAATCGGGACCAGGCGATGAATGACCTTGCTAAACGAATCAAGCTGCTGGCCGGCGTGGCAGTGTTGGCGCTGGCCGGCTGCGTCACCCCGCCGCCCATCGTGCAGCAGCCGATGACGGCCAGGCCGCTGATGATGCCGCCAGCGGCGCCGGTCAACGGCGCCATCTACCAGGCCGGCTACAACGAGCGTCCCCTGTTCGAAGACCGGCGCGCCCGCAACGTGGGGGATACGCTGATCATCAGCATCAACGAGAAGACCGTTGCCAGCAAGAAGTCCAGCACCAGCGCAGATCGCAGCGGCAACATCGATTTCGCGGTGCCTACCGTGATTGGCCTGCCCGGCAAGGTCTTCCAGGGGGCATCGCTCGCCGCGAGCTCAGCCAATACCTTCGACGGCAAGGGCGCGAGCGCCAGCAACAACGACTTCACGGGGACCATCGCGGTAACGGTGATCGAGGTGCTGCCCAATGGCAATCTGCTGGTGAGCGGGGAAAAACAGCTCGCCATCAACCAGGGCACTGAATTCATCCGCTTTTCCGGCGTGGTGAACCCCGCCACCGTCAACAACAACACCGTATCCTCGACCCAGGTGGCGGACGCCAAGGTCGAATACAGAGGGACCGGCACCATCGACGAGGCTCAGATCATGGGCTGGCTGGCGAGGTTCTTCCTTTCGGTGCTTCCTTTCTAGGAGCACGAGGATTCTGGAGCGAGGATATTGACCATGAGACCGCTTGAATTGGCCTGGCAACCCTGGAGTGCCGCCCTCTGTCTTCTCGCCGCCCTGATGTGCGGCGCGGCCCATGCCGAGCGCATCAAGGATCTGGCGTCGGTGCAGGGGGTGCGCGACAACCAGCTGATCGGTTACGGGCTGGTGGTGGGGCTGGACGGCAGCGGCGACCAGACCACGCAGACGCCGTTCACGGTGCAAAGCCTGACCAGCATGTTGTCGCAACTGGGGGTGAACCTGCCCCCCGGCACCAGCCTGCAGCTGAAGAATGTCGCAGCGGTGATGGTCACCGCCGTGCTGCCCCCCTTTGCCAAACCCGGCCAGGCCATCGACGTCACCGTGTCATCCATCGGCAACGCCAAGAGCCTGCGCGGCGGGACGCTGTTGCTGACACCCCTCAAGGGCGCCGACGGCCAGCTCTACGCGATGGCCCAGGGCAGCATCCTGGTGGGCGGGGTGGGGGCCGAATCGGGCTCCAGCAAGGTACAGGTGAACCATCTCAGCGTCGGCCGCATCACCGCAGGGGCCACGGTGGAGCGGGCGGTCGCGACGCCTCTGGGTCAGGGGGGGTTCATCAACCTGGAATTGAAAACCACGGATTTCAGTACCGTGAGCCACATCGTGGAGGCCATCAACAGCCAGATTTCGCCGGGAATCGCCAGCGCGCTTGACGGCCGGCTGATCCGGGTGCAGGCGCCCGCCGGCGACGATCAGCGCGTGGCGTTTCTTGGCAGAATCGAGAGCCTGACGGTGAACCCTGCCCAGACTGCCGCGAAGGTGATCATCAATGCCCGCACCGGCTCCGTGGTGATGAATCAGTCGGTGATGGTCGATAGCTGCGCCGTGGCCCACGGCAATCTCTCGGTGATCATCAGTACCGAGCCGGTTATCAGCCAGCCGGCCCCGTTCGCATCGGTGGGACAAACCGTGCAGGCGGAAAGGACGAAGATCGAGATCAGCCAGCAGAAGGGCAACCTGGTGATGGTGCCGGCCGGGGTGTCGCTGGGAGAGGTGGTGAAAGCGCTGAACGCGATTGGCGCCACTCCCCAGGACCTGCTCGCCATCCTGCAGGCCATGAAAGCGGCGGGAGCCTTGCGCGCCGAGCTGGAGATCATCTGACGTGCGCGGCGTGATGAGTTAGGGCAATCCGATGATGGGTCCGACCGACATTTCAGGCAGGCTGGCCGTAGACGTGCAGGGCGTCGAGGGGCTTCGCGCGCAGGCCGCAAAAGACCCGGACGCGGCGCTCAAGTCCGCGGCGCAGCAGTTCGAGGCGCTGTTCCTCAACATGTTGCTGAAAAGCATGCGCGAGGCGGTTCCCCAGAACGGGCTGTTCGACAACGAGCAGACCAAGCTTTACACCGCCATGCTCGACCAGCAGTTTGCCCAGAGCCTGTCCGCAAAAGGGATCGGCCTGGCCGACATCATGGTCAGGCAGCTCGGTCGCGCCAAGCCCATGGAGGCTGGCGCGCAGGGCGTTGCCGCGCCCCAGCAGAAAGACGCGCCATCGCCCATTGCCGCCCAGCCGCTGGAGGCTCCCGTTTCTGCGCCGTTGCCGCCGCCATCTGCCGAGGCCCAGGCGGCGTCGAGTCCGACGCGGGATTTTGTCAACCGCCTGTGGCCCCACGCGGTGGAAGCCAGCCGCGCCACCAGCATCCCCCCGCACTTCATGCTGGGACAGGCGGCTCTTGAAAGCGGCTGGGGAAGGCGCGAGATCCGCGCTGCCGATGGCAGCCAGAGCTTCAATCTGTTCGGCATCAAGGCCGGCCGCAACTGGAACGGGCCGGTGGCAGAGGCGGTGACCACCGAGTATGTCAACGGCGTGGCTCAAAAGACGGTGGAAAAATTCCGGGCCTACAGTTCCTATGCCGAGGGTTTTCGCGACTACGCAAACCTGTTGCGCAGCAACCCGCGCTACGCCGCGGCACTGGGAAGCGGGAGTGACGCCACGGGGTTTGCCCGCGGCCTGCAACAGGCGGGCTACGCCACCGATCCGATGTATGCCGACAAGCTGATCCGCATCCTGAACGGGAGCGTGCTGCGGCAAAGCCTGATCGGGTAGCTTCTCGGATGGACGCGGGCCGTTGCTGAAAATCCGGCGTCAGTCCGCGGCTAAGGTTTCTTGCTTTTCTGCCGTAAATTTAAGCGTACGGCCTCGCGCATGACAGGAATCAGAAATGGGAAACAGCATCTTCGGCATCGGCAGCAGCGGCCTCAACGCCGCCCAGGCGGGGCTGCTCACCACCGGGCATAACATCAGCAACGCCAGCACCCCGGGGTATAGCCGCCAGCAGATCGTTCAAACCACCAATATCCCCCAGTTCACCGGCGTGGGCTACATCGGCCAGGGCACCCAGGTGGCGACGGTGACGCGCATCTACGACCAGTTGCTGTCCAGCCAGGTGCAGCAGGCGGAGGCCCGGGGCAGCGAGCTCGACGCCTACTACGCCCAGATCAAGCAGATCGACAACCTGCTGGCGGACCCGAGCGCCGGGCTGTCTTCCGCATTGCAGGACTTCTTCGGCGGGGTCAACGAGGTCGCCGCGCATCCGGCGTCCGTGCCTTCGCGGCAGGCGTTGCTGTCAAGCGCCGAAACCCTGGCGGCGAACTTCCGCAGCCTCGACCAGCGCCTCACCGAAATCAGCGACGGCATCAACAGCCAGATCACCGGCAGCGTGGCCGCCATCAACTCCTACGCCCAGCAGATTGCGCGCCTCAACGAGAACATTGTGCTGGCCCAGTCGTCGGCCGGCGGCCAGCCGCCCAACGATCTGCTGGACCAGCGCGATGCCGTGATCGCCGATCTCAACCGGGAAATCAAGGCCACCGTGGTCAAGCAGGACGACGGCAGTTACAACATCTTCATCGGCAACGGTCAGGCGCTGGTGGTGGGGGCCCAGCCATTCACCCTGAAGGCGGTGCCAAGCCCAAGCGAAGCGGGAAGAACCGAGGTGGCCTATGCTGCAGGCTCTTCCACGATCCTGCTCCAGGAAGCAAACCTGCAGGGCGGCAAGCTCGGCGGCTATCTGGCCTTCCGCAATGAAACCCTGGACAGCGTGCAGAATGCCCTGGGGCGGATCGCCATCGGGCTGGCCGGCATATTCAACCAGCAGCACCAGCTGGGAATGAACCTGGCGGGTGTCCTGGGCGGCAACTTCTTCAGCCTGGCCGGGCCGCAGATGAATGCGAGTTTCACCAATTCCGGCGACGCCGCGATTACAGCCGCTTTCAGCGACTATGCGGCGCTGACAGCGAGCGACTACAGGCTGAATTACGACGGCGCCAATTACACCCTGACGCGGCTTTCCGACAACGCGATGCAGACCTTCGCGGGATTCCCCCAGACCGTGGACGGGGTCACACTGACCCTCGCCACGGGGGCCGCCATGGCGGGCGACAGCTTCCTGATCCGGCCCACGGCCAGCGGTGCGCGGGATATCGGCGTGGCCGTGAGCGACCCGGCGAAGATCGCGGCGGCGGCGCCGGTTCGCACCGCTGCCGACATGACCAACACGGGCAGCGCAAGCATCAGCGCAGGCAGCGTCAACGGTCCGCCCCCGGTGAACGGCAACCTGCAGCAGCCGGTCACGATCCGGTTCACCAGCCCCACCACGTTCGACGTGATCGGCGCCGGCAACCCGACCGGCGTTTCATACACGCCGGGTGCGGACATTTCGTACAACGGCTGGACCGTCCGGATCAGCGGCGTTCCGGCGGCGGGCGACAGCTTCAGCGTCGGCACCAACAGCAACGGCGTCGGCGATGGCCGCAACGCGCTCAGCCTGAGCGCGCTGCAGACCCTGAACACCCTGGCGGGCGGCACCACCACCTACCAGGGTGCGTACGGGCAACTGGTGAGCCAGGTCGGCAACAAGACCAGGCAACTCGAGGTCACCAGCGCCGCCCAGGCCAATCTCGTTTCCCAAGCCATTCAGGCGAGAGAAGCGGTGTCCGGCGTGAACCTGGACGAGGAAGCGGCGAACCTGCTGCGTTACCAGCAGGCTTACCAGGCTTCCGGAAAAATGATGCAGATCGCCAGCGAGTTGTTTGCGACTCTGCTCGAACTCGGAAACTAGGAGACGGTCATGCGGGTCAGCACGAACACCATTTACGATCTGGGCGTGAACGCAATCCAGCAGCAACAGGCGAAAATGCTCCACACCCAGCAGCAGGTCTCCAGCGGCCGGCGCATTCTGACCCCGGCAGACGACCCGGTGGCTGCCGCCCGTGCCGTGGAAGTCTCGCAGTCCGCATCGGTCAATGCCCGCTACGCGGCCAACCGGGGGGCGGCGAAAGACAGCCTGAGCCTGGCGGAAGGGGTGCTGCAGGGCGTTACTGGCGTGATCCAGGACGTCAGGGAACTGGCCCTGAAGGCGGGCAATCCGGTCCTGACCAACAGCGACCGCATGAGCCTTGCCGTCGAACTGCGAGGGCGGTTCCAGGAACTGCTGGGTCTGGCCAACAGCGCCGATGGCACCGGGCAACACCTGTTTTCGGGCTACCAGGGCGCGACCCAGCCGTTCGCCCAGACTCCGGCCGGGGCGCAGTATGCCGGCGACGACGGCCAGCGCCTGGTCCAGGTGGGCGCCTCCCGCCAGATGGCGGTGAGCGAGTCGGGAAGCGTGATTTTCGAGCGCATCAGGACCGGCAACGGCACTTTTTCAACCGCAGCCGGTTCCGCGAACAGCGGCAGCGGGATCGCCAGCCCCGGGACGGTAACCGACCCCGCAAGCCTCACCGGCCACAGTTACCAGATCGCTTTCAGGGTGGCAGGCGGCACGACCACCTACGACGTGCTCGATACCACCCTGGGCACCGCGGTTTCATCAGGCAATGCCTACGCAAGCGGCAATGCCATCAGCTTTTCCGGCATGCGGCTGGAAATCACCGGCAGCCCGGCCGACGGCGACACCTTCGCCATTGCGCCCAGCACCAACCAGAGCATTTTCCAGACCCTCAACGACCTGATCGGGGCGCTGGAAGCGCCGGTGAGCGGTCAGGCGGCAAGCGCCAGGCTCAGCAATGGCCTGACCACCGCTCTTTCGAACCTGGACCAGGGGCTGGACAATGTGCTCGGCGTGCGCGCCGCCATGGGGGCGCGCCTGAAGGAACTCGACTCGCTGCAGAGCACCGGAGAGGACCTCGCGCTCCAGTACCAGCAGACCCTTTCCCAGTTGCAGGACGTGGACTACGCCGCAGCCATCAGCCAGCTTACCCGGCAGCAGACCTACCTGGAAGCGGCGCAGAAATCCTTCCTGAAGGTGTCAGGGCTGTCGCTGTTCAACTACGTATGAACTTAAAAGCAGTTCAGCCACGAATTTACCCGGTCAGGGTCTTGCATTAACACATCCCGCCTTCCTCCCCTGGTCAGCGCACACATCTCACGGCGCGCGGGCCTGCTGGGCCACCACCAGCATCATGTGCAGGCCCTCATCGATCAGCCTGGTCAGCGGGGAGGCGAGGTAGGGCAGGGAAACGGCCAGTACCAGCAGCCCGATGGACAGGGTGACCGGAAAGCCCACCGCGAAGAGATTCAGCTGGGGGGCGGCGCGGGTGAGGATGCCGAGCGCCAGGTTGGCGATCAGCAGCGCGGCGAGCAGCGGCAGCGACAGGAGCAGGCCGGCCAGAAAGATTTTTCCTCCCCACTCCACCAGCGTCCTCAGGCTGAGCGAGGACAGCGGCTCGGCGGAAACGGGAAAGGCATGGAAGCTCTCGGCCAGTGCGGCAAGCACCATCAGATGGCCGTTCACCGAAAGAAACACCAGCGTTGTCAGGAGACCGAGAAACTGGCCGATCACCGGCGTGTAGGCGAAGTTCTGGGGGTCATAGAAGCTGGCAAAGCCCAGGCCCATCTGCAGCCCGGCGATCTCCCCGGCCATTTCCACGGCCACGAACACGATGCGCATGGCAAACCCGATGGCCAGCCCGATCACCAGTTGCTGGGCGAGGATCAGCAGGCCGGCTGCCGACCCCGGATCCTCCTGGGGCAGCGGTCCCAGGGTCGGTGCGACGAGGAAGGTGACCAGTGCCGCCAGACCGATCTTGACCCGCATCGGCAGGCTTTGGTCGCCCAGCACCGGGGCGCTGGCGATGACCGCGAGAACGCGCGTCAGCGGCCAGATGAAAGCGGCGAGCCAGGCATTCAGTTCGGCGCTGGTGATGCTGATCATCGCGGGGGCATAGGCCGCGTACCTAGCCGACCAGTGAAGGGATGCCGGCAAACAACTGCCGCATGTAATCCAGCATCAGGCTGAGCATCCACGGCCCGGCGGCGGCAAGTACCACGACCATCGCCAGCAGCTTGGGAATGAATGACAGCGTCATTTCGTTGATCTGGGTGGCCGCCTGGAAAATGCTGACCAGCAGGCCTACGGCCAGCGCCGTAAGCAGCAGCGGCGCGGACAGCAGAAGGGTCAGTTGCAGCGCCTGCTGGCCCAGGGTCATTACGCTTTCGGGAGTCATCCTGCGAGCCCCGCCGTTCCGGTCGCGTCAGGCATAAAAGCTCTGTACCAGGGAGCCGATCAGCAGATTCCAGCCATCCACCAGCACGAACAGCATGATCTTGAACGGCAGCGAGATGATCGCCGGCGACACCATCATCATGCCCATGGACATGAGCACGCTCGCCACCACCATGTCGATGATGAGGAAGGGGATGAACACGACGAAACCCACCTGGAATCCGGTCTTCAGTTCGCTGGTGATAAAGGCCGGGATCAGGATTTTCAACGGCACGTCTTCCGGGCCGTTGAGCTGCGGTCCGTTGGAAATTTTCACGAACAGCGCCAGATCGGCCTGCCGCGTCTGGCGCAGCATGAATGCCTTCAGTGGAACGCTGCCCTTTTCCAGCGCCTGGGTCATGTTGATCTTGTTTTCGCTGAACGGCGCATAGGCCTCGGCGTAGATCTTGTCGAATACCGGCGCCATGACGAAGAAGGTCAGGAACAGGGCCAGGCCGACCAGCACCTGGTTCGGCGGAGAGGCCTGGGTGCCCAGCGCGTGGCGCAGCAGGGAAAGCACGATGATGATGCGGGTAAACCCGGTCATCATCAGCAGGATGGCCGGCAGGAAGGACAGGGCGGTGAGCAGCAGCAGGGTCTGGATGCTCAGCGTATAGGTCTGGCCGCCGCCCCCCGACGGGGTGCTGGTGAACGCCGGCAGCCCGATGTCCTGGGCCAGGGCCGGGGCTGCGGCCAGCAGGAGGGGAACGGATGCGGCGAGGAGCCTGACCAGCCTATTCACCTTGACGCCTTTCGGAGACCTGCTTCAGCCAGGCGGCAAATCCTTTCGCCTCCCCCGCCTTGACCCCGGCGGCTGGCGGGAGCTCGGCCCTGGGCATGGTATGCAGAGCGGAGACATGGCCGGGTGCGACGCCCACCACCAGCCAGGTGGCGCCGATTTCCACCAGCACCACCCGTTCCCGCTGTCCCACCGCCGCCCCGCCAATCACCCTGATGGCGCCAGCCTGTCTGCCCGGCTGTCCGGCGAGCCGCCTGAGCAGCCACGCAGCGCCGGCCACCATGGCCAACACCAGCCCCAGCCCGAGGGCCACCTGCAACATGCTGCCCGCAGACACTGCCGGCGCCTGCTGCTGGGCCGCGGCGGGGAATGCGAGCACCAGCGCGAATGCGGCCGGCAGTGTGTGGGCGAGTTTCCTGGTCATTTGTTCAGCTTGCGGATGCGTTCGCCGGGCGTCACGACGTCGGTCAGGCGGATGCCGAATTTTTCATTGACCACCACCACTTCTCCCTGGGCAATCAGGCAGCCATTGACCAGCACGTCCATGGGTTCGCCCGCCAGGCCGTCGAGTTCCACCACCGAGCCATGGGCCAGTTGGAGCAGGTTCTTGATGGCGATCTTGGTCCTGCCCAGCTCAACGGTGAGCTGCACCGGTATGTCGAGGATCATGTCGATGTCATTGTGGGTGCCCGCTTTGGCATGATCACTGGAAAATTGTTGAAATTGTGCCGGCGCTGCGGCTTTCGGCGCTGAAGACTGCTGCTCGGCCATGGCGGCTTCCCATTCGTCGGCGGCGATGCCTGGTTCGGCTGTGGTATCTAGCATGTTTCCCTCCATTGGTTTGGTCGTAAATGGTCTGGCCTCAAGGTTTCGCCTTTCTTCCATTGGTTCAGTCAAGGACGTTCCCGATGGAAGATTCGCTCGCCTGGCTGGAGAGCATTTTTTTTACCCTGAGGGCGTACTGCCCATTGAACACCCCGTGCTTGCATTCCATGACAGGAACGCCATCCACCCTTGCCGTGAGGGTTTCGGGGATGTCCAGCGGAATGAAATCACCCGTCTTCATGTTCAGGATCTGCTCCAGGGTCACCGCAATTTCGCCAAGGTGGGCCACCAGCTCGACATCGGCGGTCTGCACCTGTCTGGAAAGCAGGTTGACCCAGCGCTTGTCCGCCTCCAGGTGGTCTCCCTGCAGGCTGCTGTAGAGCAGGTCGCGGATCGGCTCGACCATGGCGTAGGGCATGCAGATGTGAAGCTTTCCGCCGGTGGGGCCGAATTCGATGTCGAAGGTGGTGGAGATCACCACTTCGTTGGGGGTCGCGATATTGGCGAACTGGGGGTTCATTTCGGCGCGCAAATACTCGAACTTCACCGGGTAAACCGGATTCCAGGATTTCTCGTACTCCTCGAACACGACGTTGAGCATGCGCTGGATGATGCGCTGCTCGGTCTGGGTGAAGTCCCTGCCTTCGACTCGGGAGTGAAACCGCCCGTCTCCGCCAAACATGTTGTCCACCACCAGGAACACCAGGTTGGGGTCGAAAATGAACAGGGAGGTGCCGCGGAGCGGCTTTATCTGCACCATGTTGAGGTTGGCGGGCACGACCAGGTTGCGCACAAACTCGCTGTACTTCATCACCCGCACCGGCCCCACCGAAATGTCCGCGGTGCGGCGCATAAGATTGAACAGCCCGATGCGCAGCAGGCGCGCAAAACGCTCGTTGATGATCTCCAGCGTCGGCATGCGCCCGCGCACGATGCGCTCCTGGGTGGCCAGGTTGTAGGGGCGCACCCCGGAAGGGTCGAGCTCCTCCGCCGGTTCGTCGATATCGCCGGTGACGCCCTTGAGAAGGGCATCCACTTCATCCTGCGAAAGGAAGTCCTTGGTCATGGGTGTTTACTGGATGACGAAAGAGGTGAAGAAAACGCCCAGGCTTTCCTGGGGGTTCAGCTGCGGCGCGATCGGGTTTTTCACTTCGGCAGCAATTTCCCCGGACATCTTGTTCTTGCCTTCCGCCGTAATGAGCTCGGAGGCGCGCTTGCTGGAGAGAAGCAGCAATATCCGGCTGCGGATCTCCGGCATGTACAGCTTGATCTGGTCCACGGTCGAGGAGTCGCTGACCTTGAGCGCCAGGCCGACCTGCAGATATTGGTCGCCCTGCTCGGGTTGCAGGTTCACCGTAAATGGCTCGAGATTGACGAATACCGGTGGTTTCGGGGCAGCCGCCTTGGCGTCGTGGTGCGCATTGTCCTGGAGGAAATACCATGCCGCCCCCCCGCCTGCCGAGAGCAGCGTCAGCAGGGCAAGCAATATCGGTAGCTTGCCTTTCTTTCCGGACTTCGCCGCCGTATCGCTCACCTTCTCCTCCTTGTGTTCCTGTTTGGTTGGGTTCCTGGCCATGGCCGCTCCAGATTTGCTTATCTGGATGGAATTATGGGTGAAGCCCGCCGGGTTCGATTCGGGAAATAGAAGGGATGAAAACCCCTATCTCCCGGTTATGACCAGTCAGGAAGCGCAGGCCCTGACTGCCCACAATAACCGTCGGCGTCAGGCAAAAGTATCCACCAGGCTGTCACCCCGTGCGCGAAGCGATTGCATGCGTCCGGGCGCGGGCTCGGCAGCGTGGGTGTCCTTGCCGTGGCCTCCGGCAGCGGCATGCTCGTGGCGCTCGAAGCCTGCCTGGCCCTTTGGCGTATCAGCGCTTACCGTCGCATTCCCCAGGTTGATCCCGCTGTCAGCCATCATTTCCCGCAGCCTCGGCAAGGCCGCTTCGACAGCCTCCCGCACCGCCGTGTGGTGGGACATGAACAGTGCGCTGGCCTCGTTGTTGCTGACCGTCAGCACCACATGAAGCGGGCCGAGGTCGGGGGGATTCAGGTGCAGTTCCGCCACCTGCCGCTGTCCGGTCACCATCCATACCACTTTCTGGGACAGGGCGCCGTCCCAGGCGGGGGTGCCGACCTGGGGCTCGAGCCGGGAGGCAATATCGGCTGCCGCATGGCTCATCAACGTGGAATTCAAAGGGCCAAAGGGAACGGGCTGTGCCGATTCAGGGATGGGTTCGGTCTGGGCCGGGCGCTGCAGGAAAGGGGCGGCTGTCACCTCGCTCCCGTCGTGGCGTGCGGTGGCAATGGACTGTGGTTTGCCCGTGTCTGGCGCCGCAGCCTGGGGCATTGCCGGTCTGAGCGTGATGCCCGGGGTCGGGGCTTCTGCCGGGGCGGTGTCCGATGCCGCCGCGCCAGTCACGGACAGGGTGTCCCGAACTGCCGGCCCTGAACCAGCGCCCATCTCCGCCGTGGAATCCTGCCCCCCGTCTGCGGCTGGCGGCGCAAACGGCAAGGCGAGCAGCGCAAAGGGATCGGCCTGCCCGGGCTGTTGCATTTGGGTTTCATCGCCCGGTGCCCGTTCCGCTGCTTCCGTGTTGACGACGTTGCCGGAAGAAAGCGCCCGCACCCGGCCTGATGCGGTTTTCCCGAGCAGTTCGCGCGCCAGAAAGTCGCCGAAAGGATCCTTGTCAGGCGCATCGGCCGTTGCGGTGAGCGGTCCCGTGGTGTCAGCGGGATTGCCGGGGAGCGGGGCGGGGGTTGCGGTGATTGGGATATTCTGCACGGGAGCCCCTTGTGGTGATCAAAGCCGGGTTTTCGCCAGTGACGCGTGCCGCTTACTCGCGTTCACGGCAGAACGATTTCAGCGCATGCTCGTCCTGTTCCCGCTGCTCCGCTTTCGCGGCCCGGCTGGATTCTGCGCCCAGGTGCCGGGCCGACAGGGTGTTGAAGGACTTGAGCCTGCACTGCTGCGCCTGCCACTCGCTCTGGCCGACCAAGGTGCGGAGCTTGGCCTGGGCCACCATTTCGCGCTGCAGGGCGATGGCCGCATCCAGCTTGGCCAGGAATTCATGGAAATTGCGCCATCCGGCGCTGGGCATGCCGCTTCGCACCGATTCCCGGAATTGCGCCTGGTAGTCTTCCCGGTATCGCAACAGCAGTTGCAGTCTTTTTTCGGTTTCCTCACCCTGGGCATTCAGCGCTCCCAGGCTCCTCGCGGCACTGTCGCTGCGCTGTTGCGCGAGTTCCACCAGTGTCTTCAGGGGAAAGTTTCCGGCCATTGCAATTCTCCTTGAATAGTCCCGTTATTGCTGGAATAGCGCTGCGAGCTGACCCACGCTTTCCGCGTAATCCTCGCGCTGAAACATGCCCTGCTGCAAGAAAGCCTCCAGCTTCGGATACATCCTGATGGCCTGGTCCAGCACCGGGTCGCTGCCGCTCGCGTAGGCGCCGACGTTGATCAGGTCGCGGCTGCGCTGGTAGCGCGCATAGAGGCTCTTGAAACGCCGCACCAGCTCGAAGTGTTCAGGCTGGATCAGCCCTGCCATGGCACGGCTGATGGACGCTTCGATGTCGATCGCGGGGTAATGACCCTGGTCGGAAAGGCTGCGCGACAGCACGATATGGCCGTCGAGAATGGCGCGGGCGCTGTCGGCGATGGGATCCTGCTGGTCGTCGCCCTCGGTCAGCACGGTGTAGAATGCCGTGATCGAGCCGCTGGCATCCGCCCCGTTGCCGGCCCGCTCGACCAGTTGGGGCAGCTTGGCGAACACCGACGGCGGGTAGCCCTTGGTGGCCGGCGGTTCGCCGATGGCCAGGGCAATCTCGCGCTGGGCCATGGCGAAGCGGGTCAGGGAATCCATGATCAGCAAGACATGTTTTCCCTGGTCGCGGAAGTATTCCGCGATGGCGGTGGAGTAGGACGCCCCCTGCAGCCGCATCAGCGGAGAGGTGTCGGCGGGGGTGGCCACCACTACCGAGCGGGCGAGACCCTCTGCGCCAAGGATGTTTTCGATGAATTCCTTGACCTCGCGTCCCCGCTCGCCGATCAACCCCACCACGATCACATCGGCGCCGGTGTAGCGCGCCATCATTCCGAGCAGCACGCTCTTTCCCACGCCGCTGCCGGCGAATAGCCCCATCCGTTGGCCTCTTCCCACGGTGAGCAGCGAGTTGATGGCGCGCACGCCCACATCCAGGGCCTGGCTGATGGGTGCGCGCTCCAGCGGGTTGTAAGGGCGGTTCTGCAGCGGCGCGGCGTGTTCGGCGTGCAGGGGGCCGAGCCGGTCCAGCGGGCGCCCGGTGCCGTCCAGCACCCGCCCCAGCAGCCCGTCGCCCACCGGCAGGTGCTTGGCCCGGTCCGAGGCGCGGCGCCGCGGATGCTGCACGCCGCCCAAAGCAGGCGGCCCCTGGGGGATTTCGGCTGAGACCACCTTGGCGCCGGGAACCAGACCGTACACGTCGTGTGCCGGCATCAGGAAGAGCTTTTCGCCCGAGAAGCCGACCACTTCCGCCTCCACGCTGCCGCCGTTGGGCAGCATCACGGTGCAGCCGCTTCCCACCGCCAGCTTGAGGCCTACCGCTTCCATCACCAGCCCCGTGACCCGGGTCAGGCGGCCGCTTACCAGCAGGGGGGTGGCCGTCGCGGCCAGTTCCCGGCGGTTGCGCAGATATCCGCTCCAGTGTTGTGCGTGGGTCATCCGGTCCGCCGCCTCTGCCAGCTTCATACAGATTCCGGCATCTTCCGGCCGGCGGCCGGTGCCGGTTCAATCCAGCTGCTGTTGTGGCCAAGGTCCGCGGCCACCCGCTGCCAGCGGGTTTGCAATGTGGCATCCACCTGGGGGCCGGGGCTTTCAACCCGGCAGTCCCCCCGTTCCATGCGCGGGTCCTCGAAAATCTTCCATCCCCCATGGTCGAGGTGATCGCCCATGTGGGAGCGCACCAGCGCTGCATCGTCGGGATGCAGCACCAAGTGGGCGTGATGGTTGAAGTAGGGCAGGCAGTTCATGGCTTCGCGCACCACTTCCAGCACCAGTTCCGGACGCATTTGCAGGGCTTGTCCCACCACTTGCCTGGCGACCTCGAGCGCCAGCGCCGTCAGGTCCTGGGCTACGCGCTCGTCAAAGTTGCCCAACTCCTGCTGCAGCCCGGCCATGAGCGCCTGCATGTGCTCCACCTCCGCCCGGGCACGCGCCCTGCCTTCCTCGCAGCCGGCGGCAAATCCCTCTTCGCGGGCCTGCTGGTGGATGTGCTCGATTTGTCCAGCGGTGGGCGGCGCCATCGACGAACCATCGTCGTGCGAGGCACTATCGAAAGAGTTGAGTTCCCAGCGCTGGTAGGCTGAGAGCCGCTCCCTGGGGATGATCCGGCTAGACATAGGAGTCGTCCCCCTTGCCGCCGAGCGCCAGTTGGCCCTCGTCGGCAAGGCGCCGCACGATCTTCAGAATTTCCTTCTGCTCCGCTTCCACCTCCGAGAGGCGCACCGGCCCCTTGATTTCCAGGTCTTCGCGCAGCATTTCCGCGGCGCGCTGGGACATGTTCTTGAAGACCTTGTCGCGCAGCGCCTCGCTGGCGCCTTTCAGGGCGATGATCAGGGATTCCGACTGGATTTCGCGCAGCAGCAGCTGAATGCCACGGTCGTCTATGTCCAGCAGGTTCTCGAACACGAACATCTCGTCGAGGATTTTTTGCGCCAGATCGGGATCGTATTCGTGCACGCTGTCGATCACCGAGGTCTCTATCGCGCTGCTCATGAAGTTGAGGATCTCGGCGGCGGTGCGGATTCCGCCCATGGGGCTTTTCTTGATGTTGTTGCTGCCGGACAGCAGCTTGGTGAGCACGTCGTTGAGCTCGCGCAGGGCGGCTGGCTGGATTCCGTCGAGAGTGGCGATGCGCAGCAGCACGTCGTTGCGTGGCCGCTCGGCCAGCAATCCAAGGATCTCGCTTGCCTGGTCGCGGTCGAGATGCACGAGTATGGTGGCGATGATCTGGGGGTGTTCGTTCTTGATCAGTTCCGCCACCGAGGACGAGTCCATCCACTTCAGCCCCTCGATGCCGCTGGTGTCGCTGCCGTGCAGGATGCGGTCGATCAGGTTGGCGGCCTTGTCATCGCCCAGCGCCTTGGTCAGCACGGCGCGGATGTAGCCGTCGGAATCGATACCGAGGGCGGCGTTTTCCACGGTATGCAAGCGGAACTGTTCCAGCACCTCGTCGATCGTGTTCCGTGGCACGTCCTTCAGGGTGGCCATCGCCGGCCCCAGCTTCTGGACTTCGCGCGGGGTGAGATACTTGAACACCTCAGCGGCTTCGTCCTCGCCAAGGGACATCAGGAGAATCGCGCTTCTTGTAATTCCGTCATCGTTCATCGCCGGACACCCAGTTTTTCACCACGTTTGCGACCACCTTCGGATCCTGCCGAGCCAGTTGCTTGGCGAGCTGCAGTTTGTGCTCGTAACCGAGCGCCGCCTGCTGGCCGGCGGATTCCACCGCCATTCCGCCACCGCCCTCCAGGGCGGGAATGAGCGCAGCCCTGTCGCGGGCTTGCGCGAGATTTTTCAGCAGCGGGCGCAGCACGCCCAGCAGCAGGTATAGCACTACTGCGGCGATCAGCAGGTGCTTGCCGACCTCCTTGGCCAAGATGAAGGTTTCCGGCCTCTTCCAGAAAGGGATCTCGGGAAGAACTGCTTCCGCTTCGCCGGCGGTGAAAGCGCTGTTCGCCACGTTCAGGGAGTCGCCCCGCTCCTGGTTGAAACCCATTGCTTCCTTGACCAGGCCGTTGATCTGCTGCATTTCCGCTTCGGCAAGCGGTTTGAAGCTGGTTTTGCCGGCGGAATCGGTGGTCTTGCGGTGATTTACCACCACCGCCACCGACAGCCGCTTGATGCTTCCCACCTGCTGCCTGGTGTGGCGGATGGTCTTGTCCACCTCGTAGTTGACTGTGGAGTCCTTGCGCGAATTGACCGGCGCGGCCGCAACGGGATTGCCTCCGGCGGCTGGAGCGCCCGCCGGCGCGTTGACCGGCGCGCTGGCCGGTGCAGGAGGCTGGTTCGACAAGGCGCCGGGGACGCCGCCCGCGCCTTGCCCGCTGGAAGTTGCCTCGGTGCTTTGCTGGCTGCGAACTGTTGCGTTGGTAGGGTTCTGGTTGGGCTTGTGGATCTCTGCCACGTTCTCGGACTGGGAGAAATCCACGTCGGCGGCCACCTGGGCGCGCACGTTGCTGGCTCCGGTAATGGGGGCCAGGATCGCCTCGATCCGCTTGACGTAGCTTTGCTCGATCTGCTGGATGTATTTAAGCTGGCTCGGGTCCAGCGGGGCATTGCCCGTGCCTTCGTTGTTGGCGGAGAGCAGGTTGCCCTGCTGGTCCACCACCGTGACATTCTTTACGGGCATGTCCGGCACGCTGCTTGAGACCAGGTGCACGATCGCGCTCACCTGGGCGGCATCCAGAGTTTTGCCGGGATACAGGTTGAGCAGCACCGATGCGCCGGGTTTCTGTTGCTCCCTGGCGAACACCGAAGGCTTGGCCATCGCCAGGTGCACGCGCGCGCCTTGCACCGCCGCCAGGGACTGGATCGAACGGGCCAGTTCGCCTTCCTGGGCGCGCTGGTAATTCACCTGCTCGAGGAACTGGCTCACCCCGAGCTTCTGGTTTTCCATGAGCTCGAATCCCACCAGGCTTCCCCGCGGCAGCCCCTGGGAAGCGAGGCGCAGCCGGACCTCGTGGACCTGGTTGGCGGGCAACAGCAGTGCGCCGCCGCCTTCTGCGAACTTGTACGGCACGTTCATCTGCTGCAACGACGCGATGATCGAGCCGCCGTCCCGATCCGAGAGGTTGCTGTAGAGCACCCGGTAGTCAGGGGTCTGGCCCCACATCCAGAGGCCGGCGACCAGGGCGACGATTGCCGCCACCGCCAGCATCAGACCGAGCTTCTGCTGGTTCGGCAGCAAGCCCAGCACCTGCAGCCGGGAGGAGGGCAATTGCTGGGGGACTAGCGACATGGCTGCACCTTAAAGGTCGGGTTGGTGTCCAAGGTTTTCGCGGTCATTCTGTTTTCCCCTGGGCGGGACGTTAAACGTGATGGAGCGATTATCAGCCCCTGTGGCAAATTCCGATTTGGCGAAAAGAGGGGATTTATCCCCCTTTTTCTGCGCCCGGGTATGGTGAGTCCGGTGCTAATCTGCGAACATCCCGGGAAGCCGGATTGTGGCTGCCGGCAAGCTCAGCCGGCCAAGGCGGACTGAAGTCCGCCCTGCGGAATGCGGGGTATTTATGGACCGGGTTAATCGCTGGCGAACAACTCAGGAAGGCTTATGGACACTTCGAAGATTGACAATCTGCTCTCCCAGTTGCGGTCAGCGTCGGATCTGGCGGCAGGCAGAAAGGCCGAGAGCCAGGCGGCGACCGGGGATGCCGGTTTCGGCGCGGTTCTCAAGGCTTCCCTCGACCAGGTGAACAGGGTCCAGGAGGAGGCGGCTGGCCTGGCGAAGGAATTCGAGCTCGGTTCGCCCAACGCGAACCTGCACGACGTGATGATCTCCCTGCAAAAGGCCAATATCTCGTTTCAGGCCGCCGTCCAGGTCAGGAACAAGCTGGTGTCCGCTTATCACGACATCATGAACATGCAGGTCTGAAAAAGGCGCCAGGGGCGGGGGATGGGGCCCCCCTTCGGCGCCCTCATCCCGCGTTCTTCGGCTTTCGCTACCGCCCCGACGACTTGGCGTTCCTTTCCCTTTCCAGCTTGATGACGTAGCGCTGGATCATCATCATCATATTCTCCAGGATGCTGACGAACTCGCAACCCGAGCGCTTGCGTTTTGTCCCGTTCTTCAGGGTGATTTCGGAGATGTTCTTGACCTGGATGGTGGCGGTCACGGTGCCGATGCCCGGCAGCACGATGCGGCAGTCGGGAAACGTGACGCCAAGTTCGAAGTCGATGCCGAGATCATGGTCGATCACGGCGATGCCGCCGCAACTGATGTCGAGCACGATGACCTCAGCCACCGGCTTGCTTTCGAGCGGGAGGGGAACGAGGCATTTGACCGGTTTGGAGACCGGTGTGCTAATCCGGTAGTACTCCCTGTGCTGCAAGCGCACCAGCCTCTTCGGAAGCCCAACCCTGAATGCATCGCGGCCATCGAAGCGGATCTTGTCGATGCGATCGGCCAGGAACTTGACCTTCACCTGATCCTGGAAAGTGGTGAACATGATTCCTTCGCTTTTGAGCATCTTCCTGTTGAGTTCCTCGTTGGCGCCATAGTCGATGATCATTTCCCCGGCGTCGGCGTCAATGGACAGGATCGAGGTGAGGACGAAATCGCTTCCGTACTTGAAACACGCTGCTACCAGCGTGTTGTTCTCCATCACCGCACGCAAGACGGACAGGATTTCCATCCTGGAGAGCATCTCGTATTTGGCTTCGTCATCTGGTTCCGGCGGGCAGGATTCTGATGGGTTTTGATGTTTTCCGTTCATGGCTTGATCCGTAAGGTGAGGTCGTCATTGCGCGAAAATTGATAATAGCGATGGTTGGGCCGGATGGTGACCCGTTCTTCAGGTTTGGGTCGCCTCGCCCGGTGGATAGGGCTCTCCCCGGTGTTCCAGCCGGCAAAGCCACGCCAGCAGCTCCGCCACGGCAAGATAGAGCTGCGGCGGGATGTGCCGGTCTATGTCCACCTGCATCAGCAGCGCCACCAGCTCCGCCGATTCGTGCACGTAGATCCCGCTTTCCCTGGCGCGTTCGATGATCGCCTCGGCCAGCAGGCCCCGCCCCTTGGCGACGACCTGAGGCGCAGGCTGGCCGGCGCGGTACGCCAGCGCCACTGCGGCCTGTCTAGTTTCCGCCATCGCCGTTTACCGTCAATCCCAGCACCTGCACCCCGGCCCTCTCCATCTGCTGCAGCAGGGCGCGGCTGCTGTCTTTCATTATGGCTGCGCGGGCTTCATCTTCCGCGCTGACCGCTATCCGGACGCCAGTGGTATTGAGCCGGAGCGTTGCCGCCACTTCGCCCAGGCTGGGCAGCGTGAGATGCAGCCTGGTTTGCCACTGAACCGGCTCTTCAACGCCCGCCTCGGCGGGCGGGCGTTCCGCCACATCCCAGTCCACCCATTGATCTGGCCAGACCTCTCCGCGCCAGGCGAATTGCCGGTTCTCCAGGGCTTCCAGCTGTTGCTGCACCACGTTCAGGGTCCTCGGGTCCGCGGGATGGGATGGATTCCGCGCGGGGCTGGCGAGATCATCAGCGGTAATCTCCGCCACATGCTGTTCCGGCTCCTGTCGGGGCGAAAGCTCGCCTTCTGCCGGGGTGGGGGCCAATCGCGGATCCTGATTCCCGACGCTTGGGGTCTCTCTGCCGGGAGGTGCACTTTCCGCGCCGCGCCCTGAGGCTGGAGAAAGCCGGCCCTGGGGCTCCTCAAGCAGTTGTGCGAGAGGATGTTCGCCGGCCGCCCACTGCGCCAGGTGCGATTCATAAAACAGCCCGCTTTGCGTGATGGACTGACGCAGCGCGGCCGCCAGCTCCTTGCCGTCGCTGGGGACGCCCGGCAGCAGGGGGCGGGCGCTGGCCAGCGGTTGTGCGAGATCGCTCCTTTGGGGATTGCGCACCAGGGAATCGATAAAGCGCCCCGTTTCGCTCAGGGCGGCGAAGTGGGAGAGGGAATTGATTCCGGCGAGAAGGAAGGCCGGGCGCGGTTGGCTGGTGACATATACCAGGTCCAGCGCATCGCCGCGGCGGGCAGGAACCGGCAGGCTCATCTGCAGCGCCTGGCCGGCGATCCGTATCCTTAACGCGCCACCCGGAAGTTCCGCCTCCACGATTCCCTGGACGTGCTGCCCGGGTGCAAGCCTCGGCAAGAGCCGGGGTCGGTCGGGCGTGCCGCCGGGAAGCTCCCCCGCGACTTTTACCAGGGGCAGCAGGCGGCTGATCGGTGTAAGTCCGGTCATGACCCCTACCGCCCAGGCCGTACCGCCGGCAAGTCCGCGGCAAACCCGTCCGTTTGCGCCATGCGCATGCTCACCTCTCCGGGTTCGTCCCGTATGCCTGCTGGAGTTTTTCATGGTAGCCGGCGCTGCCCAGAAAGCGTTCCAGCTCGCCCATCCAGCCCTGGGTGAGGTTCCGTATTTCGGCATCGTCCGCCAGGACCCGGCGGATGATCTCGGCCTTGCGCTGCTGCTCCTCGGCGTTGAGGGGCATGTGCGGGCTGGCGGACTTGAACGTCCCGATCAGTGCCCGGCATTCGATCTCAAGTTCCAGCAGCCTGTCCCAGTCGCTGCTCCTGGCCGCCTCCAGCATTTGCCCGGTTACATCCAGGATGACTTCGTAAGTGGCGATGATCTGTGCGCTGTCCATTTTGCTTTCACGCCTTCCCGTGGATGATCGCGGCGAGTTTCGGCTGACTGGCCAGGTCCTGGGCGCCGGCTGATGACCGAGGCTGGCCGATTTCTTCCCAGGCGCCATGCAGTTCCGCCAGAAGCTTGCCCACCTCTTCGAGGGCATCGGCCTGGTTGCTGATGTTGGCGATCAGCAGGCGGTTGCTCATATACGCGTACAGGGCATAAAGGCTTTCCGCGATGTCGCCGCCCGCCTTGACGTCAAGGCTGGCCTTGAGGCCGTGGTCGATGATCATGATGGCTTTCGAAATCGCCTCCCCCTTGGCCGCAATTTCATTCTGCCGCATGTGCAGCCTGGCGGTGGCCACCGCCAGCCGTGCGCCTTCGAACAGCATCAAAACGAGCTTGTGGGGGCTTGCGGAAGCCACGCCGGTTTCGACGCCCACCCGGGCGTAGGCCTTCAATGCAGTGTGGGTTGGTGGATACATGATTTATTCCTCAGGCATTGTTTTTTGATAGGTTGGCAAGCTGCTGCGTCAGGAAGCTGCTGGTTTGGGTCATGCTGCTGATCATCGTGTCCAGGGCCGTGAACTGGGCGCGATAGCGCTTTTCGATGTCCGCCAGGCGGCGGTTCAAGGCGTCCTTGCGGTTCTCCAGATCCTTGATGGATGAATTGATGCCGTCGGTGCGGCTGCTCAGCGTCCCGTCACTGGACAGGAAGCCGCTTGCCAGGCTATCGAGGGTATTGCCCGCTGCCGCAAAAAGGCTGGAGACATCACCGAAATTGTTGTCAATGGCCTTTTGCAGCTTGGCTGAATCGAGCGCGAGGGAGCCGTCTTTCTGGAACGCGATGCCGATCTGCGACAGCGTGGTGAGGCTCCCGCTCAGGCCGCTTACCGGCGAGGAAAGGACCGAGCGGAGCTGGCGTTGTATCGCCAGGGTCGAGGCGTCGCCCTGCAATGGAGAGCCGGTCTTGGTTGCAGCGTCGTATGCGGTCAGATTCCTGATGGTCGTGTTGATGCCATTGTAGGCTTTGACGAAAGCCTCCACGGAGGCCTGAACCGCCTGGTCGTCGCGGGCCACGGTCAGCGTCGTGGTGCTGCCCAGGTTGGTCTTGAGCAGGCTCAGCTTTACCCCTTCGATGGCGTCGGTCAGCGTATTTGAAGGCTTGGTTACGGTGATGCCGTCGATCTTGAGGATGGCGTCCTGCGCGGCAACGGCCTGGGCCAGATTTTTTCCGCTGCCTGCCGGGGCGGTTGGGTCGAATGCCAGTTGCGACAGGCCGCTGGTGTCGGTGTTGGTGGCATCGTCATCGCTGACGGTGAGCCGCAGGCTGTTGGCGCTGCCGCTGTCCCTGGAGGTGAGCACCAGCCGGTTGGCCGAGCCGTCGTTGACGAGGGTGGCGCTCACCCCGATATTTGCCGCATTGATGGCGTCGCGGATCCCCCCCAAGGTGTTGTGGGCGGCATCTATGGTCACGGTCTGGGCGGGTTTTGCGCTGTTTGGCGTAAACGCATTGCTGCCGCTGTCGTAGCTGCCGTATTCGAAGGTCAGTGTGCCTGTTCCCACCACGTCCGTGACATTGGCAAAGCCGGAGGAGCCCACTTTTTGCTGCTGGGCAAGCTGTTGTACTTCGACCGAGTAACTCCCCGCGACTGCGCTGGTGTCGGCGCTCGCCGAAAGAATGCCGGAATCCGCGACGCTCGCCCTGTTTGCCTGCAACTTCGCCGGGCTGCTCAAATCCTGGACGGAAGTCTGGAATGATGCCAGCACGCTTTTCAGGCTGCCGTATGCCGAGAGTTCCGTCTGGTAGGCGGATTCACGCTTTCGCAGGAGGGCGAGGGGCTGGCTCTCAACGGCCATCAGCTGGCTGACGATGCTGTTGACGTCGAGGTTGGAGCCTATTCCGGGCGAGGAGAGCGCCATGGTCGTTCCCTGTCAGGTGCTGAGTTGTTTAACGGCAGGGCGAGCCCGGCGCTTTCATGCCTTCTGCTTGATCATCAGCCCCTGCAGCTTGTCCAGCGCGTGGGCGATGGCCAGGGCCTCTTCCGAGGGCATCTGGCGCAGCACTTCCTTCGTCTGGCGATCAATCACCTTGACGATGGTGTTGTGGGTTTGCGGGTCAACGGTAAACTCCAGGTCCCGGGCGAAAGCCTGGATGGTCCGGTTGATTTCCTCGACCGTGCGTTCGAACTGCCTGGCTTGCTGCTCAGCCGCTTCCGGCACTTCCCTGTCGGCGGGGGGCCTGGGGGTTGTTCCGCCAGGCATGACGATCGATTTCAGCGCCCCTGATACTTGCGGGATATCCATCATTTACCCCTTGAGTGAAATGCCCCGGCGAGCTTAAGGCCAGCCGGGGCGATGGCTATCGACTCGCTGATCAGCCACGCAGGAGCGTCAACACGGTGTTGGGCAAGGCATTGGCCTGCGCCAGCATCGCCGTGCCGGCCTGCTGCAGGATCTGGCCGCGGGTCATGTTAGCCGTTTCCGCCGCGAAGTCGGTGTCGGTGATGCGGCTACGGGAGGCGGCCTGGTTCTCGGCCGCGACTTGCAGGTTGCTGATGACCGAGTCGAAGCGATTCTGCGCCGCGCCGAAGGTTGCGCGGGCGGTGGTGATTTCGCCGATCGCGGTGTCGAGGCTGTCGATTGCGGCTTGTGCAGTCGCCTGGCTGGTGCTGATATTCGCGCCGACCGCAGTCGTGACGCCGGCACCTAATGCCGTCAAATCGGTCGTGGCGATGGCGATCTTGTCCGTAGCCACGTTATTGGCGCCCACCTGGAAAGTCAGCGTGGCCGCCGTGTTGAGCAGGTTGGTGCCGTTGAACTTGGTGCCGGTCAGAACGCGGGTCACTTCCGCGCCGAGCTGTGCGTATTCGGTCTGCAGGTTGGCGCGGTCACTGGTTCCGTTGGTGGCGTTGGCAGACTGGACCGCCAGTTCGCGCATGCGTTGCAGCGCGTCGCCCACCTTGCCGAGCGCGCCCTCAGCCGTTTGCGACAGCGAGATGGCGTCGTTGGCATTGCGGATCGCGACGTTCATGCCCTTCACCTGGGCATTCATCCGTTCCGCGATGGCCAGGCCGGCAGCATCGTCCTTGGCGCTGTTGACGCGAAGGCCGGAAGACAGGCGCTGCAGCGAGGTGGTCAGAGATGACTGGGAAGCGCTGAGGTTGCGTTGCGCGTTCAACGATGCGATGTTGGTGTTGATTGTCATGGACATTTTAGTTCTCCTGATAACAAGGTTTGGTCAAACGCGGCTAGGCGCCGCCAACTTTGGTCTGCCTCGCTGTGGAGGCGTTAAAACCGCCGTTATGCTGGTTATCGGAGATTCACGGTGAAAGTTTAGGTCCATTTGAAAAATTCTTGATTGCTACCACGCCAGCTTAACCGGTGCGCGATTTTTCAAGGGCCGGAACTGGCGCCGGAAATGCGCTTTATTCCCCGGATTGGAGGTGAGGATTCAGAAACCGGCTATGCCGCCGCGGCATAAACCCGGTTCTTGCCTGTCTGCTTGGCCTGGTAAAGGGCCGCGTCGGCGCGGGCGATGACCCCGTCCTGCTGCTCGCCTTGCGCGCGCAGCGCAACGCCCGCGCTGAAGGTGATCAGCAGCCGCTGGTTCTGGTGGAGGAAGAATGTCTTGGTGAGATCACGCTGCAGCCGGGCCATGACCGAAACTGCCTCGTCCAGCCCGGTATCGGGCAGCAGGACCACGAATTCCTCGCCGCCAAAACGGGCGACGATATCGCTGGGGCGGAGCGATTCCTTCACCACCTGCACCAGGTGCACCAGCGCATCGTCCCCGGCCTGGTGGCCGTGGGTGTCGTTGAGCTGCTTGAAGTTGTCGATGTCCAGCAGCGCCAGGCTGAGCGGCAAACCGCTGCGGTCGGCGCGGGATGCCTCGCGCTCGAAAGCCTCGTCCATGCCGCGACGGTTCAGGGTGCAGGTCAGATGGTCCTCGCGCACCTTTTCGCCGATCTGCTCCAACTCGGATTCCAGTTGCCGTATTTTCTCCTCCGCGGCTTCTGCCTGCCTGCGCGCCTGCAGCAGATCATTCCGGGAGCGCAGCGCATTGGCCTGGATGAGCTTGATTTCCCGCATCACGTCGTCGAGGATCTGGCTGAGTTGCCCGATATCGTCAGTCTGGCTGATCTTTCTGGTATAGCTCTCGATCTTGTCATGGTAGACGCCCGTGGTTTCGGACAGCTCCCCGATGCGGTCGATGAAGCTGGTGACCATGCTCTTGAAGGCGGCCTTGGCCTCGTTCAGGCTGTGCTCCAGGACCCCCTGCTTGAAAATGACTTCCTTCAGGCAGCGTTCAGCATCGGCGATTACCTTGACGTTGAGGGGGTCGGAGATGATCTGCCGAACGACGGTGATCTGGCCATGCAACCGCTGGTCGTCCACGACGAGTTCGCCGACGTTTTCCACCAGGAGCTGCAACAGGCGCAGCAGCCCCTCGCGCAGTTCGGCTTCTTCGCCGCCCCGCAATTCCAGTCTGATGCACATTTGCCTGAGGCCGGCCGCGAGGCTGCCCAGCGCCGCCCTGTCGCGCGCCTGCCGCGCCTTTGCCGCAAGCGCTTCGGCTTCGCGTGCCAGCGGGGATGCGCTTTCGAGACGTGACGCCACCGCGCATTCCAGGGTCTGCGCCAGGAGTTCCCTAAGCTGGTCGGGGGTATCGTCAGCGGGGGCTTCGGCAATTCTGTGAGGGGGGGAAAGGCCCGCCTCGGCAGGGGCGTCAATGAGGGCTATCGGATCGGCCAGCCCGGCCGGGGCCTCCGACCAGGACCTGACCAGAGACTGCAGCCGGCTGTGCATTTTCGCCGGATCGGAGGCGGAACTGCTGAGGATCTTTTCCAGCCCTTCTCTTTTCCTGGCGGTGGTCACGCCCTTCTGCTTGGCTTCCCATTGTCGCAGCAGTTCGCGGATCAGGTCGCCCCAAGGCTGGGCAGCGTGGGATACGGTTCCATACGACCCGGTCACTGCGGCGAGGGTGGTTGCGCATGTGCCCCAGTCCTTTTCCGCGACTGCCTTTTCCAGCAGGCTGGCGGTGCGCGCCCTTTCCGGCGTGGTGCGGGGAAGGTCCGCAACCACTTTCTGCAGCGCCCTCTCAGGCCCCATGGCCTCGGAGTCTGCGGGGGTGCCGGCGATTTCCTGGTATAACTGGCGGTAGTTTTCGGGGGTAGGCGCGACTTGGCGCGCGGCAAGAAGCCGCAGCGTTTCCCTGGCAATCATAGTCGGGTTGGTCTTGGTCATGGCGGACCTGGGGTCATGAATCGGAATCCGGGGCATCGGCCTCATGCCTGGGGTCATTCTACCGGCTGGTCCCGGCCCCATGGCACGGAACAGAGGGGAAAAAGGTGGCTTATTCGACGGACGGCAGGGGAGGGTTGCCAGCCTGCCGACAGGCGGGTGAAGCGGATTATTCGACGAATTGATGCTTGATCGCGTAGTGGGTCAATTCCGCATTGTTCTTGAGTTTCATTTTTTCCAGCAGGCGCGACCGGTACACGCTCACGGTCTTGACGCTCAGCGACATTTCGGCGGCGCATCCCGTCAGGGTCTTGCCGGATGCGATCAGGCAAAGGGTCTGGTGTTCGCGGTAGGACAGGGTCTCATGGGGCAATTTTTCCATGTCGCCGCCCAGAATGTCAGCCAGGCGCTCCGCGACGGACGGACTGACATATTTTCTGCCGCTCGCCACGTGGCGGATGGCGGTGACCAGCAATTCCGGGGCGCTGTGCTTGGTAAGGTATCCCGATGCCCCCGCTTTCAGGGCTTGCACGGCGTATTGGTCTTCACGGTACATGCTCAATATCAGCACGGCAAGTTTGGGGTGCTCCTTCCTCAACTGCTTCAGGACTTCAATCCCGTTCTTGTCGGGCATGGAAATGTCCAGCAGGAGCACGTCCACCTCGATTTCCTGCACCAGTTTGATGGTCCGCAGCCCGTTTTCGGCCTCGCCCACCACGGCCATGTCCTTGGTTTCCGCCAGGATCTGCTTCAAGCCTTGGCGCAGGATGTGGTGATCGTCGACGATGAGGACTCGAATCATTGGTCTGCCTTCTGGGGTCTGGGTCAATGTCGCCCGGCTGCGGTCAGGTTGCGGGGCTTTGATTTTTTTCAGGGGTAACGCCGGCCCCGTGGAGCGGCTCATAAAACAGTGCGCCGTGTTCGTCCGGCATGCTGTGGCGGTCGATCCCGGGCTTGCCGCACGGGATGCGCACCCTGACTGTTGTCCCTTTCCCTGGCGCGCCTTCGATTTTGACGTCCCCCCCCAGATAGCTGGAACGCTCCAGCATGCCCCGGATGCCGAAGGAATCGGGCTTGCGCTTCTCTTCTTCCTCGATGCCGCGTCCGTTGTCGGCCACCTCCAGTTCCACGCATTCCTTCGTGGCATGAAGGCTCACCCTCATCTCGGTGGCGTTGGCATGTTTCGCGATGTTGGTGAGCGTTTCCTGGAAAATGCGGAAAATGGCGACGGAAAGCTCGGGTTCCAGGTTGATTTCGGCGTTGGCGCAGGTAAACCGGCAACTGATCCCCATGCGGTTCTGGAATTCCTCGGCCTGCCACTCGATGGCCGGGACAATCCCGAGGTCCAGCAGCCCTGGCCGCAGGTCCCTGGCAATCCTTCCGGTTGTTTCGATGGCCCGGTTCACCAGGTTCTCAATGGATACGGCCTTCTCCAGCAACGGGGCCTGGTCCTTGGCCAGGCGGTTGGCCAGCCAGGCAAGTTCGATCTTGATCGCGGTCAGGGTGCCGCCGATGTCGTCGTGAATCTCCCAGGAAATCTTCGTTCTTTCCAGTTCCTTGGCATTTTCAATGTGGGAGGACAGATTGCGCAGCTCCTGGCGGGACTGCTTGATCTCCAATTCCGCCCGCTTGCTGAAGGTGATGTTGGCCATGATGCCTTCCCACAGGAGGCCGTCATTGGCGGCGCGTCTGGGGCTGGACCGCACGTTGATCCACTTGATTTCATTTCCCCCGCCGATCCGGATGCGGCCTTCCCAGTTCAAGGTGGTGAGCGTGTTTGCCGAGTTGGCCATGGACTGGTCGTACGAGGGACGGTCTTCGGGAACGATCAGGTCGACAAACATTGCAGGGGTGTCCTGCAGGGCCTTGGCGCTCACGCCGAGCAGCAGATTGGCGCCTTCGCTCACGTAGGAAAAAAGACTGGCGCCGTCCTTGCCCTTGAAAAACTGGTACACCATGCCCGGAATGTTGGCCGCGATCGCCCTGAACCGCGCCTCGCTTTCCTGCAAGGCGATCAGCGTTTCTCTGTGCTGCTTGCGTGCGCTGGCCCACTCCAGGGCGCGTTCCATCGCCGGGACTAGTCGCTGGAGCTGGCCTTTCGTCAGGTAGTCGCTGGCGCCGGCCTTCATGGCTTCCACCGCGGCCTCCTCGCCAATGTTGTCTGAAACGATGATGAAGGGCAAATCGAACTTCAGTTTGCGGAGCAGGCTCAGCGCCGCTATGGCGTTGAAGCGGGGCATGCTATGGCCGGATATTGCCACGTCCCAGGGATGCGCCAGGAGCGCCGTTTCCATGGCTTGGGCCGTATCCACGCGCTGATGCACGATGTCATAGCCGTTCCCGGCGAGTCCGGAGAGGACGGGGAATGCGTCATCCTCGGAACCCTCGATCAGTAAAACTCGTAACAGCTGTTTCATGACTTTATCCGCCGCCGGGACAAACAGGAAAGCGGATTATATCTTATAAAGATGCGGCGGAAGGGCCTCCTCCATGCTGGCACGCACGTGGACCTTGATCGTGATCCCTTCGGTTTGCTCGAAGGCCTTGATCTGATCGACCAGGGAATCGTCCAGCATGTAGTCCCTCGCCAGCAGCAGGATGCCTTCCCGGAGTTTTTTTTCGCGCTCCAGGGCCTGCTTGACCACCGGGACCACGTCGTTGTCCTCCCAGGGCTTGGAGATGTAGCGGTAGATTTCCCCCCGGTTGATGGCGGCAACGGTGGAGCTGATGTCGGCGTAGCCGTGGGGGCGGAACAGGCGCTTGAGCGAACTGAGGATGTTCTCTTCATCATCCACAAAAAGCAGCGTCGCCGGGCCGGCGGCAACGTCAGCTAGCTGGGCGAGGGCGGGGTCGGGGGTCATGGCTCGATCCTGTCAGGCCGCCTCGGCGGACTCGGCCGTCTGGTGCACCGGAATGGTTACACGGAACTTGGTGCCTACCCCGGGCTCGCTTTGCACCTCGATTTTCCCGTGATGTTTCTGGACGATGCCATAGGAAAGGGAAAGCCCCAGACCGGTGCCTTTGCCGACCGGTTTGGTGGTGAAGAACGGGTCGAAGATGCGCTTCAGGTGCTCGGGTGCGATTCCCTTGCCGGTGTCGGCGATTTCCACACACACCGCGTCGCCATCGCTGCCCGTGGTCAGGGTGATGACCCCGCGATCTTCGATGGCGTGGGCAGCATTTACCAGGATGTTCATGAATACCTGGTTCATTTGCGAGGACAGGCATTCCACTTCGGGCAGGTCGCTGTAGCGCTTCACCACTTCCGCCTTGTACTTGATCTCGTTGTGGACGATGTTGAGGGTGCTGTCGAGCCCCTTGATGAGGTCGGTCCATTGCCACGCATCTTCCGCGTCGGCGTGGGAGAAGTCCTTGAGGTCCTGAACGATCTTCTTGACCCGGGCGATCCCCTCGCGGGATTCGCCCATCAGCGAGAAGATATCTTCGCGCAGATAGGCGATATCCACGTTTTGTTTCAACTGGCGGATGTCGTCGAGGGCTACCGGTGGAAATCCGGCCTCGTTAGCTTCGTAGGCGTCCAGCACCGCGAACAGGTTTTTCAGGTAGGTTGCCAGTGTGCCCAGATTGGAATAAACATAGCCGATGGGGTTATTGATCTCGTGGGCCATCCCCGCCGCCAGTTGGCCGATGGATGCCATTTTTTCCGATTGAAGCAACTGGTTGTGCGCGTCCTCAAGGCGCGTGTTCATGGCGAGGATTTCCTCGTTCATCTTGGACAGTGTCTCGATGCGCTTGCACTGTTCCATGTGCAGGCGGGTATTCTCGATCACCAGGGTCACCAGATTTACCAGCACCCGGCCGTGGTCCAGGTCCGACTCGGTGAAGGCCTGGCCACCGGCCTGGCGGCTTACGCTCAAGGCGCCGATCACCCGGTTTTCGATCCTGAGGGGCCAGCACATGGCGGAACCCGGGAGGCGGTCCTTGTCCCGGGGAGCCACATTGCGGAAGCGAGGGTCGCTTGAAACGCCGCCCGCCAGGGGCAGGGGGTCGCCTTCCTTCGCCACCCATCCGAGGATGCCGTCGCCCAGCGTGATTTTGCTCCCCACCACCCAGGCAGGCAGGTCGATTCCGGCGGCGATGGTGAGCTGGCCGCTGGATTCTTCAGTCAGGGCGAGGCAGCCGTTGGCGGCGCCAAAGGCGCTCACGAAGTGTTCCAGTATTTTCCTCTGGATCTGCGCCGGATCGCCCTGGACGGACGCGGTCTGGCTCAGCAGGTAGAGGTCATAGACCCAGCGGAGCGGGGCGATGTTTTCAAGTGCCACGATTTTTACTCCATCAACCTTTTTCTGCTTCACCCCAACGGCGAGCCGGACGCGCCTGCCAACAATTTGATCTTATTGGATTTTATCTGTGCATATCTGCGTCATCTGCGGATTATCCGCAAACCGGAAACAAAATTCATGCTGTCACCCCTCGATGATCAAGGCGATTCCGGCCATCTGCGCATCGGCTTCAGCCAGGCAGGGTTCCAGCTTCGCCCAGTCCAGGCCCTGCCTTGCAAATGCGCCTGCGCCGAGCAACGGCGCCAGGCATTCCTCCGGGTGTCCTCCATCGCGGCAGTGGCAGATCACGTTAGCCATATACACCAGGTCGGTAAGGGGCGCGGCTGGCTGGGCGTCGGGAGAGTGGTGGTTGGCCACCGCCTGCTGGATCGCTGACGGGAACTTCCAGCGCTTTGCCAGTTCGGTGCCGGCCAGGGTGTGGTCCAGCCCCAGCACGGCATGCTCCGCTTCGATGACGGCGCAGCCTCGGGCGGCGGCGTATTCCAGGACCCCCAGGAATTCATCGGGGAAATAGGTGGCCAGGACCAGCCTGCCGATATCGTGCAGCAGACCTGCCGTGAAGGCGGTTTCCGGATAGTGCCCGGTACCATTGGCCAGCGCCTGGGCATGGGCCGCGGCGGCGAGGCTGTGTCGCCAGAAGGCCAGGCGGTCGAAAACGCTGCGCTGTGCAGCCGGGAACTGGTTGATGATCCCGGCAGAGACCACGATGCTGCGCACATTGTGTGAGCCCAGCACCATGACCGCTTCCTTGATCGAGCTGATCTGTGCCTCCAGACCATAGAACGAGGAATTGGCAACCCTTAGCACCCTTGCCGCCAATGCCTGATCATGGGCGATCTTGCGCGCCAGGGTGGCGGAGTCCATTTGCTCGTTTTCGAAAGTTTTCATGACATCCAATACCACCGCCGGAAGCGACGGGAGTTGCCGCAGCCTCCCCAGCAGTACGTCAATGTTGACAGGGTTCATAGCTCTTTCGCCGGTAGAGTTTAGCACCCCGGGTTCTCCGGGGTGATGGTCAGCAGCGCGCCTTTTGACCTGGACTCGGTTCCCATGGCGCGACACCATACGTGATAGCGGTGGCCGTCCTCCAAGGCCAGCGGCATGCCCCGTTCCTCGCCGCTGAACTCCGCGAGGCAGGACAACAGCGGCCGGGGCAGACTGTCTTCGACCATGGACCCGAGGAGCGGGGACGCGCCACCGAACAGCTCGTCGGCCTTGCGGTTGGCGATAGCGATCATGCCTTCCTCGTCCACCCCGACCACCGCGACCGGCATGTGCTCAAGCACCTCCTGGGAGACTTGCAGGTAGTGGGTGTTGCGTATCACCTGCAGGGTTTTGTCCTCCACCAGCATCTCCAGTTCCTGGTTCGCCAGTTTGAGCTCGTGGTTCAGGCGCTCGTTTTCCTGGGCCATTTCCTGGCGCTGGAATGCCTCGAGGATGTTGTCGCGCAGTTGCGCATCGTCCCAGGGCTTGGTCAGGAACTTGTAGATCGCACCCTCGTTGATGGCATCGGTCACTGATTTCAGGTCGGTGTATCTGGACAGCACGATGCGCACGGTATGCGGGTAGAGTTCTTTGACCCGCCTCAAGAACTCGGTGCCGTTCATGCTCGGCATGCGCTGGTCGGAAAGCACCACTCCCACTTTGTGGGAAGCCAGCAATTCGAAGCCTTCCTGCGGGCTGCTGGCGGTCAGGATGCGGTAGCCGTCGCGCCGAAGCAGCCGCTTCAGCGCGTTGACGATGTTGGCCTCGTCGTCCACGATCAGCAGGGCGCCGCGGGGGTTGTCGCCAGGGAGGCGCAGCAACTGCACCTGGCGGTTTTCCCTGAGCAGGGTGGCGGCGTCCTCAACGGCCAGCGGCCGGCTGTAATAGTAGCCCTGTATGGAATCGCACTGGTTCGTGGCCAGGAAGTCCATCTGGCCCTCGGTTTCCACCCCTTCCGCGACCACCTTCATGTTGAGTGAGCCGGCCATGGCGATGATCGCTTTCACCAGCGCGGCATTACCCGGATCGGTGGTGACTTCACCCACGAAGGACTTGTCAATCTTGATGCTGTCGAAGGGGAATCGCTTGAGGTAGCTCAACGACGAATAACCGGTGCCGAAATCGTCCAGGGAGAACTTCACCCCCAGGGACTTCAGTTCCTTCATCGTTACTGCCGCCGTTTCGGCATCCTGGATCAACATGGACTCGGTCAGCTCCAGCTCGAGGCATTCTGGCGCCAGGCCGGATTCCTCCAGAACCCGCCGCACCACATGGACCAGGCCTTCCTGCCTGAACTGGCGCGCAGAGAGATTGACGGCGACGCTCACCTGGGGCAGGCCGGCATCCTGCCAGGCCTTGTTCTGGGCGCAGGCGGTTTTGAGTACCCATTCGCCGATGGGGAGTATCAGCTCGGTTTCTTCGGCGAGGGGGATGAATTCGGCGGGTGAGACCGTCCCCAGTTCCGGGTGTCTCCAGCGCACCAGGGCCTCCACGCCAGTCACTCCCCCGCCCTGGAGATCGACCTTTGGCTGGTAGTGCAAATACAATTCATCCCTTTCCAGGGCGTGGCGCAGGCTGGCCTCCATATTGAGGCGGTGCATTGCCCTGGCGTTCATTTCCGGGGAATAGAAGCAGAACCGGTTTCGCCCCATTTCCTTCGCACGGTACATGGCCACGTCCGCGTTTTTCAGCAGGCTGTCGCCGTTTTCGCCGTCTTTTGGATACAGGCTGATGCCGATGCTGGCGGTGACGAAAACTTCCTGCCCGGCAATGGTCATAGGGAGCGACAGGTGGTCGAGTATTTTTCCGGCGACTAGCACCACGTCATCGGTTTCCGACACCTCGGTCAGGATCACGGCAAATTCGTCTCCACCCAGTCGCGCCACCGTGTCGGTTTCGCACGCGCTCTCGTTCAGCCTGCGGGCGATTTGCTTGAGCAGCACGTCGCCGTGCCCGTGGCCGAGGCTGTCATTAATCACCTTGAAGCGGTCCAGGTCGAGCAACAGGGCGGCGACCTGCCTGCCAGAGCGGTTCGCATACACGATGGCCTGGTTCAGGCGGTCGTTGAGGAGGTTGCGGTTGGCCAGCCCGGTGAGCGGATCGTAGTTGGTTTGATGCTCCAGTTGCTCCTCGTAGCGCTTCCGTTCGGTAATGTCGTTGATGACGCCGACAAAGTGGGTCACCCGGCCGGCATCATCCCGCACCGGAGAGACTGACAGTTCGTTCCAGAACATGCTGCCGTCTTTGCGATAGTCGCGCAGCACCACATGCGCCCCCCGTTCCTCCCGCAAGGCTGCCCGGACTTCTTCCGCCTCGATCTGCCCGGTGTCGTCTCCGAGCAGGAGGTGCCCGCCCCGTCCAAGCGCCTCCTCGGCGCTGTAACCGGTGATGCGCTCGAAAGCGGGGTTGACGAAGATGATCGGATGGTGGGCGGCCACGGCATCGGTAATCATGATGCCGTTCATGCTCGAAACCAAGGCGCGTTCCCGCACGTGGAGCGCCTCCTCGGCTTGTCTGCGCTTGCTGATGTCTTCGATTACCGCAATGAAATACTTTGGCTGGCCGGAAAGCTCGCGCACCAGCGATACCGTCTGGTTGATCCAGACTTGGGAACCATCCTTGCGGATATAGCGCTTCTGCATGGAGTAGTTCTGGGCTTCCCCGCGCAACAGGCGTCGGGCATGGTCCCTGCTGGCCTCCACGTCATCGGGATGGCTGATATCCTCACAGGACATCGCCAGCAATTCCTGTTCCGTATAGCCGACGATGTCGCAGAGTTTGTGGTTGACCAGCAGCCAGCGCCCTTCCGGCGTGAAGTGCGCCATTCCTACCGCCGCCTGGTTGAATGTGGAGTAGAAACGCTGATCGCTTTCCCGATGGGCTTTCTCGGCGCGTCCGTCCTTGCTGATGTCGCGGGTTACACTCAGCATCGCGGTAATTTCACCGGCCCGGTTGGACAACGGGGCCGCGCAGGATTCCGGGCGGCGGCTGTCACCTTCCAGGCCTTTGCCATTGATCGGGAGCTTGGTCGGGGGCGAGGTGAACCCGGCCTTGTCGATATGCGGCTGGCTGGCAGTGCTTCGACAATCTGGTTGCCGGACTGAAAGCCCTTCTTCGTGTTGATGCTCAGTAGAACGAGGCATGATTCCGCTTTCCGATTAGTGAGAGGTAAGCACAACAGAGGACTCTGTAGAGGCTTAACGGCAGATTGGGTGGAAACTTTAACGTGAACATCGCAAAGCGATACCTCATCACTCTCCCCCTCTGGGGCATCGGTATCTACACAACTTGCGCACATGACGAATCCCGTTGGAAGAGTGCGAATTTGGCGAACTGTTTCAGCTCATCAAGCGTGTAATGTTCAAGCGTCTAAATCATCATGAAGGGCTAAAAAAATCGGCTGCTAGAGCCAATAGCCATTGAGCAAACGCTGCTACAAATCAGAAAACGCTAGACGTAAAAAAAGCCTGCATATCCGCAAGCTTTTGATTTCATTGGTGCCCCAGAGACGAATCGAACGTCCGACCTACCCCTTAGGAGGGGGTCGCTCTATCCACTGAGCTACTGGGGCGAGGACGCCATTTTACGCTAAAATTCATGGATGGATAAAATCGATTGTGGCAGCCGATTCATGCCGAAACGTAAAGGCCATGTCAGGCTGCGCGATATCCCGCCTGACCTGACCGCTCTTCTCAATCGCGGTGAAATGGAAACTGCGACCCTGGCCGAGCAGGCGGCGATGGATTTTGCCGCGTTGCTCGGCACGTTAACTGGCTGGTCGGGAAACGCGGCAGGACTGGCGCAGGAAGCGATGCGTCAGGAATTTTCCGGGCATGGCCTGGTAAAGCGCATGGAGCTGGCCGGAAGAATGGTGGGCCGGCACGGCGCATTTGACGATATGGATGCATTGCAGCAGCTCATCGCTCATCCATCCGATACGGTGCGGGGATTTGCCTGTTTTGCGATTGCTCTGCATCCGGAGTTGGGTTTCGCCGATAAATTCATGGCGATGAGGCCGCTTGCCGCGGATCGTCATTTCGGCGTGCGCGAATGGGCCTGGCTGGCGTTGCGTCCGGCTGTCGCAAACGCGCCGTTCGAGGCGATTGTCCGGTTGCATGGGTGGGTATCCGAGCCGGATGCCAATCTGCGCCGATTTGCCGTTGAGATTACGCGGCCACGCGGGGTGTGGGCGAAACACATTGCTCCGCTGCAGGCGGAGCCCTGGCATGGCCTGCCATTGCTTGAGCCGTGCTGCCGCGACGAAAGCCGTTATGTGCAGGATTCTGTGGCTAACTGGCTGAACGATGCCGCCAAGAGCCGGCCTGAATGGGTCAGGGAAGTGTGCCGGGACTGGTTCCGGAATCATCCGGACAATAGCGCTTGCTGCTATATTCTGAAGCGGGCACAGAGAAATCTGAGAGGTGAAGAAAAGTCGCCAGATTAACAATCCTTAAAACAGGATTTTTGTGTCCTGTGATAGAATTGCCATTGTGTTCCGCCCGGATTTTTTACGATACGAGGAGTCTGAAGTATGGCCGCTTTTACTGCTGACGAAGCTGCGCAGCTCAAGCAGAGCCTGGAGAAGCGCCGCCAGCTACTGCTTGAAGAAATCCGTGACGAGCTGGCTCGTTCGGGTGAGCAGCATTATGTTGATCTGGCCGGGCGTGTCCCCGATCTGGGGGATGAGTCGGTGGCTGACATGCTGGCCGACCTGGATGCTGCGATGGTCGACCGGCAAGTCGTCGAGGTGCGTGCTATCGAGGCGACGCTCAAGCGTCTCGCCGCAGGGGATTATGGCGCCTGTGTTGACTGCGGAGCGGATATTCCACTTGAGCGGTTAAGGGCTTACCCGACTGCTGCGCGCTGTGTATCATGCCAATCCGTACATGAAAAAACTTTTGCTCACGAAGGGAATCCCTCTCTTTAGAAAGTCGGGTAACTGGTGGAACAAATTAAGCTAGCTGACCGTCTATTGGCGCGGCTCAAAGTAGCCCGCCTGCTTGAATTCATGGTGCTGCCGGTGACCGCTTCTGTCTTGCTGACCGAGGCGGTCGTGACGGTGATGAGCCTGATCCTCAAGGGAGAGATTGCGGGCGATTACCTGCTTACCGGGCTGGTAACCGCTTGCATCGTTTCCATCACGGTGACCGCCTTCATCTATCGTCTAATCAGCGAACTGCGGGAAACCGAGATGCTGCTGGCGGAAAAATCCCTGCACCTGGAAAAAACACTTCGCACCCATAAAGAGGCGGAACAGAACCTGGTCCAGCTGACCCACTTCGATGTGCTGACGGGACTGCCGAACCGCTTCCTGTTTCTCGACCGCCTTGGGCATGCGATCAGCCGGTCTGCCCGCAGCCACCGGATGGTCGCGGTGCTGCTGCTCGACATAGACAATTTCAAGAACATTAACGACACCCTTGGGCACACCCATGGCGACCTGCTGCTACAGGATATTGCGGATCGCCTTCGCCGCTGCGTGCTGGAGGATGACACCCTGGCGCGGATTGGCGGTGACGAATTTGCCATTGTTCTGGAAGGGGTGTCGGAGATTGAAGAAATTGCGTTGATCGCACAGAAAATCGTGGATATTTTTTCCCTGCCCTTTGCGCTCTCCAGCCAGGAGATTTATGTCACGCCCAGCATGGGAATCACCATCTGCCCCATGGACGGCCACGACAGCGATAGCCTGCTCAAGAATGCCGATGCCGCGATGTACAGTGCCAAGGAATATGGCCGCAACCATTTCCGTTTTTACACCGCGGACATGAATGCGCTCGCGATTGAGCGCTTTGCCTTGGAAGGCGCGTTGCGGCGAGCCGTGGAGAGAGAAGAGTTTTCCCTCTACTACCAGCCCCAGGTGGACATAAAAAGCGGGCGGGTGATCGGCGTGGAAGCGCTGCTGCGCTGGAACCATCCCGTGCGGGGCCTGGTTCTGCCGAACGAGTTTATTCCGTTGCTGGAAGATAATAACCTGATCGTTCCCGTCGGCGAGTGGGTGCTGCGCACCGCCTGTGCCCAGTGCCGGGCCTGGCAGGATGCCGGGCTGCCCCCCCTGCGCATGGCGGTGAATTTATCCGCGCGTCAGTTCCGCCAGGATAACCTGGTGGAACTGATCGACAGCATATTGCGGGAAACGGGGATCAGCCCCAATCTGCTGGAGCTTGAGCTGACTGAGGGCTTGCTGATGGAAAACACCAGCAAGACCAGCATGATACTGGGACGCCTCAAGAGTCGCGGCGTGCTGGTGGCAATCGACGACTTCGGCACCGGCTATTCCTCGCTCAGCTACCTTAAGCGCTTTCCGATCGACCGCCTCAAGATCGACCGGTCTTTCGTGCGGGACATCATTACCGATTCGAACGATGCGGCAATCGCCGTGGCCGTCATCAGTCTGGGGCGCAGCCTGGGCCTGAGCGTGATCGCCGAAGGCGTGGAAACCGGGGATCAGCTTGAATTCCTGGGTGTGCAGAAATGCGACGAATACCAGGGGGGGCATTTTAGCCACCCGGTTCCGTCCGAAGAAATCGTTCGCCTGTTCAAGCCTGAAAAACCCTTTTTAGCCGCACGGGCGGCAGAAATTGGTATATCCCTAAGCCATTGAATTATCCGGCGTCCTCTGCGGTGAGGAAGTTTTCTGGTTAAATCGCCCGGCTCGACCCGCACGGTGTAAAATCCGCCTTTCGTTAAAATCTCCAATCTATTCAATTATGCCCGTCATCACCCTGGAAAAACTTTCTCTCGCCTATGGCCACCATCCCTTGCTGGATCAGGCGGATTTACAGCTCGACACCGGCGAGCGGGTGGGCCTGATCGGTCGCAACGGCGGCGGCAAGTCCAGCCTGCTGAAAATCATCGCCGGCGTGGCTACGCCCGACGACGGCAAAGTATGGCGCGCGCCCGGGCTGAATCTGGCCTATGTGCCCCAGGAGCCGCAGATCGATCCCGATCACACCGTATTCGAGGCGGTGGCGGAGGGTCTGGTGGGCTTGAGCCAGCTGCTGATCGACTACCATGCCGTTTCCCATGCGCTGGGTGAGGAGGGCGCGGATACCGATGCGCTGCTGGAGCGGATGCAGGTGTTGCAGACCGAACTGGAGGCGCGCGACGGCTGGCGCCAGCAAAGCCGTATCGACGCGGTGATGAGCCGCCTGGCGCTGCCCGAGGATGCGCTGGTTTCATCGCTTTCCGGCGGCTGGAAGAAGCGCGTTGCGCTGGCCCGGGCGCTGGTTGCCGAGCCGGATGTGCTGGTGCTGGACGAGCCCACCAACCACCTCGACCTGGCCGCCATCGAGTGGCTGGAGGAGCTGCTCAAATCCTTTGCCGGCGGCGTGCTGTTCGTCACCCACGACCGGCGCTTTCTCGACAACGTCGCCACCCGCATCATCGAACTGGACCGCGGGCAGCTGGCGAGCTTTCCCGGCAACTTCTCCGCTTTTCAGCGCAGAAAGCAGGAGATGCTCGAGGCCGAAGAGGTCCTGAACGCAAAATTCGACAAGGTGCTGGCCCAGGAAGAGGTGTGGATACGCCAGGGCATCAAAGCCCGGCGTACCCGCAACGAAGGCCGGGTACGGCGGCTGGAGCAGCTGCGCCGCGAACATACGGCGCGCATCAACCAGACCGGCAAGGCCCGTCTGGCGCTCGACGCGGGCGATCGCTCCGGCAAGCTGGTGGCGGAACTGGAACACGTTTCCAAGTCTTTCGGCGGCAAGCCCATCATCCGCGATTTCTCCACGCGCATCATGCGCGGCGACCGCATCGGCCTGATCGGGCCGAACGGCGCCGGGAAAACTACCCTGCTCAAGCTCATCCTCGGCGAGCTGCAGCCCGATTCCGGCACGGTGAAGAGCGGCACCAAGCTCGCCGTGGCCTATTTCGACCAGATGCGCGAGCAGCTCAACGAGGAGGCGACTCTGATCGACACCATCAGCCAGGGCAACGACTTCGTCGAAATCGGCGAGGTGAAGAAGCACGTCATCAGCTATCTCGGCGATTTCCTCTTTCCGCCGCAACGAGCGCGCGCCAAGGTTTCTTCACTCAGCGGCGGCGAGCGCAACCGTTTGTTGCTGGCGCGTCTGTTCACCCGCCCCGCCAACGTGCTGGTGCTGGACGAACCGACCAACGACCTCGACATCGAAACCCTGGAGTTGCTCGAAGAACTGCTGCTGGAATATTCCGGTACGTTATTTTTGGTCAGCCACGATCGGACCTTCCTCGACAACGTGGTGACTTCGACCATCGCTTTCGAAGGGGATGGCCGGCTGGCCGAGTATGCCGGCGGCTACGAGGACTGGCTGCGCTACCGTCCCCGCCCGGAAACGGAAGCGGAGAAGAAAACCGCTGCCGCCAAACCGAAGCCGGCACAGGAAAAGCCGGCGGCAAAAATCAAGCTCTCCTTCAAGGAAAACCGCGAACTGGAAACCTTGCCGGGACAGATCGAGGCGCTGGAGCAGGAGCAGTCCATGCTCGGCGCAAAGCTGGCGGACGGCGAACTCTATCGCACCGACCCCGAGGAGGTGAAACGTCTGCAGGCGCGCACCGCCGAGATCGAGGAGGCGCTGCTGGCCGCCCTGGCGCGCTGGGAAGAGCTGGAAGCCAAGAAGGAATGAGTTGAACCCAGAAAAAGCAATTAACCACGAATTTACACGAATAAGCCACGAATGTTCACGAATAATTTAATAAGGTAAACCCCCGGCTTTGCCGGGGGACTGCAATAGGTTTGACCTTTGCGGCAGTCGTGTGGAAAGTTAAAAATTTGTGCCAACATTCCCTCCCCCGGGCAGGGGGAGGGCTAGGGTGGGGGTGGAAAGCCTCGCGTGAGATTGGAGCATTTTAACCCCCATCCCAACCTTCCCCCTGCGAGGGGGAAGGAGCGGAAAACCAGCCGCCTTGGGCGGCTCACGGTTTTATCGGCGCCTTTGAGGCGCTCACCCAATAAACCCCCGGCTTTGCCGGGGGTCACTTAATCAAATGGTTGGCAATATCTACTCGATTTTCACATTTGGTGAGACGATATTTGTAGTTAAGTATTTGTGTTCATTCGTGAACATTCGTGTCATTCGTGGTGTGTACGGTTTTTAGGTTGAATTGACATGACGCATTGTCAGCGCCGGGGAATTATTGTTACATAGCGAAGATCGTCTTATTCGTGTTCATACGTGGCTAAAATCCTCTTTTTCCTGTTTCTGCTGGTGTGTCCCCTGGCTGCGCCAGCAGCCTACCCTTCCTTCCAGGCCCTGATCGATGCCACGCCCACCGGCGGAACGTTGCACCCCAAGCCCGGGGTCTATGCCGGGCCGGCGCTGATTTCGCGCCAGATCATCGTTGATGGCGGCGGCAAAGTCACGGTGGATGGCGGCGGTACCGGCTCGGTGCTGATCATCAACGCCAACGGGGCGGTGGTGAGGGGGCTGCGGCTGACGAACTCGGGCAACTCCCATGACAGTTTGGATGCCGGCATCGCGCTGACCGGCAGCGGCAACAGCATCGAGGATACCGTGATTGACGGCACGCTCTTCGGTATCAGCCTGAAGCGGGCCAACCAGAACACTTTGCGGCGCAATCGGATACGCTCCATACCGGCCGAGCTGGCGATGCGGGGCGAGGCGATTCGCCTCTGGTACAGCATGGACAACCTGGTCGAGGGCAACGACATCGACCAGGCGCGCGACGTTACCCTGATGAATTCGCCGCGCAATCGTCTCATCGGCAACATCATCCGCAACAGCCGCTACGGCATCCACCTGTTTTTTTCGCCGGACAGCGTGATCGAGCGCAATAGACTCGACCGCAACGCCACCGGCGTCATCGTGCTGAATTCAGACCGGGTGAAGCTTCTGCGCAACCGGGTTTTTCATTCCCAGGGAGTGAGCGGGGCGGGGCTGGCTTTCAAGATGAGCGCTGAAGGGCTGGCGGAAGGTAACGAAGTCGTCCACTGCGCGGTGGGATTGCTGGCCGACTCACCCATCGAACCGGCTGACAAGACCGTGCTGCGAGGCAACCGCTTTGCGCACAATGCTATCGGCATCCAGTTTTCCGGCGAGCGGGGCGGCCATGTTCTCCACAATAATAGTTTCGAGAGCAATCTCATTCATGTCTCGATGATGTTTGGCAGCGGCGATGCGAGCAAAAACGAGTGGCGCGGCAACTACTGGGACGATTACCAGGGTTTCGACCTCAACCATGACGGCGTCGGCGATACGCCTTACGAACTGTATGCCTATGCCGACCGGATCTGGATGGAGATACCCAAGGCGCGCTTTTTTCGCAATTCACCAGTGCTGGAATTACTGGATTTTCTCGAACGACTGGCGCCGTTTTCCGCGCCGGATATGATGCTTCGCGATCCGGCGCCACTGTTCAACAAGCCGGCTGGGCGGCGTTAGGTCCCCCCTCCGCAATCGTAGACGCCCTGACTGGAGCGTTCGAGTTCCTGTGCATAAGTGAAGTGTTGCTCAGCGGCCCCCAGCGCAACGGCGGCCCGACTGGTACGCCCATCGTGATACAACAGCTCCTTGATCACTGCGTTGGCATCGCTGATGGGAGGTACCATAAGCATTTGCAGCCGGTCGTAGACCTCCCGGTCGATGGTGATTTGGATTTGATCAGTCATGTCTTGCTCCTGTCTGTGGTTTGAACCCAATTTAAATATAGCCCGAATACCTGACTATTCAAGTATGGATTGAGCTATTGAAAACGTGATTCGAACTGACTCAGACACCCAGCAAGTAGACTGCGCTGCCTGTGGCTCCAATGAACGCCAGCAGGTGGAACCCGCCCCACAGCACGTATTTCCGGGCCAGATTCTCCTCCGGCAGGTTGGAAAGCAGGAACAGCCGGCCATCCCCAGGTTTTCGCATCAGGTGCACGCCATCCCTGAGGCGGATTTCGCCATGCTGCTTCGCCACTTCGCGCTTGGCTGCGAGCACGGCCAGTTCCCATTCCCTGGGATCGATCTGGCCGTCCTTGTTGAGATCGAAACGCTCATGCAGGCTTGCCTTGTCGCGCTTCCACTCAGTGAGCAGGGCGCTGAGGTCACCCTTGAAATCGAGATTGCTGTTTGCCCCGCCCAGGGTGGTGAATTCGCCGATGGCATAGAGGGTGTCGAGCGGGGACAGCAGGTATTCGGTGTAGCGGTAGTCGCCTTTTTTCCATACCTGTTGGTGGCTGGTGATGACCTCGGCGTAGTCCGGATCAATGAAGCACTGTCCGCTGTCGTCGTCGATCAGGATGGTGTCGTCGCTGGTGCCCTGTTCCACGATGTCATAGCCTTTGTTGTCGTTGCGCTCCCGTTCGATGATGTAGCGGTACCACACGCAGGGCAGCAGGGTGAGCTTGCTCAGCAGCGGGATGTCATGCACCTGTCTGGCGCGGCCTGTCACCTCGACATAGCCCTGGGCGGCTGAGGCAATCCGGGAAGTGGGGGTGTCGAGAATCAGGCGGCTGCGGCGCTGGTTGCCGATCCAGGCGAAAAAGCTGATGACGCCGATCAGCCCCAATATGATGGGCCACGCCTCTCTTGAATCGATTTTAAAACCGATGAAAAGCAGCACCAGGTGCCCGCCGGAAGTGAGCAGGTTGACGTAGTGCTGCCGGAATCCTTCCAGCATTAGCTATTGAATAACTGTTTCACGTTGACGTCGGCGATCTCTGCAACGTCGAATTCGAGCAGGTCGGCAGGCTGAAAATTGAACATGCGCGCCACGATCACGTCGGGGAACTGCTCGATGCGCACGTTGTTGAGGTTGACGCTGTCGTTGTAGAACTCGCGCCGGTCGGCGATGGCGTTCTCCAGCCCGGTGATGCGTCCCTGCAAGTGCTGGAAGGTTTCGTTGGCCTTCAGTTCGGGATAGGCCTCTGCCACCGCGAACAGGTTGCCGAGCAGCCCGCGCAACGAGCCTTCGGCCGCACCCAGTGCCCCCATGTTGTGACTTTCACGTGCATCGGCAATCTGGGAGCGCGCCTTCATCACCTTTTCCAGGGTTTCCTGCTCGTATTTCATGTACTGCTTGCAGGTTTCCACCAGCTTGGGCAACTCGTCGTGACGCTGCTTGAGGAGCACGTCGATGTTGGCCCAGGCCTTGGCGACGTTGTGCTTGAGGTTGACCAGGCCGTTGTAGATCATGATGAAATAAATCGCGACGACAGCCAGGATGGCAAGCAGGACGAGAAATCCCATGGCAGTTCCCCTTTGTTTTGAATTAGTATCCATGCATTCTGCCGAAATTCGTTCCGATTCGCCAGTTTAAGCGGGTAGTTGGGATAGTTCGAGTGTGGCTGCTATATTTAAAAACGATGAACCTTATTCACTTTGATCAGCAAGGGAAACGAAAATGACCGATATCATCAAGTTGCTGGGAAATGAAGCGGAGAGTTTGCTGGCCTACCAGTGCAAGGGAATTCCCAAGGACATGCTGCACCTGCCGGGGCCGGACTACGTGGACCGGGTGGTGGCGCAGAAGGACAGGAAGCTTGGCGTGCTGCGCGCTTTGCAAACCTTGTTCAGCCATGGCCGTCTGGCCGGGACGGGCTACATGTCCATCCTGCCGGTGGATCAGGGGGTGGAGCACTCGGGTGGAGCTTCTTTCGCTCCCAACCCGATCTACTTCGACCCGGAAAACATCGTCAAGCTGGCCATCGAGGGCGGCTGCAACGCAGTGGCTTCGACCTTGGGCGTGCTGGGTTCGGTGGCTCGGCGGTATGCGCACAAGATCCCGTTCATTGTCAAAATCAACCACAGCGAGATGCTGACTTATCCGGAAATCCACGACCAGACCCTGTTCGCCAGCGTCGACCAGGCTTTCGACATGGGGGCGGTGGCGGTGGGAGCGACGGTGTATTACGGCTCGCCCGAGTCGCGGCGGCAGATCATCGAGATCAGCGAAGCCTTCGCCCATGCGCACGAACTGGGGATGGCGACGGTGCTGTGGGCTTATCTGCGCAATTCAGGCTTCAAGAAGGACGGCGTCGATTACCACACCAGCGCCGACCTGACCGGCCAGGCCAACCATCTCGCCGCCACCATCGAGGCCGATATCATCAAGCAGAAGCAGGCCGAGAACAACGGCGGCTATACCGCGATCAAGTTCGGCAAGACCCATCCCAAGGTGTATTCCGAGCTGACCAGCGACCACCCCATCGATCTGGTGCGCTATCAGGTGGCCAACTGCTACATGGGGCGGGCGGGCATGATCAACTCCGGCGGCGCCTCGGGCGAGAACGACCTCGGCCAGGCGGTGCGCACCGCGGTGATCAACAAGCGTGCCGGCGGCATGGGGCTGATTTCTGGGCGCAAGGCTTTCCAGAAGCCGATGCAGGACGGCGTGATCCTGCTCAACGCGATCCAGGACGTGTATCTGGCGAAGGGTGTGACGATTGCGTAGCGGCTAAAAAGCATTTGAACCGCAGAGGACGCGGAGGACGCAGAGGTTTTCAAGGGATCGACGAAAGGTTGTGTTTAGTAGGCAACCAAACCGCCAGAAACGTTTTTCCTCCGCGTCCTCTGCGTCCTCCGCGGTGAAGGACGTTTTTTTAGGCTATTAGGGAGTTCTTCAGCCGTTGATGCCCTCGATCCCCAGTTCTTCCGTGTATGGCCTGCTGGGGTACTGGAAGCCGACCGGCCCGTCCGGTTCGGCATGGACGAACTGGTGGACGAACGGGTCGGTGGAGTCGAGCAGTTCTGCCGCAGCACCCTCGGCGACCACCACGCCGTCATTGATGAAGTAGACGTAGTCGACGACCTTCAGGGATTCCGATACGTCGTAGGTCACCACCACCGAGGTCACGCCTAGCGCATCGTTCAGGCGCCGGATCAGGTTTGCGATGGTGTTGAGCGAGATCGGATCGAGACCAGCGAAGGGTTCATCGTAGATGATCAACGTGGGGTCCAGCGCGATTGCGCGCGCCAGAGCTACCCGCCGCTCCATGCCGCCCGACAGCTCGCTCGGCATCAGGGCATGGGCGCCGCGCAGGCCGACGGCGTGGAGTTTCATCAACACCAGATCGCGGATCATCTCCTCGGGGAGGTCGGTGTGTTCGCGCATCGGGAACGCAATATTGTCGAAAACCGACAGATCGCTGAACAGCCCGCTCACCTGGAACATCATGCCCATTTCCCGGCGCAGGGCGTACAGGCCGTCGTTGTCCAGTTCGTGGACGACCTGGCCTTCAACCTTGACGCTGCCGCGCGAAGGCCTGAGCTGCCCGCCGACATGGCGAAGCAGGGTGGACTTGCCGCATCCGCTCACCCCCAGAATGGCAACGATTTTTCCGCGCGGAATGGTGAGGTTGATGCCTTTAAGTATCTTCCGGCGACCATATGCAAAATGGAGGTCGCTGATCTCGACCAGGTTTTCCGGGGATTGCTCCAAAGCTTTCAAATCCTTTTGAAGCGCGTCGATGAGCGAACGCGGTTAAATGAATTGTTTATTCTAGCTTAAAGTGCGGAAAGTCGGGGCATGCACGCCGCAATACGCCTGATTTTTCCATCCGAGCACCTCCTGAACATGCCCTTATCCTGTGGTTCTTGCCGAGGTCAGCCCGCGCAGCACGACAGTTGCTTGACGTCCCTGGTGAAGGTCTGGGCGCACAGCTTCAGCCCCTCGACCATGGTGAGGTAGGGAAATAGCTGCCCGGCCAGTTCGTCTACCGTCATCCGGTTGCGGATCGCGAGCGCCGCCGTCTGGATGATCTCGCCGCCCTCTGCCGCCAGTAGCTGTGCGCCGATCAGCCGTCCCGATCCTTTTTCCGCGACCAGTTTGATAAATCCGCGCGTATCGTAGTTGGCCAATGCCCGCGGCACGTTGTCCAGGCTCAGCGTGCGGCTGTCCGCATCGATGCCGAGCCTGGCGGCCTGGGCCGCGCTGAGTCCGACGCTCGCCGCCTGCGGGTCGGTAAATACCACCGCGGGCACGGCGGAGAGATCCAGCGCGGCGTCGCCGCCGGTCATGTTGATCGCGGCGCGGGTGCCCGCAGCCGCCGCCACATACACGAACTGCGGCGCATTGGTGCAGTCGCCTGCCGCATAGATGTGCGGCACCGAAGTGCGCAGGTGATCGTCGACCATCACGGCGCCGCGTTCGTCCGTCTTGACTCCCGCCTTGTCGAGATCCATGCCGGCAGTGTTCGGCTTGCGCCCGGTGGCTACCAGCAGGCGGTCACCGCGGATCGTCTCGGACCCGATATCCAGCTGGAACAGATTGCCGTCGAAGCGCACTTTTTTCACCTCGGCATGGGTCAGGATGCGCATGCCTTCACCTTCCAGCACTGCCTTCAGCCCCTCGCCGACAGCGGGATCTTCCTTCGACAGCAGGCCGGAGCGCGCAATCAGCGTCACAGCGGAACCCATGCGGCGGAAGGCTTGCGCCAGTTCCAACGCCACCACCGAGCCGCCGTGAACGATCAGGTGTTGCGGCAGTTCCTCCGCGACCAGAGCGTCGGTGGATGTCCAGTAAGGCGTATCTCTCAGGCCCGGCGTGTCGGGCACCATCGGCGAACGTCCTGTGGCGATCAGGATGCGTTCCGCGCGCAGCTCTTGTTGTGTTCCGTCCTCCTGCATCACGATCAGGGCGTGGTCGTCCTTGAAGCGGGCAAAGCCGCGCAGCAGGCGGATGCGCGGATTGGTTTCCAGGATGCTCTCGTACTTGGCGTGGCGCAGCTCCCGGACTCTCGCCTGCTGCTGAGCCACCAGCGCCGCGCGGTCGATGGCCGCCGGATGCTTGCCGACGCCATCGAACGGGTGGCCGGACTGCAGATGCGCGATCTGCGCGGCGCGGATCATGATCTTGGAGGGGACGCAGCCGACGTTGACGCAGGTGCCGCCGATTTCGCCCGCCTCGATCACGGTCACGGCGGCGCCTTCCTCGGCGGCGCGGATGGCAGCGGCGAAGGCCGCCGAACCGGTGCCGATGATCGCCACGTTCATGGGCAAGACACAGGGGTTCATTTTGCTTTTGCGCCCTTGAGTTCAGCGGGATAGCCCGCGACGAAAGTGGCGTCTTCCAGCTTCTTGATGCTGGCTTTCGCGTCATCGAAGGTGACCAGCGCTTCCTTGTCCTTGAACGAGACGCTGACCTTGACGACGCCGGGCACTTTTTCCAGCGCCTTGCGTACCGTGATCGGGCACACTTCACAATACATGCCCGGCACGCTCAGCGTCACGGTCTGCATGGCGGCGAAGGCCGGGCTGACCGACAGGCCGGCGAGAGAGAACAGAAGGGCGGATAACGAAACGCGAACTTTCATGTGAGACTCCTTAGTAAAAAAGTGGGGCGAAATAGGGAAAAAGCAGGGCGAGTCCGATCAGCGCGGCGACCAGCCAGAACAAGACCTTGTACACCCGGTTGGTTTGCGGCAAGGCACACAAAGTGCCCGGCGTGCAGCTTCCCGCCGCGCTTGCTCCGTAAATCTTGCGCCAGGCAAGCACCAGGAACACAACGGCGACGCCCAGCAATAGCGGCCGATAGGGTTCGAGCAGGGAGAGGTTGGCCGCCCAGGCGCCGCCGATGCCCAGCATGACCAGCACCAGGGGGCCGATGCAGCACAGGGAAGCCGCGACTGCGGCGGCGGCCCCGCCGATCAGCGGCCAGCGGTCGAGTTTGTTTTGGGACATGGATCGCCTCATTTCGGTTAACGACAAGATGATGCTACACCCCGTACCTGGGTACGGTGTCAAGGATCGTTAATGCCAGCCGGAATGGATTGCAGCATAATGTAGCCTCCGTATCATGGTACGGAATCAAGAGGTTTAATGCGGAGACAAAAACATGGCGAACCAAGCCCTCACCATCGGCCTGCTTGCCGGGCAGTCGGGTGTCAATGTAGAGACGATCCGCTTTTACCAGCGGCGCGGGCTGCTCGCCGAGCCCGAGAAACCGCTGGGCGGCATCCGCCGCTACGGCGCGACCGAGGTGGCGCGGGTGCGGTTCATCAAGTCGGCGCAGCGCCTGGGTTTCACGCTGGAGGAGATAGGCCTGCTGCTCAAGCTCGAGGATGGGGCGCGCTGCGCGGAGGCGCGGGAGATCGCCGAACTCAAGCTGGCGGATGTGCGCGCCCGGTTGACCGACCTGCAGCGGATCGAGGCTGCCCTGAGCGGCCTGGTCAAGGAATGCCAAGCGGGCGGCAGCGTGTCATGCCCGTTGATCGCTTCGCTGCTGGACACCTGACGCCTCGCCGCGCGCGCCACTCGCACTGCGGCGCCGGCACAGGCGTATCCAGAACGGCAATCACGCAAACTGCCCCGCAACCCAGCCCGACGACCACGCCCACTGGAAGTTGTAGCCGCCGAGCCAGCCGGTGACGTCGACCACTTCGCCGATGAAATAGAGCCCCGGCGCCGGCTTGGCCTCCATGGTTTTCGACGAAAGTCCGTCGGTGTCGACGCCACCCAGCGTGACTTCGGCCTTGGCGTAGCCGAGCGTGCCGGAGGGCATCAGCGCCCATCCCTTGAGGGCTTGCGCGGCGGCATCGAGTTCGCGCTGGGAAAGTTCGTTCACCGGCTTTGCCCAGCCGAACAGCGCGCACCATTCATGCGCGAAGCGGCGCGGCAGCCGTTCAGCCAGCAGATTCGACAGCAACGCCTTGCTGCGGCGATGCTCCGCCAGCCAGGCGGCCGCATCGAGGTCGGGCAGCAGGTCGAGTTCAACCGGCTGTTTCTTTCCGCCGCCATAGTCCTGCATCTGCCAGTAGCTTGAAATCTGCAGGATGGCCGGCCCGGAAAGGCCGCGGTGCGTGATCAGCACATTTTCGCGGAATGAGCCGCCGGCGCAGTGGGTGCCGGCATCGAGCGATGCGCCGGCGAGCGGCTTGAGCGGGCCCAGCGTCTCCGGCGCGAGCGCCAGCGGCACCAGCGCGGGCTTGGGCGGCACCACGCGCAGGCCGAATTGTTCCGCGACTCTGTAGCCGAAGGGGCTGGCGCCGATTTGCGGGGCGGCGAGGCCGCCGGTGGCGATCACCAGCGACTGGCAGCGGAAGGTGCCGAGCCCGGTGGCGACCGCGAAGCGCAAGCCTTCCCCATGGTTTTCGATGCGTTCGACGTGGTGCACCGGGCACGGCATCGCCCACTGCACCCCGGCGTCGTCGCAGCCGTCCTTGAGCATGGCTATGATGTCTTGCGCCGTATCGTCGCAGAAAAGCTGGCCGTGCTCCCGCTCGTGGTACGAAATGCGCCGCCGTTCGACCATCGCGATGAAGTCGCGCTGCGAGAAGCGGGCGAGCGCCGAGCGGCAGAAATGCGGGTTCTGCGAGAGATAGTTCTCCGCGCCCACGTTGCGGTTGGTGAAATTGCAGCGCCCGCCGCCGGAAATTCGGATGCGCTCGCCGAGTCTGGCGGAGTGGTCGATGATCAATACGCGCCGGCCACGGCGTCCGGCCTGTGCGGCACACATCATGCCGGCGGCGCCGGCGCCGATTACGATGACATCGAAATGCATGGAAGGGAAAATGATGCCGTGGAGTCGAAACGGCCGGATTCTGTGCTTATTGCTGCGTTTTGAAGCGGCATGATCGGGTAACGCGGGTTGCGGAGATGCTGCGAAGAGGTGTGCCGCTGAAAGAACAAGGGCGGCCGAGGAGGCCGCCCCCATGAATTGCTTTTATTACTTCTTCTTGGCTTTGGCGCCGGCAACAGCGTCTTTCAGCTTGCTGCCAACCTTGAATTTGGCGACCTTCTTGGCGGGAATCTTCAGTTCCTTGCCGGTGGCAGGGTTGCGGCCAACGCGTGCGGCGCGCTCTTCAACGGCAAAGGTGCCGAAGCCGATCAGCTGGACGTTGTCGCCCTTGGCCATGGCGTTCTGGACGGTGGCCATCAGTGCGTTCAAGGTTTCTTCGGTCTGGGCCTTGGTTTGCTTGGTGGATTTTGCTACGGCATCAATCAGTTCTGCTTTGTTCATGTTGTCAGCTCCCGTTGTGGTTGATTAAAGCAAATACATTGTAGGGGAAATTTGGCATCAAGCCAATCGTCATTGAAAAAATGCTGGAGTGATTTTTTCGCCGCGCAGTTGCCGTGTCTAATTGGCTGGAACCCAGCAACACTTTACTCCAGATTCCACTGTTCAAGCTAGCGCTACATCACGTTTGAGGTCTTTGGCGGTTTATACTGAGAGTCAATGTGTGATTAAGCAAGCAGAAATGGAAAGCCAATGAGCAAACTTTACGTCTCGACCTACCTGGGCAACCGGTTCTATCCGCTGGAGCCGCGCATCGACGATGTGGATATCGAGGACATCGCGCACGGCCTGGCCTACCAGTGCCGCTTCAACGGCCAGACCAACGCCTTCTACTCGGTCGCCCAGCATAGCCTGATCGTCGCCTCGCTGGTGCCGGAAGCGCTGCGCTTCGCCGCCTTGCTCCACGATGCCGCCGAAGCCTACCTCGGGGACATGGTCAAACCGCTCAAGGTGCTGCTGCCCGGATTTTCGGAAATCGAGGACAACGTCAGCCGCATCATCGGCGAGCGCTTCGGGGTCGACCTGAACCACAATCCCATCGTCAAGCAAGCCGACCTGATCGCGCTGGCCACCGAGAAGCGCGACCTGATGCCGTATTCCGTTGAAGAATGGACCTCTCTGATCGGGGTGGAGCCGATGGGGGAGACGATACTGCCGATGCCGCCGGATGTGGCCAAGCGGGAATTCATGCGGGAGTTTGAGCGGATGCACGCCCAGTCAGCGAGCCAAAAGCCATGACCAAACAACCCGATCACGCCCGGCTCGACCGCGTTATCGCCGAAGCACGCCGGCACAGCAGCGAGCGTGAGGCCACTTATCGCGAGCGGGCGCTCAAACTGTTTCCATGGATTTGCGGGCGGTGTGGCCGCGAGTTTGCCGGGGTGCGCCTGAAAGAATTGACGGTACACCACAAAGATCACAATCACGACAACAATCCGCTGGATGGCAGCAACTGGGAATTGCTCTGCCTGTATTGCCACGATAACGAGCATTCCCGCGTCATGGATGAGGCGGTAAGGGGTAGAAGCTCTGGCGATCAGGCATCCGTGGCAACCCATAATCCATTCGCCGACCTGAAAGCGAAACTGGAAGGGAAGAAGGGCTGATCCTAAAAAGGGTGATTCACCGCGGAGGACGCAGAGGACGCGGAGGAAAGCCAGAAGTAGGCGCCTCTAGGCGACAAGGCATTGCCAAGTTATGCAGAGACGCCCATTAAGTGAGCGCGTTCTTCACGTCTAGGGAAGCGCTGATTAAATGACAAATCGTCATTCCGCCCCGGATTACCCCCTTCCGGGGTGACGGCCAGGCCGGAATCTAGAAAATTCAAAGCACTGGACACCGGCTTTCGCCGGTGCGACGAATAAATCAGCGCTTCCCTAGCATTTGAACTCCTCTGCGTCCTCCGCGTCCTCTGCGGTTCAACAGGGTTTTCCAAGTTGATGGCAACCGGTTACCCCCGGTTTCTGATTACAGGCCGAGTCTGCATTTGGCTCGTTCAACGCAGCTATTCATCTGCGCTTTCGGCGCCTTCTGCAGCGTGCGCAAAAACTCGTGCGGAACGGCGCTCAGGCCATATTGCTGCCTGATATCCGACACCATTTTTACCCACAGATGGGCGGTCATTTCTGCGTCAGCCAGGGCGCGGTGATGGCGGATCGCCGAGGGAAGCCCCAGATGCCTGACCAGCGTGCCCAGCTTGTGATCGGGCGCAGCCGGATAAATCCGGCGTGCCAGCAACATTGAACAGGCAAACTCCTGCCGCCTCCGCTGGTTGATCCTCAACCACTCGGCATCCAGAAACCGGCTGTCGAACGAAGCATTGTGCGCCACCAGGGGCACGTCGCCGACAAACTCCGCCAGCGCACTCATCACCTCCGCTGCCGGCGGTGCCTTGCGGATCATGGCGTTGGATATCCCGGTCAGCGCTTCGATAAATGCAGGGATGCGCGCACCCGCATTCATCAGGCTTTGGTAGCGGTCGACGATCTTGCCGTCGTCCACGATAACCACCGCCACCTCGGTCGCCCGGTCACCCATGGCTGGCGATAGTCCCGTTGTTTCAAAGTCGATGACCGCCACGGTCTCCATGCATATCCTATCGATGGGCAATAATTTCGGATGGAATCATACCTTGAGCCTTCTGGCCGGGATAGTGACATCACGACGAAGTGGTCTGGCGGCGGGGGCACGAGGCCATGACATTTTCGGTTTCTGGCTGCCCGCGCGTGTCGTATTTGACAATTCGAGGGTATTCGTAAATAGTAAATGCTTTATAAATATATAGGTGTGTCATGAACAACAAGAACACCAAGCCAGGAAATGGGGAAGACCGGCGTGTTGTAAACAGGCGTGTCAAAGATGTAGGCCCACCGCCTGGCTGGAAGGAGCGTCGCCTTTCAGCCGAGAAACGGAAGCCGGAAGTGACTGAAGGTTCTTTGGATGAATGGGAAGCCTTAATGGGCAAAAGTCACGCCCAGGTTTCTCCGGAAACTCAGGATGAACAGGCCTTGACCGACTGGGAAGGCTTGAAGCACCTTTAGCCGCCTCTAGTTGTGACCAGCCGATCAGCCGGTTTCCAGCGTGGTATCCAGCCCGGTCACGGCCATGAGGATGTCGTTGGTCAATTCCTCGTCCTCGTCGGTCCAGGTCGCATCCATGTCATTCTCCTCGGTAGCCAGCGGCACGATGTCGAAATCGATGAATTTGCCGCCGATTTTCAGCGCCTGGATGCCCGACTTGTGTTCGACAACTTCCCAGTCGTCCGGAATTTCCAGCTCTGCATGGATGCGGACGGTCAGTTTTTTCATGGCGGCTTCCCCTTTCGTGTGTGTTCCCATCCTAGCACGGCACGCGCATTCGCCGCCGAATAATGCGCTTTTCGTGCACTAAGGAACCGCTGATTTATTCGTCGCACCGGCGAAAGCCGGTGTCCGGTGCTTTGAATTTTCTAGATTCCGGCCTGGCCGTCACCCCGGAAGGGGGTAATCCGGGGCGGAATGACGATTTGCCATTTAATCAGCGCTTCCCTAGCTGTCGCCGTATATCCCCGAGGTCTGGCCGACCAGGTCGATGATCCGGCGGCGCAGCAAATCGGGCCCCAGCACCTCCACCTCCGGGCCGAATTTCAGGATATCCATCACCAGTTCCCGGTCGTCGCTGTAGGGCACTTTCAGGCAATAGCGCCCCTCGTCGTCGAAGTGCGACTTCTGCTCCGGGTGCCACGCTTCGCGGCTCACCCAGCGCGCACGCTGCGGCGAGAAGCGCAGTTCCGCCCACTTTACTTCCTTGCCGGAGAAAATTCCGTAGCCGGTGCCCAATATTTCATCGAGTTCCTGTTCGCTGACATCCTGCGCCTGCTCGCTGATCAGCCTCACCCGGCGGATTGCGTCCAGCGAGAAGCTGCGGATGCCGTTGCGCATGTGGCACCAGGCATCCAGATACCAGTTGTCCCGGTAGTGCGTCAGGCGCTGGGGAGACAGGACCCGGTCCTGCGTTTCATCGCGGCTGCGGGTGTAGTAGCTGATCTCCAGTTTCTTGCGCTGGAGAACGGCGGTCGCGATCGGGGAGAAGTGTTCGGGCTCGTAGGAGCGGGCGTTGACGCGCAGGATGCGGATGCGCTTCTCGACCGAATCCATCGGGATCTCGGCCGACTCCAGCAGCAGTTTCAGCCGGGTGAGCAGCGGGTCGACATGGGGGGAAAGCAGGCCCGGCCCCAGGTTCTGCAGCAGGTGCTGCATGGTGAGCAGGGCGTGGATTTCCGAGGCGTTGAACCACAGGCCGGGCAGCTCGTACTTGTTCCCGGCAACCGGCTTGTCGAAGCGGTATCCCCAGGCCTTCCGGTCCCAGACGATAGGCGCGTTCAGCCTGTCGCGCAGGTATTCGATATCGCGCATGAACGTGGCGCGGGAGATTTCCAGTTCGCCAAGAAAAACCTCGATGGGAACAATCCTGCGTTCATGCAGCAGCTGGTCGATGCGATAGAAGCGTTCCGTACGGTCCATGAAAATTCCCTGAGGGGATTCAGGTGTCTCATCCTGTGAGACACACTATACCCCACAATGCATGACAGAACGAAGGCACCTATCTGAAAAACGGCATGACTTGACTTGAAAGGGCATAGAGATGGAAAACCATAACGGACTGAAACTGATGATGGCGATACGCCGTATCTGCAACCGTGCGGCAGCCGAGGGAAAAACCATCGTGCGGCCGGCCACGCTGCGCCAGATGGACAGGCAGATCAGCCGGATGCGCAAAGCCCTCAAGGCCGGGCCATCCGGAAAAGCGGTCAGCGCAAGCCTGTTTTGACCACTGATGGTATTGAACAAGGGAAGCGCTGTTTATTTGTCGCACCGGCGAAAGCCGGTGTCCAGTGCTTTGAATTTTCTAGATTCCGGCCTGGCCGTCACCCCGGAAGGGGGTAATCCGGGGCGGAATGACGATTTGTCATTTAATCAGCGCTTCCCAAGGAGAAAAAAATGAAACTAGGTATCGTCAGCAGCCACGCCAGAATGAGCATGAAGCGCCGCGGCATCCCGCCCCAGGCTCTGGAAACGCTGTTCGCCTACGGCCGGGTCACGCATGCGCCCCACGGCAGCCGGGTGGTGTATTTCAGCAGCGTGGGAAAGGCCGCGCTGTCAAAATCGCTGCCTCCAAACCAGATCGACCGCTGGGCGGATATGTATGCCGTCCTTGACCCGCAAAACGAGGTGATCACGGTGGGCTACCGCACCAACCGGATACGGCGTGCCAAACACTGACCCCGATCTTGACAACAATGTAACGGTTTTCCGAGCGGCAGCCATGCCAGCGCAAGGCAGCCAGTGCCAGTGCCAGTGCATGGGAAGCGTTGTAGCCCAGATCGAAGCGGCTCTCGATAGAGAAGATCGGTTACGAACCCACTTGATGAAGCGCCACAAAGTAAAGGACAGAGGAACTGGCATACGCCGCTTTCCGAGCCGTGATCTTTACGCGCGTTACGGGCTGTACAAGGTTTCTGCAGTCGCGGGCTGGAACTCGGCGCATGCCTCGGCATGAAGAACATCGGAAAGCCGTGTGCGGGAGAACCGCATGCACGGTTTGATGAGGGAGGGCAGGCGAGAGCCTGTTCTCCCTCTACCCTTTGATTTCGAAGGCGAATTGAACCGGGTCGTCTGCGCCATCTAGATCAGCGTAGTTCGTACCAGACACCACGGCCGCTGCCGTGCTGGTTCAGGTGTCCGCGTTCGACCAGCGAACGGAAATGCTGCTTGAGCGTATTGCGGCTCGCTCCGGTCAGTTTGATGGCCTCGCCGATGGTGACGCGACTGTGCTCGCGGGCAAATTCGACGATTTGTAACGAGAGCTCCGGCAAGGCGGCCAGCACCAGCTTTTCGCGCTCGACCTTCTTCTCCAGTCGCCTGACCTGTTCGGCCAGCGACCGCAGGAAGAACGCCAGCCACGGTTGCCAATTGGGGGAATCGGTGCGGATCGATCCCTGGGTTTGCCGCAGCGCCAGGTAGTAGGCTTCCTTGTTCTGCTCGATCACGCTTTCCAGAGAACTGTATGGCACATAGGCATAGCCTGCCTGCAGGAGCAGCAGCGTGGTGAGCACCCGCGAGAGTCGGCCATTGCCGTCCTGGAACGGGTGGATTTCCAGAAACACCACCACCCACAGAGCGATGATCAACAAAGGATGCAGGCGCCCCGCCGCGCGTTCCTCTTGCACCCAGGTCACCAGTTCCGTCATCAGGCGTGGCGTGTCGAAGGGCGTGGCCGTCTGAAACACAACGCCGATCTGCGCGCCGTTCTCATCGAAGGCGACGACACTGTTGGACGTGGTCTTGTAGTTGCCGCGATGCCGGGCATCCTTCTCGCTGTAGACGAGCAGGTTCTGATGCAACTGCTTGATGTGGTTTTCGGTGAACGTAATGTCTTGCCACGACGTAAACACCAACTCCATCACTTCCGCGTAACCGGCTACCTCCTGTTCGTCACGGCTGGTGAAGGTCTTGATCTGCAGGTTGGATAGCAGTCGCTCGACCTCGCGGTCGGACAGTTTGCTGCCCTCGATTCGGGTGGACGAACCGATGCTCTCGATCGTGGCGACGCGGCGCAGTGCCGACAATCGATCGGGCGCAAGTGTGCCCAAGGCACGCCACGCCCCCTTGAACTCGTCGATCTTTGCGATCAGGGTCAAGATTTCTGGCGTGATTTGAATGGAGTCGGATCGGATCATAAAACCAATGCTACACCCAATTACACCCATTATCGAGAGATAACCAATAACACACCCATTCGCATCCAAAAACAGAAACGCAAACTCTCAGTACTGGTCGAGAAGGGCTGCTTTAGCCGACCGGCAAGGGCGGGCGGAGCAGTGGTTACGAGATTGTTTGGTGATACTTGTGTTCAGAATTGTCGTCAGATTCCAAGGTCCAAGAAAACAATCCGAAGCTGCACCCTTTGGTTTGGTCAGATGTTTAGCGTCTTGATGAATTGATCGGCGGTAATGATGGGGCAGGAAAACTGGCCGGCAAGGCACAGCAAATCCTGGTCGCCACTCACGAGATAGTCAGCCTTGCCCGCAGCGGCGAGCTGCAGAAACGGCAGATCGAAGGGGTCGCGGCACTCCGGGGTTTCGGGTAGCGGGTTGGGCATGCGCACGGTAGTGCACCAAGGCAGGTAGTCGGCCAGGAGTTCCTGCTGTTCGTCCGGCGTGAGTTTGAACTTGGGGTAGGCGAGTACACGGATGAGCTCCGCCGCCGTGACTCTGGATACCAAGGGCTGGCACAGTTCGCCTTGCCAGGCATGGCGCAATGGGGCCAGCCGCCCTTGGGCAAATACCAGCGCGGACAGCACCAGTTTGGTGTCGATCACCACGCAGGGTGGGCGCGGGGAACGGGTCATTTCTTGCGGCGGTTCTTCGCGGGGCTGGCGGGTGCTTGGCTGGCCGTCTGCCGGGCCCATGCAACCGCGTCGGCAATGTCCTGCTCCTGCAAGTCCAGTTCGGCCAGCTTGGCGCGCACGGCATCGCCGCGCTGGATGCGAACCGGGGTCAGCACGATCTGGCCGTTGCGGGCTTCCACATCGAAATACTCCGCAGGGCCAACGGCAGCGGTCACACTCTTGGGCAGGGTGAGCTGGTTTTTTGCAGTCAATTTGGCAAGCATGACAGCCTCCAATGCATAAAGTAAGGATTCCTTACTTTGTGCCGTTTACCGAAAAATATCAAGCGGCGCGGTTAATCGGGCTATGTCCCCTATTATTTTTGTGGGAGTCGGCGCGAACTGATGCGGGTGGGTTCGAATCAATGCGTCAGCAATTCGATGTACGGCTGGTAGCTGTAACTCCGGTTCTTCTTCTGCCCGGTCATTTCGGTCACGATGCCCAAGTCTTCGAGCGCCTTGACGGCCGCATTCGCCGTCGGAAAACTCGTGTCCAGTTTCTGCCTCACTCGCTCGATGGTGAAGCGCGGCATCATCGGCAGCATTTCGAACAGGCGATAGCTGGCGGGGCCGGCCTTGGGTGATTCGAGCAAGCGGCGCCGGTCTGCCGCCACCAGGCTGGCGATGGCGATGATGCTGCGCTCGGCATCGGTCGCTGCTGTCGCCACCCCTTCGAGGAAGAACGCGACCCAAGACTCCCAATTGCCATCCGTGCGGATATTCGAAAGTCGCCGGTAATACTCTGCCTGGTGCTGCTTCAAGTAGCCACTCAAATACATCAATGGCTCGGGCAACAGGCCCCAGTGCTCCAACAGTGCGGCGATCAGCAGACGGCCGATGCGCCCGTTGCCGTCCAGAAAGGGGTGAATGGTCTCGAACTGGGCGTGCGCAAGCGCAATTTTCACGAGAGGCGGGAGAGCTTGCGACGTGTCGTGGACGAACCGCTCCAGATCGCCCAGCAGGCTTGGCACCCGATCTGCCGGAGGCGGCACAAAGGCGGCGTTGCCCGGACGGGTGCCGCCAATCCAGTTTTGCGAGCGCCTCAATTCTCCCGGCTGTTTGCCGGCCCCCCGTACCCCATCCAGCAACAGACGGTGGGCCTCGCACAGCAGGCGAACGCTGATGGGCAAGCCCTGAGGCGAGCGCAGGTTGTCTTGCACCAGCCGGAAGGCACGCAGGTAGTTGGTGACTTCTTCCACGTCATCCATGTTGCTGACCGCGAAGCCCGCTTCCTCGTCGAACAAGTCAGTCAGCGTGGCCTGCGTCCCTTCGATTTGCGAGGTGAGTAAAGCCTCCTTGCGGATCGCGCTGTACAGCAACCAATCCACCGATGGCACCAGCCCCGATACCCCGGACAGGCGCGCAAGTGCCAGCTCCGCCTGCCGGTTCTGCTCGACGAACGAATCCGGCGCAAGCGCAGGGTCGGAGGGTGGGAGCGAATGCGGAACGAAGGCCTGGACGGATTCGCCCAAGGTCGTTGAGGTGGCGTAGGTTCCTGTGGACCGTTTCATATTAAAGATATCTTCAATTTGCCTGCCGTGTATTAAAGCACTCTTTAATGTGAAAGGCCACAAATAAAGAACTTTAATGTGGCCCGCAGCCCTACTTGATGTGGGGCAAGCCAATCCGATTGCCGTCTGCCATCACCGGGGGTTTGACCTGAGCGCCGGCCATACTTGCACGCCAGCATGGGGCGGCGCGGCAGCTCGCACTTTCCAAAAGAGGCAGCAAAATGAAAGAGTCCAAGAGAAATAATCCGAAGCCGACCCCTTTGATCGGTGCGCTGCGCAGGTCGGCGTTACGACGGCCAGTCGTTGAAAGGAAACGGCTTTTCCTCGGTATTGAAGGATTGAAAGTTGACGAGCTGTTGAACGTAGCTTCCCAAGCTGCGGCCGAAGGTGAGCAGCCTGGTGTTGGGCGCGCTGCCAAGCAGAACAAAGATGAACTGTAGCACCGCCACCACGAACAACACCGTCCCCGCCAAGCTGTAGAGTATGCCGAACAGGATCATGAACACCCCGCGCAACCAGATGTTGTTTTCCGTGGATGTCTCGTTTCCCTGTTGTGCCATCGCTGCCCCCGCGCACCGCCTTGATACCAAAAATATAGACGTTCGCCGAATGAAGAGGCCATCTTCGAATGATTTTTCCAAAATAAACAATGAAATGAAAGAGTCCAAGAAAAACAATCCGAAACCGACCCCTTTGATTATCTCTTTAGTTAATCTGGATTATCCCGCGGCATTGCGGATAAGCGGTGCAACCCCAGAATGCCTTGCCAGTATTGGCGCCTTGTTTGGCTGTTCGCTTGACCATGGCATTGCCACACTTCGGGCAGCTCGGGTCGGCAGTTGCCGTAAGGGCGCTTTGAGGTGCGAGCCGTGCCGCGGCAGTGACGGCTTGGAGCTGCGGTTGTATTTTCTTGATAATGGCCGTCAATTCCGTGCCATCGATCAGGTCAATGTTTCTTCCCTCGGCGAAATCTTTTGCCTCCTGCGTAAAAACGCCAGACGTCACCACAAACCCGCCAGCCGCGCCCCCTGCGGCCATTACGCCATATAATTCACGAATTGTGGTAACGCCGACCTTGAATGCTTTCCACTGCTTGCATTGGACCAGAAATTTCTCGCCATCTTTTCTCAGGACAAGATCAACGCCACCATCGGCGCCGCCACCGCCAGTTTCTGTAACCGTGTATCCCCCGCGTCGAAATGCCTCGCCCACCAGCAACTCGAATTCTTGCCAAGTCATGCCATTTAGTGCGGAAGAGGATGAGCCTTCCCGGACGTCAGCGAATAACACGGACCGCTTATGCCGCCCATAGGCGGAAACACCGGCACCGATTAAGAAGGCTAGAGGAACCAGGTATTGCCCAAACGTAGCAAGAGTCTTACCGAGTTGGTTTGCGACCATAGAGCCCATTTGACCTAGCGACACAGGCGGCGCTACTACAGCAGTTGCAAAGTGGTGAAGGACGAAGTAGGTGACGATCGCCACGAGCACGCCCGCCCACCATGGAAGCATGGCGGCAATATCGATCAAGTCTTCGAATGGGCTTTGTTTTCTCTTTCTGGCCATGATGCTTCCTTCACTAGGTGCGCGTTAAGAAACCGTGGTCTTTTCCCTGCTATTAGCAATTAATTCAACTAGTTAAGCATTCTATGCCACAACTCACCAAATAGGCGAAGGTTTCATCAAAAAATGCTGACTGTCGCGTCGCGTCTTCCTCTTCGCCATGCGGTAAAAATATCACCACACCTTGGCGTGCGCGAGTTAACAACACTCGATAGGCATTTTCCAGGTAGCGCTTTTGCTCTTCTTGCTGACGTTTCTTCCAGGTTGTACCAGTAAATTTCCAGTGTTCAAATTGTCCGTTTCGATAGCGATAATCTGCATCCCAGCCCACTAAACACCAGTCTAACTCCAATCCCTGAATATCGAACTCAGTTGCAACATCTTCCAGAAAATGGCATGAGCGAACGTCATCTTGATCATTCAAGAACCAATCTGCTGCTGATATACGATTCTTAACAAAGATACCCTCGGGTTTAAGTCTTATCGCGCCGGACGATGCAATCAATCCTTTTGTTTCATTGGCACGGGCTTGTGCTTTTATCCAAGCTTTCGCTTGATTGAGATCTCGGGTAATTTTGATGGGAAACTTATGCTTGAATTGTCGGTAGTATTCAGCGGCAGCTTTCGCTTGGTTGTGGATCAGATGGTGAATCATATGCGACAACTTCTCGGCACGAAAAGACCGCATGGAGGTGGCCAAGTGTAAACTCGGCTGCATATGGGCATGCTTGACGTCGGTAAAATGGACATCACCGCCCGCATATTCGATCTGGGATAGTTTGTCTGAGTAATGCACATCCCAATCTGAAAATTTAGCTGATAAGGCGCCAATCCATCCCTGTAGTCCAGCCTCGCCCGTGTTGATTTCTTGTCCACCGCCAATCAGGGCTACGATTACGCACCAGTCTTCATGCCTATCCATCACGCTGATTAGGAAGTCTGGCTCTGACTGATTGAAACTTTTTTGCCCTCTCTTTTGCATCATAAATTTCGACGTATTCGGCAAATCCCATGCTCGTTGCGCTTCATCAAAAATTACTACTCTCTCATCAGGTGCCTTATCGAAGTTCTTTAGCGATTCATCCCTAAAATGATGAATATTTTGGATCATTGGCTCAACGCTCCTCAGAGCTTCTGATTTAGTCGTGCCAGAATTGCGTTTGACCCGATCTCTTGCAAGGGCTTCACGTAATACGTCAACTAAAGGGCCATTCCCCGAAAGAAAAACTGCGTGTTCGTCATCAGATACGTTTGTATTTGAGGTGGCGATATTTAGCCCAACCAAAGTTTTTCCAGCACCGGGTACGCCAGTAACAAAGCAGATAGTCTTGCGTTTGTTTATACGGGCAGCGTGAACGATGTCCTGAATGGCTTTTGAAGTGATATGTAAATTTTGAGCGCCGGCATCATTGCGGGCAATGTCATCAACGTCATGATCTGAATATAGGGCTTGGGCCGCTTCAATGATGGTTGGCGTTGGCTTATACGCAGAATGCAACCACTCCTCGAACTGGATAGGTTGACGAGGTTGAATGTGTTTTACGCAATACTCAAGTACCGTATATAACTCGATCTTGTTGGTCGTGATGGGTTCATAGACATGATCCACTTCGACTGGCGTTTTAAATTCCGTTTTCTTAGCCTCTGTGGCAACTAAAATAGGGATGATCGTTTTGGCGTGACTACCTTCGTGAAAATGATGTAAATCAATGGCGTAGCCATGAGCCTGTCGAATATCTTGCGGTAGATATCGATTGGCGCCTACCTTAAATTCGATGACAAAGATTAGATTTTTGTAGATTAAGACCGCATCTGCGCGCTTCCCCATTCTGGGAATCTGCACTTCGAAAAGGATATGACCTTCTTTCAACGGTTGTATAGCATCCTGCAAAATTTCAATTTGTCGTGCCCATGCACCAGTTTGCAAATGTTCCAAACTCTGCGGATGATTTTGTGTGATTTTGCCAATGATCGAATCAACAGGCTCTATGAGAAAATGAACGACCTCTGCTGAATAATAGGCGCGATGCGACATAACTATTCAGCGTCCGAATGGAATAGTTCGGCAGCAGGCACGTTTAACGCTTGAGCAATGCGGAAGATGTTAGTGAGGCTTACATTACGGACGCCACGCTCTATACCGCTGATGTAGGTACGATCCAGTTCAGCAAGCATTCCTAATCGCTCTTGGCTCAGGTTTCTTTCTAAACGCAATTTTTTTAAATGAAGACCAAAGCCAATCAGTAATTGATTCGCCATATGCTAGCCCATGTGATTTTGTGGACTAATCATCCTTTGGTGTGACTTATAGGTCTACGGACTATGAGTCACATATTGTGTTTTTATTGATTTGTATTAAATGGCAAATAGACCATAAAATTATCGATGAAACTTTGTGGTGCAAGCCCTATTGATCAGGATGAGGAGGAACACAGCTTTGTCGAAGATATTCTTCAACTGCTTCTCGACTGAAGGAGTTGGCCCTTGTCCGACGAGAGCGGCATAGTCATCGGCATCGATGTCGGCGGACCGAAAAAGGGGTTTCATGCGGTGGCGCTCAAAGAGGGTCGCTACTGGGAGAAGTTCGCTACCCCTGATGCGGCGTCGATGGCTGAGTGGTGCCGGCGAATCGGGGCGCGGGCTGTCGGTGTTGATGCTCCTTGCCGTTGGAGCCTGACTGGTCGGGCGAGGCCCGCCGAACGCGCGCTGGCTGCCGAGGGCATTCACTGCTTTGCCACACCCAGCCGCGCAACGGCGGAAAACCGGGATTTCAACCGCTGGATGATCAATGGCGCGGAGCTGTTTCGCCTTCTCGAAGCGCGCTACCCACTATTTGACGGGGACAACGCAACCTCGAGCCCGGTGTGTTTCGAGACCTTTCCCCAGGCGGTGGCCTGCGCGCTGGCCGGGAAGGTTGTTTCCGCAAAACGAAAGAGTGCTGTGCGGCGCGAACTGCTGCGCGGGGCGGGGATCGACACGGCATCGCTGACCGACATCGACACCGTCGATGCCGCGCTATGCGCCCTTGCAGCCCATTCCTTTCTTGCCGGTAGCTACAAGACCTACGGTGACGCCACTGAGGGCTTGATCGTGGTGCCTGCCTAATCTAAGGAAACGCTGAATAAATCAAATTCCGTCATTCCGGCGAAGGCCGGAATCCAGAAGAATCAACAATCTGGACCCCGGCCTTCGCCGGGGTGACGAATAAATCAGCGTTTCCCTAAGAGTGATGCAACTAAAGGGGTTCGATATATTTCTTAAAGGGGCAACTGCCACGGTTCACGACCGTGACCGGGACGGCCCGGAGGGCCCGAAAGCAGAAACCCGTTTCAGCTTTTTCTCGCCGGAACGGGTTCCTGTGTTTACTCCGCTTTGGCAGTATTTATTAAGCGCCCGCAAGCTGTTTGCTTTCCTGATTGAACCCGCGTCCGCAAGTCGCCGGAGATCGGGTGCATGAGCCATGGCGCATGCGTTTTTACCCTTTGCCTTGGTGGCCTGCGGAGGATAAGCCAGACATTCTCCGCGTGACATGCGGTGATTAACTTGCGCTTGCGGAGAATGCGGCTCATAATCTCTGCATGAATAGCGGTGATTACACTTACATCTGGCAGGCTGGCG
>JASJPA010000030.1:0-3805 GCA_031426955.1 Sulfuricella sp.
GGGAGGGGATTGAGGGGAGGGCTGGCGCCGCTCCCACAACGGTGTTTTGGCTCTATATGGACAATCTGGGTTAATACAGGAGGCATCATGAATGTTGCAGAAGCGATAGCGTCGCGCCGCTCGGTCAAGGTGTTCGACCCGGATCACCGCATGAGCGAGGCGGAAATCGAGAAGCTGATGGGGCTCGCCCTGCTTTCCCCCACCGCCTGGAATCTCCAGAACTGGCGCTTCGTGCTGGTGAGCGAACCGGCATTGCGCAAGGAAATAAGGCTGGCCGCATGGGACCAGGCGCAGGTCACTGATGCCTCGTTGCTGGTCGTGCTGTGCGCAGACCTCAAGGCGTGGGATAAGGAGCCGGGGAGATATTGGAGGAACGCACCGCAGCCGGTGCAGGATTTTATCGTGCCCGCCATCGGCCAGTATTATGCGGGAAGAGAGCAGGTGCAGCGCGACGAGGGCATGCGCTCGTGCGGGATCGCGGCCATGGCGCTGATGCTGGCGGCGAAGGAAATGGGTTACGACTCCTGCCCGATGGACGGCTTCGACTTCGACGCGGTGGGGAAGCTCATCAACTTGCCGCAGGATCATGTGATCGCCATGTTTGTCGCGATCGGCAAGGGAATCAAGGATCCGTGGCCTCGCGGCGGACAATTGCCGATGGGCGAGGTGGTGGTGCAGAACCGGTTCGGCTAGATTTTCCTGAACACGATGTCCCATACCCCATGGCCGAGTTTGATGCCGCGCTGCTCGAATTTGGTGAGTGGGCGATAGTCCGGCTTGGGAGCGTAGTCCGCGGCGGTGTTGGCAAGCCTGGGTTCGGCTGCAAGCACGGCGAGGATGTGCTCGGCGTATTCCTGCCAGTCGGTGGCGGCGTGGAGATAACCGCCATCTTTAAGTTTTTCGCACAGCAGCGCGACCAGGTCCGGCTGGATCAGGCGGCGTTTGTGGTGTTTTTTCTTGTGCCAGGGATCGGGGAAGAAAATGTGCACGCCATCGAGGCTGGCCGGGGCGATCATGTGCTTGAGCACCTCCACCGCGTCGTGCTGGATGACGCGCAGGTTGGTCAGGCCCAGGGCTTCGATCTGGTTGAGCAGGCTGCCGACGCCGGGGCCGTGAACCTCGATGCCGAGATAGTCGTTCTGGGGATGGGCGGCGGCGACGGCCGCAGTGGAATCCCCCATGCCGAAGCCGATTTCGAGTATCTTCGGCGCGCTGCGGCCAAAGGCGGCGTCAAGGTCGAGCAGGGTTTCCCGATAGGGGATGCCCCAGTGCGGCAGCAGGGTTTCCAGCGCCCGCGTCTGGGCATTGGACATGCGGCCCTGGCGCAGGACGAAGCTTCTGATTGGACGATGATTCATAAAAAGTCTTTGCCACAGAGAGCACAGAGCTCACAGAGAAAAGCGAGAGCTCTGTGTTCTCTGTGAGCTCTGTGGCTAGGAAATCAAACCAGTCGTGGGCGAGCTCGGGCTGGCGGAATAGAGCTTCTTCGGCATGCGGCCGGCGAGAAAGGCTTCGCGCCCGGCCTGTATGGCCTTTTTCATGGCCGAGGCCATCAGCACCGGGTTGCCGGCGCCGGCGATGGCGGTGTTCATCAGCACCCCGTCGCAGCCCAGTTCCATGGCGATGGCGGCATCCGATGCCGTGCCCACGCCGGCATCGACGATCACCGGCACCTTGGCGTTGTCGATGATGATCTGCAGGTTCCACGGGTTGAGGATGCCCATGCCGGAGCCGATCAGCGAGGCCAGCGGCATCACCGCGACGCAGCCGATTTCTTCCAGCTGTTTGGCGATGATCGGATCGTCGGAGGTGTAGACCATCACCTTGAAGCCTTCCTTGACCAGGACTTCCGCCGCCTTGAGGGTTTCCATCATGTTCGGGTAGAGCGTTTTCGGATCGCCCAGCACCTCGAGCTTGACCAGGTCGTGGCCGTCCAGCAGTTCGCGCGCCAGGCGCAGGGTGCGGATGGCATCGTCGGCGCTGTAGCAGCCGGCGGTGTTGGGCAGGTAGGTGTATTTCGAGGGCGGCAGCGCATCGAGCAGGCTCGGCTCGCCGGCGGTCTGGCCGATGTTGGTGCGGCGGATCGCCACCGTCACGATCTGCGCGCCGCTTTCCTCGACGGCGCGGCGGGTTTCGTCGAAATCCTTGTACTTGCCGGTGCCGATCAGCAGCCGGGAGGAGTAGGGTTTGCCTGCGATGATGAGTTCGTCCATTTTAATTCCCAAAGAAATTATTACCACAGAGACACAGAGGCACAGAGAAATTCAAAGTCATTCGCTATTAATGCAGGTCGACAAATTTGCGACAATTGCTATAAGCAACAGTTTTGTTTGTTCTCTGTGCCTCTGTGTCTCTGTGGTTCAAAAAGTTGTTAGCCGCCGCCCACGGCGACGACGATTTCCAGTTGGTCCCCATCGGCCAGCAGCGTGTCGGCGAACTGGCTGCGCGGCACGATTTCGCCGTTCCTTTCCACCGCCAGACGTTTTCCGGTGAGGTTCAGGGTTTCCAGTAGTTGGGAGAGGTTCGGATTCTGCTCAAAGGAATGAGGTGCGCCGTTGACCGTTAGCTGCATCGCCTTATTGCCGCAAAATAAAATGGGAGTGAATTCTACCATGCGGGCGTAGCCCAATGGTAGAACGGAAGCTTCCGGAAAAATCCACAAGCAGTTGAGTAATGCGTGGAACCATCGTAAAATCTGCCCTCCTGCGGGTGTAGTTCAATGGCAGAACGGCAGCTTCCCAAGCTGCATACGAGGGTTCGATTCCCTTCACCCGCTCCAGTCTTCATTCCCACCTCGGGATTATGCCAATGAACAAGACTCTGAAATATGGACTGATTTCCGTCGGCGCCATTCTCGTCGCATTCCTTGCCCTTGTCGCACTGGTCGCCGCCACCTTCAACCCGAACGATTACAAGCCGCTGATCGTCAAGCTGGTGCAGGAAAAGAAGCAGCGTACCCTGAAGCTCGAAGGCGACATCAAGCTGACCTTTTTCCCCCGTATCGGCGCCGATCTCGGCAAGCTTGCCTTGAGCGAGCACGGCAGCGACAAGGAGTTCGCCGCCGTCGACAGCGCCCGCGTTTCCCTCGCGTTGTTGCCGCTGCTGAAGAAGCAACTGGTGGTGGATCGCATCCGGATAGACGGCATCCGGGGCAGGCTGGTGCGCTATCCCGACGGCAGCACCAGCATCGACGACCTTTTGAAGAAGGAGGAGAAGTCGGAGCAGTTCAAGTTCGACATCGAAGGCGTCAGCGTCACCCGCGCCGCGCTTGCTTTCGACGACCAGATGGGCGGGCGGAAACTGGATATTTCCGGTCTGGAATTTGAATCCGGGCGTCTGGCCAACAAACAGCCCGGCAAGGTCGAGCTTAAATTCACCTTGCAGGGCGACAAACCGAAAATCGACGCTCAGGTGGCACTGGCCAGCGGCTTGCTGTTCGATACTGAGGCCAAGGCTATTACACTCGACAAGCTGGCGTTTTCCCTGGCTGGAAAGTACGGTGCCGACGGCTTGGACATCCGCCTGACCTCGCCGAAATTCGAGCTGGAGCCCGAGCGTTTCGCCGGCAAGCTGGATATGACGGCGAAGCTGATGCAGGCCAAGGGTAACCTGGATCTGGTGCTGAGCGTCCCCGCGCTGACCGGCAAAGGCAGCGCCGTTCGAGCCGATAATTTCACTCTGGACGTCAGCGGCAAGCAGGGCGACAACACCTTCAAGAGCCGGATCGCCAGCCCGTTTAGCGCCAACCTGGATACGCGCCAGTTCAGCCTGGACAAGCTCGTCGCCAGCCTCAATCTCAGCGGCC
>JASJPA010000031.1:0-77001 GCA_031426955.1 Sulfuricella sp.
CCCTTCCCCCGCTTGCGGGGGAAGGTTGGGATGGGGGTTGGCCGCGATTTACGTCCGCATTCGCGCCGGGGGCGGCGCTCCTACATAAGTGCATTCCAAGGGATAATCTGGCTTAAACTTTGGCTACATCCACCGTGGATTCATGGGCAAGCTGGTTGCCGTCCCATTCGGCGCCGAACTTGAGATGCCCCCAGCCGCCCGCCAGTTCGAGCGGCGAGAGCAACCCGGCGACCGGCGCATCCATGCCTACGCGCTTGTGGAACTGATGCGGCTCCCAGGCGTGGTCCATCATCAGCGTGCCGGGCCGCAGGCTGGGCATGATCCTGGCCATCGCCCGGAATTCGCCGATATTGTTGAATACGCGCACCGTGTCGCCGTCCTGGATGCCGCGCCGGGCGGCATCCTGCGGATTGAGGTTGAGATGCGGCACGCCCCGCTGCATGCGCATCATGTATTTGTTCGAGCGCCAGGTGGAGTGAATGCCCCAGCGCGCATGCGGCGAATAGAACTTGAGCGGGAAACTGGAGGGATGCAGCGCCTCGCGCGCCGTGGGCACGCTGCAGCCGAGTTTGGCGAAGACTTCCTGGTCGATATAGAACTGCTGCCGGCCCGAGAGCGTCGGGTAGGGGCGCTTGAGGTGGAACTGCTCCTCGAACGAGCGGTAGGGCTTGTCGGCATACAGCGGCGAGGTGAGACCGGCATTGCTGTTGAGCACCAGGAAGCCGCGCTCGACCGCGTCCTCGAATTTCCACGGCTTGAAGGCGGGCACATTCTCGATCTGCCACTTCACCACGTCCTTGTCGGTGTTCACCTTGCCCTGCAGGGTGAAATCGAAGACCAGGGTGTCGAGATCGCGCGTGACCGGGATCTTCTTGCCGTCCTTCTCCACGGTGAAGAGCGGATCCTTGATCTGGCCCAGTCCCCGGCTCTTTGCCTTGGCCTCGATGTGCTCGGCCAGCAGGCGGCATATTTCCCACTCCGCCTTGGTCTCGCCGACCGGTTTCAGGTCTTTCGGCGGCACGGTCAGATTGGCGTAACGGTGATAACCGACCTCGCCGCGTATGTCCCAGCCCTCGTAGTGGCTGATGGAGGGCAGCACGTAGTCGGCGTACTCCGCCGAGGAGTCCATGCGGAAGTTGACGTTGACGTAAAGCTCGGTCGTATCCAGCACCGTTTTCCTGTAATGCTCCGAGGACTTGTTGCGGCGGAAGATGTTCTCGGCGAACAGGAGGCGGATTTTCGGCTCGCCGTAGTTGGTGTGCCACTTGTCGTCGCGCGAGCGCTCGGCCAGTTTCACCAGGTCATCGGGGGTGATGCCGGTGCGCTGCTTGAACTCCTCCCCGGCGTAATGACGCTCGAAGGTCTCCCACATGCGCCCCGAGAACCACTCGCCCAGGAAGCCCGACTCGAAGCGCGCGGGCTTGGGAGAGGTGAGCGGCCCGAGGCCGCCCAGGCTCCACTGGTGTTCGGTATCCACCACATCGTGGCCGGTGAGCGCGCAAAACAGGGCCTGCGCCCAGCAGGCGAGTATACCCCAGGCGTACTTGTGCAGCGAGAAGCCGATGGTGAGCCCAGGATCGTGCGCAGCGGCGTATTCGCGCGCCAGCTTGTAAGCCAGGGCAGGGGGAATGCCGGTCTGTGCCTGCGTTGCCTCGGGCGAGTATTTCTCCGCCTCGGCGCGCACTTTTTCGAACACGGTGGTGACGGGGATCGCCTTGCCGTCGTGGCCCTTCACCTCGTAGCGCCCAGTGAGCGCCGGGCGAATCGCGCCCAGCCGCAAGGTCTTTTTGAAGTGCCCCTGGGTGCCCGGCATGATCACGGCCTTGCCGCTCGCCTCGTCCCAGCAGTAGAACACGTCGTCCTTGCTGTCCTTGCGCAGGTCGGAGAGGCGCAGCAGTTTTCCCGTATCCTCGCGCACCAGGAAGGGCAGGTCGGTCTGCTCCCGGATGAAATCCTCCTTGTACAGCTTCTCCTTCAGCACCACGTGCACCAGCGACATGGCGAGGAAGCTGTCCGAACCCGGAGTAATCGGAATCCACCAGTCGGCGTGGATGGCGGTGGGATTGTAGTCCGGCGAAATCACCACGATTTTGGCGCCGCGCCACTTCGCTTCCCACAGATAATGGGCGTCCGGAATGCGGGTGACGTTGGGATTGAAGCTCCACAGCACGATGTAGTCCATCTCGAACCAGGCATCGAGCGAAGTGCCCACGTTGGGAATGCCATAGGCGAGAGCGGCCCCGGTGAACATGTCGCCGACCGCGCTGGAGGGGTAGAGGCGGGTCGAACCGAGCAGCGAACCCAGGCGCAACGGCCCCGCGCGCCGGCCTTGCGACACGATCCCGGTGCCGGCATAGAGCAGCATCGCCCCCGGGCCGTGTTCCGCCAGGGTGCCCACGATCTTCTCCGCAATTTCACCCATGGCCTGGTCCCAGGAAATGCGCTCCCACTTGCCCTCGCCGCGCGCGCCGGTGCGCTTGAGCGGGTAGAGTAGGCGGTCCTGCTCGTACATGGCCTGGGAGTGGATCGTCCCCTTGTTGCATCCGCGGGGATTGGGGTCGGGAATGTCCGGGCTGATCTGCGGGTACTGCGCGAGCTGTTCCTCGCGCGTCACGACGCCATCCTTGGCGAACACGCGAAAGGCGCAGTTGCCCTGGCAGTTGGAGCAGTGGAAGGCGAATCCCTGGGCATTGCCGCGCGTCCCGGCGAATTCCTTGCGGTAGAAATCCTCCCACGAGCGGTCTGGGTAGGAGACCAGCGGATCGTCCACCGCGAGGATGCGCGCCTGCAACTCCTCGGATAAGCCGAGCGCGAACGAGCATAAGCCCGCGCTGGAAAGTTTCAGGAAATCACGTCTGTCGACCATGGTGTTTGCGCCTCTTTTTTCATTTATCGCGAAACCCGCGCGCCGAGCAGCGCTTCCACCGCCGCGCGCGCCTCCGTCCCGAACCAGTCGTATTCGCCGATCACGCGGTAGGCGATGCGCCCGTCCGCGCCGATCAGATACGATACCGGCACGCCCGGGATGCTGTACTGCCTGCCGACCAGACCGTCACGGTCGTGCCACACCGGGAAGCTCAGCTTGAGCTCGTCCACGTAGGCCTGCACCGTGCGCGCGCTCACCTGATCCTGCGACACCGCCAGCACCACCAGCCCCTTGTTTTTATAAGCCTGGTGAAGCGCCTCCATCGAGGGCATTTCCTTGCGGCAATTCGAACACCAGGTGGCCCAGAAATTGAGCATCACCACCTTGCCCTGGAAGGCGTTGAAACGCGCCTTCTGCCCCTTAAGGTCCTGCGTGACGAAATCGCTCGCCATCACCGCGCCCTTGAAGGGCTTGAGTTCACCGGCCCCGGCCGGGGCAAGCATGGCGAGCAGGGCCAGGAAGGCGTAAGCCGGATGTCGCATGGTTCGCCTGCCACCCTTCCTTATTTCTCGATCGGCAGGCGCGGATCGACCGACCACTCATCCCACGAGCCGCTGTACTCGACCACGTTGTCGTAGCCGATCAGCTTCATGGCCAGCGCCACGTCGGTGGAGCGTCCGAGGCCGCTCTGGCAATAAGTCACTACTTTGGTATCCTTGGTGATGCCGCGCTGATTGAGCGCCTTCTCGATCTGGTCGGCGGTCTTGAACGTATTCACCTTGTCCGAGAATTTCGTCCACTCGAGGTGCGTGGCGCCCGGGACGTGTCCGCCGCGCGAGGCGCCCGGGCGCAGGTCCTTGCCGATGAATTCGTTGAACGAGCGCGTATCCACGATCACGATGTCCTTGTTGCGCAGGTTCTTCTGCACCCACTCGCGCGTCACGACCTTCTCGGGCTGCGGTTTGGCGGCGAATCTTTTCTTCTCCGGCGTGGGCGCGTCCTGGGTCACGGGGCGGCCCTCCTTGAGCCACTTGCGGAAGCCGCCGTTCAGCATCCTGACGTTCTTGTGGCCGAAGAAATCGAGCACGAACCACACGCCCGAGGCGGACGTCCCCTCGCTGCCGTCGTAGACGATCACCTGCGTGCCGGCATCGATGCCGGCCTCGCCGAAAATCTTTTCCGCCTCGGCCTGGCTCAAGGGGAAACCGGTTTTCTTGCGCTCATCGAGCTTGGCGAGGTCGAGATAGAAAATATTCACCGCGCCCGCGATATGGGCCCGCTGGTAACTCACTGGCTCCACGGCATCGATCAGTCTGACATTGGGCTGATTGAGGATTTTCGCCAGCTCCTCGGTTTCAATCAAAAGTTCGGGTCTGGCGTAATCCTGGCCCGCCAGGGCCGCCGGCCCGCTCAGGGCGATGACGGCTGCAACCAGTAGATTCGAAAACCACGCGCTTAGCGCAAGTCTCATGTTGACACCCTCCTTACCAACCCTTAACCGAAAATGAAAACCTGAAAATTCCCGCTTGTCCTGCCGTTCATGATCCCGCCCGGGGATCGGGGTTTACAGTCACCCCTTGAAGAACTCTTTCCCGGCGGCGGGCCTCATGATTTTGAGCTGCGCGACCCGTATCCGCTCGCTCTTCCCGTTCTTCAGGATTTCGCCCTGGAGCTCGACTTCCTGGCCGAACGCCTCGTCGAATTTTTCCTGCGCCACGCCGCCCTTGGCGGTCAGGTCGATGGCGTAGTAGTCCCCCTCTTCCGTCCAGAACACCATCGGTTCCGCCCATTTGAGATAGCACTCGCCGATTTTCCCAAGCTGCGCGCATTTCTCCCCGATGATCCGGCCCTTGAGTTGCGCCAGTTCTTCGCTGAAAACCTGACCGGCAAGCAGCGCCAGAAACGCGCCCACGACAATGGTTCCCGGAATTCTGATGTGCATTTTCATGCCCCCCTTCATCGCAGCTAGTTAACCGCCTTGATCGCAGCCTTGAGGCTGTCATGATCCTTTTTGATTTCCATCAATCGCCCCTGCTGTGCCTGCTTCGGTACGCCTTCGATTTCCAGGATGTCGGCGATTTCGGCATAACTCACCATGCCGTTCAGCTCGCCCCCGTCCTCCGCGATCAACTGGTCGCCGTAGTACACCGCCGGGGCTTTGGCGCCGGGACCGGCGAACGTCACCGGGATGATCTGAACCGGCAGCTTGTAAACATTGGCAAGCTCGGCGGCGACCTGCATGTTGTTGTTGCAGCGCACCCCGGGCGGATCGCGTCCGATCAGGGTGAGTACCTTCTGGCCGTTGAACACCGCCTGGCCGGGCGGCCCGCCGGCGTATGAAACGCCGGGAAAAGCCGCTAATGCAAGCAGCATGACAAGGATAAAACGCAAATGAATAAATGACATATCAATCTCCTTCGTAAGTTGTTTTTATACGCTTTTTTTACTTCTTGCCAGAACGTCGCGTCGCACGCCTGTTGGCATCGAAGCCGCCCTTGGCCTTCCACTCGCCAAAGCCGCCCTGCAAAATGCGCACGTTGTCCATGCCCGCCAGGCGAAGCGCCAAACCGGCCTGGGCGGAGAGCGTGCCGGCATTGCAGTACACCAGCACCATCCTGTCGGTCGGCAGCTCGGCGCGACGCCCGAGCACCTGTCGCCAGTCGATGTTCACCGCGCCGGGGATGTGGGCCTTGTTGTATTGGTCTGCATCGCGCGTGTCGATGACGTGGATTTTCTTCCAGTCCTCCGCCGGGATCTGCTCCGGCAGGATGGTGGCGCCGCCGTATTCCGAGAATTCGAAATATTCCTCCATGGCTTTTACCGCAGCATTGTCGGCGGCGAAGGCGGCTCCTGGCAGTATTATTAAAGACGAGACTGCCATCAGGATGAGCGAGGAAACAAATTGAGCCGGTTTCATGATCCGCTGCCGAGCAGATAGGACAGGGTGGCTTCCTTGGCTAAACGTTGCCTGAAAAACATCTCATCTCCTCCTTGTTATGGTTAATAATAAAATCAAATGAATATTTGAATATATTATTCAGCCATAACCATAATGTCGTCAAGTTATTTTATATGGCGGCCCACTGATCTAGCAGTCCTGCTGGATTTGAAGGAAATCCATTAGAAATTAAGTGACCCGCGGCAAAGCCGTGGCTTTATTGGGTGAGCGCCTGAAGGGCGCCCTAAAACCGTGAGTCGCCCAAGGCGGCTACACGCACAGTTCCATCTGGTCGTAGCGTTCATCCTCTTGCTCATGATTGCGAATGTATGCTTTCAACATCTCTCCATCCAAGCCCCCTGTGGACACAAAGTAGAGTATTCAACATTAGCAAATTTATACATTCGCACATTCGCGCGACTGTTGACATACTAAAACGAAGGGAGTAAGGTGCATACAAGATATCGAGGTCTTTTTATCAAGGAGGTAGATACAGATGAATCCGTCAAATCCAACCAAGTTGTCGCGTAGAAGGTTTCTCGAATTGGCCGGGACAAGCCTTTTTGGCTTGGCCATTCCCGGTGTCTCCTTTGCCCTCACGCGCCTGCAGCCCATTGGCGATCCCCTCAAGGGCGAGTATCCCTACCGAAGCTGGGAAGATCTGTACCGCAAGGAATGGACATGGGATTCCACAGGCTTCACCACCCATTCCAACGGCTGCGTGGCAGGTTGCGCCTGGCGTGTTTACGTCAAGGACGGCGTGCCGATGCGGGAGGAGCAGGTCGCCGAGTACCCGCAGTTGCCCGGCATCCCGGACATGAATCCGCGCGGTTGTCAGAAGGGTGCCGTGTACTGCTCCTGGATCAAACAGGCGGACTTCCTCAAGTATCCGCTCAAGCGCGTGGGCGCCCGGGGCGAGCGCAAATGGAAACGCATCTCCTGGGACGAGGCGCTGACGGAGATCGCCGACAAGATCATCGACACCACGCTGAAACAAGGCCCCGGCAACATCTGCATCCCCAAGCGCCCCTTCGCGGTCATCAGCAACACGGGGTACACGCGGCTCGCCAACCTGCTGGGCGCTATCAAGCCGGACGTTTCCTCGATGACCGGCGATCTCTATCCGGGAATCCAGACGGTGCGCATGCCGGCCAGGACGGTCTCCACCTTCGATGACTGGTTCACTTCCGACCTGATCCTGATGTGGCACATGAACCCCATCGTCACGCGGATTCCGGATGCGCACTACCTCATGGAAGCGCGCTACAACGGGGCGCGGCTGGTGAACATCTCGGCGGATTACAACCCCTCGTCGATCCATGCCGACCTGTTCGTGCCGGTCAAGTCGGGCACCGACTCGCACCTGGCTGCGGCGATCGTCAACGTGCTTATCGCCGGCAAGCACTACAAAGCGGATTACATCAAGGAACAGACCGACCTGCCCTTCCTGGTGCGCACCGACAACGGCAAGTTCCTGCGCGAGAAGGACTTTAAACCGGACGGCAACGACCAGGTTTTCTACGTGTGGGACACCAAGACCGGCAAGGCGGTACCGGCGCCAGGCAGCATGGGTAGCAAGGACAAGACCCTCAAGCTCGGTGTAGTCGATCCCGCGCTGGAAGGGTCGTTCTCTGCGGAGGGCGTCCAGGTCACCACCGTTTTCGAGCGTCTGAAGGCCGAGATCGCCCCCTATACGCCGGAAGCTACCCAGGCGACAACGGGCGTGCATCCGTCCGTGGTGCGCAAGCTCGCCAGCTGGATCGCCGAGTGTAAGGCGCTGCGCATCCTCGACGGCTACAACAACCAGAAGCACTTCGATGGCTTCCAGTGCGGCCGCCTGAAAATCCTCATCATCACCCTGATCGGCCACCACGGCACTACCGGCTCCATCGACACCACTTACGAGGGCTGGCGGCTGGAAGGGAACACGGAGCTCGGTGCGGTGAAGGGCAAGCCCGGACGCAGCGTTTCCATGGTGCTGGCACAATGGGTGTGGGGCGAGCAGTACCGCCGTACCAAGGCCTACTACGACGACACGCAGTTGAAGGAGGATCTCGGCTTCGGTGTCGACGACATGGAGGCTATGCGCAAGGAGTCGGAGGCCAAGGGCTGGATGCCCAACTGGCAGTCCATCAAGGATCCGGTGGTCTACATCAACGGCGGCATCAACATTTTCGCGACGTCGAACGGCTATCAACACTTGGCGGAAAATTTCCTCAAGCGCTGCGAACTTCTCGTGGTAGTGGACTTCCGCCTGAATTCCGGTGCCATGTACGCGGACATCGTGCTGCCGGCGGCGGCGCTGGAGAAACTGGATATCCGCGAAACCTCGGTGACCCGCTTCGTCAACCTCTTCGGCCAGCCGGTCAAGCCCATGTACGAGCGCAAGACCGACTGGCAGATCAACGTGGCGCTCGCCAAGAAGATCCAGGAGCGTGCCAGGGCCCGCGGCGTCACCAGGGTGAACGACCCCGAGATCAAGAGCGCCATCGACTTCGACACCCTCTACGACGATTTCACCATGAAGGGCGCCATCGAGAAGGACGAGGACGCGTTGCGCTTCGTCATGGAGAAGTCGAAAGCGCTGGGACCTGGTACCTACGAGGAACTGCTGAAAAACGGCTTCGTCGCCGTCGGCCCCTCGGCAGGCAAGACAGCTCCGGTGCCCAAGGACAAGCCTTACCGACCCTTCACGGTGAACGTCACCGACAAGAAACCCTACGGGACCCTGACTGGTCGCCTGCAGTTCTACGTGGACCACGACTGGTTCATGCGCCTCGGGGCGACCGTGCCGAAACCCCAATTCAAGGGCGGAAACCTGGGGCCTAAGCGCTACCCGTTCATGATCAACTCACCACACTCGCGCTGGGGCATTCACTCCTTTGTCCGCAACGAGAAATGGCTGTTGCGTCATCAGCGCGGCACACCGGATATCAGTCTCAACCCGAAGGCGATGGCCAGGAAGGGCATCAAGGACGGCGACATGGTGCGGATCTTCAATTCCCAAGGCGAGTTCTTCGCCATGGCGAAGGCCAAGCCTGCACTGCCGGAGAACATGGTTTTCACCGAGCACGGCTGGGAGCAATACCTGTACAAGAACATGACCCACTACAACATGGTCAACGCCGAGTTGATCAACCCCTTGGAGATGGTGGGCGGCTACGGCCACATCAAGTACGCGTCCGGCGGCTTCAACCCGAACCGCATCTTTTACGAAACGACGGTCGACGTCGAGAAAGCCTGAGGAAATAACCATGAGACAACTGGCCTACGTATTCGATCTAAACAAGTGCATCGGCTGCCACACCTGCACCATGGCCTGCAAGCAGTTGTGGACCAACCGCAACGGCCGCGAGTACATGTACTGGAACAATGTGGAGACACGACCAGGAAAGGGCTACCCGAAAAACTGGGAGCAGAAGGGAGGAGGCTTCAAGAACGGGGTGCTGCAGACGGATGGCAAGATCCCGCCGAAGGAGGATTACGGCGGCGAATGGGAATACAACCTGCAGGAGGTGCTGCTGGAAGGCAAGGGGAACCAGGTCGTGCCCCACGAGAAGCCGACCTGGGGACCGAACTGGGATGAGGACGAAGGCAAGGGCGAGTTCCCGAACAACCAATACTTCTATCTGCCACGCATCTGCAACCATTGCTCCAACCCGGCCTGCCTGGCTGCCTGCCCGACCAAGGCGATCTACAAGCGGCCGGAAGACGGGCTGGTGGTGGTCGACCAGGAACGCTGCCGCGGCTACCGCTACTGTGTCAAGGCCTGCCCCTACGGCAAGATGTACTTTAACCTCCAGACCGGCATGTCGGAGAAGTGCATCGGCTGCTACCCGCGCGTCGAGAAAGGGGAGGCGCCCGCTTGCGTCAAGCAGTGCGTCGGGCGCATCCGTTTCTGGGGCTATCGCGACGACAAGGACGGGCCGATCTACAAGCTGGTCGACCAATGGAAAGTGGCGCTGCCGCTGCATGCCGAGTATGGCACCCAGCCGAACGTCTTCTATGTGCCGCCGATGAATACCACCCCGCCCCCATTCGAAGACGATGGCCGGCTCGGCGATAAGCCGCGCATTCCGTTGGCCGATTTGGAGGCGCTGTTCGGCAAGGGCGTTCAGCCGGCACTGGAGATACTGGGCCGTGAAATGCAGAAGCGGCGCCAGGCGCAACCCTCGGAGCTGACCGACATTCTGATCGGCTACACCAACAAAGATCGGTTCAAGCCATGAATCCGACCGACAGAGCCCGGCAGTATCTCGCGCTCGCGCAACTCTTCGCCTTTCCGCGGCCCGAGGTATGGCAGCCGCTGGAGCGCGACGGCGTGACGCCGGCCCGCTCGCAGGATGAGCGCGAGGCAGATTACCTGGCCACCTTCGAGCTTGGCGGAGAGCAATCGGCCGTGCCCCTTTACGAAGGACTATGCCGGCCCGGGGATGGGCGGGAAGGAATTCTGGAAGATGTCATGCGCTTCCATGAGTTTTTCGGCGTGCGGCTACAGGAAGCGAATCGTGATTACCCGGATCACCTCGTCACGGAACTCGAGTTCATGGCTTTTCTGTGCCAGCAGGAGGCGGCCGCCGAGGCGGCGGGAAAGGATGTGGATTCGTTCCGGCGGGCATCGCGCGATTTCCTGCAGCGACACCTGCTCGCGTGGGTGCCCGGGTTTGCGGAGCGTTTGGCTGGTGGAAAAACGGACTATGGCGAAATCGCCCAGGCGCTGGCCGACTTTTGCCAGGAGCATGCGGATGAACTTGGAGAAATGAAAGAAGGAGTATTGTCATGAGAATCAAGACAAGTTTGCTGGCTTTGGTTATCGCTGGGGTGGGGACGGTTGCGGTCGCCGGTTTGGCGCCTGCGGCATATGCGGCCGAGAATGTTGTGACCGTGAAGGCATTGCTCGTAGCGAAGCAGGTTGACGCGTCGCAGCCGGATGCCGCGACTTGGAACAAGGCGCCCGCCACGAAGGTAAGCCTGCAACCGGCTTTCCCGGGGCATCCGGCTATCGTCGGCACGCCTCGCATCGCCGAGGTGACGGTGCAGGCGGTGCGCAGTCAGGATCGCCTGTTTGTGAGACTGGCGTGGGACGACCCAACAGCCAACGGCAAACCCAGCGATACGACGCAGTTCTCTGACGGAGTCGCTGTTCAGTTCCCTGTGAACGGGAAGGCGAGCACGACGCCGTTCATGGGCGATGCCAAGAGTGCCGTGAATATCTGGCGCTGGCGCGCCGACGGGTACGCAGAGGAGCTTGTCGCGGGCGGCTTCGGAACCGCAACTTCCTTGCGTGCGCAAGGTGAGGTGAGCGGGGTTGGCGCAAGAAGTCCGCAGGGCTGGCAAGTGGTGTTGAGCAGGAAGCTGGTGGGCCCGGAAGGGATGGTCAACCTCAAGCGGTTCCGTGAGATTCCAATTGCGTTCGCAGCATGGGATGGGTCGAATCAGGAGCGCGACGGCCTGAAGGCCGTGACGTTGACTTGGCAGAAGCTCCGGCTCTGAGGAGATTCGCCGCGTCGCGGCTCAAGCCTTGATCGTCGATTCCACGGGCAGCCCGGCGGCCAGCCATTCCGGCACGCCGTCGGCGATCTTGCTCACGCGATAGCCGCGTAGCGCCAGAAGCCTTTTTGCCTCTTCGGCCCACAGGCAGAAGGGGCCGCGACAATAAGCGATGATTTCCTTGTCGGACGGCAGTTCCGCCAGCCGCCGTTCCAGTTCGTGCAGCGGCATGGAGCGAGCGTAGGGCAGATGGCGAGTTTGGTACTCGCTTTCCGGGCGCACGTCGATGAGCACGATATCACCCTCGCGCACCCGGTCAATGAGGACTGCGCGGCTTTCGGCGGTGAGACGCTCGGGCTCTGAAAACATCTGTGCCAAGGCGGAGGACAGCTCAATCAGGTGCGCCTCCGCAACCGTGCGCAGGGTCACCCAAAGATGTGAGATATCATCGCTCGAGAGGCGATAGATGATGTACTTGCCGTCGCGGCGGCTCTGAACCAGTCGGGCGGCTTTCAGCGCCTTGAGATGGGCGCTGGCGAGCTTGATGTTGATGTCTGCCTCGGTAGCCAAGGTATCGACGGACTTTTCCTTTTGGCTCAGAATTTCGAGCAATTCGAGACGCTTCGGGCTGGAAACAGCCTTGCCGATACGCGCAACCTGTTCATAGAGAAGATCTTTTGTCTGTCGATTGTCCATGTCATCATTCTAACGACTATTAGAGTCATTGGTCAATCGCCTCCCCCGATCTAATTATTCCGGGAAGATTTACAGCCCTGAGACGGATGTGTTTTGGGAAGGCCTAAAAGGAACTTATTTATCAACAGGAAGGTGATCGACCTTCCATTCGGGGAAACCGTCTTCCAGCCGGCGGGCACGGTAGCCGTGCTGGCGCAACTGTTCAACCGCATCGAAGGCCAGCATGCAATAGGGGCCACGGCAGTAGGCAACAATCTCCTGGTCGTGAGGCAATTTGCTTAACCGCTCCGGCAGGGACTCCAGAGGGATGTTGACCGCCCCTTCGATATGGCCGGCATCGTATTCAGCGGGGGGGCGAACATCAATCACCATCGCTTCCCCGGATCGCACCAATCCCAGAAGTTCGTCGCGTCGGACGGGAGTCAGGTTGTCCCGGCTTTCAAAGTTTTCGCGGACAATGCGCTCCACTTCGGCCAGGTGTTGCTCAGCCACATAACGGATGTCCGCCAACAGCGAAAGCACCTTTTCGTCGGTCAGGCTGTAGATAACCTGGGTGCCCTCCTTGCGCGACTGGACCAGTCCCCCCCCGCGCAGGATTTGCAGGTGGTGGGAAGTGTTGGCTACCGACATGCCGCTTGCCTGTGCCAACCCATCCACGCCGCGCTCGCCCTGTGCGAGGGCCTCCAGCAATTCAAGCCGATTGGCGCTGGCAAGTGCTTTCGCGACGAGGGCGAAGTTCTCGAAGAGTTTCTTCTTGGGAGTAACAGCGGCCATTGAGATAATCTTAAAATTTAGGCAGGGTCCTAATTATAGCCAGAATCAGGCGACAGCAATTATCATAAAATCATTTGATGATTATGCGCCTGGACATTTCTGAAATGGAATCGCCAATAAAAACTCCCCTTGCATCCCCTGCTGGCGAGGGCGGTTACAATAACGTTTTTACCTTCCAGGATACCCCGTCATGACAGAACCCGTTCGTCTCGCAAAACGCCTTGCCGAACTAGTCCCCTGCTCTCGCCGGGAGGCCGAGCTGTATATCGTGGGTGGCTGGGTAATGGTGGATGGGCAAGTGGTGGAAGAACCCCAGTTCAAGGTGTCGCAGCAGAAGGTTGAGCTTCACCCCGATGCCAGGCTCGCACCGGTTGAACCGGTGACCATTTTGTTGCACCTGCCGCCCGGCCATGATGCAGGCATGGACGCCAGCTCCGCGCAGCAACTGCTTGCCGCCGACGCGCGGGCGGCTGACGACTCATCCGGCATCCTCATGCTCAAGCAACATTTTTCTCGGCTGACCCTGGCCGCACCGTTAGAGGCGAACGCCAGCGGCTTGCTGGCATTTACCCAGGACTGGCGAGTGGCGCGCAAGCTGATCGACGATGCCGCCACCGTCGAGCAGGAGTACATTGCTGAGGTTGCCGGTGAAATGGCGCCCGATGGGCTCAAGCGCCTCAACCACAAGCCCGGTTTTAACGGCCGGACGCTGCCCCCAGCCAAGGTCAGCTGGCAAAACGAAACCCGGCTGCGCTTTGCCCTCAAGGGCGCACAACCCGGCCAGATCGCGCAGATGTGCAACAGTGTCGGACTAAAGGTGCTGACCATGAAGCGGATCCGGATCGGGCGGGTGTCGATGGGGAAATTGCCGCCCGGTCAATGGCGTTATTTGGCGCCGCATGAGCGCTTTTAACGTGAAACTCGCAGATCAAAACAAGCGCCTTTCTCCATTGCCCCAGATCGAAACAAGCGCCCTTCACGTTCGCCCCCTCTCCCGTTTACGGGAGAGGGTTGGGGTGAGGGTAGCCCCTCTGGGAGAGGGTTAGGATGAGGGCGTCCCTCAGGTCGGAACAAGTGCCCTTCACATCCGTTCCGGGATGCCAGCGCCGAGATTCACCGCCGCCGGTTTGGGGCGGTAGCGGATGATCCCGCTCTGGATCAAGCTTGCTTATACCCTGTTCGTCGGCGTGCTGGTGCCGGCGTATTGGGCGCACTACGGCCCGGCCAATTTCCTGTGGGCCTGCGACATTGCGCTCCTGGTCACGGTAGTCGCCCTATGGCGCGAAAGCCGGCTGCTCGCCAGCACGATGGCGGTGGCGGTGCTACTGCCGGAGCTGGCGTGGAACCTGGATTTCTTCACCCGCTTGATCGTCGGCCGTGACGTGATCGGCCTGGACGCCACCGCTTACATGTTCGACCCCGCGCGGCCGCTGTGGTTGCGAGCGCTGTCCTCGTTCCACGTGTTCCTGCCGCTACTGCTCCTGTGGCAGCTCCATCGGCTCGGCTACGACCGGCGCGCCCTGCTTGCGACCACGGCGCTGTGCTGGGTAGTGCTGCCGGTTTCCTTCCTGTTTACCGACCCCGCCAAAAACATCAACTGGGTGTTCGGATGGGGCGAGCAGCCTCAGACCTTGCTCCCCGCTACCGGGTATCTTACCTTGATCATGATGCTGTTCCCCTTGTGCGTCTATCTGCCGACCCATCACGTGCTGAAAAAAAGCGTTCGGAAAGGTCCGAGCACAGTCCGGCGCGGCAATTGAAGATGCGCAAGGTTATACTTTTTATGATCTACACTATGATTGTTGAGATCTCATCTCACTGATCAACTACGGGAGAAGCAAGAATGGCTAAAAAGACAAGTGCGCGGGTTACTCCAACAGGCCGCCCTAATGTTCCTTCGGAAGGAGACATCAGCCCCGAGCAACGCGAGCGCATGATTCGGGAGGGCGCCTATTTTCGGTACGTGCAGCGTGGCCCTGTCCCGGGTCATGATCTTGACGATTGGCTTGCGGCCGAAGCCGAACTTTTCGGGGGGGAGGCCGAGCTGCAACCGCCCGAACTGGTCGAGACGACGGCATTCGGGATGCAGGAGAGCGGCGTCCACGGCTTCAGGGAGGACGATGCGTTGAAGCGGATCATCAGGCAGCATCCGCGAAAAGGCATACCCCAGGTTGAGAGTATGGAGCCCCAGGAAGCACCGCCCAAGGAATAACGCGGGCGCGGGTGGCCTCTGCCGTTGAAAGGCCGCTCGCACCAGATTCACGGCAACCGAGTCCAGCCACTGTAGCTTGCGACAGATCAGGATGCGGTTGTCTATAATGTCTGCGCAGAACCGCAGACCTCACATATCAGGAGGCAAAGATGACTGGTCATCCCCCCCGGGTCGGTGCCCCGGATCCCGAACTCAAAACATCCCCGATCTTCGATGAGTATGAGGAGATCTCGCTTGACTCGGAACTCGAAGCGGGCGCCTGTTATTTCAACGATGTGGCCTACCCGATTGGCCAATCCGTGCTGAGTGGCAGCGAGCTGCTGCATTGCGAAGAACGGGGCATCTGGATGCGCAGAGGCGAGATGCGGCCCGAGTAGCCTCGGAATGCCGCACCTGGGCAGGACTCCGAGCTTGCCCGAACGGTCCCGCGTACCCGATCTGACCGCGCTCGTCAGCCCACTGAAACAGGCTCTTATTCATGGTGGCGCGGAAAAGAGGGCGCAAATCCTGGACCCTTGGGTAGCGGGTTGGCGCAGCTTTTCCGATCGACCTGGCAAAAAAACGCTCAAACGGTGATGTTGAATCTTCACTCCACCTTCAATTCCACAGCCCCAAGCTAAACGGAAGAAAAAAACTCAAATGCTCTACTGGGCCGATTATGCAAAAATCTTTGTGGCGCTCGTGATTATTGTCAATCCCGTCAGCGCGCTGCCGCTGTTCGTCAGCATGACAGCCAGCAACAGCGAAGCAAAAAAGAAACATATTGCACGTATAGCGAGCATTTCAGTCGCTGTGGTGCTTGTCCTGGCGGCAGTCATTGGTCAGCCTTTGCTGGCTTTGTTCGGGATCACCATCGCTTCATTTAAGGTAGGAGGCGCGATCTTAATCTTGTTGATGGCCATTTCCATGATGCATGCCGCACCAAACAGAGAAAAGCAGACGCCGGAGGAAGCAAGAGAAGCCGAAAACAAGGAAAATATTGCTGTGGTTCCACTCGCGATACCGCTTCTTTCAGGCCCCGGGGCAATATCCACAACCATCGTCTACGCGACTGAGCGTTCATCGCCAGGCCATCTTGGGATCATCATCCTATGCTGCCTGTTGGTTGCGTTCACTACCTGGCTGGCACTAAGGCTCGCAACACCTGTAAGTAAATGGCTCGGGGAAACGGGTGTGAACATTGCTATCCGGCTGATGGGATTGTTACTGGCTGCAGTTGCGGTAGAGATTCTTACGAGCGGGCTTGTCGTATTGCTGCCCGGACTCAAGTAGGAGGTTTTTAGCTTCTGCAAACCGGATTAATGCAGACTGATCTTGCCGCTGAATTTTACGTGCCGACGGTAGCGATGGAATTGTGTTCAGGAATATTGGCAAAATCCTGAGACTGCCGCTCAAATTAACTACAATTAAAATTGATAATTAATGACGGACACTGCATCTCAGCCGCTGGCTGGTCTGAATCAGTTTGCCAGGAAATATGCCCATTCCCACGAAAAAAAAGCAGGGTCTGCCGCCATCCTTTCCCCCGCCCTCCCGCGAGTCGGTGTGGTGGCTGTTTGGCTTGGCGATGCTGGTGTGGGTTCTGTTCACGCTTATCCTGCCGATGGCGCAGGTGAAGCAGATTCCTTACAGCGAATTCAAGACCATGGTGCGCGAAGGCCGTCTGCAGGAAGTAACGCTTGGCCCTTCGTACGTTAGCGGCATTCCGAAGGACGACAAGGCACAGGGAGTCCGCATTTATACGGCCGTGAAGGTCGATGATCCCGATCTGATCAAGGAGCTGGAAACCAAAGGGGTTCCGTACCGCGGTGAGCTGGAGGGAAAATGGGCCCCATTAATCTTGTCCTGGCTCATCCCCATCGCGCTGCTGCTGCTTTTTTGGAAGTTTATTCTCGACAAGCTCGGCGGCGCACAACGCAACCTTCTCTCCATCGGGCAAAGCAAGGCCAAGTTATATGTAGATAGGGACACGGGCGTGACGTTTGACGACGTTGCCGGGGTGGATGAAGCCAAGGATGAGTTGCGGGAAATTATCGACTACCTGCGCGAGCCGGAGAAATACCGCCGCCTCGGCGGCACCATCCCCAAGGGGGTGCTGCTGGTTGGGCCGCCGGGCACGGGAAAGACGCTCCTGGCAAGGGCGGTGGCGGGCGAGGCACGCGTCCCGTTTTTCAGCATGAGCGGCTCCGAGTTCGTGGAAATGTTCGTCGGCGTCGGCGCCGCACGGGTGCGCGACCTTTTTGAACAGGCGCAGCAAAAGGCCCCCTGCATTATTTTCATCGACGAGCTGGATGCCCTGGGCAAGGTGCGCAGCGTGTCGCCGATGGCCGGAGGGCACGAGGAACGGGAACACACCCTGCAGCAGCTGCTGGTCGAGATGGATGGCTTCGACCCGCGCAAGGGGGTAATCATCATGGCGGCCACCAACCGCCCGGAAATTCTCGACCCCGCCTTGTTGCGTCCCGGCCGCTTCGACCGCCATGTGCTGGTGGATCGGCCAGATATTCGTGGCAGGGAAGATATCCTGCGGGTGCATTGCAAGCGCATCAAGCTTGCCCAGGATGTGGATATCAAGGTGCTGGCGGCCCGTACTACCGGCTTCGTCGGCGCCGACCTCGCCAACGTCGTGAACGAGGCCGCCCTGCTGGCGGCACGCCGCAACAAGTCCGCAGTGGAGATGGAGGATTTTGAGGAAGCCATTAACCGGCTCATCTCCGGATTGGAAAAGAAACGCCGGGTAATGAGCCAAAAAGAGCAGGAAGTCATTGCCTACCATGAGTCCGGCCATGCCCTGGTAGCGGAGTCACTGCCACAAACCGACCGGGTGCACCGCATCTCCATTATTCCCCGGGGTATAGCGGCGCTTGGATACACGCTGCAGCTTCCCACACAGGACCGCTATCTAATAACGAGATCCGAGCTGCTTGAGAGGCTGACTGTTCTTCTCGCAGGAAGAACGGCGGAAGAACTGGTCTTCCAGGAAATTTCCACCGGCGCCCAGGACGACCTGGAACGCGCAACCAGCATGGCCCGCAGCATGGTGTCGGCCTACGGCATGAGCGAGAAACTCGGTCCGATGACTTATGGGCCAGGCAAGCGCCCGCAATTTCTGGAAGAAACCATGCCCTTATACGGTCGAGAGATCAGCGAGGAAACGGCCCGCGAGATCGATCAGGAAGTGCGCACACTCATGACCGAGGCGCACCAGCGCGCACACACCGTCCTGGAAGCGCAGCGTGACATCCTGGACACCCTGGCGCATAAGCTTCTGGAAAAAGAAACCATCGAAGGCGACGAACTCCGGGAGATCATCAGTACCATGCGACAAGCCACGCCAGCCAGCACCTGAAATGAGCGTGGCCATGTCAGGATTCGAGCCCGCCTACCTGCGCCTGCTGCGCAGCGGCGAGTCGGAACAAGATCAGCGTCTAATGGAAATTCCCCTTGCCGATCCATAACGCCGACATCGCCGCCATCTTCGAGGAGATCGCCGACCTGCTAGAAATCCAGGGAGCGAATCCCTTCCGCATCCGCGCTTACCGTAACGCCGCGCGTACCCTGGGCGAGCTGTCCCAGGATGCGCGCACGCTGGTGGAAAAAGGCGAAGACCTGAAACGGCTCCCCGGCATCGGCGACGATCTTTCCGCAAAGATTCGGGAGATTGTCGCCACAGGTAGTTGCAGCCCCCTGGCGCGCTTGCGCAAAGAACTGCCGCCTGCCGTCGCCGAACTGCTGAAAATCCCTGGCCTCGGGCCCAAGCGGGTGAAAGCGCTCTACCACGACCTTGAAGTGCAGACTGTCGAACAGCTTTACCGCGCCGCACGCGATGGCCGTATTCGCGCCCTGCCCGGCTTTGGCGAAAAGACCGAGCTCAACATCCTGCAGGCGGTGGAGGCACACGTCAGCCAGGCACGCCGCTTCAAGCTGGCAGTTGCCGCACAATATGCCGAGGCATTGCGCACCTACCTCGCGGCAGTGTCGGGGGTAAAACAAGTGACGATAGCCGGCAGTTTCCGCCGCATGCGCGAAACCGTGGGCGACCTCGACATCCTCGCCACCGCAATGCCGGATAGCCCGGTCATGCAGCGCTTTACCGCCTATGATGAAGTGGCGGAAGTCCTCTCGGCCGGCGCCAAGCGTGCCAGCGTCATGCTCAAGTGTGGCCTGCAGGTTGATTTGCGCGTAGTGGCCGAAGAAAGTTACGGTGCGGCGCTGCAATACTTTACCGGTTCCAAGGCGCACAACATCGCCATCCGTCGCATCGCCCAGAAGCACGGATTGAAGGTCAACGAATACGGGGTGTACCGGGGTGAAGCCCGTATCGCCGGCGAGAACGAGGAATCCGTCTATCGTGCTGTCGGGCTGCCTTACATCCCGCCCGAATTGCGTGAAGACCGCGGCGAGATCGAGGCGGCACATGCGGGGCGGCTGCCGCAGTTGGTGGAACTGGCTGACTTACGCGGCGACCTTCACGTCCACACCAGGGCCACCGACGGCCGTAATACCTTGCGCGAAATGGCGCTGGCAGCTCAGGCACAGGGCTTTGAATATCTCGCCATCACCGAGCACTCGCGCCGCCTCACCGTGGCCCACGGCCTCGACCCGCTGCGCCTTGCACGCCAGTGCGACGAGATCGACGCACTCAATGAGCAGCTTACGGGTATTACCCTGCTCAAAGGCATTGAGGTGGATATCCTCGAAGACGGCAGCCTCGATCTGCCGGACAACGTGCTGGCGCGGCTCGACCTGGTCGTGGGCGCGGTGCACAGCAAATTCGACCTGTCTCGCGCAAGGCAGACGGAGCGCATTCTGCGCGCAATGGAGCACCCCTGTTTCACCCTGCTCGCCCACCCTACAGGGCGGCTCATAGAAAAGCGCGAGCCTTATGACGTCGATATGCTGCGCATTATTCGCCAGGCCAAAAAACGCGGCTGCTTCCTTGAACTCAATGCGCACCCCGAGCGCCTCGATCTGCTCGACACCTATTGCCAGATGGCGAAGGAGGAGGGCGTGCTGATCAGCATCAATTCGGACGCACACAGCACCTTCGATTTCGCCAACCTGCACTTCGGGGTAGGCCAGGCGCGGCGCGGCTGGCTGGAGAAGCAGGACGTGCTCAACTCCCGCCCGCTTGCCGAGCTGCGTACGCTCATCAAGCGAACCATGCAGCCATGACATGAACCTTAAAAACTCAAATCGCCACCGGCAACGGATTTAGACGTTCTTGTTGCGTGGCTGGAAAATGCGCTCTGATGAGGCCAGCCCTGTTCGGTCAGCCGTAACGTGGCATTTCGGATGCCCGCTGGTCCGGTCGAATGAGTTGCCGTGATGAAACGCACGCAGATTCTCCAGGATGTCTGCCCCCCCGGCCGAAACGTTTTCAATCCTCCACCCGAAATCGGAATTCTGATGTCCATATTGGTTTCGGCTTATCCATGCGCCACATTCATCCTCACGCCAGAGGCCCGAATCCACGTCAAAATTACCCCTGGCTTTCTCCCAAACCTGTTGTACCAGTTCTTCGCCAAACTTCATGAACATTCTCCATAGTCCAAAATGCGCAACACGGCCAGCGTTCTCACCTTTACTGAGCCAGGACAATCTTAAGGAACCGCTGATTTATTCGTCGCACCGGCGAAAGCCGGTGTCCAGTGCTTTGAATTTTCTAGATTCCGGCCTTCGCCGGAATGACGATTTGCCATTTAATCAGCGCTTCCTTAATTAAAGCAGGCTGCGGGGGAAATGCAAAGTTTTCCCAGCAGCGGCCTGGTGCCGGGATCAGTAAATTCGCAGCGGAGGTTGCTGAGCGTGGAGGAACCAGCGGTCAAGCACCACGTGCCGGGTGAACCATGCATTGCTTAGCAGCTTGCCGCCGATGAAACGCTGCAGCTGCTGCGGCAATAGGCTCGCGCCAGCGGATCGGACGGGACCGAAGCGCTCCCGCAAGCGCTGCGGGTAGGGCGCGAGGCGCGCTTGCCGGTAATCCCCATCCGCTTCGATAATCGTCTCCGCCGCCAGCAGGGCGGATTCCACCGCCGGGCGGATGCCTTCGCCGCTTTGCGGGCAGGCCAAACCCGCCGCATCGCCGATTAGCAGCACCCCATTGTCGATGGGCTTGCGTGCGCCGTGGCCGTGAAGCAAATAGGCGTGCCCACGGAATTCTTTCGGGATACCGACAGGAAGCTTGCCGCGTCGTTTCAGGAAATCGAGGAAAGCCGCCAAGTGCTCCGATAGGTGGTGGCTTTCATTCCGCCCCAGACCGATGTTGAGATAGCCCCCCTTGCGGAAGCACCACCCATATCCCTTGAGATCCTGGCAGAAAAATAGCTCCGGGGTGTGCGGCAGCACCTGGCATGCTTTCGCTTGTGCGGCATCAAGCGGGAATTCGGCCTCCTGTGCCACGACGAGGGACTGTTGCGCGCCGAGCTGCGCGCCGAGAAACCGCGCCACCGGACAGGAATGCCCCCCGGCGCCGACCAGCATCGAGGCCTGAATTGCGCCATTGGCGATCCAGCCCCCGTTGCTCCGTTCCAGGGAGCGCAACGGCTCTCCCAAGCGCAGGCGTGCCCCCGAGCGCTGGAGCAGATAATGGTCGAACTCGTAACGGCGGATGCCGTAGCTCACATCGCTCCGGTAGCGTGTTTCCACCTCGGCGCCATCGATGACCCCGGTGCTGAACCCGGTGATCGGTTGCAGTACCCTGCCGGCGGCATAATCAGCGCGCTCGATCTGCAGGGCGTCGAGCACGGCGGGGGTGATCCAGCCAGCGCATACCTTGTCCCTGGGAAAGGTCATGGAGTCCAGTACCAGCACGTCCAGGCCGTGGCGGCGCAACTTCCAGGCGCAGGTGGAACCCGCAGGCCCACCCCCCACTATCAGCACATCACAGCTTTCCATCGCCTCGGCCATGGGCATAAAGGTGTTCCCGGGTCCAAGGGATATCGTTATTGGCGGCACGGGTGAACACCACTTGAAACAATTGCAGTTCGCCGGCTGTGAAGGCGCTCAGAGATCCAGACAGATACAGGCGCCACGCCCGCACGAACGATTCGCCGAACATCTCGTCAACTTGCGGCACCGCCGCTTCGTAACGATGCAGCCAGTGCTCCAGCGTCCTGGCATAGTGCAGGCGCAGGTTTTCCACGTCCAGGATGGAAAAATTCGCCGGCTCAAATATTTTCATCATTTCGCCAAGACTCGGGGGGTGAGCGCCCGGGAAAATGGTCCGTTCGATCCATGGATTCAGCAGGGAGGGTTGGTTCACCCCAATGGTGTGGATCAGGCCGCGGCCATTCTGTTTGAGGCAGCGGTCGATCACGTCGCCTAACATCCGGTAGTGCTCGACACCTACGTGCTCGAGCATGCCGACCGAGACGAAGGCATCGAATTCGCCGGCGATCTCGCGGTAGTCGCCTTCGATGTACTCGATGTGCCCGTCCAGGCCTTCGTGCCTCGCCCGCTCCCGCGCATAGGCGAGTTGCTCTTTGGCGATGTTGTAAGCGCTTACCCGCACACCATAGTGCCTGGCCATGTGGAGTGCGAGAGCGCCCCAGCCGCAGCCGGCTTCAACGACCTGATCGCCCGGCTTGAGCTGCAGTTTGCGGCAGATGTGGTCCATCTTGGCAACTTGCGCCTGCTCCAGGGTCGTCGACCCGGAGGGGAAATAGGCACAGGTATACAACAACTGCGGGTCCAGCCAAAGCTTGTAGAAATCGTTGCCGATGTCGTAATGGTGGTGAATGTTTTCCCGCGCGCGCAGCAGGCTGTTGGGGCTCGGGCGGTTGACCCAGTCGAGTACGGCTTGCCGCAATCCGCCCGTGGGGGCTCGGGAACGGGACTGGTAGAGGGTTTCCAGGAATTCCACCAGGTTGCCTTCTACATCGACCCGGCCGGCGCAGTACAATTCACCGAACTGCAAACACGGATTAGCGACCAGCTTGAGCAAGGCGTCCCGGTCTCGAATGCTCACCCGTGAGACCGCCGTTGCCGACGAAAGGGCGACTTCCTGCCCGTCCCAAAGCACGAAGCGTACAGCGGGCGAGCCCATCAGTTCGAGTATCTTGGCCAACAGCCATTTTTCCAGCAAGTATACGCTGCCGCCAGACCGGTTTGGCCTGTATTGCAAGGGAGGAAAATGGCGTTTGGTAGCTGCGGCTTCGCTCAGGGATTCGATTCTTTGTCGATTCATGGTTGCATGTTCCCCTATTGGATACTATCTGTTGGAGTTGTCGCAATTCTTAACTTATAGCACATGCGCAAAATGTGTCATGTATTGGCGACGGCTCCTGACAACCCCCATGACTTGTGCTATACAAAATGATCAGGTCCATCGTTCCCTTCTCAAACTGAGAAAGGGTCCGTTTCCTTTTGTTTTGTCAGCCAGGAGTGATCGCCATGCCCGCAGTCAAATCCAAATCCGAAGCCAGGAAAGCGCCAAGCGCCTCAGCCCCCAAGTCCGCTGCCGCCAAAAAATCCCAACCGGCACCCTCTGCGATCGAGCAGAAAATGTCCGTCCCCCCCGAACAACGCTATCAAATGATTACCGAAGCGGCATATTTTCGCGCTGAAAAGCACGGCTTTGTCGGAGGCGATCCCGCGCTCGACTGGCTGGAGGCCGAGGCGGAAATCGACCGCATGATTCAATGGCCGGGTAAGGAACGTCAAATGACCGAGAAACAGGCATTTCAACAAAAGCTTGAAGCGCAGCTCAAGGAATGGGACGCCAAACTCGAAGAGTTGAAATCTAAAGCGCAAGAAGCAAAGGCCGAGATCCGGGCCGACTATGAGAAACAGCTTGAAATCCTTGCAAGCAAACGTGATCTGGCCCGCACTAAGGTGTTGGAGTTGCGGCAGCGCACGGAAGGCGCCTGGGAAGATCTGAAAGGTGGAACGGAAAAGGCTTGGGAAGAGATGCGAAAAGCGCTCGATCATATCACCTCCCGTTTCAAATAATCAGGCGCTGCGCGAGGGGTAAAGAAGTGTTCTTTACCCCTAAAAACCCATGGGGCTACAGGGGTTTTCTCGATCCATAAGCCTCGTCTTGATGAGGCCAGAGCCTCTGATTCGGCTGCTGAACAGGCTTTCCGATCTTCTATAGGTCGTTTTGCCGCAATTTTTTATATCCCTGCTGGCAACGTTCACCAAACAGATAACCGGCTCATCGCAATGCCCTGGATTGTCCTACAATGAAAATAAAGGGAACTTCCTACAAGAGGTGAGCATGAAGCCGTTTATCGATATCGCCTGCAGCGTGAGCGATAAGTTGTCGCAAATTCTGGAAGCCGCAGTCAACGACCCGGATGCCGACGAAGCACCTACACTCGGCTCGGTTCGGGAGATTGTATCCAGAACGACGGACGGCGAACAGTTCGAAGCCGATCGCCTGCATTTCGACCAGAACCGTTCACTCTTTGAGGAAATCGATGACCTGATCGAGCAATTCGGGGACGATGCCCCCGCCATCGATTTCGTCACCGTCAAGGCCAGCGAAAGCCTGACTCGCATCATCTCGGCATTGATGAACACCGGCGCCAGCACCCCGCCGACTCTGGGCATGGTGCGGGATGCCATGCTGCATGGACTAGTCGCGCGCCTGGTCGGGGATGGCATCATCGACCCGGACGAAGACGAAACCCTGCAGGAAGAAATCGAAACCCTGATCATCCGTTACGGCCAGGACACTGTGGCGGAAAATTTCCTGCGCTACGACTGACTGCGGAACATTCCGCCGGTTCGCGTGTCGATAGCCTATCGCGTAGAATAGGCTCCCCATGGAAACCGCCCGCAACATCTTTTCCCATCGCAAATACTGGGCCAGGCGCTTCGGCACCGCACCCGTGCTGCCGATGTCGCGCGCCGAGATGGATGCTCTCGGCTGGGACAGCTGTGACATCGTCCTGGTCACCGGTGACGCCTATATCGACCACCCCAGCTTCGGCATGGCGCTGGTCGGGCGGCTGCTGGAGGCGCAGGGCTTCCGTGTCGGCATTATCAGCCAGCCCGACTGGCACAGCCCGGCCGCCTTCAAGGCGCTGGGCAAACCCAACCTGTTTTACGGCGTCACGGCCGGCAACATGGATTCGATGGTCAACCGCTACACCGCCGACCGCAAGATCCGCTCCGACGATGCCTACACCGCCAACGCGGAAGGCAACAAACGCCCCGACCGGGCGGTGATCGTCTATTCGCAGCGCTGCCGCGAGGCCTACGCCGACGTGCCGGTGGTGATCGGCGGCATCGAGGCATCACTTCGCCGCATCGCCCACTTCGACTACTGGTCGGACAAGGTACGCCGCTCCATCCTGCCGGATTCCAAGGCCGATATCCTGCTCTACGGCAATGCCGAACGGGCGCTGGTGGAGCTGGCCCACCGTCTGGCCAAGGGCGAACCCATCGCCAGCATCACCGACCTGCGCGGCACGGCCATTTTGCTCAAGGGCATTCCCGAAAGCCGCCACGTCATCGATTCGACCTCGGTGGACACGCCGGGCAAGGTGGCGGCGCACGTTAATCCTTACGCAGAAACGTCCGCAGCCACCTGTGCAACCGAAGGCGAAACGCAGACGGTGCAGTTTCACCCGCCGAAAAAGCCGGATCGCACCCAGGGCGTGGTCCGGCTGCCCTCATTCGAACAGGTGCGGGATGACCCCGTCCTGTACGCTCACGCCAACCGCGTGTTGCATCTCGAAGCCAATCCCGGCAACGCCCGCGTGCTGGTGCAGGCGCACGGCGACCGCGACGTGTGGATCAACCCGCCGCCGATCCCGCTCACCACCGAGGAGATGGATGGCGTCTTTGACCTGCCCTATAACCGCCGCCCACACCCGGCCTACGGCGAGGCGAAAATTCCGGCCTACGAAATGATCCGCTTCTCGGTCAACATCATGCGCGGCTGCTTCGGCGGCTGCACCTTCTGCTCGATCACCGAGCACGAGGGGCGGATCATCCAGAACCGCTCGGAAGCCTCGATCCTGCATGAAGTGGAGGAAATCCGCGACAAGACGCCGGGCTTCACCGGCATCATCTCCGACCTGGGCGGCCCCACCGCCAACATGTACCGGTTGAAATGCCGCGACCCCAGGATCGAGTCCTCCTGCCGGAGGCTTAGCTGCGTCTTCCCGGACATCTGCGAAAACATGGGCACCGACCACGGCCCGCTGATCCAGCTCTACCGCAAGGCGCGCACCCTGCCCGGCATCAAGAAGATCCTGATCGGCTCGGGCGTGCGCTACGACCTCGCGGTGAAGTCGCCGGAATACGTCCGCGAACTGGTCAGCCACCATGTCGGCGGCTATCTCAAGATCGCGCCCGAGCACATCGCCGAAGGACCCTTATCGAAGATGATGAAGCCGGGCATGGGGGCGTACTACAAGTTCAAGGAGCTGTTCGAGAAGTTTTCCAGGGAAGCCGGCAAGGAACAGTACCTGATCCCCTACTTCATCTCCGCCCACCCCGGCACCACCGACGAGGACATGCTGGAGCTGGCGCAGTGGCTCAAGGCCAACAGTTTCCGCCTGGACCAGGTGCAGAACTTCACCCCCACGCCGATGGCGATGGCCTCCGCCATGTACCACACTGGCAGGAACCCGCTGCGCAAGGTCAGCCGCACAGGCGAAGAAGTGGCGATCCCGAAAAGCGCCAGGGCAAGGCGGCTGCACAAGGCCTTCTTGCGCTACCATGATCCCGAAAACTGGCCGCTCCTGCGCGAGGCGCTCAAGCAAATGGGCCGCACCGACCTGATCGGCGCCAGCAAGAAGCACCTGGTGCCGGCCTGGCAGCCGGTGGGAACGGGCCGCACGCAGGCTGGAAACAGCCGCCCCGAAACCGGCAGAGGCACTGCCCGCACCCAGCACACCCTGGATCGACCGCGAGCAGCCCGCCGTACCAAGTAACGCATCACAAAATACTCTGAACTCCCGGCTTGAAATATAGTCCTATGCGGACTGTCTATCAACCCGATAAAACGCTATAATTCCGCCTCTTTTACTTTCCAAAACAGCCTGTTGCCCATGACCCTGCAAGAAGAAATCCGCCGCCGCCGCACCTTCGCCATCATTTCCCATCCCGATGCCGGCAAAACCACGTTGACCGAGAAAATGCTCTGGTTCGGCGGAGCGATCCAGATGGCGGGTGCGGTGCGCGCGCGCAAGTCCGACCGCCACGCGGTTTCGGACTGGATGGAGCTGGAGAAGCAGCGCGGCATTTCGGTGACCTCGTCGGTGATGCAATTCCCTTACCGCGACTGCATCGTCAACCTGCTCGACACCCCCGGCCACGAGGATTTTTCCGAGGATACCTACCGCACCCTGACGGCGGTGGATTCGGCGGTGATGGTGATCGACTCGGTGAACGGCGTCGAGGCACAGACCATCAAGCTGCTCAACGTCTGCCGCCTGCGCGACACACCCATTCTCACCTTCATCAACAAGCTCGACCGCGAAGGCAAGGAACCGATCGACCTGCTCGACGAAATCGAGTCGGTGCTGCAAATCCAGTGCGCGCCGATGACCTGGCCGATCGGCATGGGCAAGCGCTTCCGCGGCACCTACCACCTTTACAACGATGTCGTTTCGGTGTTCGACCCGAATGCCGAGAAAGGCACCTCGGAAACCATCCAGGGCATCAACAACCCGCGCCTGGACGAGCTGATCGGCGACCAGGCCGACGAACTGCGCATCGACATCGAACTGGTGCGCGGCGCCTCCCACACCTTCGACCGCGAGGCCTACCTCGCCGGCAAGCAGACGCCGGTGTTCTTCGGCTCGGCGATGAACAACTTCGGCGTGCAATCCTTGCTGGACGCGATCGTCGAGCTCTCCCCCGCGCCCCTGGCGCGCCCTGCGCAAAGCCGCGCGGTGGAACCCGACGAAGCCAAATTCAGCGGCTTCGTGTTCAAGATCCAGGCCAACATGGACCCCAAGCACCGCGACCGCATTGCCTTCATCCGCATCTGCTCCGGGCGCTTCGACCGCGGCATGAAACTCAAGCAGGTGGCGAGCGGCAAACTGTTCACGGTGAGCAACGCCATCACCTTCATGGCGCAGGACCGCAATACCGCCGACGAGGCCTACGCCGGCGACATCATCGGCATCCCCAACCACGGCACGATCAAGCTGGGAGACGCCTTCAGCGAAGGCGAGGACCTGAAATTCACCGGGATTCCATCCTTTGCGCCGGAAATTTTCCGCCGCGCCCGGATCAGGAACCCGCTGAAGATGAAGCAGTTGCAGAAGGGCCTGCATCAATTGGCGGAAGAAGGCGCAACCCAGCTGTTCCGGCCAATCGCCAGCAACGACCTGATCCTGGGCGCGGTCGGCATGTTGCAGTTCGACGTGGTGGCGCACCGCCTGCAATTCGAATATGGGGTTGACGTGCTGTTCGAGCCTTACGATGTCGCCACCGCGCGCTGGCTGCGCGGCCCGGAGTTGGAATTGAAAAAGCTCGCCGACAAGCACGGCTTCAATGTCGCGCTGGATGGCGCCGACGATTATGTCTACCTGGCGCCTAACCGGGTCAACCTAAACCTGACCCAGGAACGGTTTCCCGAGATCAAGTTCCTGGAAACACGGGAGATTTTCTAGGCGCTTTCAGCCGCGCCGCCGATTGTTTGCAACGGGCTAGTGCCCGCCGCCGTAAACATGCGGCTCTTGAACTTCCAGGTTACCCACCTCGCATTCTTCCTGATAATGGACGAATGCGAGGCGGACACGTTCCGCCCAGCCATCCCCCAGACAAAGGCATATCTCGGCGATTTTCGCCTCGATTTGTTCGGCCGTCACCTGCAGCAGATCGTAGGTGATCTCCACCTTGTCGCCCTCGGCAAAAACCTTCTTCACGCCCGTCATGGCCGCCAGCGCGTCGCTCAGGAGCAAGGCCTGGCCGGGAGAAAGCGCAGGGGCCAGATGCAAGCGGCGGCGCTTCAGAACCTCCATACCCTCCTGCTTCGGCGCCTTGCGTCCCGGCAAGCCCACATACAGGTGGGGATGCGCGACAAAGCGGTCCCGGCATTGTTGCGAACAGAACGCATAATGGATTCCCAGATAGACAGTTTCATTCTGGTGGGCAGGCACCTCCGCTCCGCACACGGGGTCTACCCGATGGTCATTGCGCGTAGTAATCATCCTATTTCGCCTCTTTCGCCCAGCTCGAAAGCATCGCCTTCACCCCAGTATAGACACTCCCTGTGACCCATATATTGCCCGTCCGGCCCCGGCGGAAACTTTTCCGGCCATCATGCGCCTAATTGTTTATTCCCTCCCCGATAAAGGAATTGCCATGTACAAGCGCACCGCTCCCTACCTGCTTCTGTTTGTGCTTTCTTTCTTATTCCCTCTATTGGGTTGGACTGTTGAAGCGCCGAACGGTTTCCGCGGCATCACTTGGGGAGCGCCGCTGTCAGGATTGAGCGGCATGGTCGTTGCCGACGACTCCGGACAGGTGAAATACTACCGCCGGGCCGGCGACCCACTGAACCTCGGCGAGGCAGAACTGAAGCGGCTTTCCTACGGTTTTTACAAGGGAAAATTCTATTCCGTGCTGATTGAATTCGAAGGCAGGGCGAATTTCGAAAAAGCCAAAACCCACCTTTTGGCGACCTATGGAGAAGCCGCCAGGATCGGCAGCGGTGGGACGAGCTATATGTGGGGAACCGCCGATGGTGCCTCCGTTAATCTCAGGTACAGTGAAGTCACTCAACAGGGCTATATGTTTTTCTTCAGCCGGATCGTTGCCAAATAGCAGCAACCACGTCAAAACCGCATAACGCCATGATCCTGAAATAAGTACCGAAGTCTCTAGCCGCCGGTAAAGCGGACGATGTGGCGCCAGTCGCGCTTGGTGGGGCGGCCTTGGCGCTCCTCGCCATGAATGGCCTCCGCCTTCAACTGCGCCGCCAGCGCCTCGCGCGCAGAGCGGCTTTCCCCGGTTTCCTGGTAAAGTTTCGTCGCCTCGCTGGCCGGGCCGCGGCGTGAGGAAAGGCCGCATACGACGACGATGAACTGGAACGGACCTATTCTGACTTCGAGCGTGTCGCCGATGCTGACGGTTTTCGCCGGCTTGACGCGCACCCCGTTGAGATGCGCCTTGCCGCCTTCGACCGCCTCCGCCGCCAGCGAGCGCGTCTTGAAAAACCGCGCCGCCCACAGCCATTTGTCGATGCGTAATTTCGTGCTGTCTTCGTTCATCATATTCTCAAGCTGCGCCGCCAGTCACCTTGATTCGCTCCAGGACCAGCGCCTGCAACGTGGGGTGCGATACGTCTTCTGCCACGAACCTGACCCGCGCCACCGGTTTGGTTATCCCCACCACCATGGCCAGATTGGCCGGTGTACCCAGCACCACCGCGTCGCACGGCACCCGATCGATGGATAGACGCAGTTCCTCCAACTGCCCGGCGCTGTAACCCAGGGCGGGCAGCACCGACCCCAGCTGCGGATATTTCTCATACACCTCGCGCAGCGAGCCGACGGCGTAGGGGCGAGGATCCACCAGATTCGCACCGAGGCGGCGCGCCGCCCAGGCTCCCACCGCCTCGGGCAGGCCGCCGTGCGTCACCGATGGGCCGTCCTCCACTACCAGCACATTTTTGCCGCGCACCAGCTCCGGCCGGTCCAGCGTCGCTTGCGAGGCCATCAACACCACCGGCGCGGCGGGGTTGAGCGCCTGCGCGGCCGCCCTGGCGCGCTCGACACTGGCCCCGGATGCGGCATTGACCTTGTTGATCACGATGAGGTCCGCCGCGCGGACGTTGGCCTCGCCCGGGAAATACCCCGCTTCCTCTCCCGGCCGCAGCGGGTCTAGCACGGCAATGGTGAGATCCGGGCGATAAAAAGCCATGTCGTTGTTGCCGCCGTCCCACAGGATGATATCTCCCTCGGCCTCGGCGCAGGCCAGCACCTGGCCGTAGTCCACGCCGGCGAACACCACGCCGCCCTCGTCGACATGCTGCTGGTATTCCTCCATTTCCTCGACGGTGATGCCGGAGCGAATCACGTCCTCCGTCGTGGCATAGCGCTCGACCGCTTTGTCGAAGCGGCCGTAGGGCATCGGGTGGCGCACCGCCACCGCCTTCATGCCCGACGCGGCAAGCGCCGCGCGCAGATAGCGCGTGACCGTACTCTTGCCCGCGCCGGTACGCGCCGCAACCACCGCGATCACCGGCTTGCCGGCCTGGAGCATGGTGTCGTTCGGCCCGAGCAGGTGAAACGAGGCGCCGCAGGAGAAGGCCAGCGCGGCGAGGTGCATCACCTGCTCGTGGCGCACGTCGCTGTAGGCGAAAAACACGTCCTGCACGCCGAAACGGCGGATCAGGTCGGGCAGTTCGCTTTCCGGGAAAATCGGGATGCCGGACGGATAGCGCGGCCCCGCCAGTGCAGCGGGATAGGTGCGATGCTCGATGTAGGGAATCTGGGCGGCGGTGAAGGCGACCACCTCGTAACCGCCATGGTCGCGGAAAAACACGTTGAAATTGTGGAAGTCGCGCCCCGCCGCGCCGAGGATGATGGCTTTCCGGGCCGCAGTCATATCATGAGGCCGTGAAAAAATGCCTGAACACCTACCGCAGAGACGCGGAGGCGCGGAGTTTCGCAGAGAAAAACATTGAGAAAAATAAGTTTACTCTGCGTCTCCGCGCCTCTGCGGTGGGCTGTCGATTTTTTCACAATCTCTCAGTGCCGGGTGTGGCTGGCCGGGCCGGCGACATCGCTGGCGAAGATCTGCTCCGCATCCACCGCATCGAACACGTAATGGTGATTGCAGAACTCGCAGTCGGCCTCGACGTAGCCGGTTTCATCCAGCAGGGAACGGACTTCGTCGTGGCCCAGCATGCGCAAGGTATTGGCCACCCGCTCGCGCGAGCAGGTGCAGCCGAAATGCACCGGCGTGCTGTCGAACAGGCGGATGTCTTCCTCATGGAACAGGCGGCGGATGATCTCGCGTGCCGGCAAATCGAGCAGTTCCCGCGGCTTGACGGTGGCGCCGAGAAGAGCTGCGCGGTTCCAGGCATCCATATCGGCCTCCGGGCCGTCGGGCATTTTTTGCAGCAGCATGCCCGCCGCGCCGTGGCTGTCGGAGGCAAGCCAGATCCGCGTATCGAGCTGCTCGGAGCGCTGCATGTAGTTTTCCAGCACGGCCGCCACGCTGCCGCCCTCAAGGTCGACAATGCCCTGATAAGTCTGCCGTCCCTTCTTCGGGTCGATGGTGATCACGAACCGCCCCTCGCCCACCAGCTCGGACAGGGCAGCGCCTTCGGCCAGATCGCCATCCCAATGAGCCATGGCCCGCATGGTCAGGTCGGCGCCGCATTCCACGATCAGCAGCCTGACCGGCCCGCCTCCCTGAATTTGCATGATCAGAGAGCCCGAAAATTTAAGTGTGGCGGAAAGCAGCGCCGCTGCCGCCATCAGCTCGCCGAGCACGGTGCGCAACGCCGGCGGGTAATCGCGCCGATCCAGCACGGCCTTCCAGGTCGCATCCAGATGAATGATCTCTCCGCGCACTGCGGCGTGCTCGAACACGAAACGTTGCAGACTGTCAGATTGCTTCAAATTATTCCTCGTGGCAAAAATGCATTTGCTTTAAAATCGTGTCATTGTACAGCCTTGACCTCAACGCCTTGAATATGGACCAATCCAAAATCGCCCATTGCATCGAAGTTCTGTGCCAGAAAGGCTGCAAGGAAGTTTCCCTGATTGTTCTCGCCCTGGAGCGGGGCGAGCCCATGGCAGAGATGCAGGAACTCAACGAGGGCGAACGCCAGGCGGTTCTGCATGAGCTCAAGTCCATCATGGCCGTCTATCAGGAAGGCGGCACCTGCTGGTAAATGCCTATTTCGGCCCGGGCCTGCGCCTGAACTCGAATCCGGCAATGCCTCTGACGATCTCGCTGTAGGGCAGCTCCTGCAAGCCGCCGAACCGCTCCTGCGCCTCCAGCACCAGACCACGGATATCCTCCACCCGCGCCTCCCCGGCCTGCTCCGGCCGCAGCGCGGCCTGCAGCCCCAGCAGTCCGCCGCATTGCACTTTCACATACTTGGCATGGGGCAGCACCGCATCGGCATGGGTCAGCTTGAGGGCGAACGCCGCGTTGTGCCGCAGCATCCCGACCAGCAACGAACAATCCCCCTGCGCCTGGGCGTCAAGGCAGTTCACGGTATCCCGCTCCGCGATATTGACGCGCCTGGCTTCACGGCAAGTACACCGGCAGATCAGGATCGCCTTTTCGAACGGACAGGCGAGCGGATTGGTCGCCCGGTAGGCATCCTGAAAAGCGCGCTCGTCCACGACGCCGGATCCGTCGATTACTTAATAATCCTCGCCGGTCATCGGTTCCGGCTCACGCACCTGGTTCAGCAGGTCTTCGGCTTGCAGTTCGTTCTCGGCGAAAATCACCTTGACCGCGTAAGTATCGGTCTCCGCCATGCCGGCGCGCACGGATTTGGCAAAAGTGCTGGCCTCCTTGAAATTGGGGAAGGAATCGATCTTCTCCAGCTGCTTGAAGGGGGGGGTGATTTTATAAACGAAATAAGGCATGTGCCGCTCCTGACTGTGTCCTGATGATAAGTGGATTATAACGGGCCTGTAGCCGCAGGCAAGCCGACCGGGTTCCCTGTGTTATCCATGCTGCGTGGCAAGATTTCCTGTTTTGTAAATAAGGCCGCAAAGACGCCAAATCAAGCCATGAACGCGGAATATTTCCTGACCAGGGCATCCTGAACGGGTGGCGAACCGCCCGATCACTTTTCCTTGTAAATCCTTGCGGTTACCCAGGCGCCTTTACGCCGGATAGCGGCCTGGTCCTGACCGCCGGCAGCCGGTCCGCATCCCAGTGAGCGACCGCCCACTTCCAGAAATCATCCAGATCGGCGTCCTTCAGTTCCTCTGGCGGCGCCTGGTTGAGGAATGCCAGCACTTCGCACAACTGCGCCACCGGGTTGGCTCGGCTTACCGCCGGCGCCAGCGTCTGCTTGCTGAGCTTTTCGCCGCGTTCATTCACCGCAACCGGCAGGTGCAGGTAAGCCGGGGCAGGCAGACTCAACAGTTTTTGCAGGTAGATCTGGCGCGGGGTGGAATCGAGCAGATCGGCGCCGCGCACGACGTGAGTGATCGCTTGCTCTGCATCGTCCACCACCACCGCAAGCTGATAAGCGAACAGGCCGTCGGCACGGCGGACGACGAAATCGCCCACCTCCGTTTCCAGAATCTGGCTGATGCGCCCCTGCAGCGCGTCGTCGAAGCCGACCGGGTTCAAGTCGGTACGCACTCTCATGGCCCGGCCTGAACGGCCTTCCGGCAAGCCGGCACGGCAAATGCCGGGGTAAACCGGGCCATCGATCCCACCGAGGGCGGAATCGGCGATCTCCTTGCGGGTGCAGGCGCAGGGGTAGACTGCGCCAAGCTTTTCCAGCTCGGCCAGGGCGGCGCGATAGGCCTCGTTGCGGGCCCTCTGGACCATCACCTCCCCGTCCCAGTGCAGGCCGAAGGCGTCGAGCGCGCGCAGGATGTCGTCCGCCGCACCGGGCACGGCGCGGGGCAGATCGAGGTCCTCCATCCGCACCAGCCACTCGCCGCCGCGGCTGCGCGCTTCGAGAAAACTGCCGACCGCCGCCACCAGCGAGCCGAAATGCAGCGGACCGGTCGGCGAGGGAGCGAAGCGGCCTCGGTAATGAGTAGGGGGTTTGTCTTCTGGCATCTTGAATATCGTGGGTTTCAATCCCATTTCAGATCATAACAAATAATAACCGGAGGCAACCATGATCACCATCCGCAAAGCCCATGAACGCGGCCATGCCGACCACGGCTGGCTGAACACCTGGCATACGTTCTCCTTCGCCGACTACTACGATCCCAGGCAGATGGGCTACTCCAGCCTGCGCGTCATCAACGACGACCGGGTGGCACCCGGCGCCGGCTTTCCCACCCACCCCCACCGCGACATGGAAATCGTCACCTATGTCCTGTCGGGGGCGCTGGAACACCGGGACAGCATGGGCAACGGCACCGTGATCCGCCCCGGCGAGGTGCAGCGCATGAGCGCGGGTACCGGCATCCGCCACAGCGAGTTCAATGCCTCTCCCAGCGAGGAGGTGCATCTGCTGCAAATCTGGATCATGCCGGAGAAAAGCGGCCTCACGCCAAGCTACGAGCAGAAGTTTTTCGACGCCGCCGAGAAGCTCGGCAGGCTGCGCCTGGTCGCCTCGCCCGACGGCAGCGACGGTTCGGTCACCATCCACCAGGATGCAAAAATTTACGCCGGCCTGGTCGACCCCGAGCACCCGGCAGAGCATGTCCTGCCGCCGGGCCGCCGCGCCTACCTGCACGTGGCGCGCGGCGCCGCCAGCCTCAACGGCCTGGAAATGGCGGCCGGCGACGGCGCACGCATCGAGGGTGAAACCGGGCTACACTTGAAATCCGACAGTTCCGCCGAAATATTGCTGTTCGATCTGGCCTGAACATAAATCCAGGTTTTGTACATGTAGGAGCGCCGCCCCGGCGCGAATGCGGTCTCAAATCGCGGCCAACCCCCATCCCAACCTTCCCCCGCTTGCGGGGGAAGGGGCGATCGTCTCCCCTCCCGCTCGCGGGAGGGGATTGAGGGGAGGGCTGGCGCCGCTCCCACAACAGTATGGATAATCGGGGATAAACTCAATAAAGAGCAATCAGCCAAGGAATAAATCACATGACCACCTCTCTTTTCACGCCGCTGCAAATGGGCCCATACACCCTCGCCAACCGCATCGTGATGGCCCCGCTGACGCGCAATCGCGCCGGCGCCGGCAACGCGCCCCAGGCGATGAACGTGGAGTATTACCGCCAGCGCGCCTCGACCGGGCTGATCATCACCGAAGGCGCTCAGATCTCCGCCACTGCGGTCGGCTACCTGGCCACGCCCGGCATCCACAGCGCCGAGCAGATCGCCGGCTGGAAGCAGGTCACCGAGGCGGTGCACAGCCGCGGCGGCAGGATTTTCCTGCAGCTCTGGCACTGCGGCCGGGTGTCGCATCCCTCGCTGCAGCCCGGCGGGAATCTGCCGGTGGCCCCTTCCGCCATTCTGCCAGCCGGCCAGACTTTCACCCCTAACGGCTGGCAGCCGCTGGTCACGCCGCGCGCGCTGGAAATTTCCGAGCTGCCGGGCATTGTCGCTGACTACCGCCAGGCGGCGCAAAACTGCGTGGCGGCCGGCTTCGACGGCGTTGAAATCCATGCCGCGAACGGCTACCTGCTCGACCAGTTCATCCGCGACGGCTCCAACCGGCGCACCGATGTCTACGGCGGCTCGCTGGAGAACCGCAGCCGGCTGCTGCTGGAAGTGACCGAAGCGGTCACCGGCGTGTGGGGCGCAGACCGGGTCGGCGTGCGCTTCTCGCCGATCAACAGCTTCAACGACATGCGCGATTCCGATCCGCAAAAAACCTTCGATTACATGGCCTCCGCCCTGAATGCCTTCGACCTGGCCTACCTGCACGGCATGGAACTGAGCTTCGGGCAGGAGGCCAAGCCGGATTTCGATTTCGCCCGGTTCCGCCGCTGCTTCAAGGGGCGCTACATGGCCAACGGCGGCTACGACCAGGCGCGCGCCGAAGCCGCTGTGACTTCGGGTTACGCCGACCTGGTCGCCTTCGGCGCATTGTTCATCGCCAACCCGGACCTGCCGGAACGCTTCGCCCGCAACGCCCCGCTCAACGCGCCCGACCCGAGCACCTTCTACGGCGGCGACGAAAAAGGCTATACCGACTACCCGTTTCTCTCTTAACAAGGAACAGCCATGCAAACCAAAACCGCCTCAACCCAGGTCGACGTTCACGACATCATCGCCAAGCGCTGGAGCTGCCGCGCCTTCGACGCAAGCAAACCGGTCAGCCGCGAACAGATCGTTTCACTGCTGGAAGCCGCGCGCTGGGCGCCCTCCTGCTTCGGCGACGAGCCGTGGCGCTTCATCGTGTGGGACAGGAACAGCGATGCGGCCGCCTGGCAGAAGGCCTTCGGCTGCCTCGGGGAATGGAACCAGAACTGGGTGAAAAATGCCCCGGTACTGCTGCTGAGCACCGCCAACAGCCTGTTCTGCCGAGATGGCAGCCCCAACCGCTGGGGCCAGTACGACACCGGCGCTGCCGCCGAGAATTTGTGCCTGCAAGCGGTGGCCTCGGGACTGATGGCGCACCAGATGGGCGGCTTCGACGTGGATAAAACGCGCAGCACTTTCAACATTCCCGAAGAATTCGCATTGATGGCGATGATCGCGGTGGGTTACCAAGGCGAACCGGAAGTCCTCGATGACGAGCTGAAAGAACTGGAACTGGCTGAAAGAGCCAGAACGCCGCTGGGCGAGCGTTTCTTCGAAGGCGACTGGGGCGTACCGGTGAAGGGCTAGTCCTCGACCTTTCCTCGCCCGCGCTTGACCTCGCCACGTTGCTTCTTGGTTTCCAGCCTGCGTTTTTTCGATGCCTTGGTCGGCTTGGTGGCGATGCGCGGCTTGGGCTTCTCGGTGGCGTGACGGATCAGCTCCACCAGACGTGTGATTGCGTCCTGCCGGTTGCGCTCCTGGGTGCGGTGGCGCTTTGCCTCGATCAGCAGCTCGCCCTCGTTGGTCAGGCGGTTGCCCGCCAGCTTCATCAGGCGGGCTCGCACATCCTCGGGCAGCGATGGGGAACGTGCCACGTCAAAGCGCAGCTGCACCGCCGTGGATACCTTGTTGACGTTCTGCCCGCCCGGCCCGGAGGCGCGGATGAACTGCAGTTCGATTTCGTTCTCGTCGATGGCGAGCTGTGAAGTAATCCGTATCATGCCGCCATGGTAACAACCGGCTGCTTGCCATGGAAGAAATAATCGCGTCAAATCCAGGCGGCATGGGTTTCTTTTGCAAGAAATCATGAGAAATTTTAGCGGGAAACAGGGTCAACCCGACCCAACTGAATTAAACCTATAATCCGCAGATGACGCAGATTTACACAGATAAAACCCCACTGAATCAGTTGGTTGAAAGTCAATCGCACACCACCGTCAGGGTGAGTCATGCAATGAAGTCAACGCATTGAAATATCTGTGTAAATCTGTGGATGAAACTGCGGTTTTAGGTTGAATCGAGTCGGAGCTTCTCTTACGCGTTTCAGAAGGGTTTCTCTGTCTTGAGTCTGCAACAGACCTGACATATTCCATTCACTCCCAGGGAATCCATCCATTCGCTTTTCTCGCGGAGTCTCCCGGCATCAAGAGTATCAAGCAACGTGCGGTCGAGAACAATCCCATTGGGATGCAAAGCCTGGGCATAATTTTGATTGGCCCATTCGGCATCTTTTTCCAGGAAACAGTGCCCCTCTACGCATCGACAAAAAACCTTTTCTTGATCCACGCTCGCCCCCTTCAACTCATTGCGTGAGCATGTCACGCTCCAGCTTACTCACACGTTGACGCCTACGCCCGATATTCGCGGCCTGAAGGCCGCTCCCACGCTTCCGGCAAACCCGTGTGTATTGTGCAGCTTACCGGATTATAGCCAATGCCGATAGTTTCGAAATAGCCGATTGCGATTTAAGGCGATATAGCCGATACCGATACAATGATCGCCATGATGAAGGAACGCATCAAACGGGCGCGGCGGGAGCGGGGGTGGAGCCAGGCGGAACTGGCGCGGCGCATGTCCGTCACTCAACCCTCGGTGGCGGAATGGGAGTCGGGACGCAAGGCGCCCAACATGAAGAACCTGGTGCGCCTGGCGAAACTGCTCGACGTGGGGTTCGAATGGCTTTCCACCGGACGCGGCGAGATGCGCCCGCCGCCCGCCCTTTACGTATCCGAAGCGGCGCCCGCCTATGAATGGATGCAGCCGGAAGAACGGCGACTGTTGAATACCTTCGCGCGCCTCCAGCCACGCCAGCGCGAAGCGTTGCTGGAATTTCTGGAGTCTTTGGCGTAGCAATCCGCCGGGAACGCGGCATAGCCCCCCGGATAAAACAGAAAAAATGCCAGCCCCAACAACTCCCCACAACATTCTCGACTTCTGGTACTCGAAAGAGATGCAAGGCCGCTGGTTTTCATCAACGCCGGCGCTGGATGACGAGATACGGGACAAATTCGAGGCGCTGTGGCGCAGGGCCGCCGCGGGGAACTCGACGGGTGGAAAGAAACGCCCGAGGGCTGTCTGGCCTTGGCCATCGTGCTCGACCAGTTGCCGCTGAACATGTTTCGCGGCAGGGCAGAGAGCTTCAAAACCGAGCAACAGGCGGTCGAAATCGCCAAACACGCTATCGGCAAAGGCTACGACCAGCGCTTGCCGGCAAAGCGCCTGGCCTTTCTGTATATGCCGTTGATGCACAGCGAGAACCTTGCCGACCAGGATCTTTCAGTCAGGCTGTTCAAAGAGGCGAAGCTCGAAAGCAACCTGCGTTTTGCGCAACACCATCGGGAACTGATCCGGAAATACGGTCGTTTTCCTCACCGCAACAGCCTACTCGGGCGGCAAAGCACGCCCGAGGAAATCGAGTACCTTGCTTCAAGGGAGGCATTTCTGGGCTAGTGCATCATAAATCCAGATTATCCATTAGAGCCAAAACACCACTGTGGGAGCGGCGCCCTCGCCGCGATTTTCAGCTGCATTCGCGCCGAGGGCGGCGCTCCTACATGCACGAGCATTCCAATGGACAATCAGCGATAATGATGCCTCCTGATTAGCTCCGCCTGACATGAACCTGATCGCCCCCCTGTCACACCGGTTGAGAAGAGCCCTGAGCCGCCTTTCCGCCTTGCTGGCGAAAAAGTGGAAGCGCGGCTTTTACCTCTATCTGGCCGGAATATTCACCCTCCTGATCACGGCCGACGCGCTGTTTCTGCGCCTCGCCACCGACATGAAGCAGACGGCGTTCGACATGATGGTGCGTTACCGCGTCGTCGTGCCCAAGCCCGACCCGGACATCGTCATCGTCGACATCAACGAGGCGAGCCTGGCCGCGATGGCGAAGGACTACGGGCGCTGGCCGTGGCCGCGGCAGGTGCTGGGAGAGTTTGTCGAACAGATCGAAAAGCAGCGGCCAAAAGCCATCGTGTTCGACATCCTGTTCAGCGACCCGGACGTGTACAACCCGGACAGCGACGCCTATTTCGACGCCGCCATCGCCGCCACCGGCAACACTTTTTTCCCGATGCTGCGGCTCGATCCGGCAGACGATTCCCTGAGCCAGATCAAGCCGGCCATGATCCCGGGCGTGGTTGCACTGGGCAGCGAGGCGCAGCGCGATGCCACGGTGGCGATGGTGCTGCCGCACTTCAAGGCGGCGCTGGAGGGCGGCCGGCTCGGGCTGCACAACATCTATCCCGACGCCGACGGCATCGCCCGCCAGTACCCGGTTTACCGCGACGATTACGGCTGGAAAATTCCCTCGCTGCCGCTACGCATCGCCCAGCAACTGAAGTTTCCCCAGCCCGAGGCGCAGCGGGTGCTGCTCAACTGGCGCGGCCCGCCCCTCACCTACCGTTCGGTGAGCTTCAGCGACGTTTTCGCCGACCTGACCAGCAAAAACAAACGCCGCCCGCCGGACGAATTCACCGGCAAGATCGTGATCATCGGCTCGACCGCGCCCAGCCTGTTCGACATCAAGCCGACGCCGCTCAGCCGGATGCACCCCGGCGTGGAAATCCTCGCCACCGCCATCGACAATTTCAAGCACGGCGACTACCTGCGCCTTCCCGATGCCCGCATCGCCTACCTGCTGCTGACGCTCGCCATCGTCTGGGCGACCGCCTGGGGTTTCTACCGCAACATCGGGCAGGACAAGTTCGACCGGCTGTTCGGCGCTTCGCAGTTCATTCTCCTGGCCATCTCCTACGCCAGCATCAACTTCACCACCACCTACATCAACCTGACCGGCCCGGTCACCCTCGGCCTGGCCTACTTCACCCTCGCCCGGCTGTACGCCTTCGCCACCGGCAGGGCGCTGGAGAAAAGCGCGGTGCGGGCTTCGCAGGAATGCAGCGGCGAGCTGCACGGCGTGCTGATGCTGATCCGCCTGGGCGGGCAGGCAGGCGCGCTGAACGAAGCCGAGCGCGAAAGAATCCGCCGGCAACTGGAAAAATGTGGCAGCGCAACAAAGAGCGTGGAAATCCTGAAGGGCCGGCAAAAAGGTTTCTGGAACCTGTTCGAGGACACCCTGGCGATTTCCTGGCTGCGCCCGGCGGACGACGAGGACAGCCGGCTGCGCATCGTCCGCGACATCAACGCGGTAGCGCAGGCGATCGGACCGCTCTTGCGTAAACACGCCGCAACTGCGGATAATGACGCGGACTGGTTCGTCCACGAAGGGCCGATCACCGGCGGAGAGGAGGCGCGCGCCAGCTGGCGCGCGCTGTTCGCCGAAACGCTGCTACGCTGGAAAGAGACGGAAAAAGGGAAATCATGAGGCACACGACAGGCTGTTTTCATATCCTGCTGGCCGCGTTGCTGCTGGCGGCGCCGGCCGCCCACGCCGGCGAGAGCGGCGCCGCGGTCAAGGCGGACGAGCTGAAAGCGGAACCGTTCCGCGACGCCAAAACCGTCGGCAAGCTGGCCCCCGGCGACAAGGTGGAAATCCTGAAGAAGGACGGCGGCTGGCTCCGGGTAAAAAGCGCCCGGGGCAGCGGCTGGGTGCGCATGCTCAGCATCCGCCGCGGCGAGGCGCACAAGGCCTCGGCCGGCGGCGAAATCGCCGGGCTGGCCGGCCTCGCCTCGGGACGGGCCGGTACCGGGCGGGTGGTCGCCACCACCGGCATCCGCGGCCTCAACGAGGAAGAACTCAAGGCCGCCAAATTCAACGAGGCCGAACTGAAGCTGGCGGAATCCAGCCTCACCAGCCGGGCGGAGGCGAAAAAATTCGCCGCCAGGGGCAAACTGTCGGCGCGCAAGCTGGATTACCTGCCCGACCCGGCACAGGGAGAGCAGCCATGAACCCGGATTATCCATTAGAGCCAAAACACCGCTGTGGGAGCGCCGCCCTCGGCGCGATTGCGGCCGAAAATCGCGGCGAGGGCGCCGCTCCTTGCACGAGCATTCCAATGGATAATCTGCGATGAACCGCGCGCTAGCCAGATGGCTGACCGGGCTGGGGCTGCTGCTGTGCCTCGGCGCGGCGCACGGCTTCGATCTCGGCGAGGAGCTGAAAAAGGCCGCGGGCGAGTTGCAAAAACCGGGCAAGCCGGCGGGGCTGGGCGGCTACTCCGAGGAGGAAGAAACCGCCATCGGCCGCCAGATTGCCGGCAGCCTGCTCGGCGCCGCGCCGCTGGTGAAAGACCCGCAGCTGCAGAAATACGTCAACAATGTCGGCCGCTGGGTCGCCAGCCAGAGCGAGCGGCCCGATCTCGCCTGGCACTTCGGCGTGATCGAGTCGAAGGGCATCAATGCCTTTGCCGCGCCCGGCGGCTATATCTTCGTCACCCGCGGGCTGTACCGGCTGCTCGGCAACGAAGCCGAACTGGCGGGCGTGCTGGCGCACGAAATCGGCCACGTCATCCGCAAGCACCACCTGAAAATCCTGCAGCAAAGCCAGCTGGTGGATCTGGGAGAAAAGCTGCTGGGGAAACAGGTGGGTGGCAACGAAAAAATTCACAACCTGATCGGCAGCGGCGCGGAAATCATCTCGCGCTCGCTCGACAAGAACGCCGAGTTCGAAGCCGACCGCATCGCCGTGGTGCTGGCTGCGCGCGCCGGCTACGACGCCTTCGGCCTGCCCGAAATCCTGCAGGAGATCGGCCACTCCGCTGCCGGCGACAGCGGCAGCGTGGCGCTGCTGTTCAAGACCCACCCCCACCCCGACGAACGCCTGACCCAACTCGGCGACGCGGTTGGAAGCCGCTTCGACGGCCTGAAGGGCCTGACTCTGGACAATCGCTTTTACCGCCTGAAACCCTAACTTTTTGCAACCCAGAAAAAACAATTGAACCGCAGAGGACGCGGAGGACACAGAGGAATTCAAATACTTGACGTAAAAACGCCACCCACCTGATAGGTGACTCGACATAACTTGGCAATACCTTGTCGCCTAGAGGCGTCTACTTTTGGTTTTCCTCGGCGTCCTCCGCGTCCTCTGCGGTGAATCGCCTTTTTTAGGTTCAATCAACTTTGGAGAGAAAATCAATGAAGATTCGCTTGGCTACCCTTGTTTGCGGGCTGCTGCTCAGCCTGAATGTTTACGCCGCCAATCCCATGGTCGAGATGAAGACCAATCTCGGCAGCTTCACGCTCGAACTCTACCCGGACAAGGCGCCGAAGACGGTCGAAAATTTCCTCAAATACGCCAAGGGCGGCTTCTACAAGGGCACGGTATTCCACCGCGTGATCGATAACTTCATGATCCAGGGCGGCGGCTACGATACTTTCCTGCGGGAAAAGGAAGCCTATCACCAGATACGCAACGAGGCCAACAACGGCCTGAAGAACGAGGCCTACACCATTGCCATGGCGCGCACCCGAAACCCCCATTCCGCCATCGCGCAGTTCTTCGTCAACGTCAAGAACAACCCCTTTCTCGACCATACCGCGCCGACCGTGGACGGCTGGGGCTATACGGTGTTCGGCAAGGTGGTGAAAGGCCAGGAAACGGTATTGAAAATTTCCAAGGTGAAAACCGGCACGCGCGACCCGCTGCCCTCGGATGTGCCGCTGGAGAATGTGGTGATCGAGGACGTGAAGCTGCTGCCGTAATTCGATGTCCGCCGCCTACACCTGGTCCTCCATCCTCGGCATCGTCCGCGAGCACAAGAAGGACCTGATCAGCGCCCATATCGTCGCCATCCTGGCGGCGGTGGCGAGCGTGCCGATTCCGCTCCTGATGCCCCTGCTGGTGGACGAAGTGCTGCTGCACCAGCCCGGCCGGCTGGTGGAGTGGCTGAACGGCCATTTCCCCGCCGCCTGGCACGGGCCGGTGCTGTATATCGGCGCGGTGCTGGCGCTGACGCTGGCGCTGCGGCTGACAGCGCTGATCCTGGGCGTATGGCAGGGCCGCAGCTTCACCCTGATCGCCAAGGACGTGGTCTTCCGCATGCGCGAGCAGATGCTGCTGCGCTTGAGCCGCATCGCCATGTCGGAGTACGAAACGCTGGGCAGCGGTGCAGTCGCTTCCCACTTCGTCAAGGACCTCGACGCGGTGGACAATTTCATCGGCGCCTCGGTGTCCAAATTCCTGGTGGCGCTGCTGTCCATCGTCGGCACCGCCATCGTCCTGCTGTGGATGCACTGGCAACTGGCGCTGTTCATCCTGCTGCTCAATCCGGCGGTGATCTATTTCACCACGGTGCTGGGCAAGCGCGTGAAGGATCTGAAGAGGCGCGAAAACAGCGCCTTCGAGCTGTTCCAGCAGGCGCTCACCGAAACCCTGGACGCCATCCAGCAAATCCGCGCCATCAACCGCGAACGCCACTACATTGCCCAGGTGATCGACCGGGCGCGCGGCATCCGCACCCACGCCGCCGCTTTCTCGTGGAAGAGCGACGCTGCCTCGCGGCTGTCGTTCATGGTGTTCCTGTTCGGCTTCGACGTGTTCCGCGCCATCAGCATGCTGATGGTGGTGTACTCCAATCTCAGCATCGGCCAGATGATGGCGGTGTTCGGCTACCTCTGGTTCATGATGGGGCCGGTGCAGGAAATCCTCGGCATCCAGTACGCTTTTTACGCCGCCAAGGCGGCGCTGGGACGCATCAACCGCCTGCTCGAACTGAAGGAAGAGCCTCATTACCCTCACCTGAAGGACCCCTTCGCCGGCAAGCATACCGTCGGCGTCGAGGTGGAGAACGTCTGCTTCAGCTACGGCGAAACGCCGGTGCTGAACGGCGTCAGCCTGAAAATCCTGCCGGGCGAAAAGGTGGCGCTGGTGGGCGCTTCCGGCGGCGGCAAGTCGACCCTGGTGCAGGTGATACTCGGCCTCTATCCGCCTAACTCCGGCACGGTGAATTTCGACGGCGTGCCGATGACCGAAATCGGCATGGAGGTGGTGCGCAGCCATGTCGCCACCGTGCTGCAGCACCCCGCCCTGTTCAACGACACGGTGCGCACGAACCTGACCCTGGGCCGCGAGCTCACCGACGAACAGCTGTGGCAGGCCCTGGAAGTGGCGCAGCTGGCCGATACCGTGCGCGAACTGCCGTGCGGCCTCGACACCGTGGTCGGCCGCCAGGGCGTGCGCCTCTCCGGCGGCCAGCGCCAGCGCCTGGCGATCGCGCGCATGATCCTGTCCGACCCGCAGGTGGTGATCCTCGACGAGGCCACCTCGGCGCTTGACGCCGAAACCGAGGCGAAACTGCACGACGCCCTGCGCGAGTTCCTGAAAAACCGCACCACCCTGATCATCGCCCACCGCCTCTCCGCGGTGAAACAAGCTGACCGGGCCTACGTTTTCGATGGCGGCCAGATCATCGAGGAAGGCATGCACGATGAGCTGATCAAGGGTGACGGGCTGTATAGCCGGCTGTACGGGCGGCTGCAGCACTGACTTGAACCTGGAATCAGCCCCATCGAGTCTTTTGTTGCTATAAATAAATAGCAGACGATAAATTTATTTTGGGATGAAAAAATCAGATCAGGGTTTTATGCAGGCAGTGATAACCCGTTATGCCAAAACTCAATAAGTTACATTGAATAAACGTGGGTGAATTATCATGGGGTCACAGTTACTGAGCAAAGAAGGTGAACTGACCCGTAATTCATACTACGAAGCGAGTGTGACGCGGCCGCCAGCCGCTCCGGCGCTGACGGGGCGTGTCACGGCAGATGTGTGTGTGGTCGGCGGCGGTTATGCCGGTTTGTCGGCGGCGCTGGAGCTGGCCGGGCGCGGTTATTCGGTCGCGCTGCTGGAGGCGCAGCAGATCGGCTGGGGGGCTTCCGGCAGAAATGGCGGCCAGGCGCTGGTCGGTTTCGGTTTCACCGGCCTGGAGGCGATTGAGGTGCAATTGCCCGCCGCGGATGCGCGCCGCGCCTGGGATATCTCGGTTGAAGCCATGCAGCTGCTGCGCGAGTGCATCGCCAGCCATGCGATCGAGTGCGATTATGTCGCCGGCCACCTCAGTCTCGCCGTCAACGCCAGGAAGGCGCGGGCGCTGGAGGCGTGGGTCAACCACGTGGCGCGCCTCTATGACTATCCACTGCAACCCATCAGCGCCGCTGAGGTGGGCAACTGGATCGCCAGCAAACGCTTTCATGCGGGCGCCTTTGATCCGCAATCGGGCCACCTCCATCCCCTGAAATATTGCTTCGGCCTGGCTGCCGCCGCTCGCGCCGCCGGCGTGCAGATATTCGAAGACTCAGCAGCCATCCGGATCGAACGCGGTGACAAGCTCGTTGTTAAGACGGCACAGGGCGAAGTCGCCTGCCGCTTTGCAGTGCTGGCTGGCAATGTCTACCTCGGTGAATACGGCAAGCGCGTTGCGCCGGAACTGATGTCGCGCATCATGCCGGTCGGCACCTACATCATCGCCACCGAACCGATGGCCAAAGAGCGCGCCGACGCACTGATCCGTCAGCGCGCTGCGGCCTTCGACACCAATCTGGTGCTCGACTACTTCCGCGTGACCGCCGACCATCGGCTGCTGTTCGGTGGCGGCGAAAGCTACACCACCGCAACACCGCTCAATCTGGTGGGGCGAATGCGGCAGCGGATGCTGGCGGTATTCCCGCAGCTGGCGGATCTGCCGGTGCCGTATGTGTGGGGCGGGTTCGTCGACATCACCATGAATCAGGCGCCTGACTTTGGACGGCTGGGCAGCAATATCTATTACGTGCAAGGATTTTCCGGCCATGGCCTGGCGCTGGCGGGCATGGCGGGCAAACTGGTGGCCGAGACCATCGCCGGGCAGGCAGAGCGCTTCGATCTGCTGTCGCGCATCAAGCACCATCCGTTTCCGGGTGGTGAGTTGCTGCGCACCCCGGCGCTGGTGCTGGGTATGCTCTATTACCGGCTGCGGGATCTGCTTTAAATGTTTGCAAAGCAGGAGCATCTTGGGACAGTAGATGAAAACAGAGATCAAGCACGCACACTTTCCCGGTAACCTGGTGATGGTAGGTTTTGGCAGTATTGGCCAGGCCATGCTGCCGCTGCTGTTTCGCCACCTTGAGATCCGCCCGGAACAGATAAAGATAATCGCCGCAGATGAGGACGGCGCTGTCATCGCCCAGGAGTATGGCGTTGCCTTCATGCTCTGCGCACTGACGGAGCAGAACTATCTCGATGCGCTCGAACCGTGGCTGAACATGGATGATTTTCTGCTCAATCTGTCGGTCGATATCTCCAGCCTGGCGCTGATCAAGCTGTGCCGCCAGCGCAACGCACTCTACCTGGACGCCAGCATCGAACCGTGGGCCGGGGGTTACACCGACAGTTCGAAACCGGTAGCGCAGCGCACCAATTACGCGCTGCGTGAAGAGGTCTTGTCCTTCGGGCGCGCCAACGGGCCAGGCCCCACTGCCATCGTCACTCAAGGTGCCAACCCCGGCCTGGTTTCAGCCTTTGTCAAACAGGCGCTGCTTGATATGGCTGTGGATAGCGGCGTCGCAGTGGAAAAACCGGCATGCCATGAGGACTGGGCCAGGCTGGCCTGCCTTCTCGGCATCAAGGCGATCCATATCGCCGAACGCGATACCCAGACTGCGGCCCGGCGCAAGCGGCGCGGCGAGTTCGTCAACACCTGGTCGGTGCCCGGTTTCATCGCCGAAGGTCTCCAGCCTTCAGAACTGGGTTGGGGCACTCATGAGCGCCATTGGCCGGCAGACGGCGCGCGGCACGAATCGGGCTGTGGTGCCGCCATCTACCTTAACCGTCCCGGCGCCGCCACCCGCGTGCGCAGCTGGACGCCCCTCGAAGGCTCTTACCAGGGCTTCCTGATCACACACTGTGAGTCCATCTCCATCGCCGATCATCTGACGCTCAGGGAAAACGGTGCAGCGGTTTACCGGCCAACGGTCCATTACGCCTACTACCCCTGCGATGACGCCGTGCTCTCCCTGCACGAAATGGCGGGCAAGCACTGGCAGCCGCAGCGCAACAGGCGGATTATTCGCGACGAGATCGTCGCTGGCATGGATGAGCTGGGGGTGCTGCTGATGGGCAATGCCAAGGGGGTCTACTGGTACGGATCGCGCCTCTCCATTGAGCAGGCGCGGCAACTCGCCCCCTATAACAACGCCACCAGTATGCAGGTGGCCGCCGGGGTTCTGGCCGGCATGGTGTGGGCACTGCGCAATCCTCACGCCGGTGTGGTGGAGCCCGACGACATCGACTATGAGATGGTGCTGGAGATCGCCAAACCGTACCTCGGTGAACTCGTGGGGGTCTATGGCGACTGGACTCCACTGCGCGACAGGGGCTGGCCGTTCAGTGAGGAGATGGACGTGGACGACCCGTGGCAGTTCAAGAATATGCGTGTAACATGAGCAGCAAACAGGTCTATAAAAGATGCACCTCCACCACCCGAGGCACTCAGCGTATCGCAGTCCCGCGCCTCCGATCTGATGCGGGGCAAGTGGGAGAAGTTCAGCCTAGCAGCCTGTCGGACTTAAAGAATCGAAGCGAAAAATGAGCTGGTCGAGGGCAGATTTTACCGATTTTCAAGCCAATAGTTATTCATATTGGCGCAGGAAAGCGGGGAAATATGCACCGGCCAGGTCATTTTGCAGCCGATTTCCTTTAAGTCCGACAGGCTGCTAGACATGCTGATTACGCTGGACATTCGGGCTGGCCGGCATGTTGAATTGCACCTGGCAGCGTAATTCCGCGGAACTGATCAGCCATGCTTAAGAGAATAAAATCCCTGATGTTAATCGTGGCCCTGGCCGGCTGCGCGACCACGCCGTGGATGGACACGCGGCAGGACGCGCTGCGGCAGGAGGCGGGATACCTGGCCGGGCTGGTCAAGACCAACAAGATCACCAAGGTGCAGGCTGCCGACCGGCTCAACATCAGGCGCATCGAACTGGTCGGCCAGAACCCCTACGACGACGAGGTGTTCGCCTATTACCGCCATCTTGCCGGGGAGCGCGACCGCAAGCACATCGACCAGGCCGAATCCCAGTCGCTGATGCGAAAAAAACTGGCCGAGGTGCGCGCCCGCTACCGGCAGGACCCGGGCAAACCCGGCAAGACCCCGGTGTTCACCAATTTCCTGATGGAGCTGTACGGGCTGCCGCCGTTATAAAGAACTTCGAGGCCCAGCAACAGTCGATTATCTTGGAAAGAATCTTGAACCTCTGCGGTAAATTGCACTTTTTAGGTTTTGTAAGATGGCAACCGTGGCAACCCTATTGCTGATCATCGCCGCGATGGCGGCCGCCTTCCCCTTGCTCGTCCGCATCGGCTTTCGCGCACCGCGCATCATCGAACAGGGCAGCCCGGAAAAGTACGGCATGGCATACCGAGAAGTCTCGATCCCGACCGTGAACGGCAAGCGCCTGTTCGCCTGGTTCGTCCCGCCTCCGGCTCCCGGCTCCGCTCCGGCCGTGGCCGTGCTGCACGGCTGGGGCGGCAACGCCGAAATGATGCTGCCGCTGGCGCAACCGCTGCATAGTGCCGGCTATGCCGTGCTCCTGTTCGACTCGCGCAACCACGGCCGCAGCGATAGCGACGGCTTTTCTTCCCTGCCGCGCTTCGCCGAGGATCTGGAGCATGCGCTCGACTGGCTGGCGCTGCAGCCCGACGTGGATGCCGCCAGGCTGGCCGCGCTGGGGCATTCGGTGGGCGCCGGCGCGGCGCTCCTGGTCGCCTCGCGCCGCCGCGATCTGGCCGCGGTGGCAAGCATTGCCGCCTTCGCCGACCCGGAAAGCATGATGCGGCGGTTCCTCGCCGCGCATCACGTTCCCTATTTCCCGCTCGGCCGCCCTGTGCTGCGCTACGTCCAGCACGCCATCGGCCACCGCTTCAGCGACATCGCCCCGAAGAACACCATCCGGCAGGTCCGCTGCCCGGTGCTGCTGGTGCACGGCAGCGACGACGCCACCGTGCCGGTCGAGGATGCTATGGCGATCTACGCCCGGCGGCCCGGCGACCAGGTTCGTTTGCTGATCCTGGCCGGCGACCACGATTCATCCCGCGAGGCGGAGCGCCATGCCGGGGAATTGATAGCTTTCCTCGATCAGGCGCTCGGGCGGAAAAGCGCCGATCAATCCAGGCTCAGCGCCACGTAGCGGACATCCGTCACCTCGATCTCTTCCTTACCGCCCGGTGTCTGAAGGCTGATCACGTCGCCCTCGCGCGCCTTGAGCAGCGCCCGCGCCAGCGGCGAAACCCAGCTGATCCGGCCGCGCCCGGCATCGGCCTCGTCCACGCCGACGATGCTGTAGGTGTGTTTCACGCCATCCTGGCCGCACACCCTCACGGTGGCGCCGAAAAACACCTGGTCGCACTCCTCGCGCTGCGCCGGGTCGACCACTTCGGCGTTGTCCAGGCGTTTGGAGAGGAAGCGGATGCGCCGGTCGATCTCGCGCAGCCGCTTCTTGCCGTAGATGTAATCGCCGTTTTCCGAACGGTCGCCATTGGAGGCGGCCCAGGTGATGGTTTTCACCAGCGCCGGCCGCTCGGTTTTCCAGAGCTGGTCGAACTCGTCCTTGAGGCTCTGGTATCCTGCCGGGGTGATGTAGTTCTTCAGCCCCAGCGGCAGTTGCTGCGCCGGCTCGAGATCTTCCTCTTCAGCGTCGTCGTTCTCGCGGGTAAAAGCTTTGCTCATTGATTCCGTTCCAGTTCTTCCAGTGCCTCGATGGCGATTTCGCGCACTTCCCTGTCCTCGTCGTCGAGACAGGCGCGCAACCAGGGCGCCACTTGCCGGCCACCGATCAGCGACAGGAAATGGCAGGCATCGGCCCGGGTGAGCGCGTCGCCATTCCTGGCCAGCGCCCCCAAATCGGGAATCATCGTTTCGGCAAGTCCGCTGCCGCTTAGTTCCTCGAGCACCGCGCCTATCCCCAGGCGCACCGCCATGCCGGCATCCGGCCTTTCCATCAGGCGCACCAGCGCCCGCAACCGGGCCGGCTCCTGCCACGCCATCTCCTCCACCTTGGCGCGGCGGCCGCTGGTCAGCATCTGAAAGAAATAGTCCGCCATGCCGTCGAGGCTGTCGGCCTGTTCGGCCCAACGGCGCAGTTCGGCGGGCGTCTGCGCACCCTCCAGCTCGAACGGGCCGATCCTTGCCCAAGGTATGGTCCTCGCGCCCAGTTCTGCCGCGCGCTCCGGGTGAATCGCGACATTGACCGCCTCCAGCCGCCCGATCACGCCCTCCTTGAGCAGGCCGCTCAACCCCTCCAGCACTGCCGGGCAATGCGGACAGCCGGGCGCGAGCAGCAGCAGGGCATCGGGAATAGCGTTTTGATTCATGGCGTTCACCTGACTACAGCCTCGACAGTAGACTATATTAGCACTTAATGATATTTTATCGAATTGCGCCGGGGAGCTAGAGTCCCGTCCTTGGCACCCATCATTTTTCTGGAGAAACCAGCATGGCAACAGTTGACCTTAACGAGGGCAATTTCGATGGCACCGTCATTGGCAATGACATCGTGATCGTGGATTTCTGGGCGCCGTGGTGCGGCCCGTGCCGCTCCTTCGCCCCCACCTACGAGCAAATGTCGGAGAAACACCCCGACATCACCTTTGCCAAGGTCAACACCGAAGAGGAAACCGCGCTTGCCGGCCATTTCCAGATCCGCTCGATCCCGACCCTGATGGTGTTTCGCGAAAAAGTGGTCATCTACTCCGAAGCCGGGGCCCTGCCTGCCCCCGGGCTGGAGCAGCTGATCGAACAGGTGCGCGGGCTCGACATGGCGGAAGTGCACAAGCAGATCGAGGCCGAGGAAGCCCAGCGCGACTAGCCACCTGTCGGACTTGAAAAAATTATTGCTTGGCGTCCTGGCGGTTCAAATGCAGTTTTTAGGTTGAACCATCAACCCTCGTGCTGCAACGTTTCACGCAACAGCGGTACGGTGATAGGGCGCTTGGTTTCGAGGGAGTAGCGGTCGAGCGTATCCAGCGCCCCCAGCAGCGATGGCAGGTCACGCCGCCAGTGGCGCAGCAGGTATTCCGCCACTCCAGCCCCGAGCCGGAAGCCGCAGCTTGCGGCGTGAGCGTGTAGCGCCTGCACCTTCTCGTCGTCGCTGAGGCCATGAATTTGATAGACCAGCCCCCAGCCGAGCCGGGTCACCACATCCGGGCGCATCGGGAGCTGTGCCGGGGCGCACGGCCCGCTGGCCAGGAGCCTCCCCTGCCCTTCGCGCAGCCGGTTGTAGAGATTGAACAGCGCGATCTGGCCCTCGCCGTCGAGCCGGCCGACATCGTCGAGCGCCACGGCGTCATAACCATCCAGACCATCCGGCAGCGCCGCGCCGCACTGCACGTAAACCGATTTCAAACCGCGCCGTGAAACCGCCTCCACAAAGGCATGCAGCAAATGCGTCTTGCCGCCATTAGGCTCGCCCCAGAGATAGATGAAGCGCTCCGGCTGCATGCCGGCAGCGCTTTCGCTCAAGGCTTGCAGCACTTCCGCATTGCGCCCGGCAACAAAGTTGTCCAGCGTGGGGGTGAAGTCAGGGGAGATTTCGAGCAGAAGCTGTTTCATTTTTTAAAAGGGAAATCAGGTTATCGATATTCTATCAGCTTGAGCAGTGCCTGCAGCGGTTCGTAAAAACCGGGTATGATTCGGCGTTTCATTCATCCAATATTCTCGCCGATGGATTTCACGGATTTGCTTTTCATCCTGTTGCTTGCCGCGCTCGCCGGATTCTGGCTCGACAGCCTGCGCGCCCTGGAAACCGCGCGCAATGCAGGCAAACGTGCCTGCAACAGCGCAGGCGTCCAGTTTCTCGACGACACGGTTACCGTCACCTCCCTGACACTGAGGCGTAACGCAGTGGGGCACCTGGCGATCCGGCGGACCTATCGTTTCGAGTTCAGCGATACCGGCGATAACCGGCTGGAAGGCACGCTCGTATTGCTGGGCGCATGGGTTGAATCGGTGGAGATGGAACCGTTCCGGTTCATGCAGTGATCCCGGATTTTCGTGCTGCCGAAACGAAACAAATATCGCCCAAGATCGAACCCTGAAATCATTCGGATTAATTATCGCTTGACTTGCAAAAATATAAGGCGTAAAAACTCTCTGGTGTTTGGATTCAAGTTTTTTGCACTATCGGTTTCGCCGTTTGCAGTCTTGGAATTCAGGCATTTTCGCGGGATTTCCCGTATTTTTATTAGCAAGGGACTACGTAATGGCAACTGGTACTGTAAAATGGTTTAATGATTCCAAGGGTTTCGGCTTCATCACTCCGGACGACGGCAGCGAAGATTTGTTCGCGCACTTCTCCGCGATTCAGATGGGCGGATTCAAAACCCTGAAAGAAGGTCAAAAGGTGCAGTTTGAAATCACCCAAGGCCCCAAGGGTAAGCAAGCTTCCAACATCCAAGCCGCCTAAGTATTAGCGCTTGAATGCTACGCCCCGGAGCCAAGGCTCCGGGGCGTTTTTACTTGTACTATGCACCACAGAGTGGTGTGTAGTGTTTGTGCCTGCCTACCGGTACAAACCGCTTTTCAGGTAGCTCTTCCGCAACACCCTCAACCCCACCAGCAGCACCGCGCTCATCGGCAATGCCAGCAGCACGCCGAAGAACCCGAACAACTGCCCGAACGCCAGCACGGCAAAAATCACCGCGACCGGATGCAAGCCGATGCGGTCACCCACCAGCCAAGGCGTCACCACCACCCCCTCCAATACCTGGCCGGCGCCGAATACGATCCACACCGGGATCATTCCACCCAGGCTCTGGAACTGCATCAGTCCTGCCAGCGTGGCCAGGGTCAGGCCGACGATCATGCCGAGGTAAGGCACGAACACCAGCAAGCCGGCGATGATTCCGATCGGCAAGGCCAGCTCCAGCCCGACCAGCCACAGGCCGAGCGCGTAAAACAGGCTCATCAGCAGCATCACCGATATCTGGCCGCGCAAAAAACCGCCCAGCACGTCATCCACTTCCCGAGCCACCGCACCGACCTGTTCGTGCCAGCGGCGCGGAATCACCTCGTCGATGCGGGCGACGATCAGGTTCCAGTCGCGCAGCACGTAAAACAGCACCACCGGCACCAGCACCAGGTTGGCGAAAAAGCCCGCCAGCGCCAGCCCGCCGCTTCCGAGCGAGGGCAGGAATTGAGCGGCGAAGCCGCCGGCACTTTGCCAATGCTCGGCCAACGCCTGTCTGAGATATGCGCTGTCGAGCTGCAACTCCACGTCGAACCGGGCTTTCAGCCAAGGCGCCAGATGCTGCCTGAACCAGTCGAGGTAGCCCGGCAGGCGCTCTATGAACAAGGACACCTGCTGCTCGAACAGCGGGATCATGATCAGCAGCAGCGCAGCAAACAAGCCGAACAGGAACACCATGGCCAGAATTGTGCCGAGGGTACGGGGAATTTTCAGGCCCGCCAGCCGGTCCACCAGCGGATTGCAGATGTAGGCGAGGATGGCCGCGAACAGGAATGGCGCGAGGATAGCGCTGAGCAGGTAAAACAGCCCCCCCACCGCAACGACCGGCAGCAGCCACCACAGGTGGTTGAGATTGAGTTCTTCAAGGCGTTTCGTGTCCATTTGGGTTAAAATACCACAATTTACAAATTCAACTCGGGTAATCCATTAGGACGCGAGATGATGGCGAGGCGATTTACGAGGCAGTTTTGTTGCTTGGGAGGCGTCCATGGTTATTCCATGGACAACGAGCAAGGGGCAAAAATGACCGCAAATCGTCCGCCAGCACTCGCGTAGGCTCGAAGAGCCGCCTAATGGATTATCCGGGTTTTAGTGGAGCCTCCCTTGAACCAGCCCGATCCAACCAAAAATTCCCTGAGCTACCGCGATGCCGGCGTGGACATCGACGCCGGCGACGCCCTGGTGGAAAACATCAAGCCGTTCGCCAAGCGCACCATGCGCCCCGAGGTTCTCGGCGGCCTCGGCGGCTTCGGCGCACTGTTCGAAATTTCGAAGAAATACAAAAACCCGGTGCTGGTATCCGGCACCGACGGCGTCGGCACCAAACTCAAGCTGGCCTTCATGCTCGACAAGCACGACACCGTCGGCATCGACCTGGTGGCGATGAGCGTCAACGACATCCTGGTGCAGGGCGCGGAACCGCTGTTCTTTCTCGACTACTTCGCCTGCGGCAAGCTCGATGTCGCCACCGCCACCGATGTCATCAAGGGCATCGCGGCAGGCTGCGAACAGGCCGGCTGCGCGCTGATCGGCGGCGAAACCGCCGAGATGCCCGGCATGTACCCGGCAGGCGAATACGACCTCGCCGGCTTCGCCGTGGGCGCAGCGGAAAAGGACAAGCTCATCAACGGCTCGACCATCGCCGCCGGCGACGCGGTGCTCGGGCTCGCCTCCAGCGGCGCGCACTCCAACGGCTATTCGCTGATCCGCAAGATCATCGAGCGCAGCGGCATCGACCTCAACTCGGATTTCCACGGCCGCCCCCTGCGCGACGTGGTGCTGGCGCCCACCCGCATCTACGTCAGGCCGGTGCTGGCGCTGATGGAACAACTGCCGGTCAAGGGCATGGCCCACATCACCGGCGGCGGCCTGCTCGAAAACATCCCGCGCGTGCTGCCGGAAAACCTGATGGCGGTGCTGAACAAAAACAGCTGGGACATGCCGCCGCTGTTTTCCTGGATGCAACAGGAAGGCAACGTGGCCGAGAAGGAAATGCACCGCACCTTCAACTGCGGCATCGGCATGGCGGTAATCGTCGCCGCTGCGGATGCCGAGCGCGCCATGCAGCTGCTGCGCGAATCCGGTGAAACGGTATGGCAGATCGGCAGCATCGAGAATCGCGCCGAAGGGCAGCCCCAGACCGTGGTGCAATGAAGTCCATCGTCATCCTCATCTCCGGGCGCGGCAGCAACATGCAGGCGATCCTGGAGGCCAGGCTGCCGGTCAAGATCGCCGCGGTCATCAGCAGCAACCCCAACGCCATCGGCCTGGAAATCGCCAGGCAGCGTGGTGTTCCCGCCCTTGCGCTGAACCACCGCGACCACGAAACCCGCGAGGAATTCGACACCGCACTGGCCGCCAGGATAGCCGGATTCAACCCCGACCTGGTGGTGCTGGCGGGCTTCATGCGCATCCTCACGCCGAACTTCGTCAAGGATTACAATGGCCGGCTGATCAACATCCACCCCTCGCTGCTGCCCGCGTTCACCGGCCTCAACACCCACGCCCGCGCTCTGACCGAGGGGGTGAAGATCCATGGCTGCACCGTGCATTTCGTCACCCCCAACCTCGACAAGGGGCCGATCATCGTCCAGGCAGCCGTGCCGGTGCTGCCCGGCGACACCGAAGAGACGCTGGGGGCGCGGGTGCTGGAACAGGAGCACAGGATCTATCCCCAGGCGATCCGCTGGTTTGCCGAAGACCGGCTGAGCGTCACCCCGGACGGCAACGTCATCCTGAAAAACCAGCAGGCTGTTGAAACGGCGCTGCGCTCGCCGTGGGAAGCGCGATGATTCGATTATTGGCCGTGCTGTGCAGCCTGTGGATGGGTGCGGCGCTGGCCGCAGCCCCGCACCAGGTTACCGCCACCTACAGCCTCACCAAGCAGGGCCAGCAAATCGGCACCGTCGCGGAAAGCTTCAAACAGACCGAGGGCCGCTACCAGCTCGAGAGCGTCACCTCCGCCATCGGCATCTATGCCCTGTTCATGAAGGGAAAAATCCGCCTGATCAGCAGCGGCGAGGTGACCGACCATGGCCTGCGCCCACGGCACTTCGAGCATCATCGCGGCGCTGATCCGGCCAAGACCGTCCAAGCCGATTTCGACTGGGAAAAGATGAACCTCACTCACAGCTTCGACGGCAGGACTGAAAATGCCGCCCTCGAACCCGGCGCCCAGGACCGCATCAGCCTTCAGTACCAGTTCATGTTCGCGCCGCCGGGCAAAGAGGATGTCCGGCTGCTCATGACCACCGGCAAGAAACTCAACCTCTACCATTACAAACTGGCCGGAGAAGAAAAAATTACCACGCCGGCAGGCCAATTCCAGACGATTCATCTGGTCAAACAGCGCACCGCAGACGAAGATGGCACGGAAATCTGGCTGGCTAAAAAGCGCCGCTATTTCCCGGTGCGGATCGTCGTCGAGGACCACAAAGGCGGCAAGCTGGAACAAAACCTGACCGCACTGACTTTCGAGGGCGAGCTGTAGGGTGGGCACGTTTTTTGTGCCCACGCGGTTAGTGGATGGCATTCCGCGTGGGCACAAAAACGTGCCCACCCTACCAAGCTCATGCCGGATCGGGTAAAAATACTGCTCTGGGTGCTGGGGCTTTCCCTGGCGGCGCACCTCGCCCTGCTGCTGGGCCCGCACTTCTCCCTGCCGCTCAGCCTGGCGCCCGCTCCGGTTCTGGAAGCCAGGCTCAGCCCCCCTCCGCCGGCGAGACTGGCAACGCCCGAGCCGCCGCGTGCCGCAAAACCCAAACCTGGCCCCGTGAAAAAACTTCCCGCCCCGACCGTGGAAGCCGCGCCTGCGCCCGAAGTCCAACCCCATGCCGCGGCATCGTCCGCCGAAACGCCGCCGCCCGCCATCGAGCCCGAGCCGCCCGCCCCCGCGCCACCCGCCATGCCGCAGCGGGTGACGACCCGGTTCACCCTGTTCAAGGGGCTGAACGGCATGAGCGTGGGCCGTGCCGAGCAGGTCTGGACGCTCGACGGGGAGCGCTATACGATATCCAGCGTGGCGGAAGCGACCGGCCTGTTCTCCCTGTTTGCTTCCGGCAAGTTCGTCCAGGAAAGCCGGGGGGAAATCACGCCGGCCGGGCTGAAACCCTCTAGCTACCGGGTGGAACGGGGCCAGAAAGCGGACAGGACCGATGCCGCCGAGTTCGACTGGAATGCCATGACCCTCACCCTCGCCAGCGGCGGCGGCAAACAGACACTGAAACTGCCGGAGGGAACCCAGGATCTGTTAAGCTTCATGTACCAGCTCGCCTTCGCCCCGCCGCAGGGTAGCGTCGTGAAATTGCCGGTGACCAACGGCAGAAAACTCGACAGCTATGCCTACTGGGTCGTGGAAGAAGCGCTGGAAACCCCGATGGGCGTGCTGAACACCCTGCACCTCGGCAAGCATCGCGAAGAGGGGGAGAAAGACACCGAAGTCTGGCTCGCCGCCGACTACCATTACCTGCCGGTCAAAATCAGCCAGCTCGACAAGGACGGCGATGGGCTGGTGTTGCTGGCGAACGAAATCGCGATTACGCAATGAACCTGAAAAGCAATTCAGCCACGGATTAACACGGATTACACGGATGAATCTTCCATGAATTTATCTGTGTAATCCGTGGCTGGTTTTTCAAAACAACAGGAACGCCGAAACCATGCAACTCTCCACCACCCGCCTCGGCCATGCCGTACACGCCCTGACCGATATCCTGCCGCTAACTCACCCTGCCGATGCGAGCTTGAGCCGCTACTTCCGCAACAACCACGAGCTGGGCCCTAGGGACCGCGCCTTCGTCGCCGAAACGGTGTATGCCGTACTGCGCCGCAAGCGCCTGCTGGAGCACCTCGCCGCGCCTCACACCTCGCCGCGCCACCTGATTCTGGCCTTGCTGGCGAAGGTGCAGGGCCTGAGCCTGCGCGAACTGGAGCCGCTGTTGCACAAGGATGAAAGCGAATGGCTGAAGCAGGTCAAGGCGGTGCCCACGGACGATCTGCCGCTGGCGATACGGGTGGACTTCCCCGACTGGCTGACGGAAAGGCTGGTCGCGCGCATGCCGGAAGAGGAAATCCTCGCCCTGGCGCGCGGCATGCAGCATTCCGCCCCGCTGGACCTGCGCGTCAACACCGTGCGCGCCAACCGCGATGAAGTGCTGGCAATTCTGAAGCGTGACGGCATCCCCGCCGAAGCCACGCCGTATTCCCCGGTCGGCGTGAGAATCAGGGAAAAACCGGCGATCAACCGCCACCCCCTGTTCCTCACCGGCAAGATCGAAGTGCAGGACGAAGGCAGCCAGTTGCTCGGCTACCTGGTTGCGCCGAAGCGCGGCGAGATGATTGCGGACTTCTGCGCCGGAGCCGGCGGCAAGACCCTGCTGCTGGGCGCGCTGATGCACTCCCAGGGGCGGATCTACGCCTTCGACGTGTCGGAAAAGCGCCTCACCCAGCTCAAGCCGCGCCTGAAACGTTCCGGCCTGTCCAACCTCCACCCCCAGCTGATCAGCAACGAAAACGACATCAAGATCAAGCGCCTCGCCGGCAAGCTCGACCGCGTGCTGGTCGACGCGCCCTGCAGCGGGCTCGGCACCCTGCGCCGCAACCCCGATCTCAAATGGCGCCAGAAGCCGCAGGACATCGAGGAGCTGACGCGGAAACAGGCCGCCATCCTCACCGCCGCCGCGCGCCTGGTCAAAGTCGGCGGACGGCTGGTGTACGCCACTTGCAGCATCCTCGCGGAGGAAAACGAGCAGATCGTCGAGGCCTTCCTCGCAACGCATCCGGAATTCGAGTTGCGAGCCGCCAGCGAGGTGCTGGCGCAGCAGAATATCCCGCTGGACACGGGCAAATACTTCAAGCTCGCGCCGCACGTGCATGGCACGGATGGGTTCTTTGCGGCGGTGATGGAAAGAAAGAGTTGAGCGACCCATCTACGCGTTAATGGGCGCAGAAGACGTAGGTTGGCGGTGAGCGTAGCGAACCCCAACGCAACACCGCTGGCGTTTTTTAATCCCGCAGGGCCAAGCGCGCCATTTCGATAGCCCCTTCTTTCGTCTTGTGTCCCGCGACAAAACGTCCCCGATGGCAGAACACGCAGCCCTTCATGCCGACGACGGCGTCCAGCTCTTCGCCATCCAGCCCGGCCCAGGCCGAAGGCAGGGATTTTCGGTTGTTGAAGCTTCCCACATGATCCGGAACGGCGGTCACATGCCATTTCGCCTGGGCATCGGGAGAAATCACGTACAGAAGATGCTCGTACTCGTTCGATCCCAATACGGCATCCTTCCACGGCACGTCGTGCTCCAGCACCAGCACCCGCCTCGCTTCCAGCAGGACACCCTGCGCCACAGCGGCACGCGCCTTTTCGAATCCGTTTGCGTCCCTGATCGTGTTTTGCAGAATGGCTGTTGCCAGGCTGACAGCACGTTCGAAAGCCTCATTCCTGGCTTCCGTGGACGTGACGTCCTGCCAGCCGGGATTGAAACCTCCAAGTACCGTGGAAATCGACATCAGCGTGACGGGCAGGGTTTCCTTGGTTAAGGTAATACCGCAATCCATGGCGTCCACGCCTTGCACCATCCAGCGATCGACCCTGGACGCTGCGGCCGCAGATTCACAAAGCTCAGCCCCCAGTTCACGCCATACCAGGCCGAACGAACTGTAAGGGATGCCGTTTTCGCGCACTTCCTTGTACTCCAGCTGATGATGGTCGAAGCGGCAGGTCGCCGGGTCAAAAACACGCCCTACATCGAACAGGATGTCCGCTGCGTCCAACTGCTCCTGGTCGCGCGTGCGCAGAATGGGCAAAGCCGGATTCACCAGGCGCAATGTCGCCGCCGCCAGCGCATCGTCGGCATGAAAGGACCCGGAGTGGGTCGCTGCAACGGCGCCGGGGCGCCGGAGGATAGTATAAAGATTCGACACGTTACTTCTTTCTGAATTTTCAGGATGTCGGGCTGAAGCCCGACCTACAATGGCCATTATCCTACAGGATGGCAAATCAAGTTGCGAAACCGGCAACACGGGATGCCAGGCATTGTTATACTTCATCCGCCCGACAGGTAAAATAGATCGCTTCCACGGCAACATCCCCCCGACTTGAAGAAATCATTTTGAAAAAATTACTCATCACCATACAGGGCAAGACCCTGATCCTTCACTACCAGGTCAAGCATGGACTGGTGCGCAAGGGCTCCGGCTGGGCAAGCTATATTCAGGTTTTGCCTTCCGCCGAGCTGGCCCGCTTCGACCTGAAAGGGCTGACCCCGGAAATGTTTTGCGTGAACATTTCCGACATGGTGAATATTCGTGACTTGTTCTCCGGCCAGGTGGAAAACGAGCGGCAGGTCCCCGTGGCGCGCTGGGAAATCAATCACGAAGATTATCTGCAAGCGACCAGCGCCCAGGCGGCGAAACTGACGCATCTGCAAATCGTGGATTTGCTCTCGTCATTGCCGGGTTATATTCAGGAAACGGACAACCAGTTTATCGACTTCGAAGAGCGCGTCGTCCCCCACAGGACGGGCGAACCCGATGCTTTCAGCGGATATCGGCTGACCATCGTGACAGAAGACATCGAGGACAAGGTCGCCCCGTATGCCTATTACAACCTGGACACCCACACGCAAGAAGGATGGCAAGGCTACCCCCCGCCGCAAGCGGATTACGAGCCCATACGAACCGCACTGGCGAACAAGCTGCAGGCCATCAGGGAAGCCGGCGTGCAGATCACGCAGGTTGACGATGAAACCGATTACGCCATCGCGGGTTAAACCCCATACCCGTTTTTTCATGCCCGGGCTGTATAATCGCCCCCTTTTTCGAGTACCCCGCCATGTGGTTTAAAAACACCTTCATTTATCGCCTTCCCACTGACTGGACAGTAAGCGCCGCCACTCTGGAAGAAAAACTGTCCCGCCAGCCGCTGCAACCCTGCGGCGGCCTGGACAAGCAAAGCCGCGGCTGGGTTTCGCCTCAAGGCGACGGCCCTCTCGTCCACGCATTGAACCGGCAGTTGTTGATCGCCCTGGGCGTAGAGCAGAAATTGCTGCCCACCTCCATCATCAACCAGTTTGCCAAGGACCGCATCGCCGAACTCGAAGCGCAGCAGGGCCACCGCGTCGGGCGCAAGGAAACCAAGGAGATCAAGGAACGGGTCACCGACGAACTTCTCCCCCGGGCGTTCGCGCATCGGCGCACGACCTTCGTCTGGATCGACCCGGCCAACGGCTGGCTGGTGGTGGATGCGGCCTCCCCGGCCAAGGCGGATGAAGTCCTGGAACTGCTCGGCAAAACGCTGGACGACCTGCCGCTCAAGCTGTTGCATACCAGGCTCTCACCGGTCGCGGCCATGACCGGCTGGCTCGCCGGGGGCGAAGCACCGCCCGGCTTCACCATCGATCGCGAACTGGAGCTCCGCTCCATCGACGAGGGCAAGGCCACGGTCCGCTATGTCCGCCACGACCTGGAGGGGGATGAAATCCGTGCGCACATCGCCGCCGGCAAGAGCGCCACCCGGCTGGGAATGACCTGGAACGACAAGATCTCCTTCGTCCTCACCGAGCAGCTTCAGATCAAGCGCCTCGCCTTCCTGGACATTCTCAAGGAAGAATCCGAATCCCAGGCCGAAACCACCGACGAGCTGTTCGATCTCGACTTCACCCTCATGACCGGTGAACTTGCCCGCTTGCTGGCCGATCTGGTCGAGGCGCTCGGCGGGGAGAGCGTTTAGTGAACCGCTGATTTATTCGTCGCACCGGCGAAAGCCGGTGTCCCGCTTATTGATTCTTCTGGATTCCGGCCTTCGCCGGAATGACGGAATTTGATTTATTCAGCGTCTCCCTAACCCATTTGACCCGCGACCAGAAGGGTCACTTCGCATTCAAATCATCGTCCTGGTAGTACTTGGTACCCTGGATCGTCGCCTGCAACGCGAGTCCGTTCTCAGTGAGCTGGTACAGGTCAACCCCCGGCGCTACCGTAATCGCGCCTGCCGCAGCGCCTCCCTTATCGCCGGACTTGGCGGCGGCGTCCGCCTGGGCACTCGCTTCCCAGCCACTCTCGACGAATTGCTTGAAAGCATCGTGGTTCGCGAACACGAAAACACCGCGGAAGTCCTTGACGCCCAGGCCCAGCCCTATCCCGCCGGAGATCATTTTCATGTAAATATCCTTGCCGCTCCGGTTGTCATGCGCCACCCCGGAACCACCTGCGGCTGAGAAAAAAATCAGATTAACCCCGACGTTGCTGAACACGGCATATCCAGCCGCTTTCTGTATGCTTGCCCTGGCGGCAGGGTGCACCTTGTAGAGCTGCGCCAAGGTCTCCTTGCGCATCTTCCGGATCTCGCTCCGCTGTTCGTCCGCGGAGGCCGCAATGGCCGATCCGGCGACCCCGCATAGGGCCATCACAACGATGATCGCTGCGAGAATACTCAGGCGGCTGGCAGATGGGCGCATATTTTTCCTTTGGGTTCTATCGACGAATGGACATGGTAACCCCGTGCCGATTGATGAACAATCGAACTGAATCGACCTGGCGGCATCAGATACATTCAAAAGGAGGTTCGCCGCCTATTTCATTATTGGGCAAAGGTTCGGTTAAAATGCCTGTCCCGGCACCGATCCATGAGCCCCTGCGCCGGTTCGATATCCGGTGACAGCGGGGCGATCCAAAGATTGATGGCCATGACGAGACGACATGAAAATATCGGTAAGTGAATTAATCGTAAGGTATCTGGAGCGCCTGGGGATCGAAGTGATCTTCGGGATGCCGGGCGCCCATATCCTGCCGGTCTATGACAGCTTGTACGACTCGAACATCAAGAGTGTATTGGTCAAGCATGAGCAGGGGGCGGCGTTCATGGCCGGAGGCTATGCCAGGGCCTCAGGGAGAATTTCCGCCTGCATCACCACTGCGGGCCCGGGCGCCACCAACCTGGTGACGGGGATCGCCAATGCCTATGCGGACAAACAGCCGATCCTGATCATTACCGGAGAAACATCGACCCATATCTTCGGCAAGGGCGGGCTGCAAGAGAGTTCCGGCGAGGGCGGCAGCATCGATCAGGTCGCGTTGTTTGCCGGTATCACGCGCTACCACAAACTGATCGAACGCACGGATTACCTGCCCACTGTGCTGAACCAGGCGGCCAAATATCTGCTTTCCAAGACACCCGGCCCCGTGGTGTTGAGCATCCCCTATAACGTGCAGAAAGAAATGGTGGATGCATCCATCCTGGATCAGATTTCATTCGCACGCATGACCGGCGAATGCGTGCTCGCCGAGCAATACATCGATAAGAGCGTGGAGCTGATCCGCGAATCGAAGCGCCCCCTGATCATCGCAGGCTATGGCTGCATCCGTTCGGGTGCGCAGGAACACTTACGCCGCATCAGCGAGCGTCTCAATATTCCGGTGACCAGCAGCCTCAAGGCTAAAGGCGCGATCGACGAACGCTCCGCGCTGTCGCTGGGAAGTCTCGGCGTCACCTCCGGCGGTTACGCCATGCGCTATCTGGAACAGGAAGCCGACCTGGTGCTGGTGCTGGGGGCGGCCTTCAATGAAAGAACCAGCTATGTCTGGGACAAGCAACTGTTGGCGGGCAAGAAACTCATCCAGGTGGATAACAGCGCCCAGCAACTGGAAAAGGTCTTCCGCGCCGACCTCGCGGTGCATGCCGACCTCGGCATCTATCTGCAGGCGCTGGATTCGGCCATTCAGGCGCAAAAGGTGGCGGCGAAAGGCCCTGTGGATATCGCCGCATTTATCGCGGCCGCACAAGCCCAGGCCGATGCCGCCGGCGAGACGATTTTCAACCGGCAGTTTGATCACGTGCGCGCCTTTTATGGCTGGCTGGAACAACGCTTCCCGGACGGCCTGGTCATGTTCGACGACAACATCGTTTTCGCTCAAAACTTCTACCGGGTGTCCGCCAAGGACCGCTATTACCCGAATACCGGCATCTCCTCGCTGGGTCATGCCATCCCGGCGGCCATTGGCGCCGGCCGCGCAGTCGACCAGCCCCTGTTCGCCATGATCGGCGACGGCGGGTTCCATATGTGCGCCATGGAGATCATGACGGCGGTAAATTACGACATCCCGCTGAATATCGTCCTGTTCAACAACAACACCATGGGATTGATCCGCAAGAACCAGCACCATCTCTACCAGGACCGCTTCATCGACTGCGATTTCACCAACCCGGACTATGTACTGCTGGCACAATCCTTCGGTATCAAGCATTGCCGGGTGGAAAGCGAGCAGGACCTATCGAAGCTGGAGGCGATCGATTTCCGCCACGGCATCAATCTCATCGAGATCATGCTCGACCAGGATGCGTATCCGAATTATTCCTCTAGACGCTAGTTACGCATGAAAGAAACCACTATCCAGCGCCTGCGGGATTGCATTGCGCGCCACCAATCCGCCATCCCCGGCCTGGCCGATCTCGCCGAGCAACTGCAAGGCCTTTCCCAATCGACCGAGGCGGGCGTGCTCGATGCGCTGATCGAGCTCTATGAACGGTGTTACCCCTTGCTGGAAAAGGCAATGTGGTCCGCCGAGTCGGACTTTGCGCCGCTGCTGGATTGCTACCAGTCCCTGTTCCGCGAGCAGGAAGCCCTGATCCGGCAACGCTCAACAGATGATCGCCATCACTTCATCCTGAGCATCCCGGTGGCGGATCGCCCACCCCACCTGCGTGCCTGCCTCGAAAGCATTTACCAGGTCTGCACGCTGTTTAACTATGGCGGGAACGCGTCCGGTGTTTGGGACAAGATCAAGATCATCGTCGCCGAGGACAGCCGCGATGAAAACAACATCCGCCGCCACCTGGAGCTGGTGGAGAAATACCGGCAGAAAGGCTTGCAGGTCTTCCACTTCGGATTAGCCGAACAGTATGAACTGCTGCAATCCCTCCCCCCGCACACGCGCGAACGGCTGGACCATCTGCTCACCACACAACCCAGGGAAAAGTTTTATCTCAAAGGACAGGCCGCCAACCGCAACCTCAGTTACTTGAAGTTTCTGCAGCTGACGGAAGACAAAGACAGGACACTGTATTACCTGGTCGATAGCGACCAGAGTTTTTGCGTGAACCGGCGGACCGAATCCGGCGAAGAGGTGGTGTACGCGCTAAATTATTTCCACACCATCGACAAAATATTCCGCACCGCCGACACCCTCATGCTGACAGGCAAGATGGTGGGCGACCCGCCCGTGTCGCCGGCGGTGATGGCCGCCAATTTCCTCGACGACGTGACTGCCTTCTTTACCCGCTTGGCCACGTTGGGCGGCGACCAGGCCTGCCAGTTTCATGGCTCGCAAGGACCACTTGCGCCCACACAACATTCAGGTGCCGCCTATCACGACCTGGCCGGGCTGTTCGGCTTTGAAAACCGGCCGGTGACATTTCCCTACCCCTGCCGGCTCAAAGGCGAGCATGACCATGGCGCGTGCCTGATGGATTTTGCACGACGGCTCAACGCCTTCTTCTTTGGCGAACACCTCACGCGCAAGACCTGGTTTTCCTACGGCAGCGGCTTTGATCAGCTCTCTCCCGCGCGGACGATTTACCCCGGCAATTACATCGTCAACTACACCGGGCTGAAATACGTCATCCCCTTCGGCCACCTGCGCCTGCGCATGTCGGGCCCCACGGCCGGGCGGCTGATTGCCGCCGAGATTGCCAGGCGATTCGCCTCCTTCAACATGCCCAACCTGCACCGGCGCACCACCGAGGCGGGACTGGACGACGATTTCCGCCCCGGCGTGGAACTGGACGGAGAACAGCAAAACGTCGATCTGTCCGACGAATTCGAGCGCCAGTTCTTCGGCGACCTCATGCTGTTTTCAACCGAAGAGCTGGTCAGGCTGGCGGACGTGAACCAGCCCTTTGCCAAGGAGGTGATCGAGGCGGTCATCGCCCGGAAAGAGGCCGAACTGCTGGCGCTGTACCAGCAAAAGCATGAAGCCATCGTCGGCAAGAACCGGCAATTGCACGACCTGGTGTTCAACGCCGGGCATTGGTGGTTGCGCTCGCCCGAGCTGGCGGGGGCGTTACGGCAAGTCCAAGCCTTCATCGACAACATCGACCGCAATTTCGGCGAACACGCGCCGGCTTGGCGCCAAATCCAGTCAGCCGAGCACCGCGCCCAGCGCAAACGGCAGATCGTCGAGGCATTGATGAATTACCGGGCGGAGCGGGATGCGTGGGATGGGCTGTTTTAAGCGCGTATTAGCTTTTTCATGCTGCCGCCAAGCGATCTATGTTGGTATACTCCGAAACCGGCTTCTGAATATCATAGAATGACGAGGAGACAACAAGAATGACCAAAGGATATTTCGATGCGCCGATCTTCATAAACGAGAAGCATAAAGCGGCTATTGATACCTCCAAAACCCCCTTTTTCTACAACGATGAAGGATGCCCTACCTACGTCAAAGCGCTTCCGAGTGGTGCGACGCCACTCGTCCCGGCGACAACCAATCCAAGTGTGGCCGTCGGGAGAGAGTATGTCGTTTCCGAGGTGATCGGGGTAAAGCAGACTCCACCCTATGGAGTAGAAACCCAACTCGGATTCATCGCAGATGAGGTTGTCTTCGAACCTATGTGGGCGACCCGGGATGTGGCGGCGGCGTTTGGAATCACGCTGGTAGAGAAGGGGCAAGGTGTGCCCCTGAGCAGCCTCGTCGTGGAGCTTTCGCAGATCGAATACGAATACGGCGTCTTTGCCGGGCACTGGTCACCCTACCAGGACACGGGAAGCCAATTGCTCACCGTCGTCTGCACCGACCTTGAGCACCACAACTTCCCGCACGTCTTTGCGTCAACCGATCCCAGCCTTCCTCTGGTCATCTCGGTCGGGCGCTACTGGCCCAAGCTGTGCAAGATCCGACTGGCGGACCTCTGGGTGCCGCGTGGTAGCGCCCTGTATATTCCACCCAAGCCTGCATCCCCGGACCAGGAATGCCTGGACCTGCATAACAACCGCAACTCGGCCCGTGCGTGCTGGGGGAACCTCGATCAGAGCAGCCTGATGACCAAGACCCTGCTTCAGGCTGAGCATGGGTTTTTCTACTGGTTCTGGAACGCCACCCCCACGGTCCACACGAATTTGTCTCCGAAGGCGTAATTTTTCCAGCGCAAGTCGGCTCTGCTCAAACACACTTATTCACTCAAATGAGGACACAGCATGTCTGAAACACAACATGAACTCGACAGTGACAATGCGGTCTACAGGACCCTGCTGGAATCGACCAAGGCAATCCCCTGGAAAATTGACTGGGCGACGATGAAGTTTGCCTACATCGGCCCACAGATAGAGCCCTTGCTGGGTTGGAGCCAGGACAGTTGGCTAACGGCAGAAGACTGGGCGATGCGCATGCACCCGGAAGACCGGGACTATGTGGTGAATTTCTGCATATCGCAGTCGAAGGCCGGCGTGGACCACGAAGCAGATTACCGCGCCCTGACCAAGAGCGACGGTTATGTCTGGATTCGCGATGTGGTGCATGTGGTGCGCAACGAAAACGGCGAAGTTGATTCATTGATTGGCTTCATGTTCGATATCAGCGAACGGAAGAAGGCCGAAGAAAAATTGATCAGCCTGCAAAAGGAACTGGAAGCCCTCTCGTTCAAGGACGGCCTTACAGGTGTTGCCAACCGGCGTAAATTGGATGCAACTCTGGATATCGAATGGGTTAGCGCACGTCGCAGTGCGCAACCGCTTTCCCTGATCATGCTGGATGTGGATTTCTTCAAGCAATACAACGACCGCTATGGCCATTCCCAAGGCGACGAGTGTCTGAAGAACATTGCCCAGACACTAAGCCTGGCGGCCACTCGTCCCAGAGACATCGTTGCACGCTTTGGTGGCGAGGAGTTTGTGCTGGTATTGCCGGAAACGGATGAAAATGCCGCGCGGCAAGTTGCCGAACATTGCCATCGCCTGGTCGAAAAACTGCAAATCCCGCATGAGACCTCTGCGGCTGGCAGGTTCGTAACCATCAGCTTGGGGGTGGGGACAATCAAGCCTTCTGCCGAGATGGAGCCCAAGCACTTCATCGAGGCCGTGGACAAGTTGTTGTACCAAGCCAAGCAGAATGGCCGCAATCGGATCGAGTTTGCAAGCCTGTAGCTACCCGGAGCAAGAGGCGATCAAAACATCATGGCAAAGCATGTGTCATTTCGCGAATCGCAACTTCACAGGCGGCAGGATTGAAGCGCAAAACACTGGCCACTTTGATGCGAATACGCACCAAGAGCCAGTTTCAGTAGGCTCTAATCCAGGCTGACCGAATCCGCCGCATTCCCAATAATCTGCCGGCGGCATTCCCGGTAAACCTTTTGCGCCGCGCGCAGCACATCCTCCGGAATGGAGATATGTGAGTAATCGACCGGTGTTCTATCGATTCTTCCACTATGAATGCGCTCGGACGAATCACCCTTTCTGGCTTTTCCGGTTTGGTTGAAGATCTGATACCGCTCGCTTAACGGAGAATCCAGCTCAAGCCAGTCGGATAGCTTGGGCAGTAGTTCCTCCGGTGTACGTTGAAACATCTCGGCATCGAAATAGTAATAGGGCTGATTGGCAGTCCGGCTGAAGTCGGCGAGCGCTTGGACCCGTGCGATATAGTAGTTCGCCGCCTCAACGGGTAAGGCGTAAAGATCCTCGATCTCTTTTTGAGCAAACAGATTGACGATGCTTTTAATCGTGTGTTCCGGTTCCAGCAGCGAGATCAGTATCTTTATATTCGCCAGACCAAGCTGCTCGGGCTTCAACAAATAGTCGTTGTGCAGCAGCTTATCGAAAAGATAACGGCTGTTTTCTTTAAGCACATCGCTTTCCAGGAACACATCAAGCTGCTTATCCAGCGCGGATGCGTCCTCATAGCTGATATGCATTTCATAGTAGCCATTGATCTGCGGGTGCGAGCCGAGAATATGCCCTGCCAGACTGGTAAAGGCGCGCATATGGCTCAGCAGGAAAATTCTGGAGTGGGGTTCAGACGAAGCATTCATACAATCAGATAGGTCACTTAAACACTTGCTACGAGTCTAGCATTCGGAGAGCAGCGCAATCTACATCGACAGCATCGAGTGGGTGTGTGGAGTTCAACTCCGGCACGCTGGCGATCAATTGGGACGTGGTGAGGAATGCGGCGCTGCCTGTCCGTTCAAGTTTGAACCTTAGCGCGAGCTCCGGGCTGGCACGGCCGACATTCAGGACAAATGGCTCGGCGGCCATCACCCTGTAGTCGGCTAAGCCGACCCGCTCTTCAGCCTGGCCGTGAATTTCTCCCCCAGTTTTGCCACCTTGGGAGCAACCACGAATCGGCAATAGGGTTGGTCGCCGTGGCCTCTGAAATATTCCTGGTGATAATCCTCAGCCACGTAGAAAATTCCGGCTGGTGCGATTTCAGTCACGGCAGACGGTACCCCCGCGACAACCTCTTCCGCGACTGCCTTCTGCTCCGGGCTGTGGGTGAAGATGGCGGAGCGGTACTGAGTGCCCACGTCATTGCCCTGGCGGTTCAGGGTAGTGGGGTCGTGGATCGTGAAAAAGACTTCCAGCAATTCCCGGAAGGAAATCACTGCCGGGTCGAAGGTGATCCGCACCGCCTCGGCATGGCCGGTGGTTCCGCTGCATATCTCCTCGTAGCTCGGGTTGAGGGTGTTGCCGGCGGTATAGCCCGACTCGACCTTCTCCACACCTTCAAGCAGCTCGAACACCGCCTCCAGGCACCAGAAGCACCCGCCGGCGAGGGTGGCGGTTTCCCTGTTTTGACTCATCACTCGTCCTTCGCTGTTATTCCATTTCATGCATAATAGCCGATCTTAGGGTGTTCGGCTCCGCCCGGAACCGCACCCATTGAAGGAAAATTACAATGAAAAACATCCTACGGCGCATCATGCCGCTCCTGTCCCTGGCGCTGCTTTTCACCACTTCGGCTTCCGCCTTCGAGCAGGCGCAAGGCATCAGAAGCCACGCCGTCGCTGTCAGCGGCACGGTGCAGGTGCTGTTCACCCCCGAGGACGATGCCGCCGGCCAGATCGTGCTGGCCATCGCTCATGCGCAGAAGCAGGTGCTGGTGCAGACATTCAGCTTCACCAACCGGGAAATTGCCCAGGCGCTGATCAGCGCCAAGCAGCGCGGCGTGGATGTCCGGGTCGTCACTGACGCGGAACAGATACAGAGAATGGAGCGCAGCAAGGTACCGATGGTTGCGGCCGGCGGCGTGCCGGTATTCGTCGACAGCCTGCACGCCAGCGCCCACAACAAGGTGATGGTGATCGATGCCGGCAGCGCCAGCCCGGTGGTGATCACCGGCAGCTTCAACTTCACCCATGCCGCGCAGTTCAAGAATGCGGAGAATCTGCTGATCTTCCGCGGCAACCGGGAACTGACGGCCGCCTATCTGGAGAACTGGCGGCGTCATCGCGAGCATTCCCAGCCGCTGGCAAAGTAGGAGCGACCTCCAGGTCGCGATATTCGGTGAATCGCGACCTGGAGGTCGCTCCTACGAATTTATCTTTGATGCAATCCGAGCCTTTCCCGGAATTACTTCAGCGCCGCCTCGATCCGCTCGCACAGGGTCTTCAGAATCTTGATCCTCGCAAAGTTCTTGTCGTTGGCCTCGACCAGTATCCATGGCGACATTTCCGAGCTGGTGCGGTCCACCATGTCGCAGACCGCCGTCTCGTAGTCCTCCCATTTCTCGCGGTTGCGCCAGTCCTCGTCGGTGATCTTGAAGCGCTTGAAGCCGGTTTCCTGGCGCTCTTCGAAGCGCCTGAGCTGTTCTTCCTTGCTGATCGACAGCCAGAACTTCACCACCACGGTGTTGTTCCGCACCAGCTGCTCCTCGAAGTCGTTGATCTCGCCGTAGGCGCGCATCCAGTCGGCGTTGGAGCAGTAGCCTTCGACCCGCTCCACCAGCACGCGGCCGTACCAGGAGCGGTCGAAGATGCTGACCCGCCCCTTGCGCGGCACATGGCGCCAGAAGCGCCACAGGTAGGGCTGGGCGCGCTCCTCCTCGGTGGGAGCGGCAATCGGAGTGACCTGGTACTGGCGTGCGTCGAGCGCGCCGGTGACGCGGCGGATGCTGCCGCCCTTGCCGGCGGCGTCGTTGCCCTCGAACACCACGATGGCGGTGATCTCCTTGAATTTCGGGTCGCGCGTCAGCAGGTTGAGCTTGCCCTGGTATTTTTCCAGATCCAGGTCGTATTTCTTCTTCGTCAGCTTCTGGTTGAGGTCGAGGGTTTTCAGAATATGCAGATTGTCGATCGAAGGCAGCAGCGGCGGCGCATGGGCGTCATGGGGCGCCTCGGCCGCGTCGAGGCGCTTGCGGATCGCCTCCAGGATGACCTTCCCCACCGTCAAACTGCGGTAGCGCTCATCCTCGCCCTCGACGATCATCCATGGCGCCTCGGCGGTGCTGGTCTGGCGCATGACTCGCTCCGCCACCTTGCGGAACTTGTCATACATCTTGAAGTGCATCCAGTCGCGCTCGGTCACGCGCCAGCGCGTCTTGGGGTTTTTCTCCATGGCCTTGAGGCGCTTTTCCTGCTTGTCCCTGGACAAATGCAACCAGAACTTGAGGATCAGCGCACCCTCGTCGTTGAGCATCTTCTCGAAGCGCACGTTGCGCTCCATGCTTTGGTCCAGCTCGGCATTCTTGGTTTTGCCGAACACCCGGCTGAGGATCGCCCAGGTGTACCAGGAACCGAAAAAGATGCCGACCTTGCCCTTGGGCGGCAGTTCGCGCCAGAAGCGCCACATAATCGGACGCTCCAGTTCCTCGTCGGAGGGGTTGCCCATGCCGTGGCTCTGGATGTGGCGCGGATCCATCCATTCGTTGAGCAGGTTGACCGTCTCGCCGCGGCCGGCGCCGTCAACCCCGCCGATCAGGATGATGACCGGAAAGTTTGCCGCCTTCGCCAGGTCGAATTGAGCTTCAAGCAGTGCCTCGCGCAGAGCCGGCACTTCCTTGTCGTAGCTGGCTTTATCGATTTTGTGGCCGAGCTCGGCGGATTCAAACATGATTTTTCTCTCCCCAGAACACCTTGCATCGATTGAAGCGCTTCCATGCCCGCGCCATGCCGGCCAGCTGCAAACGCGTTTTGCAGGCAATCCAGCCGATTATCACGCCGCTGGCGCGGCTCCGCAGCAAATCGCGGCCGCCCGCCCCGATTTGTTCCAGCAGCCGCCCGGTGACGGCCTGGTCGTTGAGCACGCCGAGCTCGTCCTGCAAACCCGCAAGCGCTTGCAAATACCTCCTCGAAGCCTTGCGCGGGTAAAGCCCGGAGAAAAACTCCGCGGCGTAGCGCAGCTTCTTGGCGGCGATCCGCAGCGCATGGCGCTGTTCCGCATTCAGTTGCGCAAGGTTGCGGCCGCGCCGGCGCAACTGGCGATGGCGCCGCCCCAGCATGGCCGCAGCGTATGCCGCCAGCGGCTGATCCAGCTGCGCCAGCCCTGCGGCTTCCGCCGTTTCCCGCCAGGGCTCCCGCCAGAGCCAGCGGCCCAGTGTCAGCAGCAGCCTGTGGTAGCGCGGCGAGGCTGCCGCCGCGCACGCCCGTTCGCGCGCCGCCTGGCAGAGCCGGTCGGCCGCCTGTTGCAGCTGCCCCAGTCCTGCGTCCTGGGGCAGCGCCTCGATAACCGGCGGCAGAGTTTCGCCAAGAAACACGTCCCAATCCCGCGCCGGGCCGAGCTCGCCGACGAGCCAGCGCAGTTCCGCAGTCAGCGCGGCGTCCCTGATGCCGGGCGCGGCGGCGCCGAACAGGTTGAGCGCGGAGCGCAGACGCCTGACCGCCACCCGCATCTGGTGGATCAGCTCGGGATCGTAGCCTTGCTGCAGCCGGCCCTGGTTGTCCTGCAACTGGCCGATGCAATTCCAGGCGATCGCGCGGAATGCCGCGTCCACCGTCATCTCCCGCGCCAGTTCGGGCTGCGCGGCCTTGACCGCGAGTCGGGGCGACGGCGCTGCGCACAGGGCGTAGCCGCGCTCGGCCTTGCTGGCGTTCTCGGGGCGCAGCGGCACGGCCTCCTGCAGCGCCAGCGCCAGTTCATAGAGCGCCGCCGGGTTGCCGGCTTTCAACTCCAGTTCCACTTCCGAAATCGTCGATTTTCCCTGGTCGGCGCGGATTTCTCCCCGGTCCAGCGCCATTTCGACCCGGTCGCCGGCTGGCGTTTCCAGCAGCCAGACGGTGCGGGTGAACACGGTCACGAATACGGGATGCAGGCGCTGCCGCAGCGCCTCGTCGGAGAACAGCGCAATCAGGCCGGGATCGGCGATCTTGGTGAAATCCGGCCGGTCGTGGACGACCGGCGCCTCCCACTCGTCGCGCTGGTGCAGCCCGGCCTGCACCCTGCCGCCGCCCTTGACGGTCTGGATCCACTGCCGCCCGTCGCGGCGCACGCGCAGCGCGATGTCCTGGCTCTTCAGGAAAAAATCATCGGTATCGAAATAGATGCTGGTGAGCTTGCGCGTTTTCGGCCCGGACGGGCACAACGCCTTGAGCAGGGGGTGGCGCCGCAACCCGGGGATGTCGGCGGGGTCGATCAGGAGCTTGAGTTCAACTTCGGTGTTGTTCATGAAAAAAACATTTTCAGCCACGGATAAACACGGATACACACGGATTTATTTGGAAGAGTTTATCTGTGTACATCCGTGTTAATCCGTGGATAAAGATTCAATCCAGCCAGTCCAGCAGCGGCTGCCATTGCTCCAGGTCCCTGACGGCGCGCGACGGCGCCATATCGAACAGGCTCAGGCCCTCGCCGGCGGCCTGGACGTAGATTTGCGCATCGCGCAGCAGGGTGAGCACCGGAAAGCCGGCTTCATCGAGGAACGAGGAGAGATCGGCCGCGGCGCGGGTGCGTGCATCCACGCGCATGCCGATCATCGCCACTTCGATCTTTTCCTTGCGCACCGCTTTCTCTGCGCGCAGTTCTTCGAGAAAATTCCGCGTCGCCGCCATGTCGAACGCGGATGGCTGTACCGGCACGATCACGCGCTCGGCGCGCTTGAGCGCATTGGTCAGCTTGTCGCCGTGCATGCCGGCGGGGGAATCCACCACCAGCCAGTCCGGCCTGGTTTCGCCCATGGCTTTCTTGTCGAGCTGGCTGTTCCAGCCGCGAATGGCGGGCAGAAATTCCGGCCGGCGATCCAGCCAGTCGCTGGAAGAACGCTGACGGTCGAGGTCGACCAGGAGCACGCGCCCGCCCTGGCTGGCGAAATAGCCGGCGAGATTGGTCGCCAGCGTGGTCTTCCCGCTGCCGCCCTTGGGATTGGCGATCAATATGGTTTTCATCCAGGATTGTCCATTGGAATGCTTGTGCATGTAGGAGCGCCGCCCTCGGCGCGAATGCTGCCGCAAATCGCGGCGAGGGCGCCGCTCCCACAGAAGTATTTTGGCTCTAATGGATAATCTGGATTCATAGAAACTCCGGTGAAATAACCGCTCTCAGCACTGTTTGGGTTTCATCCAGGCGGGTACGATTGCTGAACCACCACACTGCGCCCTTTTTTATATTCCAGCTTTCCTGCAAGTTGGCGAGCAGGTAGGCCGCCACCCGCCCCAGCGCCGGCTGGTGCCCCACCACGACCGCCGCTCCCTTGACATCCGGCCAGCCGGCGGCGCCCAGCAAGGCGGCCACGGATGCGCCTGGCCCCACTTCCTTGACGATGACCCCATCCCGCGTCAGCGCCGCGGCAGTCTGCCGGGTGCGCGTGGTCGGGCTGACGAGAATGCGCGCCCCCTCCGGCAGATGCGCCTTCAGCCACTCCGCCATCTTCGCCGCCTGCTTTTCCCCCTTTTCGGTCAGCTTGCGCCCCTCGTCGGGGAAGCCGTCCTCGGCTTCGGCATGACGCCACAGAATCAGATCCATATTCACATCCCATTTATAGCCAATTGATTCAGAGTATAAGATACTGGGCAAAACCGGGCTATCACGCTGCCGGAATTTTTTGCAACGGAAAGGACAAACCGATGACCCCATTGCCGCCAGGCGGCCTCGAATCTTTGCAGGTTTTCATCACCAGTCTTGCCATCGGCTTGCTGATCGGCCTGGAACGGGAGCGCAGCCCGGCAGCCAAGGCCGGCCTGCGCACCTTTGCCCTGGTGGCGCTGTTCGGCACCCTGTGCGCCATGCTCGCCGCCACGACCGGTTTCATGTGGCTGCTGGCGGTCGGTCTCGCTGCGGTGGCAATCCTGATCGTGTCCGCCTATTTCGGCGCGCCCTCCGCTGAGGGCGATCCCGGCACCACGACCGAAATCGCCCTGCTGGTGTGTTACGGGCTGGGTGCGCTGATTTGGTTCGGCTTCGCCATGCTGGCGATCATGCTCGCCATCGCCACCACCGTGCTGCTTTACTATAAACCGGAACTGCGCGGCATCAGCCAGCGCCTGGAGCGGCACGACCTGCTCTCCATTTTGCAGTTCGCCGTGCTGTCCCTCGTCATTCTGCCGATCCTGCCGGACCAGAGCTACGGCCCTTACCAGGCGCTCAACCCCTACAACATCTGGCTGATGGTGGTGCTGATATCCGGCATCAGCCTTTCCGGCTACATCGCGCTGCGCCTGATCGGGCCGCGCTACGGCGCCCCCTTGCTCGGCATCCTGGGCGGCCTGGTGTCCAGCACCGCCACTACCCTGATTTACGCGCGTCACGGCAAAATCAATGAAGACCTGTCCCGGCTGGCGGTGCTGGTGATCCTGCTCGCCAACCTGGTGGTGATCGTCCGCCTCGGCGTGGTGAGCGCAGTGGTGGCGCCGGCGATCCTGCCCACCTTGCTGCCGGTCCTGGGCGGCGGCCTGGCCCTGGGTCTGCTCGCCATCGCACACGGTTGGCGCCAGCTAAGCACAGGAAAAGAGCTCCCCATGCCGGAGATGAAAAATCCCGCCGAAATCCGCACTTCCCTGGCCTTCGGACTGCTCTATGCGGCCGTGCTGTTTTTCTCCGCCTGGCTCTCCGATTATGCCGGCAGCAAGGGGATTTATGCCGTCGCGGTGACCTCCGGACTGGCCGACGTGGACGCCATCACCCTTTCCAGCCTGCGACTGTTCTCCCTCGGCCGGTTGCAGGAAGATCAGACGGTCACCGCCATTACCCTGGCCCTGATCGCGAACCTGCTCTTCAAACTCGGCCTGGTGGCCTTCATCGGCGGCGCCACCCTGGCGCGGCGCTGTTTATGGGGCATGCTGGCAATCGCACTGGGCGCGGGAATTGCTTTGTTAGTCGTGTAAAAAAACAAATTTATCCCGGATTGTCCATTAGAGCCAAAACACCGCTGTAGGAGCGGCGCCAGCCCTCCCCTCAATCCCCTCCCGCAAGCGGGAGGGGAGACGAT
>JASJPA010000032.1:0-3959 GCA_031426955.1 Sulfuricella sp.
TCGCGACCTGGAGGTCGCTCCTACATCACGCAAATTCAACATGACTGTCTACTAGGGCGCGCTTGTATTTTGTTTCATGCCGCGCAACGTGAGTCCGATTTGTTAAAATTCGGATTTGTCCTTTGGCGCAATGCGCAACTGGCCGAGTTGCCGATATTGTTGCAGGGCTTCCGTTTTGTTGCCTGAAGCAAGCAGGAGACGCAGTAAATTGATGCGCAGGGATGCGTTGCCAGGATCGCTATCGACCGCAGCCTTGGCGTAGCTGAGTCCTAAAGGCAGGGAGCCGGTTTTCGCCACGGCATAATCCATGGCTACGGCATAAATCATGCCGCGTATCGAGCCCTTTGCCGCCGGGTTGGATAGCGCTGCATCGAGAAGCGCCTGGACTTCGGCATCATCCAGGCACAGTCGATTCTCGACCAGCAATTCAGACAGGCTCTGCACCACGCCGCGATCTCCTGGAGGGAAAGGGGTGGTGGCGAAACGCTCGCGCAGAGCAATCCGCAGCCCAGTATCCTTGGCTGCGCCGGCCAGGCAATCCAGATACAACTGGCCGATCAGCGCGGCCTTGCTGTTGCGGTCAAGCTCTGCGGCGCGCCTGAAATAAAAGCGGGCAGACTGGTAGGCAAAGACGTTGCCGCCAGGGGTGCTTAAAAATGTTCTTTCCATGAGTTCAACCCCGGCCTCGTAATTGGTTCGTGCCGAGTTGGGGTGACTCATGGCTTCCAGTTGCGTGCGCCGGAATTCATCTCCCCATTGGTCGGCACGCAAGGCCGTGATCAGGGCGCAGAAAAAGACAAAGCTTGCGGCCAGTACCAGTCTGGGAACTTTGCCTTGCTTTTGCGCTGGTGATGGAAAGAGCAGCGTGGCCAGCCACAGCAGGATGCCCAGCGAGGCAAGGTAATTGCGGTGTTCGTAGGCAATTTCCAGCGGTAGGAGCGTTGATTCGAGGGCGTGGGCCGCCAGGAACCAGGCCACGGCAAAGGTAAACAGGGGCGAGCGCTGGCGCAGGCGAAAGGCAAGCGCAACGAGGAATGCCCATGCGCCGATGGCCAGCAGGGTTTGCGGTGGTGATAACAAACCGTGTGAAATCGTGAAATCATCGTGATGAAGGCTGAAAAGCTCTGGCCATGGCAGGAATAGTTGCAGCAGATAAAACCACAGCACCCCGGCCTCGGTCAGCAACCGTTCAATAGGCCCGAAATCGCGAAATTCATATCCGGAAGCGACGAAATCCCATTTCGCCATTAGTATCGAGGCAACAACAAGGCTAAGAAGTAATGCTATAGCCCGCGATATTTTTGGCGGAATCGAGCGGAAGCCATCCAGCACCAGCCATTCGCAAATCAGGATATACAGAGGCAAGAGCAGCGCGGTTTCCTTGGACAGAATGGCCATGGGCCAGCAGGCTAGCAGGCCGGCCATGATTGCGGCCCAGCCACGGCTTCCCATCCTTTGTCTGCCATACAGGTACAGGCAGAGCGCGGCCAGCGTGAAAAAAGCCGCCAGGCTGGTCATGCGCTGCACCACGAACAGGACCGGTGCCAGGTTGATGGGGTGCAGCAGCCAGACTGCCGTCATCCACAAGGCTGCCGGGAACGAATCGCCGCCACCGGCCAGGCGTGGCCACAGTTGCCGAGCCAGAATGAAAACCAGTCCGCCATTGGTCAGGTGGATCAGCAGGTTGACCAACTTGAAATAAAATGGATCAGCGCCCAGGAAATGCAGATTGAGAGCGAAGCTCGCCATGCTGAGCGGACGCCCAAGCGGGCTTGCCACGCCGTTTGAACTGGCAGAAATCAGGCTGGAAAAGGATCCGTCGAAAAGCTGTAGCGCGGGGTTTCCGACAATGCTGGATTTATCGTCGAAAAAGAAACTGCCGGAGAGTCCTGGGTAAAAAATAAACGTTACGACGCTGATCAGCGTCGCAGCATACAAGCATCTACATAACCACGCCTTCAATACCCACCCTCCCTATCTGGAACGCAATCTTCATTGGCCTGGAACAATGATGTCGGTGGAGCGGAAAAATCCTTGAGGCCGGATAGGCATGCCTCACCATAAAGAAAAAGAGCGTTCCACTGCTTGTGGAACGCTCTGGAATTGCTTTACTGCTGCAGCGGAATTAACGGCAGTTCGAAGGCTTGTATTTAGATGCAATGGTACCGGTGCACACCCATTGCACGATGCCCGCGGCATCTCCTGTGCCGGTCATGACAATGGTGCTGCCGGAGACCTTGGATTCGGCGGTGCTGGCTGTAGCGGTAATTACGCCTACGTTAGTAGCTGTTGTGGTGTATGCCACCGATGCAACGTATTTGGAAACTTGATCAGTTACCCCGGATGAGGCTGTTGCAGGCATGTGACCAAGTGTCTGGTAGGCTTCAGAAACTGCAGTCTTGCCGCCGGATGCGGCCAATACGAGTTCGCTGACCTTGGCGCGGACGGTGTAGTCCTGATACGCCGGAAGTGCTACCGCAGCCAGAATGCCGATGATCGCGATAACGATCATCAGTTCGATCAGGGTAAAGCCTTGTTGGATTTTTTTCATGTTGAGCTCCTTGTTGAATGATTAAACTGCCAACACTTTGAGTGTCTGGTATTTTATACGCAATCTACGTGCCAGTTTGATTGATGCGGTTTGGAGTCCTTGCTTTTTATGGTGAGTGGGCATGTTGCGGCTGAATGCCTGGATTGCTGTTGTAGTGGGGGGTGACTGGAATTCGGCGCAATGTGACGTTTTTCGTCACATTGGTATCAAGCGGCAAACCCTGGAATCTTCGTTATGTCCACTTCGTCGATTTGCTTCGCATCCAGAAACCGCTCGGCATACATCAGATAAACTTTCTGCCGGATGAACACATCGAACAAATCCGGGTCGATGTGATGATCCAGCTTCATCAACCCCGGTATCCGCAGCGACTCGGCCAGGGTTTTGCCGTGCCTGTGGAGCGGGCCCTCGCCGCGAATCAACCACCGCATCGGCCCGAGGGCGGGCCTCCTACAACATCCCCCATGTAGGGGTGGTCGTGTGTGGTGCGTGGGACGCACACTACGATTACTAATCTATTTCCTGAACCACGTGGAAAGCCAGGAAAAAATGCCGCGCCTGGCTGGAAAATTACGCAATATCCGCACCAGAATAACCGAAACATTGTCCCGTCCGCCATTGTCGTTGGCCATTTGCACCAGTTGTCGCGCTGCCAGTTCGAGATTGCTGCCGAGCGTGCTCAGGGCCAGCTGGATTTCCTCGTCGCCGACCATGTCGTTGAGCCCGTCGGAGCACAGCAGATAGACGTCGCCGGGCAGGGCTTCGTGCTCCTGGACCTCCACATCCGCCGTGGGGTCGACGCCGAGTGCGCGCGTCACTAGATTCTTGTTGCTGGACAGTCGCGCATCTTCCCGGCTGATGATGCCGCTGTCGATCTGCTCCTGCAGCAGGGAATGGTCGCGCGTGATCTGCTCGAGCTGCGCGGGTTCGGTTCCCTTTTGACGGTAGCGGTACAGCCGCGAATCGCCGACATGGGCGACTGTGATGCGGTTGTCGAGGAACAGTGCGCATACCAGTGTGGTGCCCATCCCCGAGAACTGTGGCTGGCTTTGCGCCGTCTGATAGATCGCCACGTTGGTTTTTTCGATTTCACTTTTGACCAGCAGGCCCGGGCCCTGTTCCGGCAGCCCGGCATGCAGTGCTGCTTTCAGGCCGTCCGCCAGCATCGTCACGGCAATGCCGCTGGCTACCTCGCCGGCACTGTAGCCGCCCATGCCATCGGCCAGGATGACGAAGCCGGCTTCGTCATCCGTGGCGATGCTGTCCTCGTTGTGCGAGCGGATCCTGCCGGCGTCGGTCAGGTAGGCGATATCGAGGGTTGGTCGCAAGTTCATCGTGCTAGAAAAAATAGTTGAAAATCGCGGCCAACCCCCATCCCAACCTTCCCCCGCAAGCGGGGGAAGGGGCG
>JASJPA010000033.1:0-20597 GCA_031426955.1 Sulfuricella sp.
CTCCCCTCCCGCTCGCGGGAGGGGATTGAGGGGAGGGCTGGCGCCGCTCCCACAGCGGTGTTTTGGCTCTAATGGATAATTTGGGTTTATATCAGAAGAGTAACTGTCGTTTCAGCCGTCATTTTATTGATATCAAGCTGTACTTCACAGTACTCATTCTGTTCCTCGACAGGCGTGGGGTCGTCCGCACAACTGCAGCCGGCAATAATCCCCGTATAAAAAATGCCAACTTTGGCACGTATAAAACTGGCTTCCTCGGAAACACCGATAATCCTCACATTGAGTTTGTCATCCAGGGCATAGCTGCTGGTTGATAATCCCTGCTGCAAGGGGAGCTGTTCAGCATCCAGTTGCTCGATTTCCACCTTGAGGATGTCCTTAAAATCAGCGGTGCCCCAGGCGTTTAATGATTTGGTTAGTCGAATCATTGGCTATTCCCCTCCGGGCCAAGGAAATCTGGCGCTTAGTAGCCGGGGGCTTTTCCGGCGGCTTCCTCCCGCTCCTGGCTCGCCTGTTCGACCGTCTTCTCCACGCCCTTGGCCTTGTCCAGCGCTTCGCGCTGCGGCTCGAACAGCTTGGTGGCGGATTTGTCGGGTTCGGTGTGGGGGACCGGCGGCTGGTAGGGCTTTTGTTCGCAGGCGGTGAGCATTGCCGTGGCAAGCAGCATAACGATCAGTGCTATGTGTTTCATCTTGTCTCCTCAAATAATCCGGTTGGCAGGCCGTCGATGCTGACCCGGTTCTTTTCGTGCTGGTAGTCGCGCACGCCCTGTTCGCCTTTCTTTTCCAGCCAGCGCAGCAGCTCCTCTCGTTCTCCAGTATAGGTGTAGAGGGGCACGCCGGCGCCGCAGGAAGTTTGCAGCGATTCGATGTCGAGCAGGATGATCTGGCGCGTGCCGGGCAGGGCGGGGAATAGCGGTGCGAGCGTTGCCCATTCGGAATCGCCCGGCTTGATGGCGCGCCCCTGGCCATACAGGCGCAGGATCAGGTGGTCGCCCTCGAAGGCGCAGAACATCAGGGTCATGCGCCCGTCCGCCAGCAGGTGGGCGGCGGTTTCGTTGCCGCTGCCGGTGAGGTCGAGCCAGGCCACGCGCTTGTCGTCCAGCACGCGCAAGCCGTCCAGCCCCTTGGGCGAGAGGTTGATGCGGCCGTCATCGGGTGCGGAGGCGACGAAGAAGATGTGCTGCCGTGCGATGAAGGCTTTGAGGTTGTCGTCGAGGGCGGGGTAGAACTTGGCCATATTTTTCAAAAAACCTTTAACCACGAATTACACGAATGAACACAAATAAACACGAATGAAAAAATAACTGAGGTTGCCAGATGGGCCTGATGCTCAGAATATTCGTGAGCATTCGTGAGCATTCGTGTCATTCGTGGTTGCTTTGTGGGTCACCCCAGCGCGCCATCAGCCGGTGTTCGATGCCGAGATGATCGAGGATGCGCGCCACGATGAAGTCCACCACTTCGTCCACGCTCTGGGGGTGGTGGTAGAAGCCGGGGTTGGCGGGGAGGATGACGGCGCCGGCGCGGGCCAGTTTCAGCATGTTCTCCAGGTGGATGGCGGAGAAGGGCGTTTCGCGCGGCACGATGATGAGCTTGCGGTTTTCCTTCAGCATCACGTCGGCGGCGCGCTCGATCAGGTTGTCGGACAGGCCCGCCGCGATCGAGCCGAGCGTGCCCATGGTGCAGGGGCAAACCACCATGGCATCGGCCGGGTTGGTGCCGGAGGCCACCGGGGCGAACCATTCGTCGCGGCCGAATACCTTGAGTCGGTCAGACGATACGCCGTAGCGTTCGCACAGCATTTGCTGCGCTTCCTGCGGGCGTGCGGGCAGGGTCAGGTCCATTTCCTGTTTTGCCACGATCTGCGCTGCCTGCGAATACAGGAGATAGACCCGGCTGCCGCTTTCCAACAGGCATTGCAGCAGGCGCAGGGCGTAGGGCATGCCGGATGCGCCGGTCAGCGCCAGGGTGATGGTCTTGTTTTGGGTTTTCATTGTTCTGATTGTAGGCCAGGAGCGCGGTGCGCTCAATCTGGCTGTTGCCGTGGCGTCCAGGCAGAGCGGGCGCCTTCGTCCTCGGCCAGCAGCCTGGCGCTGATCAGCCCGTTGACGGTGCCGAACAGCAGGGCGGCGACGGCGAAAATCGGGGCGAGATAGAGAATGCCGGCATGCGGGATCAGCCACAGGTAAACCACGGCCATTTGCCCGGCGATATGGACGAAGGCGGCGATGATGCTCAAGGATACCGCGCCGAACCAGCTTCTCGGCAGATGACGCGCCAGCGCTAGCGCCGCGAGGCTGGCTGCCGCACCGGAAAAACTCAGGATGAACGAAGGGGAAAGAAAGGTGCCGAGGATCAGGCTGCCCGCCACCACCCGCAGCAGCGAAACCCACACGGCGGCGCGCAGGCCGAAGCGTTCCAGCACCAGCAGGGTGACGATGTTCGCCAGCCCCGGCTTGATACCGGGCAGCGGCGAGGGGATCACGGCTTCCATCACCGAAAGGCCGATGGCGAACGCCGCCAGCCGCGCGATGCGGTGGTCTTCGGGGGTGGTCTGGATGGTGATTTGCATGTTTCTTTTTTGTTAAAAAATTCAATTCACCGCAGAGGACGCGGAGGACGCAGAGGAAACGGGGTAGGCAGGGATGGGCGACTTGTCGCCCAACTCGCAAAAACAGGATAGTAACAAACAAGGCAGTAAGGACTTACGCCGAACTTCCTTCCTGGTAAGTGTGCAAGGGCATGCAATCTTTTGAACTCCTCTGCGTCCTCCGCGTCCTCTGCGGTTCAATGGTTTATCCTCAGTTAATAGCTAAGCGAATCATACAATTTCTTCGCTCCCGTCAGTTCCAGGCTGACCTGATTGGGCAGGCACAGGGCCGCTTCTCCCGCTTGGCTCAGCCAGCCCTGCTTGACGCAATACTGGCGCGGGCTGGGGTCTTCGGCGACGCGGGCGCGGCGGTTGTGGATTTCGATGCGGCTGGTGCCGAGCGGGCCATGCGCGAGGTAGCTGCGGTTTTCCGCCAGGCTGAGTTCGGCGACTATTTTGCCGCCGCTGCGCACCACTGCCTTGTCGGCGGCGTATCCCTGCCACAGCGCGGCAAATAGCCAGGCCGTGATGATCATGCCGGCAAGCAGCACCAGCCAGTCGCCGGTTTTTAACAGCCGGAAGATCATGTGAGCTCGCGGTGGCGCACCATCGTCTGCTGCCCACCGGCGCGGAAATGTTCCGTCAGTTTTTCGGCGAAATACACCGAGCGGTGCTGTCCACCCGTGCAGCCCAGGGCAATGGTCAGATAGTTGCGGTTGTCGCGGATGAAGCAGGGCAGCCAGTCTTCCACGAAGCGGCGGATGTCGCCCAGCATTTTCTGCGCGCTGGCATCGCTTTCCAGGAAGGCGGCAACCGCGGCGTCCCTGCCGGTGAGCGGGCGCAGCACAGGGTCATAATGGGGATTGGGCAGGCAGCGCACGTCGAAGACGAAGTCGGCGTCGAGCGGGATGCCGTGCTTGAAGCCGAAGGACTGGAACAGCAGGGTCAGCCGTGAACGGTCGAAATCCACGAAATCCTTGATCCAGGCACGCAGGGAGTTGGCGTTGAGGTCGCTGGTGTCGATGCGGTGGCCGAGGACGCTGATCGGTTCGAGCAGGTCGCGCTCGATCTGGATGCATTCCTGCAGGGTGCGCTGGTCGTTGCTCAGCGGGTGGCGCCGCCGCGTTTCGCTGAAGCGCTTGACCAGGGTGTCGGTTTTCGCTTCCAGAAACAGCAGGCGCAGATCCAGTCCCTGCGCCTTGAGATATTCGATGATATCGGGCAGCTGGCTGAACTGGCCGCCGCTGCGCGCGTCCACGCTGATGGCGATGCGCGTGTGGCCGGCCTGGTTGAGGAAGCCGGCGATGTTGGGCAGCAGTTGAGCCGGCAGGTTGTCCACGCAGTAGAAGCCGCTGTCTTCCAGCACGGTGAGCGCGATGCTTTTGCCGGAGCCGGAGAGGCCGCTGATCAGGATGAGCTGCATGAGGTGCGGTGAGGGGTGAGGGGTGAACGGTGAGCGGTAAGGTCAAAACCGGGCCGAGGGCTTTTCCCGCTCGCCGCTAACTGCTCACTGCTCACGGTTTCTCCGTTCATTCTTTTTCCCCCGTGCCTGCCATCATCCGCTCATGCCGCTCTACGAATTCGCGCGTGCTGTTGATCCCGCGCTTGCGCAGGATGTGGTTGCGCACGGCGACTTCCACCATCACCGCAATGTTGCGGCCCGAAGCAACGGGGATGCGTACCTTGGGAATTTCCACCCCAAGGATGTTCTGGCTGAACTCCTCGATTTGCAGCCGGTCCTGGGACGAAATTTTCAGGGCGGACAATTTGATCAGGTTGACGATCAGTTTGATGTTCTTTTTCGGCTTGACCGAGGTCTCGCCAAACAGCGCGCGGATGTTCAGCACGCCGAGGCCGCGTACTTCCATGAAATCCTGCAGCAGCGCCGGGCAGCGTCCCTCCACGGTTTCCGGCGAAACCAGGTAGAAGTCCACCACATCGTCGGCGATCAGGCGGTGGCCGCGGGTAACCAGTTCCAGCGCCAGCTCGCTTTTGCCGATGCCGCTTTCCCCCGTGATCAGCACGCCCATGCCTTGCACTTCCAGAAAAACGCCGTGCAGGGAGATGGACTCGGCCAGTACCTGGGTGAGGTAGTGGTTAAGCACGTTCATCAGGTAGGGGCTGGGTTGCGGCGAGGTGAGCAGCGGCGTCTGGGTGCGGTTGGCGGCGTCGAGCAGCACCTCCGGCACCGGCTCCTTGTTGGCGACGATGATGGCGGCAAGCTCGGTGGAGAACAGGTTGTTGATGGCCTGAGCCAGGGCGGGCTGGTTCAGGCTGCGCAGGTAGTCCATTTCCGCGCAGCCGAGCACCTGTACCCGGTTGGGATGGACTAAATTAAGGTGGCCGATCAGCGCCAGGGTGGGTTTTTGCACGATTTCGCCGGTGAGCTGGCGGGCTCCGCCCTTCATGCCGGCGACCCAGACGATTCCCAGTTTGTCGTGGGTTTCGTCGAACAGCTGTTTTACGCTTATCTGTGACATGACTATGCCGTTAGTAATTGATGGATTTCTGCAGGGTTGCCGCTGGCCTGCAATTTCTCGCGCAGCTGGCGATTGCTGAAAATCTGCGCCAGTTCGCCGAGGATTTGCAGGTGCAGGTCGGTGGCCTGTTCCGGCACCAGCAGGATGAACAACATGCTGACCGGCTGGCCGTCGGGCGCATCGAAGGGAATCGGTGTTTTCAGCTTGAAGAAGGCGCCAGTGGCATCGCGCAGGCCCTTGATGCGGCCATGCGGGATGGCGAACCCGTAGCCGAGTCCGGTGGAGCCGAGTTTTTCACGCGTAGCGAGGCTGTCGATTACCTTCTTGCGCGGCAGCTGCAGGGTATTTTCGAACAGCCGGCCGGCTTCTTCGAATAGCTGTGCCTTGCTGCCTGCGTCGAGGCCGCAGAGGACGTTGCCTGGCGGCAGAATTTTGGTGATGAGGCTCATATCAAAACAAGCAAATTCAGAACAAGCGCCTTTCGCCATTGCTCCTTCTCCCCTTGGGGAGAAGGTTGGGATGAGGGGGCTGCCCTCACCCCAACCCTCTCCCGCTCGCGGGAGAGGGGGCAAACGTAAAGGGCGCTTGTTTCGATCTGGCTTACTCGGCGACCTGCTGGTGCTTGCCGCCGCTGCCGCGGTTGGGGCCGCCGTTCATTTCCTTGTGCTTGACGATCTGGCGGTCGAGCTTGTCCACCAGGCTGTCGATGGCGGCGTACATGTCGGCATCCTCGGATTTCACGAAAATGTCCTTGCCGCTGACGTGAACGTTTACTTCAGCCTTTTGGGCCAGTTTTTCGACGGAGAGAATGACGTTGACGTCAATGACATGGTCGAAGTGGCGGGTAACCCTGCCGAGCTTGTCGGTGACGTAATCGCGGATGGCGGGGGTCACTTCAACGTGATGGCCGGTAACATTGAGGTTCATTTGAGACTCCTTCGGGTTGATTAAAGGGTTTTGCGGAAACTGACCGCGGGAATTTGCATGGACTCGCGGTACTTTGCTACGGTGCGCCGGGCGACGACGATGCCCTGTTTTGCCAGAATATCCGCGATCTGGCTGTCGGACAGGGGTTTTTGCGGGGTTTCTGCCGCCACCAGCTGTTTTATCAGCGCACGGATGGCCGTGGAGGAGCAGGCGCCGCCGGTTTCCGTGGCGCAGGAACTGCCGAAGAAATATTTGAGTTCGAAAACGCCGCGCGGGGTGAACATGTACTTCTGCGTGGTGACGCGCGAGATGGTGGATTCATGCAGCTCGACGGCTTCGGCGATCTCTCTCAGCACCAGGGGCCGCATGGCCACTGCACCGTGTTCGAAGAAATTCCGCTGGCGCTCGACGATGGCCTGGGAAACACGCAGGATGGTCTCGAAGCGCTGCTGGATGTTCTTGATCATCCATTTCGCTTCCTGCATCTGGCTCGACAGGTGCTGCCCGCTGCTGTCGCGGTTGCGCCGCAGAATGTCGGCGTACATGCGATTGATGCGCAGCTTGGGCATGACCTCCGGGTTCAGGGTGGCGACCCATTGCCCCTTGACCTTCTTTACCTCGACGTCGTGCTGGATGTAGCGTGTGTCCAGGTTGGCGAAGGCGGCGCCGGGGCGTGGGTTGAGGCTGGTGATCAGGCTCTGGGTGGCACGCAGTCCGTCGTCGTCGAGGCGCAGCAATTTCTTCAGTTTGGTGAAATCGCGCGCAGCCAGCAGGTTGAGGTGGTGCTTCGCGAGGGAAAGAGCTTGCTCTCGGTAGGGGGTCTCGGGCGGAAGGGTTTCGAGCTGCAAGGCCAGGCACTCCCCCAAGTCCCGCGCACCGACACCGGGCGGATCGAGGTTTTGCAGATGGCAGAGCGCAGTATGCAGCTCGATCGGCTCGATTTCCAGTTCGGGCGGCAACAGCGCGGCGAGTTCATCGAGGTTCTGGGTGAGATAGCCGTCTTCGTCGAGGGCGTCGATCAGCAAGGCGACAATTCGCTTGTCGTGTTCGGACAGCGAAGTGAGGCCTAACTGCCAGTTGAGGTGGTCACGCAGATCCACCGCTTCGGCACGTTGCGAAGCGTAGTCGCTATCTTCATCATCGTCGCCCGCAGTCCAGGGGCTATCCTGATCCCAATCGCTTTCGGTAAGGGGCGCGGGTTCAGCGGGGGTTTCGTCGGCAGTGCTGCTGGAGGCGGGCTGTGTAGAGAACTCCTCCGGCTTGCCGCCGCCGGCATTTGCTGCTTCTTCGCTTTCCGTGTCACCCGTGCTTTCCACGCGCTCCAGGAAGGGATTTTCCTGGGTGAAGGCGTCCAGTTCCTGGTCAAGCTCCAGCGTCGACAGCTGCAGCAGCCGGATGGACTGCTGCAGCTGAGGCGTCAGGGTCAGGTGTTGCGAAAGTTTGAGTTGTAGGCTGTGCTTCATGGTTTTGTTCCCGGGAGAGTGCAGGCACGGCGCTTGGAACTGGCTCGCCGCTACATCCGGAAGTGTTCTCCCAGGTAAACTTTTCTTACTTTTTCATTATAAATGATTTCGTCGGGATTTCCGCTGGCCAGCACCTCGCCGTCGTTGATAATATAGGCGCGGTCGCAAATTCCCAGAGTTTCCCGCACGTTGTGGTCGGTGATCAGCACGCCGATGTTCTGTGAGGTGAGGAAGCGGATGATTTTCTGGATATCGATCACGGCAATAGGGTCAACCCCGGCAAAGGGCTCGTCCAGCAGGATGAAGCGCGGCTGGGTGGCGAGTGCACGGGCGATTTCCACCCGTCGGCGCTCGCCGCCGGAGAGGGAAAGCGCCGGGTTGTTGCGCAGGTGGCTGATATGCAGCTCGTGCAGCAGATCGTCCAGGCGCTGTTCGACCTGCCCCGGTTCAAGCGATTGAAGTTCCAGGATCGCCCGGATGTTTTCGGATACCGTCAGCTTGCGGAAGATCGATGCTTCCTGAGGCAGGTAGCTCAAGCCCAGCCGGGAGCGGCGGTAGATAGGCAGGTGGCTCAGTTCTTCGCCGTCCAGGCGGATGCTGCCGCCATCCAGCGGCACCAGTCCCACCATCATGTAGAAGCTGGTGGTCTTGCCCGCGCCATTCGGCCCGAGCAGCCCGACCACTTCGCCGCTGGAAACCTCCAGCGAAACGCTTTTCACTACCTGGCGCGATTTGTAGCGCTTTTTCAGGCCTTGGACGATCAGTTCACTCATATAAATGCAGTCTGTAGGAGCGGGCTTGCCCGCGATAGAAACCGATTCGCGGGCAAGCCCGCTCCTACTCTTCTCTGGGATTGGCGATACTTTCGGAGGGTTTCAGCGAGGAAGGCCTGGCGGCTGGCGCGGCGGTTTTCTGCTTCGGCTGTATCACCGTGCGAACCCGCCCGCGCGGGCTGCTGGCCGTAGCGGTTTCCTTGCCGCCGATCACCTGGAAGAATTCGGTCTTGCCATCATAGGAAATGTAGTTTCCGCGTGCTTCATCCAGGCCGCGCTTCATGCGCGCCTGATTGAAAAGCTGTACCAAATCCTTCTTCTGGTCGTACTCGATGCGCAGGCCATAGCCTTCGATGTATTCGTCGTAGCCTTCGCGCTTCTGCCTGAAACTGGCCGGGTTGCCGTAAGCCGTCCCGAGCTGGAAACCTTCGGCATCTTCCGTGACCACCAGCTTGTTGGCGCGGATTTGCAGCGTGCCCTGGGTGAGGATGACATTGCCTTCGTAAATGCTCACTTTCCTGGCGTCGTCCACAGTGGCGGTATCTGACTCCAGGTTGATGGGCTTGTCCCGATCCGCTTTTTCCGCATGAGCCCAGGGCGCGGCTGCCAGCAATAATGCTGTCCACAGGCAGAGGATGGGCGCGAGCTTCCCCTCTCTCCTAGCTCTCTCCCAGAGGGAGAGAGGGACGAGGTCTCGCTTCGCGAGTTTTACTTTATCGGTTGGGGTTTTCATAACGGCCTTTGACGTGCGAAAACAGTTTCATCACGTGGGTTTTGTTGTTCAATTCTAAACCAACGGCGTCGACATTGGTATGCGCATCCCGAATGTTAACAGGCTTGTCGGTCAGCGCCAGGTCCTTGTCCGGAATGACATGCAGGTAGCTGGTCGTGAGCGTCAAGGTGCTTTTGCCGTTGAAGGCATCGCGCGTGACCACGACGTTGCCGGTGAAGTGGGCGTGTTCCCCCTCCTTCGACAGTAGCCCCTTGACCGACTGGATGTGTATCGGGGCCATTCCGCTTTCGAAGCGGGTGAAATGCGGCCCGTCGAGATGGGTGCTGTCGTCGTCCGGGTAATGCACCATCTTGGCGGCGGTCAGGGTGTAGTGCGGCAGTCCATCCATGCCCATGCGTGTGGAGGTGAAGTTTTCCACGGTATAGTCGGGGTCATGCCGGCTGCTGCCGTCATTTTTCGGCTGCGGCGGCTGCACAGTGCGGTCGAGCCAGAACGACAGCATCGCCAGCAGCACCAGCAGACCGGCCGGGAACCAGAGTGTGAGGCGGTCGCGCATCAGCCTGGCAGGAAAAAGCGAGACAGAAAAATCATGCTAAAAACGGCAATTGCTTAACCGCAGAGGCGCAGAGGCGCAGAGGAATGAATGGGTTACAACAATTTTTTGTTTCTCCAAATGGGCGAGGTCGTGCAATTCGATAACTCATTGTTTTTCCTCAGCGCCTCTGCGTCTCTGCGGTTCAACTGGGTTTTTTATGATCATTTCAGATAAGGCGCCAACTGCATCTCGAAAGTTCCCTGCGCCTGCATGACCAGCTCGCACAGTTCGCGCACGGCACCGCCGCCGCCCGGCAGTTGGGTGATGTAATGAGAATGCTGCTTGACCAGCGCCGGGGCGGCGGGAACGCAAACAGCCAGGCCGCAACGGCGCATCACCGGCAGGTCCACCACATCGTCTCCCATGTAGGCGCATTCCATAGGGTCGAGGCCGGATTTCTCCAGCAGTTCGAGAAAAGCGGCCAGCTTGTCCTCCGCGCCCTGGTAGAGATGGGTCACGCCCAGGTTGATGGCGCGTAGCGCAACCAGCTGCGAGGTCCGGCCGGTGATGATCGCCAGATCGACACCGGAGCGTTTCAGCATTTTCATGCCGTGGCCGTCGAGAGTATTGAAAGCCTTGAATTCCTGGCCGTCGTCGGCCAGGTAGAGGCTGCCGTCGGTCATCACGCCATCCACGTCGAAGACGGCCAGCTTGATTTTTTTTGCGCGTTCGAAAGCGTCCATATTTATTAAAATCCAGAATCAGCCACAGATTTACACAGATTTACACAGATAAAACCTTCATTAAACCGGCAACTGGACGCCGCAGGAGCTATGTTAATGGCTGGTGGTTTTTATCTGTGTAATCTGTGTTAATCCGTGGATTAAATTGACCTTAAACCACCCCTGCCCGCAGCAAGTCGTGCATGTTCAGCGCGCCGACCAGTCGGCCATTCGAGTCCACCACCAGCAGCCCGTTGATCTTGTGCTGATCCATCATCTGCACGGCTTCGGCCGCCAGCTTTTCCGGGCCGATCGTGCGCGGGTTACGGGTCATTACCTCGGCAACCTTGGCGGCGCGGATGTCGAGCGTCTTGTCGAGAGCGCGGCGCAGATCGCCGTCGGTGAACAGTCCGAGCAGGCGGTCTGCGTCGCCCACCACCGCGGTCATGCCCAGGCCCTTGCGCGACATTTCCAGCAGCGCCTCGGTGAGCAGGGCCGTATCCGGTACTTTGGGCAGAGCATCGCCACTGTGCATCAGATCGCCGACATGCACCAGCAGGCGCCGTCCGAGCGCACCGCCGGGATGGGAGCGGGCGAAATCTTCTGCGCCGAAGCCGCGCGCGTCGAGCAGCGCGATCGCCAGCGCATCGCCCAGCGCCAGCGCCGCGGTGGTGCTGGCAGTCGGCGCCAGTCCCAGGGGGCAGGCTTCCTGCGCCACGCTGGCATCGAGGTGTACGTCCGCCTCGCGTGCCAGGGTGGAAGCCGGGTTGCCGGTCATGGAAATGAGCTTCGCACCCTTGCGCTTGATGATCGGCACGATGGTGAGCAGCTCCGGACTTTCGCCGGAATTGGACAGGGCGATCAGCACGTCATGGTCGGTGATCATGCCGAGATCACCGTGGCTGGCTTCGCCGGGATGGACGAAGAAGGCCGGGGTGCCGGTGCTGGCCATGGTTGAGGCGATCTTGCGCGCGATGTGGCCGGACTTGCCCATGCCGCTTACCACAACCCTTCCCCGGCAGTGTAGAATCAATTGTAGCGCGCTGGTGAATTTGTCGTCCAGCCTGGCGATCAGCGCCTCGACGGCCTTGGCTTCGATAGAGAGGACCTGGCGCGCCAGGTCGAGAGCGTTGCGGTTGGATATCGGTTCGGTTGCGTTCATCCGCGCAAGTATACTAAACCATGCAGCTTATTGCCTATTACCCTGGAAAAAGCTTTTGAACCGCAGAGGACGCGGAGGACGCAGAGGATTCAAATGCTTGTCGTGAAGCGCGCTTGCCTGGCGGGTGAGTCGGCATAACTTGCCAATGCCTTGTTTTTCCTCCGCGTCCTCTGCGGTGAGCAGCTGTTTTTAGGATTACCTGATTTTAGTATGCACAACACCCTGCAACTTGTCCTGATCCTGCTTGCCGCCGCCGTGCTGGTGGTGGCGCTGTTCCGCTCGCTGCGCCTGCCGCCATTGCTCGCCTATCTGCTGGTGGGGATCGTCATCGGCCCGCACGCTCTGGGATGGGTGCCGGAAAGCGGCGAAACGACTTACCTGGCTGAATTCGGCGTGGTGTTCCTGATGTTCAGCATCGGTCTGGAATTCAGCCTGCCGCAGCTGAAGGCCATGCAGGGAATCGTATTTGGCCTGGGTGGCGCCCAGGTTGCGCTGACCATGGCGGTCGTACTGGGGGCGTGCCTGGCTCTGGAGTTGAGCTGGCAAGCCGGCGTGGCGCTGGGCGGCATTCTGGCGATGTCCTCCACGGCCATAGTCAGCAAGTTGTTGGCTGAACGGGTCGAGCTGCATTCCAGGCACGGCCGCGAAATTGTCGGCGTGCTGCTGTTCCAGGACTTGGCGGTGGTGCCTCTGCTGGTGCTGATTCCAGCCTTGGCCTCCGGTGACAACAGCCTGGGCTGGACGATGGCGGAAGCATTCATCAAGGCGGCGCTGCTGTTGGCGGTGTTGCTGGTTTTTGGTCAGCGTATTCTGCGCCCATGGCTGCATCTTGTTGCCGGGCACAAGACTTCCGAGCTGTTCATGCTCAACGTGCTGCTGGTGACGCTCGGTCTCGCCTGGCTGACCGATCTGGCCGGCCTGTCGCTGGCTCTGGGGGCATTTCTTGCCGGGATCTTGATCTCCGAGACCGAATTCCGCTACCAGGTGGAAGCCGACATCAAACCCTTTCGCGATGTGTTGCTCGGCTTGTTTTTCGTCACCATCGGCATGTTGCTCGACTTGCGCGCGGTGGCCGACAACTTTGCCTGGGTGATGGCGCTGCTTTTCCTGCTGGTGCTGGGCAAGGCTCTGATGATCGGCCTATTGAGCCGCTTTTCCGGCAGCGAGCTTTCGGTTTCCATTCGTTCCGGGCTGGCTCTGGCCCAGGGGGGGGAATTCGGTTTCGTATTGCTAGCCCTGGCCGGGGGGGTGCATCTCCTGGATCAGAGAATTTTGCAGATTAGCCTCTCGGCGATGGTGCTTTCGATGCTGGCGGCGCCATTCATCATCCACTACAGTGAAGCCATCGTGCAGAAGGTGTGCGGCGGTGAATGGGTGAACCGTGCCCGCGAGTTACATGAAGTCGCAGTGCGAAGTGCCTCCAGCGACCAGCATGTCATTGTCTGCGGTTATGGCCGCAGCGGCCAGAATCTGGCGCGTTTTCTGGAGCAAGAACACATTTCATTCATCGCGCTTGATCATGACCCGCAGCGCGTCAAAGCGGCAGCGGTGGCAGGCGAAGGCGTCGTCTATGGCGATGCAAGCCGGCGCGAAGTGTTGATGGCGGCCGGGCTGAACCGCGCCAAGGCGCTGGTGGTGACCTACGCCGACGTGAAATCGTCGCTACGGGTGCTGCACCATGCCCATGAGATGCGCCCCGATCTGCCGGTGATCGTGCGTACCCTGGACGATACGGACCTGGAAAAACTGCGCGACGCCGGCGCCACGGAAGTCGTGCCGGAAGTGCTGGAAGGCAGCCTGATGCTGGCTTCCCACACCCTGATGCTGCTTGGCGTGCCGCTGTCGCGCGTAGTCAGGCGCGTGCGCCAGATTCGGGAAGCACGCTACAGCCTGCTGCGCGGCTTCTTCCATGGCGCCACCGACCAGGATGATGAGTCGAGCGAAAAAGTGCAGCCGCGCTTGCACACGGTAGCCTTGAACGAAGGGGACGCGGCGGTGGGAAAAACACTCGCCGACCTGGACCTGGACAGCCTGCTGGTGCAGGTGACGGCGGTGCGGCGGCGCAACATCCGCGCTCTGGAACCACAGCCGGAAACCGTGCTGCAGGCGGGCGACGTGGTGGTACTGCTGGGCGCGCCGGAGGATCTGGCTGCTGCGGAAGTCAAATTGCTACAAGGGTAACCCGCGTAAGGCAGTGGGGCGCCCTACGCTCGCCAAATTAACGATGGCGATCAGCACATGGGTGGACACGGCGCACCAGATTTGCGTTTTCACCGCGTTCTCGCTGGTGTTGCTTGATACGCTATCGATCAATCTTGACAAACGGACGATAAAAAGTCAGAATTCGCATCCTTCGATTTATCCTGGTGATATAGCTCAGTCGGTTAGAGCACAGCACTCATAACGCTGGGGTCGGTGGTTCAAATCCACCTATCACCACCACTTTCCTCTCATGCAACCTGGCAGCAACCATCAATCCGCCGAGGTGTGCTATCGTGTGTTTATGCTGAAGATTTTTTTATTTCTTTTCCTCATGTTGTTCGCCCTGGCAGCTCATGCCGGCAGGTTCTTGCCGCAAAACGCGCAAGTCGGGCAGATCAACGGCCATAACTACCCGGAAGTGAAGATCGGTGGAGAAATCTACCGGCTGGCGCCCGGCGCGCGCATTTACGATACGTTCAACCGCATCATTGTCCCCAACCAACTGCCACAAAGCGCCAAAGTGTTCTATCAGCTCGATCCGGGCGGCTTGCTGATCCAGATGTGGCTGCCCACCCCTGAAGAACAAGCGGGGATGAACCGTTAGGTTTTCTGCGTGGCCAAAAAGCTTTTCATTAAAACCTTCGGTTGCCAGATGAACGAGTATGACTCGGCGAAGATGGCGGACGTGCTCAATGCCGCTCAGGGCATGGAAATCACGCTGCGCGTCGAGGATGCCGACGTTATCCTGCTGAACACCTGCTCGGTGCGGGAGCGGGCGCAGGAGAAGGTTTTTCACCAGCTGGGCCGGTGGCGGCCCCTGAAGCAGAACAACCCCGATTTGCTGATTGCCGTCGGCGGCTGCGTGGCGAGCCAGGAAGGCAGCGCCATCGTCAGCCGCGCGCCCTACGTGGACCTGGTGTTCGGCCCACAGACCCTGCACCGCCTGCCGCAGATGATCGATGCCCGGCGCAAAAGCGGCCTGCCCCAGGTGGATGTGTCCTTCCCGGAAATTGAAAAATTCGACCATCTGCCGGCAGCGAAGGTGGAGGGCGCGACCGCATTCGTCTCGGTGGTGGAAGGCTGCGGCAAGTTCTGCACCTACTGCATCGTGCCCTACACGCGGGGCGACGAAGTGTCCCGCCCCTTCGACGACGTGATCGCCGAGGTGGCGCAACTGGCCGGGCAGGGGGTGAAGGAAGTCACCCTGCTCGGGCAGAACGTGAATGCTTACCGCGGCGCGATGCACGACGGGGAAACCGCCGATCTGGCCGACCTGCTGCATTACCTGGCCGAGGTGCCCGGCATCGAGCGCCTGCGTTTCACCACTTCCCATCCGGTCGAGTTTTCCCAGCGCATGATCGATGTCTACGCCGAAGTGCCCAAGCTGGCCAGCGGCCTGCACCTGCCGGTTCAGAGCGGCTCGGACCGGGTGCTGGCAGCGATGAAGCGCAGTTACACCGCGCTCGAATACAAGTCCCTGGTGCGACGCTTGCGCGCGGTGCGGCCGGACATCTCGCTGTCCTCGGATTTCATTGTCGGCTTTCCCGGCGAAACCGACGCCGATTTCGAGGCGACCCTGAAGCTGATCGAGGATGTCGGCTTCGATATGGGCTACAGCTTCATTTTCAGTCCGCGCCCCGGCACGCCGGCGGCGGAGCTGGCCGACGACACGCCGCTCGAAGTGAAGCAGGAGCGGCTGCGGCAGTTGCAGAAAAAAATCGATGAGCAGGAACAGATCGTCAACCGGAAAATGGTCGGCTCGGTGCAGCGCATCCTTGTGGAAGGAATTTCCAGAAAGGACGATACCGAACTGATGGGGCGCACCGACAACAACCGGGTGACCAATTTCAAGGCCAATCCGCGCCTCATCGGGCAGTTCGTCAACGTCACCATCACTGCGGTTTCCCCCCATACTTTGCGCGGCGAAATCGTCGTGCTCGAATAAGGCTGCTTCCGTGACTCCAAAATCCCTCGATATTTCTTTTACCCCCGCGGACAACGCCCGTCTCGCCAACCTGTGCGGCGCGCTGGACGAAAACCTGAAGCAGATCGCCACCGCTCTCGATGTGACCATTTCCCGCCGCAGCGAGCACTTTTCCGTGCATGGAGAGCAGCGCCAGGCGCGGCTGGCCGTGGAGGCGCTGAAGAATTTTTACGAACGTTCCCGTACCCATCTTTCCGTCGAGGACGTCCAGCTCGGCCTGATCGAGGTGGCGAACGCGAACCACGCGGCGCAGGAAGGCATCGTCATGCCGGTGCTGATGACACGCAAAAGCGATCTGCATGGCCGTACCCCGCGCCAGAACGTGTATCTGTGCAAGATCCAGGAGCACGACATCACCTTCGGCATCGGCCCGGCCGGCACCGGCAAGACCTATCTTGCGGTGGCCAGCGCGGTGGACGCACTCGAGCGCGATCTGGTGAAGCGCATCGTGCTGGTGCGCCCGGCGGTGGAGGCGGGCGAACGGCTCGGCTTCCTGCCCGGCGATCTGGCCCAGAAGGTGGACCCCTACCTGCGCCCCCTGTATGACGCGCTCTACGACCTGATGGGTTTCGATAAAGTGACCAAGCTGTTCGAGCGCGGCGCGATCGAGATCGCCCCGCTGGCCTACATGCGCGGACGCACCCTGAACCATTCCTTCATCATTCTGGACGAGGCGCAGAACACCACGCCGGAGCAGATGATGATGTTCCTCACCCGCATCGGCTTCGGCGCCAAGGCCGTGATTACCGGCGACGTGACCCAGGTGGATCTCGCGCGCGGCCAGAAGAGCGGCCTGGTGGATGCCCAGCAGGTGCTGGAAAAGGTCAGCGGCATCGCCTTTACCTTCTTTCTGGCCGAGGACGTGGTGCGCCACCCGCTGGTGCAGAAGATCGTCAATGCTTATGAACAGCGCGAGAAAAAACATGGGTAGGGTGGGAGGCTTTGCCGCCCACGCGGAGGCTGGCGGTGGGCACACTGTGCCCACCCTACATTTGTCCGTGCAATATGCGGCGAAATCTGAAGATGTGCCGACCCGTGCCCAGTTTCGTCGCTGGGTGAAGGCGGCGCTGCGCCAGGATGCCGAGATCGCGCTGCGCATCGTCGACGAGGAGGAGGGCCGGGCGCTCAACTGCGATTACCGCGGCAAAGACTACGCGACCAATGTGCTAACCTTTGTATACGATGATGAATTTTCCGGCGCGGAGCTGCCGCTGGCCGGCGACATCGTGCTGTGCGCCCCGGTGGTTGCCCGCGAGGCTTTGCAGCAGGAGAAGCCCGTCGAGGCACACTATGCGCACTTGACCGTTCACGGCGTGCTGCACCTGCAGGGCTACGACCATGAAAGCGACGAACAGGCGCGGCAGATGGAAGCCCTGGAAATTCAGATTGTCACCAAGCTGGGCTATGCTGACCCTTACCAAGAAGAAACGAAGGAAATTTGAATAACATGAACGATGAACCTGCAAAACCGAACTGGTTTGAACGATTAAGCACACTCCTGTTGCGGGAGCCGGAGGACCGCGAACAACTGGTCGAACTGCTGCATTCCGCCTTCGAGCGCAACCTGCTGGATGCGGATGCGCTGGCCATGATCGAAGGGGTGCTCCAGGTTTCCGAGATGCAGGTGCGCGACGTCATGATTCCGCGTGCCCAGATGGACGTGGTGGACATCGCCGATGCGCCGGAAAAATTCATCCCCTTCGTCATCGAAACCGCTCACTCGCGCTTCCCGGTGATCGACAAGGACAAGGACGACGTGATCGGCATCCTGCTGGCGAAGGACCTGCTGCGCTACTATGCCGGCCAGGAATTCAACGTCCGCGACATGCTGCGCCCGGCGGTGTTCATCCCCGAATCGAAGCGGCTCAACGTACTGCTCAAGGAATTCCGCAGCAACCGCAACCACATCGCCATCGTGGTGGACGAATACGGCGGCGTGGCCGGCATCGTCACCATCGAGGACGTGCTGGAGCAGATCGTCGGCGAGATCGAGGACGAATACGACTACGACGAACAGGAAGACAACATCATCCGCGTGCCGGACGGCCGCTTCCGCGTCAAGGCGCAGGCCGAGATCGCGGATTTCAACGAGGTGATGGGGACGGAATTCAGCGACGAGGACTACGATACCGTAGGCGGGCTGGTGGTCAGCAAGTTCGGCCGTATGCCCAAGCGCGGCGAACACGTGGTTTTCGACGGCCTGAAGTTCAGCGTGCTGCGCGCCGACAGCCGTCGCCTTTACACCCTGCTGGTGGAAAAAACGCCTGAAGAGGAAACGACCGCCGAATGATGTGGTGCGGCTCTTACGCGCCTGCCAGCGCCTTTTGTACCGACGCAAGCAAGTCTGCGGGCCAGAGCGGGGCGAGCGTAAGCGCTGTCTCGTGACCGCGATTCGACATCTTCTTCCAGGTCTTCTGCACGATGCTGATCAGCTTCGGCTCGCTGTAATGCGGTGCGAAGGGAACGAAATAAAATTCCAGGAACACCAGGCAAATCACATCTTCCAGGGTCTGGCCATCGGGGTCGTCCAGCTTGATGCGGTCCTTCTGTAGCAGCGCCTTGACCCGCTCGCACATCGCATCGTCGTAGCCCGCCTGCTTCATGATTCCGGCCGTGGTGTCGCCGTGGAATTTCGCCAGGGTGGTGCGCCAGTCGTTGTAGCCCTTGCGGTTCATCGGGTATTCGCTGCGCGGAATCTTCCAGCGGCAAATGTGCTGGGCGCGGGCGGCCAGTTGCAGCGCCTCGGAGGCGTCAGGTTCGAACTTGTGCAGCCAGGCTGTCATGCGCTCTGAATACAGCAGTTCCTTGGGGTATTCCTTGCCCTCGAACATTTCCTTGTTGGGGTCAGTCCCGTTGGCGGCGTCGATGCGGGCAATTGCGTCCTTGAAACGGTCGGATACGGCGGTCATGGTGTCTCACTCAGATAGAAAAACGGGTTGCTCATGGTAATCAAGGCGTCGTGCTTTGTTAACAAGTAATTTTTATGCCGCAAATGAAGCGGTGATTTCGCCGTTGGTTTTCCTCTGCGGTGACTGCAGAGTTAATATCTAATCCAGCACCTTACATCGTATAATTGGCGTTGGACTACGCACCTGCTTGTCATGTAAACGCCGCCAACAGATGACTTTTAACAAGAAAAATTCGCCCCTTGGGGTCGTGCTGCCAGGATGACGAAACCCGCCGCTGCATTCTTCAGCTTACTGCCGGTCCAGATGACCGTCGCCCTGATGATCGGGGCGATCACCGTTTCCGGTTTCGCGCCGGACTACCTGTTCTCCCTGCCGTTGCTCACGGTGGCGGCGCTGTTGCTGCTGTGGTCGCGTGCCTCGTCGCGCATGGCCGCAGCCTACACCGGTTTTGCTTTCGGACTGGGTTTCTTCGGCGCCGGGGTGAGCTGGGTGTATGTGAGCATTCACGAATACGGCGGCATGCCGATGCCGCTGGCGGTGGTGGCGACCTTCTTGTTTTGCCTGGTGCTGTCCCTGTTCCCTGCCGTGGCGGGTTTGCTCCAGGCCGGTCCCGGCGGCCTGACCCGGCGGCGTGCCCTGTTGCTGATCCCGGCGTTGTGGGTATTGATGGAGTGGGTCAGGGGCTGGCTTTTCACCGGCTTTCCCTGGCTGGCGCTGGGTTACTCGCAGGCGATAGCCAGCCCGCTGGCGGGCTTCGCGCCGGTGTTCGGGGTGTACGGGGTGTCGCTTGCCTCAGCCTTGTGTGCCGGTGCGCTGGCGCTGTTGGCGGATGTCCGGCTGCGCCGACGCGGCAGGGCGGGCATGGTTTTCCCGGGGGTGATCATCCTGGCGCTGGCTGTGGCGGGGTTTGTCCTGAAGCAGGTCGAATGGGTCAGGCCGCTGGGCGCGCCGGTTTCTGTCAGCCTGCTGCAGGGCAACATTCCGCAGGAGATGAAGTGGCGCGAGGACAAGGCCAGGAGCACGCTCGACACTTACATGGCGATGACGCTGGCGAGTTCCGGGCGCCTGATCGTGCTGCCGGAAACGGCGCTGCCGATGTTGCTGCATAACCTGCCGTTGAGCTACCTGGAGATGCTGTCCGGGCGTGCTCGCGAGCGGGGCGGCGACGTGCTGGTGGGCGTGCCCGAGTACACCGAGAACGGGGAGTATTTCAACAGCGTGCTGAGTCTCGGCAGTTCGCCGACGCAGGTTTACCGCAAAGTCCATCTGGTACCGTTCGGCGAATTCATCCCGTTCAAGCCGCTGTTCGGCTGGGTCGTCCGTGTACTTCATATTCCGCTGTCGGACTTCTCGCGCGGCGAGACCATCCAGCCGCCATTGCAGGTGGCCGGCCAGAAGGTGGCGATGGCGATTTGCTACGAGGACGTGTTCGGCGAGGAGTTGATCAACCAGCTCCCGGCCGCATCGCTGCTGGTGAATGTCAGCAACGACGCCTGGTTCGGCGATACCGTTGCGCCCTGGCAGCACCTCCAGATTTCCCAGATGCGCGCGCTGGAAGCCGGCCGCTACATGCTGCGTGCCACCAATACCGGCATCACCGCCATCATCAACCAGCGCGGCGAAGTGCTGAAGCGCGCGCCGGAATTCACCGCCACCCGGCTGGAGGGCGAGGCTCAGGGTTTTGCGGGGGCGACGCCGTATGTACGGTTCGGAAATTTACCGGTACTTGGGTTGCTTGGACTGCTGCTGGCGGCAAACTGGATTGCGGGCAAGCTAATGACGGCCAGAGAAAAGCAAAAGCCGGGGCGCCGGAGCCGATGAGCGGATGGCATTGCTACATGCTGGAATGTGCCGACGGCACGCTTTACACCGGCATCACCAACGACCTGGGAAAGCGCCTGGCGGCCCACAACAGCGGCACGGCATCGAAATGCACGCGCAGCCGGCTCCCGGTGAAACTGGTGTTTGCCGAGGATCAACCCGACCGCGCCGCCGCGAGCCGGCGCGAGATCGAGATCAAGCGTCTGTCGCGCAGCGCGAAATTGGCTTTGTTGTTACGTCAGTCACGTTGAATTTGCGTGATGTAGGAGCGACCTCCAGGTCGCGAACCACCGA
>JASJPA010000034.1:0-25716 GCA_031426955.1 Sulfuricella sp.
GCTACATTATACCATTTGCATAGATTGGATGGGGGTTTTTCAACAGCCTGTTAACTCCCGGTCCAGAAATGAAAAAGGGGTGAAGCCGGTTGTCCGGCTTCACCCCTCTGTCCTGTGTACCTGAGAGATTACGATGATTTGACCATCGCGTGCCCCTTCGGTGGGCGGTACTAGCCGCCTCTCTCCAGAGTTGCCGTGTTCCATGCGGTTCCTGATACCTGAGCGGTTACGGGTGATTGCGCCTTCGGTGGTGCGAAACTAATCGCACGCTCTCCCGCATGGGTTTTTGGCAGCGTGAACTATACCTTATCCGCGCTTCCCGTGACAAGGCGGCAAAATCAACCTATTGAATAACCGGTGGTTTATTGCGGATAAAACAGAAAAACCCGGTAACCCGCCGCTTTCAGGTCTCCCAGGTCGAGGTTCAGCTTCACCGTCACCTCCTCGTTCGGCGCCATGCCGCGATTGAGGTCGGCGCCCTTCGCGTATTCCCCGGGCGTGAATATCCGCCGTGCAATCATCCGGTCCTGGGTGTCGGTCAGGGTCAGTTCGAGTTGCGGATATTCCTGGGCAAGCCTGGCGCGATTGCGCAGAATGGCGTTGAGCGCAACCAGGTTATCCTGCTGCGGGTCAGCCTCGAGATTGGAAGTCTCGATGCTGAGCAAATCCGGATTGGCGGGCAGGCGGATGGTGCACTGCAGCACGCCGCAGAACTGCTGCAAAAACGGCTTGAATTCGGGGTGACGGGCAGCCAGGTCGGAGCGGAAAAAATAGAGTCCCTGAACACCCAGGCTGGTCAAAAGCAGGAGGACGCCGATCAGCCATAGCCAGAAAAAGCGACGTTTTTTCGGCTCTTCCTCAATTTCGACAAAAGCGTCTCGTGCGGCGGGCCTCTCGGGAACAGGCTCAGGAACAAACCGCGGCGCCAACGTGGCCGGCTCAGCGATGACAGGTCCAACGGGGGCCGGCACAACAGATTCCGGCAATGGAGACTCCGCCGCTGCGGGCGGTTCGGACAACGCCTCTTCGCCCCATTCAGGAACGAAACTCTCCGCTTCCACGGGGGATTCGGGCAGCAACTCACCCACCGCTTGAGGCGGTTGAGCTAGCTCTTCTTCAACCGGCGCGGCTTCAAATGAAGGTGCTGCGGGCTCCTCATTACCCCCCTCTCCCCAACCCTCTCCCACGAGGGGAGAGGGGGCAATAGTAAAGGGCGCTTGTTTTGAATTGCCGGGCTCTTCGAACACAAGCCTCGACTGCCCCTCATGCTGAAGTTCCTCCAGCTCGTGTTCCAGATAAACATGGGCATTGAATACCTTGGCACAGCGCCCGCAACGCACGTCCCCGCCATGCACGTCCATCTGCTCTGGAGTCACCCGGAAACGGGTATGACAGGCTGGGCAGGTGGTGACCATCGCCATGGCTATCTTTTCGATCCCGCCAGGCACACCCAGCCCTCGATCTCTCCGGCTATGGCTATGTCGAACCATTGCCGGTAGACGGCCAGCGTCTCTTCGGCCTGGGGCGCCAGCACCCCCGACAGCACGATCCGTCCGCCCGGACGGACGGCCTGGGCCAGCATCGGCGCCAGCACCTTGAGCGGGTTGGCGAGGATATTGGCGACGACCACGTCGGCCTGGATTTTCGGGGCCTCATCGGGCAGATAGAACTCGGCCGCCGCCCGGTTCTGCTCGGCGTTCTGCCTGCTGGCGAGCACCGCCTGAGGATCGATGTCGACACCCAGCACCCGCCCGGCGCCCAGCTTCAGCGCCGCAATCGCCAGGATGCCCGAGCCGCAGCCGTAATCCAGCACGCACTCGCCGCCGCGGATATTCCGATCCAGCCATTGCAGGCAGAGGTGGGTGGTGGGGTGGCTGCCGGTACCGAAGGCCAGACCGGGGTCGAGAATGAGGTTGATCGCAGTGGGATCGGGCGGGGTATGCCAGGTGGGAATGATCCACAGGCGTGGCGAAATCCGGATCGGGTCGAACTGGGACTGGGTCAGCCGGACCCAGTCCTGCTCGGCGACGGCATCCACTCGGTAACGTGGAGTTCCGCTCAGGTGCGCGGCTTCGGTGGCGGCGGCGACGATGGCCGGGATATCGGCATCCTCCGCGAACAATCCGCTGACGATGCTGTTTTGCCACAGGCTGTCGGCCGGCTCGCCCGGTTCGCCGAAGATCGGCTGCTCCCGGTCAGTTTCAGCGTTGGCGTCCTCGATGTCCGCCGCCAGTGCGCCCAGTTCGAGCAGGGCATCGCTCAGCACGCCGGCGGTTTGTTCGTCCGCCTCGATTTTCAGCGACAGCCAGGCCATGCAGATTCCTTAAAAATCCAAGTTGGAATAAAACAGCTTGAGGATGGATGTGGGAGCGACCTCCTGGTCGCGAATTGCTGAATTCGCGACCAGGAGGTCGCTCTCACATGCCTTGCCCACCCCTACGCCTTCGCTTTCGCGGCAGCCAGTTTCTGCTCCAGGTAATGAATACTGGTGCCCCCCTGAACGAAGGCGGCGTCGTGCATCAGGTCTTGGTGCAAAGGCACGTTGGTCTTGATGCCCTCTATGACCATTTCTGAAAGGGCGGTCTTCATCCGGGCAATGGCCTGCTCGCGGGTGGCGCCGTAGGCGATCAGCTTGCCGACCATGGAATCATAGTATTGCGGCACCACATAATTCTGGTACACATGGGAATCGACCCGGATGCCGGGGCCGCCGGGCATGTGGTAGACCGTGATGCGCCCGGGCGAAGGCACAAAGGTGTAAGGATCCTCGGCGTTAATGCGGCACTCGATCGAATGCCCCCTGAGCTGGACATCTTTCTGTCTGAAGCTCAACTTCAGACCGGCGGCAATGCGGATCTGCTCCTGCACGATGTCGATGCCGGTGATCATTTCCGTCACCGGGTGCTCGACCTGGACGCGGGTGTTCATTTCAATGAAGAAGAACTCGTCATTCTCATACAGGAACTCGAAGGTGCCGGCCCCGCGGTAACCAATCTTGCGGCAGGCTTCGGCGCAGCGTTCGCCGATTTTGTCGCGCAACTTGGGGTCGAGGCCCGGCGCCGGGGCTTCCTCGAGAATCTTCTGGTGGCGGCGCTGCATCGAGCAGTCGCGCTCGCCCAGAAACGCCGCATTGCCATGCTCGTCGGCCAGAACCTGGATCTCGATGTGGCGCGGGTTTTCGAGAAACTTCTCCATGTACACCACGGGATTGCCGAATGCCGTCTGCGCTTCGGTCTTGGTCATGCTGACCGCGTTCAGCAGCGCCGCTTCGGTGTGCACCACGCGCATGCCGCGTCCGCCGCCGCCGCCGGCCGCCTTGATGATCACCGGATAGCCGATGTCCCTGGCGGCACGGATAATTTCGTCCGAGTCCTCCGTCAGCGCGCCCTCCGAACCGGGCACGCAGGGCACGCCGGAAGCCTTCATCGCATCCTTGGCGCTGACCTTGTCGCCCATCAGGCGGATCGTCTCCGGGCGCGGGCCGATGAAAACGAAGCCGCTTTGCTCCACCCGCTCGGCGAAATCGGCATTTTCGGAAAGGAATCCGTAGCCGGGATGGATCGCCTCGGCATCGGTCACTTCCGCCGCGCTGATGATGGCGGGGATATTGAGGTAACTCAGGGTGGACTGGGCCGGGCCGATGCACACCGATTCGTCGGCGAGCTTGACATACTTGGCCTCGGCGTCGGCCTCGGAATGGACCGCCACGGTCTTGATGCCCATTTCGCGGCAGGCACGCTGGATGCGCAGGGCGATTTCGCCGCGGTTAGCAATTAGTATCTTTTCAAACATTGAGAAACCTTTAGCTAACCGCAGAGGCGCGGAGGCGCAGAGGAGATATGTGACTTCTCTGCGCCTCCGCGCCTCTGCGGTAAAGAATTTAACCGATAATAAACAGAGGTTCGCCGTATTCGACCGGCTGGCCATTCTCGACCAGAATCGCCTTGATGACGCCGCTCTGATCCGCTTCGATTTCGTTGAGCAGCTTCATCGCTTCAATAATGCAAAGGGTTTCGCCGGCATTCACGGATTGGCCAACCTCGACAAAGTTTTTCGAGCCGGGCGAGGAAGCACGGTAAAACGTACCCACCATCGGCGACTTGACGGTATGTCCGTCAGGCTGGGCGGCAACGGCAGGCGCAGCCTCGACGGCTACCGGTGCGGCGGCAGGTGCGGCACCGGGCATGAAGGAAGGCATTTGATGCTGGGAATACATCATCGCCTGCGGCGGCATCTGACCATAGCGGCTGATGCGCACGGTTTCCTCGCCTTCGGTAATTTCCAGTTCGGCAATTCCGGATTCACTGACCAGATCGATCAGCTTCTTTACTTTTCGCAAATCCATGTTTAGTCCTTGGCTTGGTATTGCAGCGCGAACTCCAGCGCCAGTTCATAACCTTTCGCACCCAGGCCGCTGATAACGCCAACGGCCAGATCGGAAAAATAAGAATGGTGGCGGAATGCCTCGCGCGCAAACACGTTGGAAAGATGCACTTCAACAAAGGGGATGGCCACGGCCGCAAGCGCGTCGCGCAGGGCAACGCTGGTATGGGTATAGGCCGCGGGATTGATGATGATGAAATCCACTGCCTCGGCTTTTGCCTGCTGCACCCGGTTGATCAACTCGGTTTCGCTGTTGCTCTGAAAGTCTTCCAGCATTGCGCCGGCATCCTGCGCCATCTGCTGCAGACGGTCATTGATCTGCGCCAGAGTCGCATGCCCATAGTGGCCCGGCTCACGCATACCCAGCAGATTCAGGTTGGGGCCGTGGAGGACGAGAATTCTGGTACTGGCGGCTTGCGTCATGCTTCCGCCCTTTCCCTGATTTTCCGTTTTCATGGCGGCAAGTTTGCCGCAAAATGGGTGAACTTGTCCAGTTTTTCCCCGAAGTTACCAATCTTGAGGGTTCATCCTAAAAAAGCTATTGAACCGCAAAGGACGCAAAGGACGCGAGGTAAGGCAACAGGTTACGGATTACGGGGGCTCACCCAGCAGGTGGAAAGAAAAACCCCTCGCCCCATTTGTTTTCCCTTGCGTTCCTTTGCGTCCTTAGCGGTGAACTAAGGTTTTTAGGTTAAAGCAGGGGTAATACGATTGTTTCCAGCCGGGCCATGGTCAACCCGCCCACTTCGCTGGCAATTATTCTGCCGCTACGGTCGATGACCACGGTGAACGGCAATCCTCCCAAACGATTGCCGATTTTCCTCGCCAGATCCACGGCCTCCATTTCCCCCAGCAAGATCGGGTAATTAACGCCCATCTCGTCGGCGAAGGCCTGCACCTTGATCTTTTCATCCAGCGCCATGCCGATGAACACCAGGCCGCGTTCGCCGTACTTGTCCTGCAGCTTGATGAAGTCCGGGATTTCCTCGCGGCAAGGCGGGCACCAGGGCGCCCAGAAATTCAGCACCACCACCTTGCCGTGCCACTGCTTGAGCGGCTGGAGCTTGTCGTCCAGATCCCTGAAGCTGGCAGCAAAAACCGGCTCGGCGGAAATCTCCTGGGCGGCGGTCGGTTCCGGCTGTCGAGGAACGGCGAAATAGACTGCGGCCAGAGCGATAACGGCCCCTGCGGCAACCAGCAATATTTTGGTTTTGGACATGATTAAAGTCTTGGGAAATGGGCTAGGGGATTATAGCATCCAGTGAAACGATAAACTTCTCCGGCGGTTCATAGCCGATCACGCGCGCGTCGCTCAACTCCTTGCCGCTTTTGTCGAAGAAAACGATGCCGGGAGGCCCGAACAATCCGAATTTCTTGAGCAGCGCCTTGTCATCCTCGCTATTGGCCGTGACATCGGCCTGCAGCAGCACCACGTCGCGCAGCCTGGCCTGCACCTTGGCATCGCCGAAGGTGAAGCGCTCAAGTTCCTTGCAGGAAACACACCAGTCGGCGTAGAAATCCAGCATCACGACTTTGCCGTTGGCCCGCTTCAAACGGCTTTCCAGCTCCGCCACGCTTTTCACCCGCTCGAACTTGAGGGATTCCACGCCCGCCGCCTTCGCTTCGGCACGCAGTCCCGACAAGGGCTGTAGCATGTCACGGTTGCCGGAAAGGACGCCGATCAGCAGTGCCACGCCGACAATCAGCGCGACGACCCCCACCCCTTTCCAGAACTTGGCGAAACCGCTGGCCGGGTGAGGCAGAGGGTCGAGGGCGCGCAAATACATGGCGGAAACAATCAGCAACCCCGCCCACAACAGCATGTGAACCGCAGAGGAAATTACCGGCGAAACCAGCCAGATCGCCATGCCCAGCAGCAGCACGCCGAAGAAACTCTTCACCGCCTCCATCCAGCCCCCGGCCCTTGGCAACAACGTCCCGGCGGAAACCCCCACCAGCAGGAGCGGGGCGCCCATGCCCAGCGCCAGGGAGAACAGCGCCGAGCCGCCCAGCACCATATCGCCGGTCTGGCTGATATACAGCAGCGCGCCAGCCAGGGGGGCCGCCACGCAAGGGCCCACGATCACCGCCGACAGCGCACCCATGGCGAATATCCCGGCCAGACCGCCGCCCCCGACGCGGTTGCTGGCCTCGGTGAAACGGCTCTGGATGAAGCTGGGCATCTGCAGCTCATAGAAACCAAACATCGAGAAGGCCAGCGCCACAAAAACCAGAGCAAACCCGCCCAGCACCCAGGGGTTCTGCAGGGCGGACGAGAGCAGGGTGCCGGACATGCCCGCCGCCACGCCGACAGCGGCATAGGTGAGCGCCATGCCGAGCACATAGGCCAGCGACAGGACGAAGGCGCGCGATTTGGTCAGTGCATGCCCCTGCCCGACGATGATGCCGGAAAGAATCGGGATCATGGGAAACACGCAAGGGGTAAGCGCCAGCAGCAGGCCGAAACCGAAGAAGCTCACCATGATCAGCCAGAAGCTGCCGCCCTTGAACAAGGCGCCGATACGTGAAGACTCACTGCCCGGCGCCTCCACAAATTTAGAGGGTACGGTCATTTCGGCGTCCGGGGCCGCAGCCGACCGCCGCGCCGCCTCAACCGGGGCGGCAGCAGCCGTTGGTAAAACCAGTGCGATGGTCTTCTGCACCGGCGGATAGCACACCCCCTTTTCGCTGCACCCCTGGTAGGCGGCGACCAGGCTGACCGCCTGCTCGTCGCCGCCTTCGCGCTTCAGCTTGATGGTCGCCTGGAACGATTGATGGTACACCTCGGTATTGCCGAAATTGGGGTCGGTCTTGATCTCGCCCTGGGGCAGGGCCACCGAGGCTATGCTGGCGCCTCCTCCCTTCAGGGAGAACTTGATCTTGTCGCGATACAAATAATAGTTTTCGGCGATCGTGAAACTGGCCTGAAGGGTGTCCCTGTCGATGGCCTTGACCGCCAGCTTGAACGCCTGGTCCGCCGGCAAAAACTCATCCTGGCCACCGCCCAGCATCTTGAGGAAAAAAGGCTTCTTTTCAGCCTCCGCCTGAACGCCGGGAAGATCGACTTTTACCACCTGGGTTTGCGGCGGATAGCACACCCCCACATCCGCACACCCCTGCGAGACCGCCTTCAGGGTGATCCGGGATGCGCTGCCGCGGGTATAAGGCAGGCGAATCACCAGATCGTGGCGGTAGGTTTCCACCTTGCCGAAATACTCGTCCTGCTTGACCTTGCCGGCGGGCAGCTGCGGTGTTCCGAGGATGACTTCAGAAGGTTCTGCCTGGAATTTGAGTTTTTCCTTGTACAGGTAATACCCATCGGCGATCTGGTAGCGCACTTCGAGGGTCTGGCCGTCCACCGCACGGGCAGAAATCCTGAATGCCTGGTCGGGCTCGAGCAGATCGCCCTCGCCGGCACTCACCATCGAGGAACACAACAGAAATAAAGCTATCCAATAACGCATATTCAACCTTGTTGTTCTGGATTAATCGTTTCGGCAGCCAGCCATTCGAGATAGGCAGGCAAGCCGGCGGTAATTGGGACTGCGATAATTTCGGGAAGTTCGTAAGGGTGACATTGGCAGATGATTTTTTCAACCTTGCCGTAATGCGCCCTCAGTGTTTTAATCAGCAGTGTGATCTCCTGCGCGGCTTCGATCTGACCCTGCCAGCGATAGACCGACTCGCAAGGCGCGAGAATGTTGACGCAGGCCGCAAGCCGTTCCTCCACCAGCCTTCCGGCCAGCCGCCGGGCGGCTTCCCGGTCCGGCAGGTTGGTGATCACCAATATTGCTTCTATTTTGGGCCCCATACATGCGTACCTTGCTAATTTTGCTTATTCTACTCGGTTTCCCGGCCCTGGAGATTTATGTCCTGACCAAGCTGGCCGGAACCGTCGGCTGGTGGCTGTTGCCCTGGTTGCTGTCGAGCGCGATGATCGGCGGCTGGCTGGTACGGGAGGCCGGCGCGATGCTGCCGTTGCGCCTGTTCGCCGCCCTGCAGGCGGGCCATTCCCTCAGCTTCTCGCTGTTGATCGGCTTCCGCACCCTGCTGGCAGGAATCCTGCTGATCTTCCCCGGCGTCGTCAGCGATTTTCTTGCCCTGATCCTGCTGCTCCTGCCCCACCCCAAGGTAACAATGCCGCCCGCGGCCAACGACGATGTGATCGATGGCGAATGGAGGCAGGTCAACGAGCACGACAAGCTGCCCAGAAAATAAAAAACCTGCCACAGAGATCGCAGAGAAACGCAGAATTGAGCTCTGTGTCCTCTGTGTCCTCTGTGATCTCTGTGGCTAACATCTTTTTATCAGGTATTACCAGGAAACTTGCCTATTGCGTCGCGAACGCTCGGGTAAAGCAGCCTCACTCCCAGCTCCCGCTTGATGCGCTGGTTCACGAGCCGGCGCGACTCCCCCATGAATGACAGCAATCCCGGCGGGATGCTCTCCTGTGCCTCTTGCCACGACACGCGCGGCGGCCTGGGCAGGGAAAAGTGGTCCGCCAGAAGGTCGAAATAATCCCCCATCTTCATCGGCTCATCATCACTCGCATGGTAGACCCGATTCGGCCGCCCTGACCGCAGCGCAGCCAGGGCAATACGCGCCAAGTCCTCGGCATGTATATGGTTGGAATAGCCGTCGTCCGCGTCGTTCAGGGCCGGCACGTTGCGTTCGATGCGCGCCATGGGCAGACGATCTGCAGCGTAAATGCCCGGCACGCGCAGAATGCTGACATTCACTCCCCGGCTGCGGCCCCAGGCACGCAAACGCCTTTCCGCATCCGCGCGGCGCACCGCCCGGGCGGAATCCGGGCGGATCGGGCGGGTTTCGTCCACCACCGCACCGCCGCAATCGCCATAGACTCCGCTGGTACTGATAAAAACCAAGCGCTGTGGTACATTATTCGCTTTGCCAAGTGCCGCCAGCAGGTTCCGGGTGCGCCGGTCAATGCGGCCTTCCTTCGGTGGCGGTGCAAAATGCACGATTGCATGGGCCAGGCCGGCAATTCGGCTGAGACTTGCCGCGTCATCCAGATCGCCTCGTAATGGAACAATTCCGGCAGTACGCAGCAAATCGAACCGCTCCGGGCTACGGGTCAGGGCATAGACGCGATAACGCGCGCCGAGCAGTCGCACCAGGCGCAGCGCGATATCGCCGCAGCCCACAATCAGCAATCGTTGTTTCAGCATGGAACAGGTTTATCGAATCGGCAAACAAAAAAGCCACTTTAATCTAGAGGAAGCACGCATGTCACACAAATTGACGATCATGCCGAGCAAGCATTCGGTGACGGTCATGGAAGGCGAGACTATCCTGGATGCAGCCCTGCGGGAGGGCTACACCCTGCCTTACGGCTGCCGCAACGGCGCCTGCGGTGCATGCAAGGGCAAGATTCTGGAAGGCACGGTCGATTACGGCAACTATCAGGATCATGCCTTGAAGGAAACCGAAAAACTTGAAGGGTTAGCGCTGTTCTGCTGCGCCGAGGCTAAAACCGACGTGGTGATAGAAGTGCATGAAGTGGCCGACACCAAGGACATCCCGGTAAAAATCATGCCCTGCAAGGTGGAAAAAATCGAGACGCCGGTGGAAGATGTCGCGGTGCTCTATCTCAAGCTGCCGGCCAATGAGCGCCTGCAATTCCTGGCCGGCCAATATATCGACATCCTGCTCAAGGACGGCGCACGCCGCGCATACTCCCTCGCCAACGCACCCCACGACGACAGCTTTTTGCAGTTGCACATCCGCCGCGTACCGGGCGGCAGCTTCAGCGACCTGGTGTTCACGCAAATGCACGAGAAGGCCCTCCTGCGTTTTGAAGGCCCGTTGGGCACCTTCTTTTTGCGCGAAGACAGCGACAAGCCGATTCTCCTGCTTGCCAGCGGCACCGGCTTCGCCCCGGTCAAGGCCATGCTCGAGCACGCCTTCCACCACGGCATCAAGCGCCCGATCACCCTCTACTGGGGCGCCCACAACCTGGCCCACCTGTACATGCTGGATCTGCCGAAGAAATGGGAGCAGGAACACGCCAATTTCAAGTTCGTACCGGTGCTGTCCGAACCCGCACCGGAAGACCACTGGCAAGGCAGAGCCGGCTTCCTGCACCAGACGGTAATGGAAGATTACACCGATCTGGAAGGCTACCAGGTCTACGCCTGCGGTTCGCCCGTAATGGTGGAAGCGGCTCACCAGGCCTTTACCACAGAGCGCAAGCTGCCGCCCGAAGAGTTTTATTCGGACGCCTTTACCTTCAGCAGCAAGCCCAAGGTCTAGGCGCGCATTCCACTTCACTCGGTATCTTTATCCGATGCACCGGCTTTCAGGCTTTCCACAACCACGGCCTTTTCGCTGTGGCCGGTGATCACGACGACAGGGATCTTCGCAAACTGTTCGACGGACTTAAGGCGACGTGTGGTTTCGACGCCATCGATGTCTGGCAGCCCCACGTCCATGAGGACAAGGTCTGGTCGACGCTTGCGCAGGGTGGCGAGAGCTTCCATGCCCGAAGTGGCAAAAAACCAAGCTTGTTTAATCCTTGGTGAGATACGCACAACAATCTCCCCAGATATTCCACGAACGCGAATGGTCAGCAACATGCCGGGTATCACTCCAGTGTCTTATTGTTGCGCAAAAATTCCTCGATCTGCGCAGCAGGAACCCCCGGACTGAACAGGAAGCCCTGAATCTCATCGCATTTAAGCAGCCGCAGCAGTTTCGCCTGCTCATTGGTCTCCACGCCTTCCGCGACAACCCGCAAATTCAGGGAATGCGCCAGGGAGATGATGGCAGAGACGATGCTCAGATCGTCCGGGCTGTTCGTCATGTTGATAATGAATGCCCGGTCAATTTTTAATGCATTGATCGGCAGCTTGGCGATATAGCTGAGCGAGGAGTAGCCCGTGCCGAAGTCGTCAATCGCCACCTCCACGCCCATCTCCCGGATAGCATGAAGCTTCTGGATGTTGGCCTCGATGTCCTGCATGATCAGGCTCTCGGTAATCTCAATCTCCAACCCGCCGGGTACCCCTCCTAAACCGCTCACCACGCGCTCTATCGTACTGACGAAATCATTTCTTTGTAGCTGAACCTGCGAGACATTGACGGCAACGCGAGGGGAGGCCAAGCCTTTCGCCTGCCATGCACGGCAATCCATCATCGCCTGCGCCAAAGCCCAAGCGCCCGCCTCAATGATCATCCCAGTTTCTTCGAGCAGTGGAATGAATTTCCATGGCGGCACCAAGCCGGTTTCCGGATCGTTCCAGCGCATCAGTGCCTCCAACCCGCCGATCTGGTTGCTCTTGAGATCGACTTTAGGCTGGTAATGCAGCACCAACTGCTCCTGCTCCAGTGCCCGACGCAGCTTGTTCTCCAGAGTCAGCCTCTCGGCGACCCGGGCATTGAACTCGGGGGTATAGAACAAATACTTGTCGCCGGAGAGCTTGGTCTTTTTCAAAGCCGCTTCGGCGTTGCAGAACAAGGTATCGGCATCTTTCCCGTCGTCAGGAAAAATAGCGATGCCCGCTCTGACCGAGATGCGCAGTTCCTGACCTTCCAGCTTGAATGGCTTGCTCAGGGCTGCCGTGACCTGATTCTCAAAGAAGTGCACCACGTCTGCCTCCTCCCTGATATTGGACAAGAACATGGCAAAGCAGTCAGCGCTGATACGCGCCAGATGATCCACCCCTACCCCCGTGTCTATCAGGCGTTCAGCTACCTGTTTCAGCAGTCCATCGCCAGAGTGCCGCCCAAACGTCTCATTGATATCTCTAAAACGTTCCAGATCGATTGCCAGCACTGCCACCGTTTCACCGCTTCGTACTTCATGCAGGTGCTGACCCAGACGATCGTAAAACAGCGTGCGATTCGGCAGGCCGGTAATCGCATCGAAATAGGCGAGATAATTAAGCTTCTCCTCTTTTTTGAGATGATCCAGAGCAAATGAAATATCGCCGGCCATTTCAATCAGCAGCCTCATCTCCTCATCATCGAACGCATCCGGTTCTGAGGCGTAGAGCGCGAACACGCCGACCGGTCGCCCCTCTACCACCAGCGGAAACACTGTCGCGGAACGATAGCCACGGCTCAATGCCTCGCTGCGCCAGGCTGCCATGCGTTCGTCGCTGGCGATGTCGTTGCAGATCATCGGCTTCGCCTCGGTCAGTGCCTGTGCAATTAACCCACAACTTCCCGGGGCATCATCACGCGCGGTCAAATTGATCTGCGCCAGATAACCGTCGTCGCGGCCTGCCCGGGCGACCGGCGTCACCTGCTGGCTGTCCGCATCCAACTTGCCGATCCACGCGAAGATGAACTTGCCATGCTCCACCGCGATACGACATGCTTCCCCGAACAGTTCATCCTCCTCGCGGACACGTACAATCGTCGTGTTGATGCCGCTGAGCACACTGTAAATCCGGTTGAGGCGCGCGATCCTGGCTTCGTTTGCCTTGCGCCGGGTAATGTCGATAAAGGTGGCTATTGCACCTATCACCTCACCGTCAGTGACGATGGGGTGTGCCCAGTATTCAACCGGAATCGCAACACCGTCCTTACGCCAAAACACCTCATCAGAAACATTGATTGGTTGATTGGTCCGATAAGCGAGGTACATTCTGCATTCACTTGCCGGGAGTGGACTACCATCGGGACGGGAATGATGTATGAGTTCGTGTATGTGTTTGCCAAGCATTTCATTGCCGTTCTGGTAACCCAGCATTTGCAAGGATGCCAGGTTGACGAAGGTACAGTTGCCATTGGTGTCTATCCCATAAGCACCTTCAGCCATCGAATTGAGCAGGCGACTCAAGCTTTCGCGAGAATCACGCAATGCCTCCTCTGCACGCTTGCGCTCTGCTACTTCCGCGACAAGTTTGGCGGTCCGCTCCTCGACCAACTGCTCGAGATGTTCGTGCAGTCTGGCGCGCTCCAGCGCCACCGCCACCTGGTTGCCGACGTTGTGCAGCACCTTCAGTTCGGCTTCATCGAACAGCCCTTCATCCGGCCCGACCAGGTTCATCACGCCCAGCGTCCGGTCGCCAAGCCACAACGGTATGCTGGCGTGACAGCGGAGACCGCGCGTATCCCCCTTCGCCCTGCCCAGCCGTTCGCACTCGACAATATTCGCCGTCGCATCGAACTCACCGCCAATGAGCCGGCGGCGGCACAAGCAATCGCCGTTCATGGCACCGGGCGCCTCAAGCGCCGGCGGCAGGTTCAGCGCGGCAGCAAGCCGGAAGCCCGATTCGCCTTCGCGCAGGACCATCCAGCCGGCCTGGACGCCGGGCAGTTCCAGCGCCTGTTGCAGCGCCGATTCCGCCACTACCTGCTCGCTGGCTGCATGGTTGAGCCCTTCGGCGATGCGATACAATCCGTTCAGCATCTGATTCGAATGCGCCAGCTCTTTTTCCCGCGCCTTGAGATCTTCGTTGATATGGATCGCCTGCTCGTAAGTCGAAATCAGCAGGTCCAGGATCTGCTGCCGCTCCGAGGTAATAAAATATTTTTGGCCGCCGAGATCAATTTCCACCCCCATTTGCATCTTCTGGTTCTTGCGCAGTTCCAGGTTCATCAGCAGGTAGTCGATGCGCGACAGCAGATAGCGCTCGTCATACGGTTTGCGGATGAAATTGTCCGCGCCGCACTCCAGCCCACGGATCACGTCCTGCGCATCCGAGAGCGCGGTCACCAGGATGACCGGAATATCCTTCAGCTTTTCGTCGGATTTGATCGCCTTGCACAGTTCATAACCATCCATCTCGGGCATCACGATGTCGCTGATGACCAGGGTGGGCTTTTGCGCCTGTGCGGCCTGCAGTGCCAGCTTGCCGTCAGCGGCGATGGTCACCTGGTAACCGTGTTGCTCGAGCAGGAAACCGAGCTGTTCGGCCTGGGTGCGGCTGTCCTCAGCGATGAGAATGCCGGGGCCGTTGTTGTTCTTTTTGGATTTCATCGCTGGATATCCTTCTTGTTGTTAGCCAAATCCGTCAGCACTGCGGCAATCTTGTCCGGAGCCAGAATAAACGTCGCCGCATCGAGTTTGATTGCCTCGCCCGGCATACCGTGCACCACGGAACTGTCCTTGTCCTGGGCAAAAGTGGTCGCACCTTTTTCCTTCAACAGCCGCAGTTCCTCGGCGCCATCGCGTCCCATACCGGTGAGCACCCCGGCGACAGCGTCGCCGCCGTACACTGCGGCAAGCGAGCGGAACAGATAAGAGACCGACGGGCGCAGCCCGTTTTCCGGCTCATCCTTGGTGAGGACGATTTTTCCGCCGTGCTCCACCTTCATCTGAAATTCATCAGGCGCCACATAGACATGGCCGGGGACAAGGTACTCGCCGTGCGTGGCAACATGCACCGGCAGGCTGGACGACTGCGCCAGCCACTCGACGAACGCCATGATGAAACCGGTCGCCATGTGCTGGACGATCAGCACCGGCACCGGAAAATCCTTGGGCAGCATCGCCAGTATCGTCTGCAACACGGGTGGCCCACCGGTCGAGGCACCCATGGCGATCACTTTGACCCTTGCCGGTTTACCCAGCAGTGCTTGTGCCGCCGGGGGCAAGACCGGCTCGCGCCGCGTTTGTGGCCAGCGCCGCACCACCTTCACTTCCGACATCAGTTTCACCGTTTGCACCAGTTCCCTCGCGGTTGTTTCATGATCCTGATGACCGATGCCAGCCGGCCGGTGCAACATGGCCAAAGCCCCCGCTTCCATGGCACGGAATGTCGTTGCAGTTTCGTGCGGATCAGTACTCCCGCTCACGATCACGATGGGGGTCGGGTCGGTTTCCATGACGCGGCGCGTCGCTTCCAGTCCATCCATTTTCGGCATGTGAATGTCCATCGTGATCACATCGGGGCGATAGCGCTTCACGGCCTCAAGCGCCTCCTCGCCGTTGTTCGCCGTGCCGACCACCCGAATGTCCGGATCCGAACCGAGTATGTAAGCCAGAAACTCGCGCCCCACGGAAGAGTCTTCAACCACCAGGACTTTGATCAACTTCGTTGCCTCCTTGTGCAATTCCGGAACGGAGATGCCGTGCGATCTCATGTCCATGCCAATCACTGAGCCGCCGGTTGAGCATGGCGGCTGCGGTCATCGTTTTGTTCTCTTACTCATTATTTGTTTAGCATAACCGAATCGATTCCCGCCGCTGTTCTTTGCCGCATACATGGCCTCATCAGCCTTTTTGATCAGTTCATCGATATCGGCAGCATCCACCGGGTAGATTGCAATGCCTATGCTGCCGGATATGGATGCCTCGATCCCGTCGAGGTGAAAGGGCTGTGCAAGCACATGAGTGATGTTCTGCGCCACTGTTTCAATTCGTGATGTTTTGGCGAGGTCGGCCAGGATCACGGTAAATTCATCGCCGCCCAAGCGAGCTACCGTATCGCTACTACGAACACAACCATTGATTCGACGCGAAACCTCGACGAGCAACTGATCCCCCACGGCATGACCAAATTCGTCGTTCACCTCCTTGAAGCGATCCAGATCAATAAAAAACAGGGCCAGGGATTCTTCTTCCCGGCGGCATTTTTTTATCCCTTGCGTCAATCGGTCAAGAAACAAGCGGCGATTGGGCAGATTGGTGATGCTGTCGTAGTTTGCCTGCCTCCAGATCAGATCGTCCAAACGCTTCTTTTCCGTCACGTCCGAGGATATCTTGACGTAACGATGCACGCTGCCATCCTTGTTTCGTACTGTATTGATGGTGACTTGCTCAGCGTACAGTTCGCCGTCTTTACGCTTGTTCCACCACTCCCCTTCCCAATGCCCTGTTTTCTCCAATGTTTGCCACATGTTTTGATAGAACTCCTTGCTTTGCCTTCCGGATCTCAACAGGTTAGGGTTGCGTCCGATGACTTCATGTGGTTCATAACCTGTGGTTTGCGTAAATGCCGGGTTTACGCAAACGATCAAACCGTTGGCATCGGTAACAATAATGGACGCGGTGCTTGCATTAAATACCAATGCGGACAGCTCCAGTTCCGCTTCATGGTATTTACGTTCGCTAATGTCACGCACGAAAACAAAGATCATCCCGCCGCGGATGTCGGCGTAACTCACGCTCACTTCAAGTTCAACGAAATGCCCATCTTTATGCCGGTGTCGGGTCTCAAAGAGATCGTGGCCTGTTTCAACCACTTTCCGGATATGGGCGGCGGTTTCTTGCGGTGATTCGACTTCCTCCAGCTCGGAAACGCGCATGGACAGGAGTTCCTCCCGGGAATATCCGATCATGTTGCAGAAAGTGTCATTGACATCAATGATCCGCGCGTCCTGCGCGTTGACCATCCAGTAACCGTCGCCGGTTGCCTGGATGATTTTCCGGTACTCGATTTCGCTTTGCTTGCGGCTGGCGATATCCCGGCAAATATTCAGGATGATGCGCTGCCCGCCATGCTCGGTTAGCCGAACATGCATTTCAACAGGAATTTGTCTTCCGTCGCGATGTACATGAACCGCCTCAAAAGTGCATTCCCCCTCCTTTCTTATTCGCGCCAAGCGTTCGGAAACTTTTTCAGATGATTCACGGCTGTTGATCTGTTCCGGGCGCATGCGCAGCAATTCCTCCCTGCCATACCCCACATGGTCGCAAGCCGCCTGGTTGACCGCAATGAAATTGCCTTCCATGTCCGCCACAAAAATGGCGTCGCAGGCATTTTCGAAAAGCATGCGGTACATTTCTTCAGGCAATTCCTGATGTACCTTGTCTTGAATATGGGACGTCATTTATTCGCCCTGTTCATTTCACGACGGCTGGCCGGGCGCCGGTTCATAACGAACCACCCGGTTTCTGCCACGCTGTTTGGCCGCGTACAGCGCCGCGTCCGCCGCCGTCACTATAGAACTGGCACGGCCACCAGAAACGGCAACAGCTCGGCGCCCATGCCCAAGGCGAAGCGGACATGCAGGGAAACCTGAAACTCGAAACTTCATAACAGTCTCCGGATCACCTCTAGCAGATTACTCTGGTCGAAGCTGCTTTTTACAATGTAGGCATTGGCGCCGACGTCGATGCCGCGCTCGCGGTGTTCGCGCGATTCCAGCGCCGTCACCAGTACCACCGGCAGCTCGGCAAGCTGTTTGTCCGCGCGCACCTTGGCGGTAAGGTCAAAGCCGTCCATGCGCGGCATTTCCACGTCCGACACGATCAGATCAAACGTCCCAGTTTTCAGGGTAGTGTAGGCATCCACCCCATCCACCGCAGTGGTGACACGATAACCCGCCGATTCCAGGATGTTCTTGAGCAGCGCGCGGGCGGTGATCGAGTCCTCCACCACCAGGATGGACTGCTTTTCCGCCACCCCGTGCGTTTCAGCGGCAACGGGCGGCGGTGCTGCCTGCTTTACCGCCGACTTCAGCAGATCGGGCACATTGAGCACTGCGACCACTTGACCGGTTCCCAGCACACTCGCGCCGGCGACGTTGCGCACGCGCGCGAGCTGCCGGCTCAGTGTCTTGACCAGCACTTCCTGCTCGCCGAGAATCTCGTCCACCCGGAACGCAACATGCTTGTGACCGTTACCAAGAACGACCACTAGTGCCTGCTCCGACACCTTATCCATTGCGCTCTGGCGCGGCAGCTCCAGCACATCGCCGAGGCTGACCAGCGCAACGGCCTGTCCACCGAGCGAAATCGTTGCGCGGTTTTCCACCGTCCGGATGTCCTGTTGAGCCACTCGCGTCACCCGCTCGACGCTGAGCGCGGGAATGACAAAACAATGTTCGCCCGCACGAACCAGCACACCGCGAAAAGTGGCCAGCATCAGCGGCAGCGTGACGCGGAAGGATGTCCCGGTATCCTGCACACCGCCATCGTGATGCGATTCAAGTGCGACGACTCCGTCCAGGCGCTCGACTTTTTCCCGCACGATGGCGAGTCCGAGGCCGCGGCCCGAGATGTCCGTAATGATCTGACTGGTGGTAATGCCCGACTGAAAAGCGAGTGCCTGTGCCTCCTGCTCGCTCAGCTTTTCCGCCTCCTCGGCAGAAACGAGATTGAGCTTGAGCGCTGCCGCTTTCACTTTGGCAGCGTCGATGCCCGCGCCGTCATCGGCAACCAGAATCTCGATTTTTCCGCCGTCTTTTTGCGCAACGGCAACCGTTATGTTGCCGTGTTCTGGCTTGCCCTTGTCCTGTCGCAATGCTGGCTGCTCGATGCCGTGATCAATGCAATTCCGCAGCAGGTGCATCAGCGGATCCTTCATCTCTTCCAGAGTACGCCGGTCGATTTCAATTTCGCCGCCCTGGATCACCAACTCCACCTGCTTGCCCTGTTCGCGGGCAAGCTCGCGGGTGAAACGCGGAAAAATCTCGAGCAGCGAAGAAAAGGGCAGCAGATGCATTTCCTTCACGTCATGCAGCAGACTGTCGCTCATGCCTGCCAAAGCGCGCCGGTCATGCGCAGCGAACTTGCTCAAGCGCAGCAGCCGCTCCTCAATCGTTTTCATGAACAGATGCTCGGCTTCCAAATGCTCCAGCAGCTTCGGCAGTTCTTGCAGTCCTCTGGCGGCACTGTTGCTTCTGCCGCTCTTTTCGACATAGTGCTCGATCAACCGCAGCGCGGGTCGCATTCGTGCCCGTTGTTTTTTCCAGGCTGCGAAAGAGACGGCGACCTCGCGCAGTTCCTTGGCGCGCTGCGCCGATGCCAGCCGCGGTGATAGCAGCTCCTCGACCTGTCGCATCACTGCATCGAGCTTCTGCGTGGAAACCCTAACCGTCTCGGATGCGAGGCTGGGAGATGGAGACGGCGTAGGCATGGCAACCGCCGCGGTCGCTTCCGACGGCACATCCGGGAGGGGGGCGATTGGAGTCTGTTGCACCGACGGCATCGGTTGAACTGCCGCGGACGGGGCAAACTGCCCTTGCAAGGCGTCGTCGAGCCTCCGGGTCAGTGTTGCAATCGCCGACTTCCCTGCAACGGCCATCGCCGCCCCTTCCGCCGAGAGGAGCGTACTCAAGTCATTAATCGCCTCTTGCATCAGGTCGAACAGCGGCGGGGAAGCGGCGAGCTGCTTGCCTTTCAGTGCCACGAACACGCTTTCCAGCGACTGACAGACCGACTCGATCTCCCTGAGGTTCACCGCCCGCGCGGCGCCCTTCAGGCTGTGCGCCTCGCGAAACACGATCTCAACGATTTCCGCATACCGATCTCCTGCAGGGATATTCTCCAGTTCGATCAGCCCCGCCGACATCATCTTGAGATGTTCGTCCGCTTCGATGCGGAAGGTCGCGAGCAGTCTTTTCAGGAAGTCATCGCTCTGTTGGGTCATGGCTCGACCTACTAAAAAATTAATTTAAAGTTCGTCCGCGTGGGAAAACAATGAAACCGTTTGCCCACCCTACAAAAACTGCCATGCGCGTTGTCATGATGCCCTGCCCCCGATCAGGTCACTCAGCTTCTGCCCCAGTTCATGCAGGCTTTGCGCGGCGACCTCCGCCTGCCTCGTGCCGGCGACGTTCTGGACGCTGGCCTGCTTGATGTTCTCCATCGCCAGCGCCACCTGATCCATGCCCACCATCTGTTGCTGGCTCGAGGCCGCGATCTGGGTGGCCGCCTGCGCCGCTTCCACGATGCTGTCCGCCAGCAGGCGGATCGATTCGCCGGTCTCCGCAGTTTGTTTCACCCCGGCTTGCACCGCCTTGCTGCCCTGCTCGGTGGCCAACACCGCAGCACTGGTCGCCCGCTGGATGTCGCCGAGTATCGTGCGCACCTGGGCGGTCGCCTGCTTGGATTGCTCGGCCAGACTCTTGACTTCCTGCGCTACCACCACGAAACCCTTGCCCTGCTCGCCCGCCTTGTTCGCTTCGATCGCGGCATTCACCGCGAGCAGGTTCGATTGCTCGGCCAGATCGTTGACCGTGGCGATGATCTCGCCAATCGCCTGGCTCTGCTCGGAGAGCCGAACGATGCTCTCGGCAATGGATTCCATTTGTTCCTGTATGCGCTGCATCCCCTGCATCGCTTCTTCCACCGATTTGCGCCCGCTCTGGGAAACCTGCGAGGCTTTCTGCGCGCTATCGGAAACATTGCGTGCCTTCTGGCTTGACACCTGTGCCGTCTGCTTCACTTCCTCCACCGTCGCGGTGGTCTCGCTCACGGAAGCCGCCGTCTCGGCTGCGCCGGAGGCCACCTGCGTGGTGGTGGCCAGAATCTCGGCAGAGGAGGTGGATAATTGGGCAACGCTTTCGCGCAACTGGCGCGTGATGGTGCGGCTGAGATATATGCCAATGCCGAGCCCGGCAATCATGCCCAGCAGGGCAGCCATCGCCATGGTAAGCATGAAACGCTGCGCCGTCGCCTCAAGCTCGGCGCGTCCGTCAGTCTCCAGCTTCAATTCGCGGTCACGAAAACGATCCAGCTTGTCGAGCAGCGTCGTGGTAAGCGGGCGCACTTCTTTGATCCCCAGTGCCAGTGCCTCCGCCCGATTCCCTTGCTGGGCGAGCGCGATCACGCGTTGCTGTGCCTGTTCATGTTTTGCCTGCAAGGCTGCTATTTCGCGCACTATCTCCCGCCCTTCGCCGGTAATCGCCAGCAGGCTCATTGTTTCGATGCTCTTGTTGAACTGGCGATAATCGGTCTGCAAATCGCTCAGGAATTGTTTGTCGAGATCGGGATAAAGAAGCATGCCCCGGTAGTGACCAACCTGACTGCGCAGTTGGAAGCGCAATTCGTTGGAGCCGTCTACCAGACGCTCATTCACGTCGAGGAAGCGGTCGTAACTGGTTTGAGTACTCTCCAGCGAATAGAAGGCGATGCCCGTTACCAGCGCCAGCAGTGCCAGTACGATCGCATATCCCCCGATCAATTTTCTGCCTATGGTCATGGCATGGCCTCCTTATTGTTAGTATTGACGCTCGCTAAACCTTGTACTGCGCCGCCAGCTGTTGCAGCTTCTGCCCAAGTTCATGCAGGCTGTGTGCGGCGACCTCCGCCTGCCTGGTGCCGGACACGTTCTGTATGCTGGCCTGCTTGATGTTCTCCATCGCCAGTGCCACCTGATCCATGCCCACCATCTGCTGCTGGCTCGAGGCCGCGATCTGGGTGGCCGCCTGCGCCGCCTCTACGATGCTGTCCGCCAGCAGGCGGATCGATTCGCCAGTCTCGGTAGTTTGTTTCACCCCGGCCTGCACCGCCTTGCTGCCCTGCTCGGTGGCCAACACCGCAGCACTGGTCGCCCGCTGGATGTCGCCGAGTATCGTGCGCACCTGGGCGGTCGCCTGCTTGGATTGCTCGGCCAGACTCTTGACTTCCTGCGCTACCACCACGAAACCCTTGCCCTGCTCGCCCGCCTTGTTCGCTTCGATCGCGGCATTCACCGCGAGCAGGTTCGATTGCTCGGCCAGGTCGTTGACCGTGGCGATGATCTCGCCGATCGCCTGGCTCTGCTCGGACAGCCGCACGATGCTCTCGGCGATGGATTCCATTTGTTCCTGGATATGCTGCATGCCCTGCATCGCTTCCTCCACCGATTTGCGCCCGTTCTGGGAAACCTGAGAGGCTTTCTGCGCGCTGTCGGAAACATAACGCGCCTTCTGGCTCGACACCTGCGCCGTCTGCTTCACTTCCTCCACTGTCGCCGTGGTCTCGCTCACCGCCGTTGCGGTCTCGGCGGCCCCGGAGGCGACCTGCGTCGTGGTGGCGAGAATCTGGCCCGAGGTGGAGGCAAGCACACCGACCCCTTCATGAATCTCGCGCATCAATTTCCGCAGTCCTTCGAGCATCGCACCGAACGCACGCAGCAGCTCCCCTACTTCGTCGGAACGATTCTCCTTGGGGAAGTCAATGGTGAGATCACCGGATGCGACCCGCCCGGCGATGCCCGAGAGCATCCGGAGAGGTACCGCGATGATCCGGCTGATCAGCAGCGCCATTGCCACTGCCAGCAAGATTGCCGCAACGCCGACCATGACGAACAGGCGCAGCGTGCGCTCTGCTGCCAGCTCGGATTCCGCCACGGCGCGGCGCGCGTTTTCGTCCGCCGCCTGGCTTAACTCTTTGACGATGGCGCGAATTCTTTCATGCCGCCCCTGTTGCACGCCGACTGCTAACTGCCGCGATTCAGTGATCTTGCCGGCGAGGATCAGCGGAATGATTTCGGTATCCTTGGTTTGAGCAAACGCCTTCTGGACGGCATTGAGTTCCTCTAGTCGCGACAACAGCTTGGGGTCGTTATTCGCCCGATCCAGCAGTACGACCATGATCTCCCCAATCTGCCTTGAGTGTTCTGCCGCATCCTTCAACAGGCGCTCCCGCTCGGAGGGCATATTTATGAGCTGCGCTTCGAGCATTTCAGCCCGCACCTGGCTTTGAAGACCGCGCAGATTTGTCATGTCGCGCAGATTGGCGAAATCTTTCTGGTAAAGAGCTTGCTGTGATACCTGAAGCCCTGAGATAGCAAAGTAGCCCGTGGCGATTACGCTTCCCACAAAAACGATCATTACCCCGAAGCCAAGGAAGAGTTTGCTGCGCGTGGTTAAATTCAGGAACCATTTCATTTTTGTTCTCCTTGTTGTTCTGTCAAACCAGAACCGGAATATCCCCTATCCTCCTACCTGTTCCTGCACGATGAGCTTCTCGTCGGTCAAAAGTTTTTCAGCATCGAGGACAACCACGCGCTCTGCGGTCACCCCGTGCAGATAGTCTTCGCGGATGCCCGTGAGCGTGGGCAGGGATGGCTGAATGTCGGCACGCGGAATGTGCCACACGCCGCTGATGGCATCGGCCAGAATGCCGAACACCATGTCTTTGGACTCGAGCACGATCACCTTGTTGAGATCGGTCAGCCCCTTCTCCGGCAGATCGAAAAATTTCTTGAGGTCAATGACCGAGAGTATCTCGCCGCGCACGTTGATGATGCCGAGCACGAAGGCCGGGGTGCAGGGTAGCGGCGTGAGCTCTTCCAGCGGATAGACCTCGCGAACATAATCTGACTCGACGGCATATCGCTCATGGGCGAGAAGAAATTCAACCACCTCGATGCGTTCGGCGGCTTCCGCTCGCCCAGACTCCTGGGCAAGCGCCTGCGCCCTTTCTTTCAATATCCGTTGTGTATCTTCAGTAGTCGGCATCCAGATGCGCTCTATTGCGACACGCGCCGCTTCCAGACGTCGCTCGACTTCGCGCCAGTCAATTGCCTTGTTGTTTTTTCGCGAAGTAGTCGGATGGGTGCTCATCGCTGCATTCCTTTCATGCGCTTGCCGCCACAGGCTGCGGCAAACTTTCCAGCAGGGACGTGACAATCTCGGCCAACCGCCCGGCCGTCAGCCCATCCGCTTCCGGCAGCGTTTCGTCCGGCGGATGCTTGCGCAACAGCAGCAACACATTTCCGAAATAGCGCTGCGCCTGCCGGTAGCGTCCCTGCGACTGATGCAGATTCCCCAAGCTAAAGTGAGCGAGCACGAAATCCGGATCGAGATAAAGCGCGCGCTTCAGCGACTGTTCCGCCGCGCCGGGCTGCCCCAGCTCTTGCCGGATAGTGGCAAGAAGGTAATGGATTTGCGGATTCAGCTTATCCGAGGCGATTGCCTTCTCGCACCACTCGACCGCCTCGACGAGCTTGCCCTGGTTGGCACAGAGCCGCGCTGTGGCGCATAGCGCATCGGTTTCATCCTGTTCCTGCATCATTGCGTCCAGCGCCGGGCGCGCTGCCTCCAGTCGCGGGGCCTCGGGTAGCGAAGCAACCGCTGGGTACGGCGGATAATCGTTGCCTGCAAGCAAGGCATCGCCGGGAACCTTGCGGTAGAAAATGGCTCCGGGGAAAACAACTGGCGAGAAACTGGAAAACAGTTTATTTGAAGCTTCCGCAGGACTGACAATAAGCCAGCCGCCGTTCAAGGCTGCCTGGTGCAGGTTGCCGGCAACTTTCTCTGCCCGTTCCGGAGTGAAGTACATCAGCACATTGCGGCAGAAGATCACGTCCATCGCATTGGTGTTGTTCGAGAGCGATGGATAAACGTCATCGGCCAGGTTGAGGTAGGAAAATGTCACCATCCTCCGGATGCGTGGATGAATCTCAAAGCGCCCCTGCCGCACCTTCTTGAAATACCGCTCCCTGATCCAGCCCGGCACATCGCGGAACGACCATTCGCCGTACACGCCTTCCACGGCCTTCCTGAGAAACCGCGGATTGATGTCCGTGGCCAGAATAGTAATGTTCCACTGCTCATGGCCGGGCACCAGCCTGTCGAGCAGCATGGCAATGGAATACGCTTCCTCGCCCGTGCAGCAACCCGCGCTCCATATCCGCAGGCGGCGGTCCGAATCGCGGCGGGAATGGATCAGCGCCGGAAGCACATACTGTTCAAGCGCCTCGAAACTTTTGCGGTCACGGAAAAAATAAGTCTCCCCTACCGTCAGGTGACTGGCGAGAATTTCTATCTGGCTGTGCGTCAGGGGGGCGGACAATAGCCAGTGTGCGCACGATTTCGCATCCGGCATGCCGAAGGCGGACGCGGCGGCGGTGATGCCTCGCTCGAGATCGCTCCAGCGCTCGGCCGGGAAATGCAAGCCGATGTGTGCGGCGAGCACGTCGCTGAGGCGGGAAAGGAGGGGGGCGGGTAGCGTCGTCTGCATGCTACACCTGGCTCATCGCCATTGCGCGATCGAGGGATTCCGCTTCCTCCAGCGAGAGGAAACGATCCAGGTTGTGGATGAGAATCAGGCCGTCACTGAGTTTCACCACGCCATCGATGTATTCAAGACCGGGAATAATGGTTTCGGCGCCGACGATATCCGGCTCGGCGTATTCGAATATACCGCTGACCGCATCAGCCATGAGCGCCACCGTTCTCTGACTGGTATGCGCGATGACGAGCTGGTCGGTCAATGTAATTTCCCGATCCGGCAGGCGAAAGCGCCTGCGCATGTTGACGGCCGGGATAACGCGTCCCTGAACGTTGACTACGCCGAGAACGATTTCCGGCGCATCGGGAAGGAGGGTGAGATAGACGGCGCGAACCACGCGCTCGACGCACGGCAGCGGTAAGGCAACGCGCATATCATCGAGGCACAGGACGGCATACGATCCCATATCACCATCCGAAGAATGAAACACGCATATCGCCTCCTGGCCGAAGTGGTATCGGCGCGGCGCAAACCCTTTTGCGCCGGCACTTCATGCAACCCAACGCGAAAAGATATAAACTTGCATAAAGGCGTTCAGGCCTGCCGCCTACCCTGCCGGAACTGCCTCGCAAGGCATCCGCCGTAGGCGATCGGCATGTACCCGATCTGCATATGTGGTAAATATAGACTTATATTCCTACGCGAATTCAAGTTCGAAGTGCAATTCTGATTAACAGGTTGGGTGGGCGAGA
>JASJPA010000035.1:0-99092 GCA_031426955.1 Sulfuricella sp.
GTCGTTCGTGCCAATAGCCGATTAAGTTCCAAACAGAATGAAGCACTACACTAGTCTTTCTGCGCGAGGCCGTGTTCAACGGCATACACGGCGGCCTGTACCCGGCTGGTCAGGTGGAGTTTCTTGAGGATGTTCTGGACGTGGATCTTGATCGTGCTTTCCGCCACGTTGAGGGCGCGCGCCATTTCCTTGTTGCTGGCGCCTCTTGCCAGATGGGCGATGATTTCCTTTTCGCGTGGGCTGAGCTTTTCCTTGTCGGCTTCGGTGGCGGCGCCTTCCTTGCCCATGCGTACGCCCATCAACAGTTTTCCGGTCATTTGCGGCGATACCACCGACTCGCCGCGTGCGGCGGCGCGTATGGCGTTGAGCAGGAATTCGGTTTCGATGTTTTTCAGCAAATAGCCCCGGGCGCCGGCACGGATGGTTTCGATCAGGTCTTCCGCATCTTCCGACACGGTCAGCAGCAGTACGTTGCATTCCGGCACTTCCTCCGCCAGCAGCTTGACCGCTTCGCGCCCGCTGATGCCGGGCATGTGCAGATCGAGCAGCACCACGTCGGGCTGGAGGAATTTGGCACGCTTTAAGCCCTCCAGGCCATCGCCGGCCTCGCCCACGATCTCGAAGCCTTCCTGGCGTTGCAGCAGCGCCTTGATCCCGCTCCGGAAAAGGGTGTGGTCGTCGACGATCAAAACTCGAATCGGTGGATTCATGCAGTTCCCTTCGGCTGTTTGGTCAGCGCCAATGATACGCGAGTCCCTTCTCCCGGAGCAGAGGCTATCGTCAGTTGAGCGCCGATGCGATGCGCTCTTTCCTTCATGATTTTGATCCCGACATGACTTTCCTCGGCAATGCCGGTTTTCGGGCTGGAGTCGAAGCCCTTGCCGTTGTCGGTCACGAAGACACGGCAATCTCCATCCTGCTCCATGACGACATCGACCTGTGTTGCCTGGGCGTGCTTGCGTACATTGGACAAGGCTTCCTGAATGATGTGCAGCACCTGGATCACGTATTCCGGTGCCAGCGGCGCGCCGCTGCTGCTTTTTTGTACGAAGGTGGTCTTGATCCCGGTCTGGCCTTCGAACTTTTCCAGCGCGCTGGTGATCGCGCTGGCCAGATCGGCATGATCCACCCGGGTGCGGAAGTGCACCAGCAGTTCGCGCACGTCGTCATAGCTTTCCTGGACCCCTTCGCGGATCTGGGCCAGACCATCCATCGCCTCCGCGGTGTTGTTGCGGCGCAGTGCATCCGCCAGCATCTGCACCTGGATGTTGAGGAAAGCCAGGGACTGGGCAATGCTGTCATGCAGTTCCTGGGCGATCAGATTGCGTTCCTCGGATACCGCCATTTCCTTCTCGCGCGAAACCAGGCGCTGGTTCTCGATGGCGACGCCAAGGTGCAGGCCGATGGTTTCGAGCAGCCGGATTTCCATGCTGTCGAAGATGCGCGGCTCGTGGAAGAACAGGTTGAAAATGCCCAGTATGTGCGTCTTGGAGCGGATAGGAATGGCGGAAACCGACTGGAAGCCGTCACGCTTGCAGTGGAGCAACAACGGTCGCGGCGCCTTGAGGTTGAGGTTCCAGGATACCGGCGTGCCACTCTGGGCCGTCTCGCCGCACAGGCATTCACCCAGAGGCAAACACTCCTCTTTCTGGGCGAATTCATCCGACACCCCTTCATGGATGATGACATGCAGCGCGTCCGAATTCGGTGCGGTCAGGCGCACCAGACCGCCCTGCGCGGCCAGAATGCCCATCAGTTTTTTCAGGATGCCGCTGCACAGGTCTTCCACCGAAGCGGGCTTGTTGAGAAAGGCGGTCAGTTCATACAATATCGCCAGTTCCTGGTTCTTGTCCTCCAGGCTGCTGGTCTTTTCCTCCACCCGCTGTTCCAGCGTGCCGTAAAGATTTTCCAGCCGATCCGCCATCTGGTTGAAGCCGTCGGCCAGCGCGCCGAATTCATCCTTGCTTTGCACCGGCAGGCGCACGCTGAAATCCGCTGCCGCCATGCGCTGTATGCCTTCCTGCAGTTTCTTCACCGGCCTGATCACCATCAGGAAGAACAGGTAGATCAGGACGAGGGTGCCGATCAGCGCCAGCACCACCAGGCCAAACTGGAACGAGCGCAGCAAGGCCGTATTGCGGGCATTGCTGCGCTCCACCATCAGCACCAGATCATTCACCATCCCGACAAAATTCCGCAAGGCCGGCTGGTAATCATTGACCAGCGTTGTTTGACCGGCTGCCCCGTCGCCGTTCAGGATTTCCAGGGTCAGCGGCTTCATCCGATCCATCCATTCCTGCCGCAGCAATTTCATTTGCAGTCGGACTTCCCGCTCTTTCGGCAGGAACAGCGGCCGCGCGGGATTGCCTTCCTCCAGTGTGCGCAGGGTGGATTCGAACAGGTCGATTTCGTGCAGGATTTCGGTTTTAATCCCGGCATGGTCGGTTTTTTCAAGAAGGCTTTGCGACAGCAGGTAGGCCATGCGGTAGGAGCGCATGCGCTCGCTGCCGGCATCGTTGATCGCCGCGCCGGCTCCCTCCAGTTGCCAGGAAACGTACAGGGTCATGCCGATCGCTGCGAGCGAAACGAAAAAGAAGACGATCAGGATGTTGACGATCTTGGTGCCAAGATTTTGATTGAGAGCGACCATCAGGCGGTTATGTTGATCCTAAAGACGGCAATTGCTTAACCGCAGAGGCGCGGAGGCGCAGAGAAACAAATTTGTTGTAGTAATTTTCCGCCACTCCAAATGGGTGATGTCGCATAATGCCATAACTCATTGTTTTTACTCCGCGCCTCCGCGCCTCTGCGGTTCAACTGAGTTTTTAGGTTGATTTGAGGAAGGTACATTACCGGGAACGGTGACGAGGATCAAGAGTGAGGGGTAGCCCTCACCAGCGGCGGCGTTTCCTGAGGCGTTCTCTTTCAGCCATCATTTCTGCAATGCTGACCATCAGTTCTGCGTAAGCCCGGTCATGGGCGGTTAAGCGATCCAGATGCTGCATCGCTTCCGCGGTCAGTCTTCTGGCCTCCGCGGCGGCGGCCTGGTCGCTGCCTTTCGCGCGAGCGGCGGTATCGGCGAGGATGGTCACCAGTGTCGGCTGCACTTCAAGCAGACCGCCCGAGACATAAATCAGCTCCAGCGTGTTGCCTGGAGTAAGGATGCGCACTTCGCCCTCTTTGAGTGGAGTCAGCATCGGTGCATGGCGCGGGTGTATGCCAACCTCGCCGAGCAGGGCGGGCGCAGCAACGCGTAGCGCCTTGCCGGAGTAGATTTCACCTTGCAGGCTGACGATGTTGACCTGGAGGGTGGGGGCTTCAGTAGGGGCGCTCATCACCGGACTGGTTCTACGGGTCTCAGCTAATATTGCGGTGATGATATTGCATGGCGAAAATGATGATTTCCGCCACTTCCTCGTATTTGTTCAAATGGTCGGTATTGATCGTCAGGTCGAAGGCGGTGGGCTCGTTGAGCCGCTTCTTGAAAACATCCCAGACAAACCTGGCTCTGCCCTCGTTGACGCGGGCAACTTCCTTGCGCGCTTCTTCCAGGCTGATCTGGCGTTTGTGCGAGATCCGCTCGCTACAGGTTTCCGGGGAGGCGATAATGCGCACCCGGAACACCTTCTGCTGCGCCAGGACGAGATGGGCGCCGCGCCCGATGATGACACCGCCGTTGCCGGTATGGAAGATGCCCAGCACCACCTTGGCCAGGTGGCGGAGGTAGTTATCCTCCAGCACGTTCTCGCCGGACAGCATCGAGATGATCCAGCTATCCCAGAAGCCGCGGTTTTTTTCGTCGAGCTGGGCCAGCAGATGCGGATCTGCGCCGGAACGTTCCACCACCGCGTCCAGCAATTCCTTGTCGTAGACTGGCACGGCCAGATGCTTGGCCAGCTGCTGCGCAATCTCGCGACCGCCGCTGCCATAGTCGCGTGAGAGGGTGACGACTGGCCGCTGTGCACCTCGTCCGCCGTGCATTTCGGCAGCATGCGCCTTGAGGATGGCTTCCACCAGCTTTGTTGCGTCGATGGTCATGGGGCAGGGCTCCTTAATTATCTGCTTGAAGCGTATAGAAAACGGCCTGAATTTACAAGATTCAGGCGCAGCGTGTGGCCTGTTTGTGGAAATTACCGGCTAGAGAAATATTTAGGATGTTCATATCCTGAAATTAGTGGTGGTGTGGAGGTGAATATAAGCATATCAATATTTTTTAATAGTTAAGTTAGCTGATACTCTGTCGAGCTCAAATTTTCTGCTGGAAGTTTATGCCATGAAAACAAAACAAATTATATTTTCCGGCATCCTGGCGGCGTGCGCGCTTCCGCAACTGGCCTCCGCCACCAACGGCATGAACATGGAAGGCTACGGTGCTACGGCCATGGCCATGGGCGGCGCCTCGATGGCCTACGACAACGGCACTGCGGCGATGATGAACAACCCGGCGACGCTGGCGATGATGGAGGCAGGAGCCAATCTGGATCTGGCGCTCGGTTTTCTTGCGCCGCAGGTGAAATCATCCGCCGGCGGCACGACATCGCGCTCCAGCGCCGACATGTTCGGCGGCCCGGCCTTCGGCTGGGTCCGCAAGCAGAACGGGCTGCTGTTCGGCGTCGGTATGTACGGCCAGGGCGGCATGGGCACCGAATACGATGGCAACTCGATATTTGCGTTAACGCCCGGCATGGTCAACCGCTCCGAAGTCAGCGTCGGGCGGGTGATCTTTCCTGTCGCTTATAATGTCAGCCCGGATCTGAATATTGGCGGCTCGCTGGATTACGTTTGGGCCGGCATGGACCTGAGAATGGCCATGGATTTTGCGTCCCAAATGTCCCCGATGATGGTTCCCGGCGGCAGCGCTTCGGGTGTGATTACTGCTGATGCTGGAACTGGTGGAGCACTCGCGGGTCAGGTTGGCTTGATTGGAGGCGCGAATGCTGCGGGTTACTTTGATTTTTCCAACGATAACGATTTTACCGGTCAGGCTGTGGGCACGGGTTATGCCGGAAAACTGGGCTTTACCTATAAAGTGAATCCCCTGCTCACTATCGGGGGTACCTACCATTCTAAAACCTGGTTGGGTGACCTGAATGCCAGAGAAGCTACTTTGAGCTTGCTCGATAAGACTGGCACGGTCGCTGAAATGAAAATTCCTGGTTCGATCAGCGTCAAGAACTTCCAGTGGCCCGAAACATACGGCTTGGGTTTTGCCTATCAAGCCAATAACCATTTAATGGTAGCGGCCGACTGGAAGCGGATTGGCTGGGGCAATGTGATGAAAGACTTCCGCATGGTATTCACACCGACTGGCGGTGGCTATGTTGATGCAACCCTTTATCAGAAGTGGAGTGACCAGGATGTGGTGATGCTCGGCGCCGCCTACCGCATGACCGATGCGCTGACCCTGCGCGGCGGCCTCAACATGGCCAATAATCCGGTGCCGGATACCTATCTCAATGCGCTGTTCCCCGCGATTATCAAGAATCACATCACCGCCGGCTTCGGCTATGCCATCGGCAAGAAGTCGCATCTCGACCTGGCCTTCAGCTATGCGCCCAAGGTGACGGCGACCTCGGGCGTGACCGGCATCACCACCAGCCACGAGCAGTACAACGGGCAGCTGGTTTACAGCACCCATTACTGAGAGATTGTGAAAAAAATCGACAACCCACCGCAGAGTCGCGGAGGCGCAGAGTTTCTGCAGAGAAAAACATTTGAGAAAACAGGTTCATCTGCGATTTCTCTGCGTCTCCGCGCCTCTGCGGTAGGGGTTCAGGCATTTCTTCACGGCCTCTGTGCAGTCCCTCAAGCCGAGATCACTTCGAACTCATTCCGGGCGGGAGCGGCGGCCATCTCCGACCAGGGGTCCTTGGTATCCTGCAACGCGAACAGCAGCCGCTCATAGAGCGCTTTGCGGTTTTCGGCGTCATCGACCACCCTGGCCTTGACGTAATCCAGGCCGACACGCTGCACCCAGTGCACGGTGCGGTCCAGGTAGCGCGCTTCCTCGCGGTAAAGCTGGAGGAAGGCGCCGCTGTATTCCAGCACTTCCTCGGCAGTTTTCACCTTGGCGAAGAATTGCGCCACCTCGGTCTTGATGCCGCCGTTGCCGGCGACGTGGATTTCCCAGCCGGAATCGACGCCGATGATGCCGACATCCTTGATCGCCGCTTCGGCGCAGTTGCGCGGGCAGCCCGATACGGCGAGCTTGACCTTGTGCGGCGCCCACATCTTCCAGAAGGTTTTTTCCAGGGCTATGCCCATCTGGGTCGAATTCTGCGTGCCGAAACGGCAGAATTCGCTACCCACGCAGGTTTTCACCGTGCGTAGCGCCTTGCCGTAGGCATGTCCGGAGGGCATATCGAGGTCGGCCCACACCTGGGGCAGATCTTCTTTCTTGATACCGAACAGGTCGATGCGCTGTCCGCCGGTGACGCGGATCATCGGCACCTGGTACTTGTCGGCCACATCGGCGATGCGGCGCAGCTCGCCGGCGTTGGTCAGCCCGCCCCACATGCGCGGCACCACCGAGAAGGTGCCGTCCTTCTGGATGTTGGCGTGCGCCCGCTCGTTGATGAAGCGCGATTGCGGGTCGTCGGCGGCCTCCTTCGGCCAGGTCGAGATCAGGTAGTAGTTGAGTGCCGGGCGGCAGCTGGCGCAGCCGTCCGGGGTGCGCCAATCCAGGAACTTCATGGTGTCCGGAATGGAAAGCAGCTTGTGCTCGCGGATCGCCGCGCGCACTTCCTCATGGGTGTGCTCGGTGCAGCCGCACATCGGCTTCGCGGCGGGCGCGGCGGAATAATCCCCGCCCAGCGTCGAGGCCAGGATCTGCTCCACCAGGCCGGAGCACGAGCCGCACGAACCGGACGCCTTGGTGTGCTTGCGCACGTCCTCGATGGTGAACAGCCCCTTTTCCTTGATCGCCTTGACGATCGTGCCCTTGGTGATGCCGTTGCAGCCGCATACCTCCATCTCATCCGACATGGCGGCGGCGTGGGTCTGACCCTGGTGGCCGCCGGTGCCGAGGTTGGCCTGGCCGAACATCAGCTGGTCGCGGATTGCGCCGATACACCGGCTTTCCCGCAACAGCTGGAAATACCATGCGCCGTCCGCCGTGTCGCCGTACAGCACCGCGCCTTCGAGCTTGTTGTCGCGGATCACCAGCTTCTTGTAAACCCCGCCCACCGGGTCGGACAGCACGATTTCCTCGGCACCCTCGGCACCGCTGAAATCGCCTGCCGAAAACAGGTCGATGCCGGTCACCTTGAGCTTGGTCGAAACCGTCGAGCCGACATAGCGGCCGTATCCCAGCAGGGCCAGGTGGTTGGCGCACACCTTGGCCATTTCGAACAGCGGCGCCACCAGGCCGTAGGACATGCCGCGATGGGCGACGCATTCGCCCACGGCATAGATGCGCGGGTCGTAGGTCTGCATGGTGTCGTTCACCACCACGCCGCGATTGCAGTAGATGCCGGCGGATTCGGCCAGTGCCGCGTTGGGGCGGATGCCCACGGCCATCACCACCAGGTCGGCGGGGATTTCGCTGCCATCGGTAAATTTAATTCTCCCCACGCGGCGCGTGGGGCCGTTTGCCTCCTCTCCCGCTTGCGGGAGAGGATTGAGGTGAGGGCATCCTTCGGGGAATAGTTCCTCGGTCTGTTTTTGCAGCAGGAACTTGAGCCCCTTCGCCTCCAGGCTGCTTTGCAACATGCGTGCCGCGGTCTGGTCCAGCTGACGTTCCATCAGCCACGGTCCAAGATGCACCACGGTCACATCCATGCCGCGCAGCATCAGGCCGTTCGCCGCTTCCAGTCCGAGCAGGCCGCCGCCGATCACCACCGCGTGCCTGTACCGGGCCGAGGCCTCCAGCATCGCATCGACGTCGCGGGTGTCGCGGAAGCTCACCACGCCCTGCAACTCGCAGCCGGGTACCGGCAGCATCACCGGGTTCGAGCCGGTCGCCAGCAGCAGGCGGTCGTATTCCGCCACCGTGCCGTCTTCCGTCTCGACCGTGCGGCGCTGGCGGTCGATTTTCGTGATCTTTTTGCCGAGGTGGAGCGTGATGCCGTTCTGCTCATACCAGTCCACATCGTTCAGCATGATGTCCTGGATAGTCTGCTCGCCCGCCAGCACCGGCGACAGCATGATGCGGTTGTAATTGGCATGCGATTCGGCGCCGAACACCGTGATGTCGTAAAGATCCGGGGAAATTTTCAGCAATTCCTCGAGGGTTCTCACTCCTGCCATGCCGTTGCCGACCATGATCAGTTTCATTTTTTTCATGATTTCGCTCCTAAATAAACCATAGTGACATCGGGAAATTTGCGTAGGTTGGCGGTGAACATCGTGAACCCCACCAGAAGTAGGCGCCTCTAGGCGACACTCCCATGCCAAAATTGCGACACGGCGGATATTCCTGGCGACCTTGCGTTGGGGTTCGCTACGCTCACCGCCAACCTACGATCCCGGTAGCTGCACCTGAGTAGTTATAAACATCCGTTTGATCTCCGGCACGCACGAACCGCACTGTGTGCCGCATTTGAGTTTTTCCTGCAACCCGGCGAAGTCCAATGCTGTCGCCAGTGCCACGTGTATTTCGTTCTCCGCCACGTTCAGGCAGTTGCAGACGATGCGCCCGCGTTGCACAGCGCCGGACGGCGGCGCGGCCAGCGGCGCCAGCAGCCAGGCGCGCACTGTCTCGACGGGCAGCCCTTTTGTCATGCCGTCCTTGAGCCATTCGTGGGCGGCAATTTCGCCGGACAGGCGCGCCGCCACCACTTCACCGTCGCGCACCAGGATCCGTTTGGAAATGCCGCGGCGGACATCGTGGTAGGCCATGGCCGGCATGTCGTCGTCCATCTCCAGCAGCCGGTCCAGTTCTGCCAGCCATGCGCTATCTACCGGGTTTTCAGCGGCGATGCGCAGGACCATGACCGGCTCACCCTGTCCGACCAGGCCCGCGCTGGCATAAGGAAATCGGGCCAGCAGGGGTTGCACCTTGAGCAGGTGGCGCAGTGCATTATTCTTGCGCAGCACCACCATCTGCCAGGGCAGATCGGCCTTTTCCACCTGCACTGCCGCGTGCTTCAGCTCCGGCTGCCCGGAAACCGCGTCCGTTGCCGCGATCGTCAGCGCATTGCAGCCAAACCCACTGAGGAAATTTCCGCCCCAGTGCATGGGCAGGAAGGTTTGCGCAGTCTGCAGTTCGGTTGACGTGCGCACCTTGATCACGATTTCGCCGCGCCGGCTTTTTACCCGGGCAAAACCGCCATTCGCCAGTCCGCGCTGCTGCATGTCGGCCTGGCTCATGTCGAGGAACGGCTCCTCGGCATGGCCGTACAGTTTCGCTACCGCACCGGTGCGGCTCATGCCGTGCCACTGGTCGCGCAAGCGACCGGTGGTCAGGTGCAGGGGGTGTTTGGCATCGGTCTGCTCCGCTGGGACGCGGTAAGTGACAGCGGCGAAGCGGGCGCGTCCGCTGGCCGTGGGGAAGCAGCCGTCGCGGTAAAGCCGCGCCGTTCCGCTGGCCGCACCCTGTGGCAGCGGCCATTGTTGCGGGCCCAGTTCGTCGAGCATGGCGTAGGACAGGCCGGTGATATCGAGATCGCGCCCGCGTGTGGTTGCGCGGTGTTCGTTGAAGATTTGCTCTGCGCCGGAATAGGGAAACAGGCGTTCCGTATCCGGGTTTTTTAGCCGACCACCCAGGCGCTGTGCGAAATCCACCGCGATCTCCCAGTCAGCGCGGGCTTCGCCAGCCGGTTCGACGGCGGCCAGAACCCGGCTGATGCGCCGCTCCGAATTGGTCATGGTCCCCTCCTTTTCCGGCCAGGTTGCAGCAGGCAAAAGGATATCGGCGTAAGGCGCGGTTTCGGTATTGCGGTATGCTTCCTGCAGCACCACCAGCTCCGCCGTTTCCAGCGCATGGCGCACCAGGCCCTGGTTCGGCATGGACTGTGCCGGGTTGGTGCAGACTATCCACAGCGCCTTGATCTCGCCCCGCGCAGCGGCCTCGAACATCTCCACCGCAGTCTTGCCAGGTGCGGCAGGAACCGTCTCCACCCCCCACAGCCGCGCCACCTCGGCGCGGTGCTCGGGATTACTCAAATCGCGGTGGCCGGAAAGCAGGGTGGCCATGCCGCCCACTTCGCGTCCGCCCATGGCATTGGCCTGTCCGGTAAGTGAGAACGGCCCGGCGCCGGGCCGGCCGATTTGTCCGCTGGCCAGATGCAGATTGATCAGGGCGGCGTTCTTGTCGGTGCCGTGGATGGACTGGTTCAGCCCCTGGCAGTACAGCGACAGCGTTGCGCCCGGCGCACCGAACCATTTCGCCGCCTGCACGATATCCTGCTCGCTCACGCCGCAAATCCGGGCGACCGATTGCGGCGTGTATTCGCGCACCGCTTCCTTGACCGCGTCGAACCCTTCCGTCATGGCGCCGATGTAGGCCATGTCGCACAGCCCTTCCCACATCAGCACATGGAGCATGCCGTTGAACAATGCGACATCGGTGCCGGGCTGGATCGCCAGGTGCAGGTCGGCGCCCGCTGCCGTGTCGGTGCGGCGCGGGTCCACCACGATCAACTTCAAATCGGGGTTGACCGCGCGTGCCGCCTCGATGCGCCGGAACACGATGGGATGGGCATAGGCGGTGTTCGACCCGGCGATGAAAATGCAGCCGGCCTGCTCGATGTCCTCGTAGCAGCACGGCGGCCCGTCCGCACCGAATGCCGCCTTGTAGGCCGACACCGCCGAGGACATGCACAGGCGCGAGTTGGAATCCAGGTTGTTGGTGCCGATCAGCCCTTTGACCAGCTTGTTGAAGACGTAATAGTCCTCGGTCAGCAGCTGGCCGGAAATATAGAAGCCGACGCTGTCCGGCCCGTGCTCGCGGATGATTGCGGCAAAGCGGTCGGCGACATGATCCAGGGCCTCGTCCCAGCCTGCTTTTTTCCTGGGTTCGTCCCGTCCGTGGCGCAATTCCGGGAACAGCGCACGGGTTTCGTGCCCGCTGGTCAGGTGCAGGTTCGCGCCCTTGGTGCACAGCCGTCCATGGTTGGCGGGGTGCTCCGGGTCGCCGCGCACGCCGGTGACACGGGCGCCGTCGCTCTCGACGATCACGCCGCAGCCGACGCCGCAGTAACAGCAGATGGATTTGGTTTCAGTCACACAACCCCCTTTTTTCGCGCTGCGATTAAACCTAAAAACGGCGATTCACCGCAGAGGACGCGGAGGACGCTGAGGAAAATCAAAAGTAGGCGCCTCTAGGCGACAAGGCATTGCCAAGTTATATTGAGTTACCCATCAGGTGAGTGCGTTTCACGATAAGCATTTGAATTCCTCTGCGTCCTCTGCGGTTCAATAGCTTTTTCCAGGTTAAACCTGAATAAACACCACGCCGGCTTCGACCTTGGCCGGAAAAGTCGAGGTTCCGCCCTCGTCCGGCGCCAGCGCCCGGCCTTCCCGCAAGGCGATGTTCCAGCCGTGCATCGGGCAGGTCACGTGTTTCCCGCACACGATGCCCTGCGACAGGTGCCCACCCTTGTGCGGACAGCGGTCTTCGAGCGCAAACACTTCGTCTCCGTCGGTACGGAACACGGCGATGCGGCCGTGCCTGCTTTCGACCACGCGCGAACCCAGTTGCGGAATTTCATCCAGGGCACAGATTTTTATCCAGTCATTCATACATGTCTCCATTTTCAGGCTGCCGGGCGCAGTTGCCGGCGATACAGGAAGTCCAGCACCGCGCCGCGGTATTCGTGGTGTTTCGGGTTGTTCGCCAGCGCCAGACGCTCGCGCGGGCGCGGCAAACCGACGCTCAGAATCTCGCCGATGGTGGCCGCCGGGCCGTTGGTCATCATCACGATGCGGTCGGATAGCAACACGGCTTCGTCCACGTCGTGGGTCACCATGATTACCGTGCTTTGGGTTTCCGCGGCGATCTTCATCAGTTCGTCCTGGAGGTGGGCGCGGGTAAGCGCGTCGAGTGCGCCGAACGGCTCGTCCATCAGCAGCACCTTGGGCTGCATGGAAAGGGCGCGGGCGATGCCGACCCGCTGCTTCATGCCGCCGGAAATCTCATGCGGATACTTGTGCTCGGCATGGCTCAGGCCGACCAGCGCGAGCGCCGCCTGGGTGCGCTTTTTCATGGTCGCGCTGCTTTCCGCGCGGGCAAAGACGCGCTCTACCGCCAGATGAACGTTCTCGAAGCAGGTCAGCCACGGCAGCAAGGAATGATTCTGGAACACCACTCCACGTTCCGGGCCGGGTCCGGCGATTTCCCGTCCGGCGCACAGCATCGCGCCGTTGCTGGGTATCGTCAGCCCGGCAACCAGGTTGAGCAGGGTGGATTTGCCGCAACCCGAGTGACCGATCAGGGAGATGAACTCGCCCCGAGCGATGTTGAGATTGATGTCGCGCAAGGCGACGAACGGGCCTTTCCGGGTGTCGAAAATCATTTGCACGTTTTCGACCTGGACGTATTTTTCCATGGGTGTCCTCCGTAGGTCGGGCACTCTGTGCCCGACGATTCGGTCAATATTTGTCGGGCACAGAGTGCCCGACCTACTCGTAACTAAATCGCTTCGCCAGCAGCACCAGCATCTGTTCCAGCAGCAGCCCGACGATGCCGACGATGAAGATGGCGATGATGATGTGCTCGACGTTGAGGTTGTTCCACTCGTCCCACACCCAGAAACCGATCCCGACGCCGCCGGTGAGCATTTCCGCCGCCACGATCACCAGCCAGGCCACTCCTATGGAGAGCCGGATGCCTGTGATCATGTAAGGCAGCACGGCGGGGAAGAGGATTTTGGTGAAAATCTTCCACTCCGACAGGTTGAGCACCTTCGCCACGTTCATGTAATCCTGCGGGATGCGGTTCACGCCGACCGCGGTGTTGATGATCATCGGCCAGATGCTGGAGATGAAGATCACCCAGATCGCCGCCGGGTTGGCCGCCTTGAACACCAGCAGGCCTATCGGCAGCCAGGCCAGGGGGGAAACCGGGCGCAGCAGGCTGATGATCGGGGCGGTCATGGCGTTGAGGAATTTGAATCGCCCAATCATGAATCCGAGGGGAATGCCGATTGCCGCTGCCATGACGAAGCCGATGGCGACTCGTTGCAGCGAAGCCAGGATGTTCCAGCCGATGCCCTGGTCGTTGGGGCCTTTCTGGTAGAACGGGTCGCTGAACAGTTGCACCGCCGAAGACCAGGTTTTCACCGGGCCCGGCAGGGTCGGTGTGGTTTGCGCAACCAGCGCCCAGATGCCGATGAACAGCAATATGCCGATCAGCGGGGGGAGCAGGGTTTTGAGAATTGTGTTCATGTTGTTACCTTAAAACGTAATAAATCGTAGGTTGGGCTGAGGTACGAAGCCCAACAGACCCAATCCTCATCCAAAACACCGGTGCTGATGTTTTGGGTTTGTTGGGCTTCGCGATAGGGCCGCTCAGCCCAACCTACATTGCTCACGCCCTGACCTTGAACCCGGCGGCATAGGCCTTGGGGTTCTTGCCGTCCCATACCGTGCCGTCGATCATTTTGCTGCTGCGCATGACCTCCTTGGGAATCGGCGTTTTGGTCTGTGTCGCCGCCTGCTTGTACAGTTCGATCTGGTTGACCTTTTTCGCCACCGCCAGGTAATCCGGGTCTTCCTTGAGCAGGCCCCAGCGCTTGTGCTGGGTGAGGAACCACATGCCGTCGGAGAGGTAGGGGAAGTTCACCGTGCCGTCGTTGTAGAACTTCATGTAATTGGCGTCCTGCCATTTCTTGCCGTTGCCGTTGTCGTAATGGCCCATCATGCGGTCCTCGATTGAGTCGAAGTCGGTGTTGACGTAGGACTTCTCGGCGATGATCTTGGCCACGGCGGAGCGGTTTTTCATGTCGTCGATGTACTTCGACGCATCCAGGATGGCCATGATCATGGCGCGGGCGGTGTTGGGGTGTTTCGCCACCCACTCCGCCGTGGTGCCGAGCACCTTTTCCGGATGATCCTTCCAGATTTCCTGGGTGGTTGCCGCCGTGAATCCGACATTGTCGCGGATGGCGCGCGCGTTCCACGGTTCGCCCACGCAGAACCCGTCCATGTTGCCGACGCGCATGTTGGCGATCATCTGCGGTGGCGGCACGGTGATGTTCTTCACCTCGCTAAAGGGGTTGACGCCATAGGCACCCAGCCAGTAATACAGCCACATGGCATGGGTGCCGGTGGGGAAGGTCTGGGCGAAGGTATATTCGCGCGGCTCGGCCTTGATCAGCTTGGCCAGCGATGTGCCGTCAACCGCGCCTTTGGCCTTCAGTTGGTTGGATAAGGAAATGGCCTGGCCATTGTTGTTGAGGCTCATCAGTACGGCCATGTCTTTTTTCTGGCCGCCGATGCCCATCTGCACGCCGTACATCAGGCCGTACAGCACATGGGCGGCATCCAGCTCGCCGTTTACCATCTTGTCGCGCACGCCTGCCCAGGAGGCTTCCTTGCTGGGGGTGATCTTGATGCCGTATTTCTTGTCGAAGCCCATCACCGAGGCGATCACCACCGAAGCGCAATCGGTCAGAGGGATGAAGCCGATCTTGACCTCGGTCTTTTCCGGCGCATCGGAGCCTGCCGCCCAGGCACCACTGCGGATTGTAGGATCGACCATGGACATCAAGGCCCCTGCGCCCAATAAGGTTGCCCCTTTTTTCATGAAATCTCTCCGGCTGTTTTTGAAATCTTCACTCATGGCTTTCTCCTGGATAAAAAAACAAAAAGGCGTCACATCCGCGAAAGGGATTACTCCCGCGAATGGACGCCTTTGTCCTTTTCAAGCCGACCGTCGTTGGTCAGCTCAGATTTGATTCATTTACTGCAGCCCGCCGTCGGGCCTTTGATTACCTGAAAGCAATACCCGTGCCAGAATTGTTCAGCCCAGCAATTCCGTGATCTCGATCAGCTGGCGAGCCACGTCTGCCAGACGGGAACCCTTATCCATGGCCGCTTTGCGCAAAGCCTGATAAGCCTCCTCCTCGGACCAGCCGCGCTGCTTCATCAGTATCCCCTTGGCGCGCTCCACATCCTTGCGCTCCGAAAGCTGGCTTTCCGCTTTTGCCAGATCCGCCCGCATTGCCTGAAACTCATTGAAGCGCGCAATCGCCACGTCCATGATGGGCCGCAAACGCTCGCTTTTCAGGCCGTCCACCACATAAGCGCTGACACCGGCGCGAATGGCGGCGCGGATCTTGTCGCTATCGTCATCGTGGGTAAACATCACGATCGGACGCGGTTGATCGCGGTTGATAATGCAAAGGTTTTCCAGTGTGTCGCGGTCCGGAGATTCGGTATCCAGAATGATCAGGTCCGGTTTCAGTTCGGCCACCAGGCCAGGCAGATCCGCACTGGCGGAGACATGGGCCGCAATCTTGCAGCCCGCATCCTGCAAGGCGTGCTTGAGGAGCGCCGCGCGTTCGAAGGTTTCGTCCACCAGCAAGACTCGAAGCGGGGATTCGGACGGATTAACAGGGGTTTTCATAACCTGCCAACAACGCAATTCTCATACCATGGCAGGCAACTGATTGATCCTGATGAAAATCAGGAAACAGAGAGGGTAAGGTCAGGAGTCAGAGCCCCATGGACGCACCAATAACGGGCGTGATTTGAGCCAAATGCGCCAAACTGGCGCCGGCTCCAGGAAAAGGGGGCGGTCCTTGCCCGGTCTCAACTTGATTTCTTGCGCTTCCTGGCCAGGAAGCGGTCCAGTTGGCTGGCGAAGGCTTTGCGGTCGTTCTGGCTGAGCGATGAAGGGCCGCCCGTGTCCACGCCCGTGGACACGGGCGGTTCTCAAGTTTATTTCATTTTGGAGGGCAGCTTGATCGTCTCGCCGGCAACCATGAACGCGCCTTTTCCGAGATGGTGAATCGTCCGCGGATGTTTCATCGACGGGTCTATCCACGCCTTGAGCACCTCAAGGATGAAGAAGTTGTATTGGGTCACCATCTTCCCATCGACGACCTTGCATTCAAGGCTGGCATAGCATTCGTCGATGAGGGGCGCCTTGACGCACGAGGCGGCCACCGGCGTGAGGCCAAAGTCCTTGAACTTGTCGACGTCTCGCCCGGAGGTGTTGCCGCAGCCCACCACCTTTTCCGCCAGCTCCACCGTCGGGATGTTGATCACGCATTCCCTGGTGGCCTTCAGGATGTCGAACGAGTAGTTCCGGTTGCTGATCACGCAACCCACGAGCGGCGGCTCGAATTCGATCATGGTGTGCCACGACTGGGTCATGATGTTCGCCCGTTCCTTGCCGGCGGTCGTGACCAGCACGACCGGCCCGGGCTCGAGCAGGCCGTAGACCTTGGACAAGGGAAAGGATTTCTTCGCCATCTCGGCACCCCCGTTTCAACGCTCCGCATAGTGAAATCCGAGAGTATTCGAATTACACCCCGTTTTTCTTCAGCCATGCCTGCATACGCTTCCATCCGTCCTCGGCGGCATCCTTGCGATAGCTGGGCCGGTAATCGGCGTGGAAGGCATGGGGCGCGTCGGGATAGACATGAATCTCGGACTTGCCGCCGGCCTTCTTGATGGCAGTGCGCATGTCCTCCACATCGTCCAGCGGGATTCCCTGATCCTGGCCGCCATAAAGCCCGAGTACCGGCGCCTTCAGTTGCGCCGCCAGGTCGAGCGGGTATTTCGGCGTAAGCTCGCTTCCCACCCCGTCAATCCGGCCGTACCAGGCCACGGCGGCCTTGAGGCGGGGGTTATGGGCAGCGTAGAGCCAGGTGATGCGTCCACCCCAGCAGAAGCCGGTTATCGCCAGGCGTGAAGTGTCGCCACCATGGGCCCTGGCCCATGCCTCGCAGGCATCGAGGTCTCTCATGACCTGAGCGTCAGGCACCTTGGCGACGATGTTGTCGAGGATTTCCTGGATGCTGCTGATCTTGCGCGGATCGCCATGGCGCGCAAACAGTTCCGGGGCGATGGCCAGGTAGCCGAGTTTGGCCAGCCGCCGGCAGATATCGGCGATATGTTCGTGGACACCGAAGATCTCGGAAACCACCAGGATGACAGGAAAATCGGCGCCTTTGTCAGGTTGTGCACGATAAGCGACCATTTCGCCATCGCTGACGGGAACCTTGATTTCTCCCGCAATCAGGCCGTCGGTGCCGGTCTTGATCACGGTCTGGGCCATGACCGGCTGGGTGGCGAGGGCGAAACCCACGCCCAGCATGGTAATGACGAAGGCACGGCGGGTGAAGGGGGTGTTGGGAACCAGGCTGTCGAAATCGGGATTGCTGGATCGGGTGGTCGTCTTGCTCATCTCGTTGACTCCAATGTGGAACCGAATGGGGAAGTCTGCGTCAGATGCCACACGCTAAAGCGCCAGGAGCAGACATCCAGTCACTTTCGGCGTTATTTCTCCAGATATTGCAGCTTCCCCTCAACACCCTTCCATTTATCCGCATCGGGAAGAGGGTCTTTTTTCGAGGTGATGGCAGGCCAGGTTTTTGCCAGTTCCGCGTTGATTTCAAGAAACTTCTCCTGTCCCGGCGGCAGGTCCGCCTCGGGAAAGATCGCTTCAGCCGGACACTCCGGCACGCATACGTCGCAATCGATGCATTCATCCGGATCGATCACCAGAAAATTAGGCCCCTCGTGAAAGCAGTCCACCGGACAAACAACCGCACAGTCGGTGTACTTGCAGAGGATGCAGTTTTCAGTCACGACATAAGTCATTTGTTGTACTCCCTATTCAGTATCTTCCAGGCTGCGACCATTTAAAAATAGCATATTGATCCTGGAAAAGTAGCTGTCCGCAGATTAAACAACGAGGATTCGGAGCTGAAGTGAGCCCTACGGTAATGGGTGATGAGGAATGGGCAATGAAAACCTTCGATCATCACTCATCCCCCCATTGGGGTTCCGGCTCTGCCGGCTTAGGCCAGAGAGGGGGAAGGAATCATGATGCCAGGCAGCTTCCTACCCGAGTTTGGAGAGTTGCGCCTTAAGTTTTTCCAGCGTGGCGCCGAAGTTCTCCAGCCGTTCTTTTTCCTGCGCAACCACAGCTGCAGGAGCCCGGGCGACGAAGCTCTCGTTGCCGAGCTTGGCCTGTGCCTTGGTGATTTCCCCTTCAAGCCGGGCAACTTCCTTGGCTAGCCGTGCCTGCTCGGCTTCCTTGTCCACTTCGATCTTGAGCATCAGGCGGATGTCGCCGACCACCGCCACGGGTGCATCAGCTGCCGGCAGCTCACCCTGTACGACAGCCACTTCGGAAATCTTCGCCAGCGCCTGGATGTAGGGGGCCAGGGTGGAGATGTCGCCGAGTGCGATCAGCGGAACCTTGAGTGCCGGGGAGAGGTTCATCTCGCCGCGCAGGGTGCGACAGGCGTTGATGATTTCCTTGAGCTGGGCGATGCGTCCGGCGGCAGTTGCATCGACCCGGCTCGGGACAGCCTCGGGATAGGGTTGCAGCATGATGCTTTCGCCGCTTTTGCCCGCCAGCGGGGCGACCTTCTGCCACAGCTCTTCGGTGATGAAGGGAATGATCGGGTGGGCGAGGCGCAGCGTGGTTTCCAGCACCCGCACCAGGGTGCGGCGCGTGGCACGTTGTTGTGCTTCGTTGCCGCTGGCGATCTGAACCTTGGCCAGTTCCACGTACCAGTCGCAATATTCGTCCCAGACGAATTCGTAGATGGCGCGCGCTGCCATGTCGAAGCGGTAGCTGTCGAAAGCCTCGGCGACTTCCTTCTCGGCCTGTTGCAGGCGGCTGATGATCCATTTGTCCACGTCCGAGAATTCCAGGGGGAGCGACTCGTCCTGGCCGCAGTCCTTGCCTTCGGTGTTCATCAGCACGAAGCGGGTGGCGTTCCACAGTTTGTTGCAGAAGTTGCGGTAGCCGTCGCAGCGTTGCAGGTCGAACTTGATGTCGCGGCCGTGGCTGGCGAGGCTGGCAAAGGTGAAGCGGATCGCATCGGTGCCGAAGGCGGGGAAGCCGTCCGGGTAATCCTTGCGCGTCTGCTTGGCGATGGATTCCGCCTGCTTCGGGTTCATCAGGCCAGTCTGGCGCTTGGCGACCAGTGCTTCCAAGGCTATGCCGTCGATCAGGTCGATCGGGTCGATCACGTTGCCCTTGGACTTGCTCATCTTGTTGCCGTGGATGTCGCGCACCAATCCGTGCACGTAGACTTCCTTGAACGGTACCTGGCCGGTGAAGTGCTCGGACATCATGACCATCCGGGCGACCCAGAAGAAGATGATGTCGAAGCCGGTCACCAGCACGCTGGAAGGCAGGAAACAAGCGAGTTCCGGCGTCTTGTCCGGCCAGCCCAGGGTCGAGAACGGCCACAGTGCGGAGGAGAACCAGGTGTCGAGCACGTCTTCGTCCTGGCGGAGCTGTTTGTCCGGGCCGGCCTGTTTCTGCGCTTCTTCCAGATTGCGCGCGACGTGGATATTGCCGTCCTCGTCGTACCAGGCCGGGATGCGGTGGCCCCACCACAGTTGACGGGAGATGCACCAGTCCTGGATGTTCTCCAGCCACTGGTTGTAGACGTGGGACCAGTTTTCCGGCACGAATTTAACTTCGCCGTTGGCGACTACTTCCAGACCACGCTTGGCGAGACCTTCCATCGCCACATACCACTGGTCGGTGAGCATGGGTTCGATCACGCTGTGGGTGCGGTCGCCGCGCGGCACCATCAGCTTGTGCGGCTTGGTTTCTACCAGCAGCCCATGGGCTTCGAGGTCGGCGATGATCTTCTTGCGCGCCTCGTAGCGGTCCATGCCCTGGTACTCAGACGGCGCCAGATCGTTGATTCTGGCGTCGAGGGTGAGGATGCTGAGCGGCTCCAGATGGTGGCGCAGGCCTACCTGGTAGTCGTTGAAGTCGTGCGCCGGGGTGATCTTGACGCAGCCGGTGCCGAAGGCCGGGTCGACGTAGTCGTCGGCGATGATAGCGATGGTTCTTTCGCACAGCGGCAGGCGCACATGCTTGCCGACCAGGTGTTTGTAACGCTCATCATCGGGATGCACCGCTACCGCCATGTCGCCGAGCATGGTTTCGGGGCGGGTGGTGGCGACGACCAGCGTTTCGTTGCTGCCCTCGACCGGGTAGCGGATATGCCACATGAAGCCGTCTTCTTCTTCCGAAACCACTTCCAGGTCGGACACGGCGGTCAGCAGCACCGGGTCCCAGTTGACTAGGCGCTTGCCGCGGTAGATCAGGCCCTGCCCATGAAGGGTGACGAAAACTTCGGTCACCGCCTTGGAAAGCCCTTCGTCCATGGTGAAGCGCTCGCGCGACCAGTCGCAGGAGGCGCCGAGACGGCGCATCTGGCGGGTGATGGTGGAGCCGGATTCTTCCTTCCAGGCCCACACCCGCTTGAGGAATTCCTCGCGGCCGAGATCGTGGCGCGAAACGCCTATTGCATCCAGTTGGCGCTCGACCACGATCTGGGTGGCGATGCCGGCATGATCCGTTCCCGGTTGCCACAGGGTGTTCTCGCCCTTCATCCGATGGTAGCGCACCAAAGTGTCCATCAGAGTGTCCTGGAAGGCGTGGCCCATGTGCAGGGTGCCGGTGACGTTGGGCGGTGGCAGCATGATGCAGTAGGCGGGCTTGCCGGACTTGTCGACCTTGGTGGCGGCCTTGAAATAGCCGCGGGATTCCCACAGCGGGTACCAGTGCGCCTCGATGGCAGCGGGTTCAAAACTTTTGGCGAGTTCCATGGTTTGGAATTTCTTGGAGTAACGGGAAAGGCGGCAATTATACCTAGTAGTCAGTCACGTTGAAACGCGAAACTGTAGGTCGGCATTCATGCCGACATGTCGGGCTGAAGCCCGACCTACAACCCCTTGCGATCCTTGTTTTCGGAGGGTGCATCCTCGATCCGTCGCTTGAGCGCTTCGCGCACGGCATGCCGGATATGTTCGCGTGAATGGTCGAGCAACTCGTTCAGGGCGCGGTCCAGGGTGGCGGTGAATTCCAGCGCAATGCGATTTTCCAGTTCCTGCACCATGAATTCCTCGATTTGGCGCAGGGCTGCTTCGTTATAAGGGATGGCCGCGACCGGGTCGCCTGTGCTGGCTGGTTCACTTGCGGCGACCTCGATGATGGGCGGAAGCTTTCCCTTGCCGGCTGTAGCGGCTTGGTTTTCCTCCGTGGCGGGGGCGGCCTCAGTCAGAACCGGGATGGTGCTGTCATCGGTGATGATTTCTGTCAGGACGGGAATAGCCGCCCGGGCAGCCTGCGCCTCTGCCGACGCGAGATCTTGCTGCGTGGGCGCGCCGGTGCGATGCCGGGTGAGCAGGGCATCTATTTTTCCGAGTACGTCGGGCTCGCCGCTGGCTGGATCCATTTATCTGGCCTTGTTTCCAATGTCATGGGAATGAATTTCGTAGCCGCGGTCTCGATAGAAGCGGAAGCGCTCGCGCGCTGCGGCACGGTCGTTTTCTTCCGTGCCGACGATCTCGATCAGCCGGTGGAAGCGGCTGAAGAACAGGGGCTGCTCGGTGTGGAGATTGAGCAGGATGTCGTCGTGTGCCAGCAGGTCGGCATTGTGGTCGACGATGACCGGGGTGACCGGGGCAAGGCTATCCGAGGTGCGGCAATGGGGGATGAAGCCGACGGCGGGCGTGTTCCACAGCAGCTTGTCCATTTTTTCCGTGGTTGCGGCGTCGGGGGTATAGACCATGACCCGCAACCCGCGCTCCACGGCCTTGGCGCAGAGCACGCAAGCGGTGTGGTATTTGTCGGCGGCGTGAGTGTAGAAATCGATTTGGGTCATATCAAAACAAGTGCCTTTTACCATCGTCCCTTCCCCCTTTATAGGGGGAAGGTTAGGATGGGGGTTCAGATGCTGATTCTCACGCGAAACTTCCCACCCCCACCCTAGCCCTCCCCCTAAAAGAGGGAGGGAATATACGATGAGGGGTGGTCGATTAACCCACCCTGCATTTGTTAATCAAAAAATGCACCAGCAGCGCCACTGGCCGCCCGGTCGAGCCTTTTTCCTTGCCGGATTTCCAGGCGGTGCCGGCAATGTCCAGGTGCGCCCAGTCGAATTTCTTGGCGAAGCGCGACAAAAAGCAGGCGGCTGTGATAGCACCGCCTGCGCGGCCGCCGATGTTGGCCATGTCGGCGAAGTTGCTCTTCAGCTGCTCCTGGTAATCATCCCACATCGGCATGTGCCAGGCGCGGTCGACCGCGTATTCGCCGGCATGGAGCAGCTCGCGGGCAAGGGCATCGTGGCTGCTGAACAGGCCGGAGGCATGATTGCCCAGGGCGATGAGGCAGGCGCCGGTGAGGGTGGCGATATCCACTACCGCTTCCGGCTCGAAGCGTTCGGCGTAGGTGAGCGCGTCGCACAGGATCAAACGGCCTTCCGCATCGGTATTCAGCACTTCGATGGTCTGTCCCGACATGCTGGTGACGACGTCGCCGGGCTTGTTGGCGTTGCCGTCGGGCAGGTTCTCCGTGGCCGGTATGATGCCCACCAGATTGATCGGCAGCTTGAGCTGGGCCACCGCCTTGAACGCGCCGAGCACGCTGGCCGCGCCGCTCATGTCGTACTTCATTTCGTCCATTTCGGCGCCGGGTTTGAGGGAGATGCCGCCGGAATCGAAGGTGACGCCCTTGCCGACCAGAACCACCGGCTTCTGTTTCTTATTGCCCTGGTAGTGCAACACGATCAGCTTGGGCGGCTGGCGGCTGCCGCGTGCTACGGAAAGCAGCGAACCCATTTTCAGGGCTTCCATGTCTTTCTGCTCCAGCACTTCAATCTTGAGCTTGTAGGTTTTTGCCAGTTCCTGTGCCTGCTCGGCCAGATAGGCGGGGGTGCAGATGTTGCCCGGCAGGTTGCCGAGATCCTTGGCCAGGTTCATCCCGTCGGCGATCGCCTGGCCTTGTTTGGCGGCTTCCTCGCCGATGGCGAGTTCGGTGCGGTGCGGCACGTTCAGGACGATACGGCGCAACGGGCGGCGCTTCTCTTCCGGCTTGCTTTTCAGGCGGTCGAAGCGGTAAACCCCTTCCATTGCCATCAATACGGCCTGCTCGACTTTCCATGCGGTGTCGCGGCGCTTGACCGGGAGTTCGGTGAGGAAAACCGAGGCTTCAATCGACCCGGTTTCATTCAGGGTTTTGATGGCTGCGCGGACCGCATCGCGATATTCCTTGTCTTTGAACTCGCGTTCCTTGCCCAGCCCGACCAGTAGCACCCGGTCGCACAGGGTGTTGGGGACTTTGTGCAGCATGAGCGTGGTGCCGGACTTTCCTTCCATGTCGCCGCGGCGGATAATGTCGCTCAGGTAATGGTTGGAAATCAGGTCGATCATCTCGCCGGCCAAGGAGAGTTTGCGCGGTTCGAACACGCCGACCACGACGCAGGCGCTGCGCTGTTTTTCCGGGCTGCCGCTTTTTATGCTAAATTCCACTTTTTTCTCCGTTCTTGATGCCTGCCCGTGTATCGGGCTTTATTCATGATATTTAGTAATCGGCAATTATCCGCAGACTGTAGTCTAAAAGTCAAAGAAAACCTCGAACGATGATTTTCCGCCGCGCTCTGCTGCGCGAGATGGCCGGCAATGCATTGCTGGTTTTTTCGGTGCTGCTGATGATTACCCTTACCACGATGCTGATCCGCTATCTCGGGAAGGCGGCCGGCGGCGCTGTGGCTAGCGAGGCGGTGGCGGCCTTCCTCGGCTTCAGTATTATTAATTATTTGCCGGTTTTGCTGTCCTTGACGGTGTTTATCGCTGTTTTGATGACATTGACCCGCTGCTATCGCGATAGCGAAATGGTGGTCTGGTTCACCGCCGGCTTGAGTGTCACGGCATGGGTGCGTCCGGTGATTGCCTTCGCCGCGCCAGCGGTATTCGCTATCGCGTTTTTAAGCCTGGTGGTTTCCCCCTGGGCGTTGAGAAAAAGCGACGAGTTCCGGCAGCAAATGGAAAGCCGCGACGACGTATCCTCGGTGGCGCCGGGCGTGTTCAAGGAGTCCAAATTTGCCGAGCGGGTGTATTTCGTGGAAAGCTTCGCTGGCGCGAATAACACGGTCAGCAACATTTTCATGCGCTCTGTCCAGCATCAGAAACTGGGCATTCTGGTGGCTCAGCATGGCTATCAGACGGTCTCTGAAAATGGCGACCGATTCCTGGTGCTGCTCAACGGCAGACGCTATGAGGGAGTGGGCGGCATGCCAGATTACAAGATCATGGCTTTCGAACGCTATGCCATCCGGATTCATGCCTATGAGGCGAGCCTGATCCCGCCGACGCAGAAATCACTGTCCACCCTGATGTTGCTGAGCGACCGCTCACCGGTCAATATGGGGGAGCTGCTGTGGCGGCTGGGCTTGCCGATCAGCGCCTTTATTCTGGCTTTGCTGGCGATCCCGCTGAGTTTCGTCAATCCGCGTGCAGGGCGCTCGCTTAACTTGATCCTGGCGTTGCTGCTCTACATGATTTACAGCAATTTCCTCAGTATTACCCAGGCCTGGGTGGCGCAAAGCAAACTGTCTCCGTATATCGGGCTGTGGCTGGTGCATGGCGTGATGCTGCTGGTGCTGTTGTTGCTGTTTTACCGCCGGCTCGTGCTGGCGCCATTCTGGATGACCTGGCTGAAGAGAATGATTCCTCGGCTCGGCGGTGAGAGACCATGAGAATCCTCAGCCGCTATCTGGCGCGTGAAATTTATTCGGCCACGTTGCTGGTGTTTGCCGCGCTGCTCATGCTGTTCGCTTTTTTCGACCTGATCCACGAGTTGGGCGACCTGGGCAAGGGCGATTACCGGCTGGTGAAAATCTTTGGCTATGTGCTGCTTTCCCTGCCCGGCCATGTTTACGAACTGTTCCCGATTGCGACCTTGATCGGCTCCCTGTTCGCCCTGGCGCAGCTGACGGCCCATTCCGAACTTACCGTGATGCGCGTGTCGGGGTTGTCCGCGCCGCGCATCGCCTTGTCGCTGGCGAAAGCCGGATTGCTGTTCGTGGCGCTGACCTTTGTTTTCGGCGAATTCATCGCACCGCTTAGCGGGCGAGCGGCCCAGGAGCTGCGTTTGAAGGCCACCAGTTCGGTCGTGGCGCAGGAATTTCGTTCCGGGCTGTGGGTGAAAGATGCGGGGAGCTTCGTCAATGTCGAGGAAGTGCTGCCGGATGCCTCCATGAAGGGGGTGAAAATCTATGAGTTCGACCCGGACTTCCGTTTGCGCGCCATTAGTTACGCAAAGCGCGGCGAGCACGTGGCCGAGAACCGCTGGCGCCTGACGGACGTGGCGCAGACCCGGTTCGAGCTGGGCAGGACGATAGTCAGTACGCTTCCCGAGGCCTCTTGGCATTCGGTGCTGACCCCTGACATCCTGAATGTACTGCTGGTGGTGCCGGAACAGATGTCGGCCTGGAACCTGTATTTTTATGTCCAGCACCTGAGTGAAAACAAGCAGAAAACCACGCGTTACGAAATCGCGCTGTGGTCGAAGCTGGTCTACCCTTTTGCGGCTTTGGTGATGATCATGCTGGCGTTGCCGTTTGCTTATTACCAGGGACGTTCAGGCGGGGTGAGCGCGAAAATCTTTGCCGGCATCATGCTGGGATTGGGTTTTCATTTGCTGAACCGGCTATTCGCCCATCTCGGGCTATTGAACGACTGGCCGCCAATGTTCAGTGCCGTTTTCCCGACGCTGGTGTTCTTTTGTGCGGCGATGGGGATGATGTGGTGGGTGGAGAGGCGGTAATGAGTAATGGGTGATGGGTGATGGGTGATGGGGAGGCCATTACTCATCACCCATTGCTTATCACCACTTTGGTTCCCGCCATGCGATCGTGCCAGAACAGGCGCTCGCGGTCGAACAGCGCCCACAGGATGCCGAATCCCAGCCCCACGCCAATCAAGGCGAGGAGGAAACGCAGGCATGCCTGTTTCAGGCCAAGGGGCTGGCCGTCAGTGCGCACTATCCGCAGGTGCCAGGTTTTCATGGGCAGGGTCTGCCCGCCGTGCAGCCAGTACCAGATGAAATAGATTGCCGTTACCAGCAGCAGGTAAAGCTGGAAAACGAATCGGAGCATGGGGGGCAGCGGGGAATGGAATATCGCTGTAAACACGAAGCCGGCGATGAACAGGACTGCGGCAAGAAGCAAGGATTCATAAAGCATACTGGCGATGCGGCGCAGAATACCCGGTGTTTCAGCAGGGGATGGCATGAATGGCGCGTGCCTAGTTTGCCATTGGTTGGGCTGCTTCAGGCTTGACCGGAACGGCCTCAGTTCCGACTTTCGGCACTTCCTGAGTTGCTTTTGGAGTCTCAGTGGCAAGCGGCTCAGCTATTGGGGTAGGGACTTTCTTTCCGCGCCGCAGTTGTTCCTTTTTCTCCTCGGGCAGCTGCTGGTATTCCTGCCACTTCTTTTGGACTTCCTGGCGTTTTTCCGGCGGCAACTGCTTCAGTTTTTCGTATTTTTTCCGGGCTTGGGCGCGTTCTTCCGGAGTCAGCTTGCTCCAGTCTTTCAGACGCCTCTGGATGCGCTGCTGTTCCTCGGGCTTCATTTTTGGATAACCCTTGGCCACGCCCAGCAGCCTTTTGCGCTGAGTGGCCGACATGTTGTCCCATTCGCCGTGAACGGGGGCAAGGATTTGCTTCTGCTCGTATGTCAGCTCGGCCCATGCGGGTTGCCGGGCTTCCTGGGCCGCAATCGCGATGCCTTGTGCCAAAAGGCAGAAGGCGAGAATTATTGCTGCCGTGAACCTTCTAGCCATGTATCGAACCCGTTATCAATGAATGCATGGATCGGTAAGTCCTGGGCCAGCAGATGGGCGTCGATTTCCGACACGTCGTTCATTTCCAGGGTGTTTTGCCAATAGGTGACGAACATCAGTCCCAGCACCAGCATGATCAGCGGTACCCAGACGCGGAAGGGCGAATGGGTATTGCCATGGCTGCCTTTGCCGCCGTGCCCGCCCCATGCCAGGCTGAAGCTGTGGCGAGGTTCGGCATAGGCTTCCAGGGCGTGCTGCCTCGCTGCTTGGAGGCGGTGTTGCAGACGGCTGTCCAGATGGGCCGTGCCGTAATCAAGATGTTGAGTAATTCTTTTTGCCAGGCCATATTCATTCATGGGTTCGTTCATGGCTCAATTCCCTTCGATTTCAAGAAGGCCGCCACTGCGTGGGTGGCCCGGGAACAATGCGTCTTGACGCTGCCTTCGGAACAACCCATCGCGGCAGCGGTTTGAGAAACATCCAGTTCCTCCCAATAACGCAGCAGGAACGCTTCCCGTTGACGAGCCGGCAAATTTTTTAGTGCCTGCTCAATCAATTTAACGACTTGCGAGCGAGCCAGGGTTTCTTCCGGCCGATGAATCTTATTTGAGTCGTCCTCGACTTCTAAAGTTTCCAGAGGATCATATTCTTCTTCCTGATGGGGAGTAAGAGACGACAGCAGGGTGGTCCATAGCGAGCGCACTTTCTGGCGCCGGTAATAGTCACGGATGGTGTTTTGCAAAATGCGCTGGAACAGCATCGGGAATTCCTCGGCGGGCTTCCCCGAGTATTTTTCCGTCAGTTTCATCATCGAGTCCTGCACGATGTCCAGAGCGCCATGTTCGTCGCGAACGGCAAATAGCGCCTGCTTGTAGGCGCGTCGTTCGACTTCGGCAAGAAACCTGGAAAGTTTCTGAAAAGTGGCCAGTTGGAGAGTTCCTGAGTAACGTTCTTCCGTCGCATCTTATCAAATAAAGAAAAATAAAGCAGAGGCTTCCGCAAGTTTGGTAAAATGCCGCACTTGACCAAGTTGGCGGCAACCATTATGTTTCAGGTTTCCCCGGAATGATTATTTAAGGCTGTTATATGGAATTGACGGGCGCAGAGATCGTTGTGCGCTGTCTGGCGGAAGAAGGGACCGAATTTGTTTTCGGTTACCCCGGCGGTGCAGTGTTGAACATTTACGACGAGGTTTTCAAGCAGAACAAGTTCAAGCATGTGCTGGTCAGGCACGAGCAGGCTGCGGTGCATGCTGCTGACGGTTATGCCCGCGCCACAGGTCGGACCGGCGTGGCGCTGGTGACCTCCGGGCCGGGTGCGACCAATGCCGTGACCGGCATCGCTACCGCCTACATGGATTCGATTCCGCTGGTGGTGATTTCCGGCCAGGTGCCGACCGCCGCGATCGGCATGGATGCCTTCCAGGAAGTGGACATGGTGGGCATCACTCGCCCCTGCGTGAAACACAATTTCCTGGTCAAGGATGTCAAGGATCTCGCCGAGACCATCAAGAAGGCCTTCTATCTCGCTTCCACCGGCCGGCCCGGCCCGGTGGTGGTGGATATCCCCAAGGATGTGACCCAGCACAAGACCGAATTCACCTATCCGAAGAAGGTGACGATGCGCTCCTACAACCCGGTGATCAAGGGGCATCCGGGGCAGGTCAAGCGCGCGGTGCAGATGATCCTGGAGGCCAAGCGGCCGATGCTCTATACCGGCGGCGGCGTGGTGCTGAGCAATGCGGCGGAGGAGCTGACCCAGCTCACGCGCCTGCTCGGCTTTCCGATCACCAATACGCTGATGGGGCTGGGCGGCTATCCCGCCACCGATCCGCTGTTTACCGGCATGCTCGGCATGCACGGCACCTATGAAGCCAACATGGCGATGCAGCATTGCGATGTGCTGATCGCCATCGGCGCCCGTTTCGACGATCGTGTGATCGGCAATCCGGAACATTTCTTTCAGGATGGCCGCCGCATCATCCACATCGACATCGATCCCACCTCCATCGCCAAGCGGGTCAAGGTGGACGTGCCCATAGTCGGCAACGTCAGGGACGTGCTGGCAGAGATGAACAAATTGATTCAGGCCAGCAAGGAGAAGCCCGACCAGGCCGCGCTCAAGACCTGGTGGACGCAGATCGAACTGTGGCGCTCGCAGGACTGCATGAAATACGATCGCGACAGCAGCCTGATCAAGCCCCAGTACGTGATTGAAAAGCTGCACCAGGTTACCCGGGGTGATGCCTATGTGACCTCCGACGTCGGGCAGCACCAGATGTGGGCTGCGCAGTATTACAAGTTCGACCAGCCGCGCCGCTGGATCAACTCCGGTGGCTTGGGTACCATGGGCTTCGGCTTGCCGGCAGCGATGGGCGTGCAGTTTGCCCACCCCGAGGCAATGGTGGCCTGCGTGACCGGCGAGGGCAGCATCCAGATGAATATTCAGGAGCTGTCTACCTGCAAGCAGTTCAACCTGCCGCTCAAGATCATCCTGCTCAACAACCGCTACCTCGGCATGGTGCGGCAGTGGCAGGAATTCTTTTACGGCAACCGTTATGCCGAGTCCTATATGGATGCGCTGCCGGATTTTGCCAAGCTGGCTGAAAGTTACGGCCATGTCGGCATGAAGATCGAGAAGCCGGAAGATGTCGAGGGCGCGCTGAAAGAGGCGTTCGACATGAAGGATCGGCTGGTGTTCATGAACTTCATTACCGACCAGAAGGAAAATGTCTTCCCGATGATTCCCGCCGGCAAGGGGTTGAGCGAAATGATTCTGGTATGAGGCACATAATTTCTCTGTTGATGGAAAACGAAGCGGGCGCGCTGTCCCGTGTCGCCGGACTGTTTTCGGCGCGCGGCTACAACATCGAGTCGCTGACGGTAGCGCCGACCGAGGATGCCACCCTGTCGCGCATGACTATTGTCACCCGCGGCTCCGACGACGTGATCGAGCAGATCACCAAGCAGCTCAACAAGCTGATCGACGTGGTCAAGGTGGTGGATTTGTCCGAAGCCGGCCACATCGAGCGCGAGTTGATGCTGGTGAAAGTGCGCGCCGAAGGCGAGTCGCGCGAGGAAATGAAGCGCATGTCGGATATCTTCCGCGGCCGCATTGTGGATGTCACCGACAAGACCTACACCCTCGAGCTGACCGGCGCAGGCTACAAGCTGGATGCCTTTCTCGAAGCGCTGGACAAGGATGCGATTCTGGAAACGGTGCGCACCGGCGCATCCGGCATCGGGCGGGGTGATAGAATACTGAAAGTTTGAATTTTGGTTTGAACCTCTAAGGTTATTTATATTTATTAAGGAAACGAAAGCATGAAAGTTTATTACGACAAGGACGCCGATCTCTCCATCATCAAGGGCAAGAAAGTCACCATCGTCGGTTACGGCTCCCAGGGTCATGCCCATGCCGCCAACCTGAAGGATTCTGGCGTCAAGGTGACGGTCGGCCTGCGCAAGGGCGGCGCCTCCTGGGACAAGGCCAAGAAATCCGGCTTCACGGTGAAGGAAGTCGCCGATGCGGTGAAGGGCGCCGATGTCGTGATGATCCTGGTGCCCGATGAGCAGCAGCCTGACGTCTATTGCAACGACGTGGAGCCCAATCTGAAAAAGGGGGCAACCCTGGCTTTTGCCCACGGCTTCAACATCCATTACAACCAGATCCAGCCGCGTGCCGATCTCGACATCATCATGATTGCGCCCAAGGGCCCCGGCCATACCGTGCGTTCCGAATACCTCAAGGGCGGCGGCGTGCCGACCCTGATCGCCATCTACCAGGACGTATCCAAGAAGGCCAAGAACATCGCCCTGTCCTATGCGGCGGCCAACGGCGGCACCAAGGGCGGCGTGATCGAAACCAATTTCCGCGAGGAAACCGAGACCGATCTGTTCGGCGAGCAGGCCGTGCTGTGCGGCGGCTGTGTCGAGCTGGTCAAGGCCGGCTTCGAAACCCTGACCAATGCCGGCTATGCGCCGGAAATGGCCTATTTCGAATGCCTCCACGAGCTCAAACTGATCGTCGACCTGATGTATGAAGGCGGCATCGCCAACATGAACTACTCCATCTCCAACAATGCCGAGTACGGCGAATACGTCACCGGCCCGAAGGTGATCAACGACGAATCGCGCTGGGCGATGCAGGAAGCGCTGAAGAACATCCAGAACGGCGAGTATGCCAAGCGCTTCATCCTGGAAGGCAAGACCAACTATCCGGAAATGACTGCGCGCCGCCGTTTGAACGCCGAGCACCAGATCGAGGTGGTGGGCGAAAAGCTGCGCTCCATGATGCCCTGGATCGCCAAGAACAAGCTGGTCGATCAGTCGAAGAACTAAATGTAGGTCGGGCATGTTGTTTATGCCCGACATTTCAACGCCGGCAAAATGTCGGGCAACAAAAACCGTTACCCGACCTACGCCTACTTAGCCTGATTTACCCATGTGCATCGGTGTCGCTCCCCCAGTGAAAAATTATCCCCACCCCATCATCGCCCGCGAGGGCTGGCCGTTCCTGGCTGGCATCGTGGCGCTTTCGCTGCTGGTTACGTTCCTGGCCGGCTGGCTGTGGGCGCTGCCGCTGTGGATCATCAGCCTGTTCGTGCTGCAGTTCTTCCGTGACCCGGGGCGCAATGTGCCGACGGCGCGCAATCTGGTGATCGCCCCTGCCGACGGACGTATCGTCGCCGTTGAACGCGTTCAGGATCCCTACCTCAAGCGTGATGCGCAGAAGGTCAGCGTGTTCATGAACGTGTTCAACGTTCATTCCAACCGCAGTCCGGTGGATGGCGTGGTGGAGGAAATCTGGTACAACCCCGGAAAATTCATCAATGCCGATCTGAACAAGGCCTCCACGGAAAATGAACGCAATGCCATCTGGCTGCGTTCCGATTGCGGCTACGACATTACCTGTGTCCAGGTGGCCGGGTTGATTGCGCGGCGTATCCTGTGCTATGCCAAGCCGGGTGAGTGGCTTGCGCGCGGCCAGCGTTACGGTTTCATCCGTTTCGGCTCGCGGGTGGACGTGTACCTGCCATTGACCGCCCAGGTGCGCGTCAGCATCGGCGACAAGGTCCGTGCCGGGGAAACCGTGCTGGCCGAACTGCCGATGAATGTCGGCTGAGCGGTGAAACTATTGGCGCCATGGAACCCTCCATATCAAACAAGCGCCATAGTTACTCAGGTGCCGCTATTTTTCTCCTTCCCCCTTGCAGGGGGAAGGCTGGGATGGGGGTAGAAAGCTTGGATAAAGATGCTGTGTCAATAATTTCACCCTCTTAACCCCCATCCTAACCTTCCCCCTGCAAGGGGGAAGGGACAATGGTGAAAGGCGCTTGTTATGACTGAAGACTATAACCCCGCCAATCGCAAGCCCCTGCTGGATGGTCGCTTGCGCCGGCGCGGCATCTACCTGCTGCCCAACATGTTCACCACGGCGGCGCTGTTTGCCGGGTTCTATGCCATCGTCCAGGCCATGAACGGGAATTTCGAGCAGTCTGCGGTGGCGATCTTTATCGCCATGGTGATGGACGGCCTGGACGGCCGGGTTGCTCGCCTTACCCATACCCAGAGCGCGTTCGGGGCGGAATACGATTCGCTTTCCGACATGGTGTCGTTCGGCGTGGCGCCCGCCTTGATCGTGTACGTCTGGGCGCTGAAGGACATGGGCAAGCTGGGCTGGATTGCCGCCTTCGTTTATTGCGCCGGCGCGGCGTTGCGGCTGGCACGCTTCAACACCCAGCATGAAGTTGCTGACAAGAATTTCTTTCAGGGTTTGCCCAGCCCCGCTGCGGCAGCGTTGCTGGCCGGGCTGGTGTGGGTGATGAACGAGTACCATATCCGCGGCACCGATATCCGCTGGCTGGTGTGGGGGGTGACCCTGTTTGCCGGGTTGACCATGGTCAGCAACCTGCGCTATTACAGCGGCAAGGGCATCAACCTGCGCAAGAGCGTGCCCTTCGTTGGCATCTTGCTGATCGTGCTGACCTTCATTCTGATTTCTTTCGACCCGCCGCGGGTGCTGTTCAGCGTCTTTGTGTTGTATGCGCTGTCTGCCTATGCGGACTGGCTGTTGGGTGTGGTGCGGAGAAGGCGGAAAGCAACGTAGGTTGGCGGTGAACAACGTGAACCCCAGCAGAAGTAGGCGCCTCTAGGCGACACTCCCCTGCTTGCGCTCACAAATGAAAGCGTTTATATTTCAAACCATGAACTCCGCTAGCCATGCTTCCTTCGTTTCATATCGGGCCAACATCCTGCTGGTCGGCCTACTGCTGCGCCGCAGGCGCTAACTTTCCTCCCCCCATTACTTGTTTTGAATTGCGGAAATCGGCGGCGAACCGATTTTCGTGTTATGAATTCCGACTTCTGCAACGGAGCCCGTCATGAAAAATAAACTGATCATATTCGACACCACCTTGCGCGACGGCGAGCAGAGCCCCGGCGCTTCCATGACCAGGGAGGAGAAGGTGCGCATCGCGCGGCAGCTCGAGCGGATGCGCGTGGACGTCATCGAGGCCGGTTTCCCGGCGGCCAGCAACGGCGATTTCGAGTCGGTCAGGGCGGTCGCGAGCAGCATCAAGGACAGCACGGTGTGCGGACTGGCGCGCGCCCTGGAGCGCGACATCGAGCGCGCCGGCGAGGCGATCAAGCCGGCCGTCTCCGGCCGCATCCATACCTTCATCGCCACCAGCCCGATCCACATGGAGAAGAAGCTGCGCATGAGCCCGGACCAGGTGGTCGAGCAGGCGGTGAAGGCGGTGAAATGGGCGCGCAAGTGGACCGACAACGTCGAGTTCTCGCCCGAGGACGCCGGACGCTCCGAGACCGATTTCCTGTGCCGCATCCTGGAAGCGGTGATCGAGGCCGGTGCCACGACCCTGAACATTCCCGATACCGTCGGCTACAACCTGCCGCAGCAGTTCGGCAGCCTCATCGCCACCCTGCGCGAGCGCATCCCCAATTCCGACAAGGCGATCTTCTCGGTGCACTGCCACAACGATCTCGGCCTGGCGGTGGCGAACTCCCTCGCTGCGGTACTGGCCGGGGCGCGCCAGGTGGAGTGCACCATCAACGGCCTGGGGGAGCGGGCAGGTAACGCTGCGCTGGAAGAAATAGTCATGGCGGTGCGCACGCGCCAGGACATCTTCCCCTGCGACACCGGCATCGACACCACCCAGATCGTGCCGGCCAGCCGGCTGGTGGCGGGCATTACCGGTTTTGCGGTGCAGCCCAACAAGGCCATCGTCGGCGCCAATGCCTTCGCCCACGAGTCCGGCATCCATCAGGACGGCGTCCTCAAGCACCGCGAAACCTACGAGATCATGCGTGCCGAGGATGTCGGCTGGAGCGCGAACAAGATGGTGATGGGCAAGCATTCCGGCCGCAATGCCTTCCGCAGCCGCCTGGTTGAACTGGGCATCGAACTGGAATCGGAAGAGGCGCTCAACGCCGCCTTCGCCCGCTTCAAGGATCTCGCCGACAAGAAGCATGAAATCTTCGACGAGGATATCCATGCGCTGGTCAGCGACGAGGAACAGGCGATGGTGAAGGAGCAGTTCAAGCTGGTGTCGCTCAAGGTCTGCTCGGAAACCGGCGAAACGCCCCATGCCCAAGTCACCATCAGCGATGGCGGCAAGGAAAAGGCTGCGGAAGCCGATGGCGGCGGGCCTGTGGACGCCTCGTTCAAGGCGATCGAGGTTATCGTCAAGAGCGGCACGGAACTGCTGCTCTATTCGGTCAACAACATCACCAGCGGTACGGATGCGCAGGGCGAAGTCACGGTGCGGCTGTCCAAGGGCGGACGCATCGTCAATGGCCAGGGGGCGGATACCGACATCGTGATCGCTTCGGCCAAGGCTTACCTCAATGCCCTGAACAAGCTGGCGGGAAAGCTGGAGCGGATGAATCCGCAGGTCTAATTCTCTATCAAAAAGCGATTAACCGCAAAGGACGCGAAGGTTCGCAAAGGAAATCAAGATCATCAAGCATTCCTTCGCGTCACTTTGCGTCCTTTGCGGTAAATGATTTGAATCAGGGCCTGCGGCTGAGCCGGGCGTAGAAAATCGTGCTGCAGAAGAAAATCAGGCTGAGAGCGATTTCCACTCCCGCCAGGGTCGCCGACAGGCCTTTGTCGCTCATGGCGCGCACCACGCCTTCGGTGAGGTAGAGCAGGATCAGCATCGAGGCCCACTGGTAGGTGTAGCGTTTGCCGCGCAGAATGCCGGCCAGCGGCAGCAGCAGCGGCAGAACCTTGAAGACCAGGCTGGAGCCGCCGGGGCGCAGCGGCGCGAGCCACAATTCCCACGCGAGGCACAGGACGATCAGCGCGATCAGGCTGGCGATGCTGGCATAGTGGAGGGCTGCGGTTCTGTTCAAGCGCCGCTCTCCAGCATTTTCAGGAGCGCCGCTTCGGCCTGTTCGGCATTGAGGACGGTATCCGGGAAGTCGAAGCGCAGCAGCTGGCCGTCACCCAGAATGTCGAAGCCGTCGCAGTCGATTCCCACCAGGCTTGCATCGCTGGCACTGGTGCCGTAGTAGGTGCGGCAGAAGAACTGCAGATCGCCGGCCTGGTTGAGATTGAAGCGGGCCAGAAGTTCTTCTTCCTGTTGCGCCATTGAGTTTGGCGGCGGCAGGATTTCTGTCGGGGAAATCCACTGCGCCACGCCGAAGCCGCCGATGTAGCGCAGAGTGACGGGCTCGATGCGGTAGAAACTGAAATCCAGTGCGAAATATTGCTCCGTGCTGGGGAAGTAGCGCAGATAGCGCGCTTTGAGCTGCTCCGTTGTTTCCACGCGCACCGCCTTGCCGACCAGCGTGAGCCGCTCTCCGGCCTGGATGTCGGTGGATTGCTCGTGCACCAGGAGGCTGGTGCGCGCGTCCTGCTCGATGTTGCGGGTGTGTTCCGCCAGTTGGCTGATCAGGAACAACGGCCTGGCTTCATGATCGGTCAGGGTGGATACCGCCGAGCCGAACGGGTAGCCGCCGAGTTTATGGGAAAGCGTGGAAAGCAAGCCGATACGCTCTGCGCGCAGCAACCTGCGCGCCCGTTTACAGACGGTTTCCGGGGTGGTCATGAAACGGTCTCCGATGCCAGTGTAGCCAACTGGCAAAGACCTAGTATTTGATCCATAGTGGAAGTCTCCATTTTCAACATGATAACGCAATTCATGCTCCAGAACTTTTCTCGCATCATCCCATTTCTGCTCCTGGCGCGGCGACGCTTCAAGGAAGATCGCTGTGTCCAGTTTGCCGCGAGCCTGACCTACACCACGTTGCTGGCGCTGGTACCGATCGTCACTATCGCGCTGACGGTATTGTCCGCTTTCCCGGTGTTTACCGACCTGATGACCCAGCTCAAGGTGTTCATCCTGAATAACTTTGTGCCGATCTCGGCGGGCAAGATCATCTCGGTGTACATGCAGCAATTCTCCCAGAAGGCTGCGCACCTGACCGCGCTGGGCATCGGGTTGCTGGCGGCGACCGCATTCGTGCTGATGCTGACTATCGATCACGCCTTCGATGTGATCTGGCGCGTGCGCCGGAAGCGCCCGCTGCTGCGTCGCTTCCTGATCTACTGGGCGGCGCTGACGCTCGGGCCGCTGCTGATCGGGGCCAGCCTGTCCCTGACGTCCTACCTGGTCAGCCTTCCTCTCGGCCTCGCGAAAGGCGTGCCGGTAGTCGGCATGGTGACCCTGAAGATTGTGCCGGTGGCGCTGACCATCTTCGCCTTCGCGCTGCTCTACCGGTTTGTTCCCAGCCGTCCCGTTTTGCCGCTTCATGCCCTGGTCGGCGGGGTGGTGGCGGGGATTGCATTCGAACTGATGAAGAGGGTGTTTGCACTTTACGTCACTCACTTTCCCACCTATACCCTGGTGTACGGTGCGTTCGCCAGTGTTCCACTTTTCCTGATCTGGATTTATCTGTCCTGGCTGGTGGTGCTGTCCGGGGCGGTGATCACCGCTACGCTCCCTTATTGGAACACCCCCGTCCGGCAGAACGGGGAAGTTGCCGGACGGGAGTTTTTCGCCGCGCTGGCCGTTCTCAAGGCGATTTATCAGGCGCATCAGGCCGGTGAAACGCTCAGCCTGCAGCGCCTGCTGCATGAATCGGATTTGGGGCTGGAAGAGATCGAGGATGTTCTCGACCGGCTCAGCGAGGTGAACTGGGTGGGTAACGTGGAGGGCGGCGGCTGGACCCTGACCCGAAGCGCGGAGGCGATCAGGCTCGCCGATGTTTACCGCGTTTTCGTGTTCGATCCGGACCAGGACTGCTTGGCTCCGGGCATTGGAGGGACGCGCGCAGCAGCTCTGTTGGCTGGCCTGACGGCCAGACTGGACGAGGCATTGAGTCCGTCCTTAAAAGATTTTTTCAGCCCAAGCTGAGCAGGGCGGGATGTTTAACCCCGGCTGAACTCGAACCTTTCGTAGCCCGCTGTTTGTTCCACCAGCTTGACGGCACGGACAGTCTGGGTCGTATGACCATCGAGCTCGAGCAGCAGCTCGCGTTGCGGACCGAAGGTTCCGCGTGGTGCGATCAGGGTTTCCGGCTGCTTGAGCAGGGGAATTTCCGGCAGCAGCAGGGCGGCCTGGAAAGTTTCCGCCGGGCCGGCAATGGAGGGTTTGATTCTGGCTGGATCGGCCTTGGGGGCGACAAGCTGTGCGCCGATTTCAAGATGGTCGGCCTTGTCGCTTTTCACCCAGCGCACGGCGCCGACATTCCATTTGTTCGCCCCATCCGCTTTTAACCCGATCACGTCGCCTGGGAGAATCTGGGGCAGGGTCTCGAAAGCACCGCTCAGTGCAAGGCCGCCAGCACTTTCATTGATGACCAGCCACTTGCCCGAGATGAAGCGCTGATCCTTGGCTGGCTGGACCAACGAAAGACCGGCGCTTGCGCCGGACTCGCGCCCGCCAAGGAAATGGTGGAGGGACGGCAAACCGATGCAGACCTGGGTGCTGGAGATGTTCCGGGTCCGGTTGAACACCCGTTTTGGCGCCGCCGACCAGCTCTTGAGCAAGCGTTTTAGCAGGTCCCGGTAGCTGGCTTCCCGGGCGCCATCGGGCAGATGCATGTTTTTCGGCAATTCCCCTGCGTTCAATCTTTCTATGTGGTGACGTAGCGCATGCGCCAATTCCAGCGTGTTGAGCAGGATGTCGCTGCGGTTGTCCACTTCATCCAGATTCTGGGGCAAGGGCTTGGGAGGCTTGTCGCTGTGGGTCTGCGCCAGAAACAAACCGATCGGATTGCCGGTTTGTGCGAACACCTGAAGTTGTGCGAGACTGCCGAACGCCGCCAGGTAGTTCTGGATGCGTGCGACATCGCCGGGGCTCAGATGGTAAGGGTTCGACAGCGCGAGTAACAGGGTTTGCTTGTAAACCAGATTGACGCTGCTTTTGCGTTCCTCGTCGGCAATGGTTTCGTTGGCGATATCCTGCTCGATGGCGAAGCGGAAAATCTGGTGCATCTCGAACCAGATGCCGGAGGGAGCGGGGACATAGGTCTGGTAGCAGATCATCAGGATCCGGCTCAAGGCGGACATGGCGCGCTGCGCCGCAGTCACTGCAATTTTCCCCTTGCCCAGGGTGATGCGTGCGTTCTGGTAGTCGAGCAGGATGATCTTGTAGCCATTGGCGAGTTCCATCAGGAGTTGGCGCGCCTGTTCGGCCATTTGCCGGTTTTTCCCCGGCTGCGGCAGACGGGTGGCGACATACTGCTCTTCCATGGCGGGCAGTAGTTTAAGGATGACGCTGCGATATAATTCGAGCAACTTCAGGCGCGTGTCCATGGCGACTTTTTGTCGATTCAGTGCGCCGATTTCGTCGTCCAGGGTGCGGCAAACATCGGTAAGGTTGGTGAGGGGAAGGTCGTCCAGCCATTCTTGCAGATGTTTCGGGCGTTTTTCCACGGTCAGGTCTTCGACCGGATCGGGTGCGGGTACGGTCAGCGTTAGCGACATGGCAAGTATCCCCTGGCAAGAATGTTTTTTATCCGGTAAATTCTAGAAACAATCGGGTATTTTGTAAAACAAATATTCTGGGATCATACAGCAAGAGATTGATGAAAAAGGCGGTTGAAGGCTAAATTGGGATAAAGAAGTCCGACAGGCTGCCAGCTGCCCTCACCCCAACCCTCTCCCGCGAGCGGGCGAGGGGGCAAACGTAAAGGGCACTTTTTTGATTTGGAGGCGTTCATGTTGAAAAGTTTTCTCGTCGTATTAATGCTGTTTTTTGCCGGATCCGGAATGGCTGAAACTCGTGATGCTCAGGTTTTTTTTGACCAGAACCTGGGTGACTTCAAGACTGAACTGGCAACCGCGCGCAAAGAGGGGAAAATCGGCATCCTGCTGATGTATGAGCTGGAGGATTGCCCCTTCTGCCACCGCATGAAGGAAACTATCCTCAACCAGTCCGAAGTGCAGGATTATTACCGCAAGCGCTTTCTCATCTTCAGCGTCGACATCAACGGCGACAACCCCCTGGTGGACTTTGCCGGCAAGGAAACCACCGAGAAGAAGTTTGCCGCCGAGCAGCGCGTGCGTGCCACCCCGGTATTCGGTTTCTACGATCTTGACGGCAAACCGATGACCCGTTTCACCGGAGCATCCAAGGACGTGAATGAGTTCATGCTGCTGGGACGCTACGTGGCGGAGGGTGTCTGGAAAACCATGCCGTTCGCCAAGTACAAGCAACAAGCCGCGAAATGATTTTTCCCCGCATCGGGCTCGCGCTGGTCTTGATGGTCTGGCTGATGCCGCATGGCTGGTCCGCGCCTGCCGCCAAGCGGCTCACGCTCGGCGAGGCGCTGGCGGCGGCGGAAGTCGCCCACCCCGACCTGCGGCTGGCCGAGGCCGACCGGTCAGCCGCGCTGGCCGAACAGGAGGCGGCAGCCTCGCGCAGCGACCTTTCCGTCAATGTCGAAGCCGGCCTGCGTCACGCACGCCCTTCCTCCGGCCCGGATGCCAGCCTTTCCGACAACTCAGTTCGGCTGAACGCACGCAAGAGCCTGTACGATTTTGGCCGTACCGCCTTGTACGAACAGGCAGCCAAGTCGACAGTGGATGCCCGTGAAGCCGGCCTGCTGGAAGCGCGCGAGCGGCGCAGCATCGAAGTGATGGCCCGGTTTTTCAGCGTCCTGGCGGCGGATATGCAGTTTGTTGCCGATAATGAATATATGGCGGTGGCCTATGTCAATGCCGATAATGCCAGGGACCGCCTCAAGGTCGGCCAGATCTCCGCCACGGAACTGGCGGAGCTGGAGTCCCGCTACCAGGATATTCTGGTCCGGCGCAATGCCAGCCAGGCTCGCGCCCGCTTCGCCCGGGCGCAGCTGGCAAATGCCATGAACCAGCCCGGACAGCTTGTGGCCGAACTGGAAGACCCGAAACTTGCCGCCAATGACCTCTCCCTGCCGGATTACGAGATTCTGCTGCCCATCATGCGGGAATACAATCCCCGGCTACGCACCCAGTTAGCCCTGCTCGAAGCTTCGCGGCAGCGCATGGAAGCCTTGCGCGCCGAGAATTCCCCCATGCTGGATGCCGAGGTCGAAGCGGCGGGCTGGAGCCGGGAAACGGCTACCCGCGACAACCTGCGCGCCGGCGTGGTGCTGACCTGGCCGGTGTATCAGGGTCGGCGCGTGTCGGCGCAATTGGCGCGGGAGCAGGCCCTGTTTCACAAGCTCCAGGCCGAGGCCGACAAGCTCGGGATGGATCTGGCCGAGGCACTCCTGGAAGTGTGGGCTGAGGTCGACCAGTTGCAGCGCAGTGTGCGCGTGGCAGCCCGGAAGCAGGTCGAATATCGTGATCTGGCTCTGGAAAAGGCGCGCGGGAAATATGAAGTGGAACTGAAAACCAACCTGGGGGATGCCATGGCGGCGACGATGGAGGCAAAACTGCGCGAGCGCCGGACAGAGTACCAGCTGGCGCTGGGATTCGCGCGGCTCAAAGCGCTGCTGGGCAGGCCGCTGGAAAGCATGGCTAAAGATGAAGGGCGAACGAAATGACGAAATGGATTTTGGCGGGCATGCTGTGGGCGGCTACCGCCGCCTGGGCGGAGAGTTTTCCTGCGACCTTGCAGTGGTCGCAACGGGTGGAGCTGTCTCCGCGAGTGTCCGGCATTGTGCGCGAGGTTGGGGTGAATACCGGCGATCGGGTGAAGAAAGGACAGTCGCTCCTGATTCTGGACGCTGCGCCTTATCAGGCGCGGGTGGCTGAGAGCCGAGCCGCAGTCTCCCGCTTTACGGAGGAAACGGCGGAGGCCCAGCGCGATCTGGGTCGTACCCAGGAGCTCTACGACCGGACCGTGATTTCTACCTCCGAGCTGGATCAGGCCAAGCTGCGTCAAGCCCGCGCCAAGGCCCAACTGGATGGCGCCCAGGCACGGCTGGCTCGGGAACGCCAGGATCTGACGGATAGCGCATTGCGCGCCCCCTTCGATGCGGTGGTGGTGGCGCGTCTGGCTGAGCCGGGGCAGCACGTGGCGGTCGGTCTTCAGCCCCAGCCGCTGCTGGTGCTGGCGAAGGCGGGGGAGATGACGGCGCGCTTCAAGGTGTCCGCCGACCGCATCGGCAGCCTCAAGACCGGACAGGCAGTGAGTGTGTTGGTGGGCCAGCAGGAATACCCCGCCATCCTTAAGTACCCTGGCCTGGAGCCGGTTGCGGACAAGAGCGGTTCGGCCTACGAGGTGGAGGCCGTGTTTGCGGCGAAGGAGCTGATGCGGGCCGGAATGGCGGCGACGGTCAGGCTGCCTTAGGGGCTTTCGCTGCTTGCCGCGCAGGATCAATCGAGCAGGCGTAGCCCGGATGGAATGAAATGGAATCCGTGGCATCCTGCCGTGGGGCGGGATGGTTGCTTCATCCGAGCTACTTGCTCACAGCCTCAGACGGGGTTTCATTGTCCGTGGCAATGCGACGAATGATTTCCGATACCAGCGCCCACGACTTGCCACGTACGTAGGAGCTGTGTCTGAAAGACACTTGAACGCCTACTATTTTCAACATAGTGTCGGGAGCCCAGAGGCCGTCTGGGGTGGCGGCAACTGCCCATATGGACGCACCACTAACGCCGCCGAGATCGGGCGTTGATTTCATATCACCGAACACACCTTTCGCTATTTTCGAGTAGCGCAAAAGAACGTCTAAGCTTGCGCGATTTCCATCAACCGGCCCTTCATAGGGGCCGGTATAGAGCTGCATCAATGCTTGGGGCACGAGGCATCCAGGCTTATGTTCAACGGTGGCAGTTGGGTACCCGGCAACGATGTAGTCAGTGCTGAGGAGAGAATCGGGTGCAACGTTTGATTCGCCGAGGAATCGCCAGCCTTTAGCAATTCGACTGCAAAAGTCTTCGTCTTCGAGCCTTACAACAGCAACATCGAATTCGTCTTGTTCCTCCGGGTGATGGATTGTTATGTTTCCGAGGGTCCATATGTGCGTGTTTGTCGGGCCTTCTGGCACTGCAAGATCTTTGGGGTCAATGTCCTTGAAAATGTGTGCGGCGGTCACGAGGTAACGGTACTGACCGAGCTGGAAAAATGTTCCTGTGCCATGCACAAAGGTGCGGCCATTAGATTGGTAGACGAGCGGTACCGTGCATGAGCCGAGAAATTGCTCAATGGACCGCATCTCCTCTTGGGTGTGGCCAGTTGAAAGTATGGCGCTGCTCATACGTCGATGAATGCCCAACGTGGAGGTAACGGGAGGTTCAGTCGGTGACGCACTTGTACAGAATTTCTTGGTTGTAGTTTCGAAGGGCGGTAGTGCCTCCCGTTGATGTGGTCGTGGCGGTGCCGGTCACATTCGAACTGTACGGATTGCTCGTTGCGGTGGCATTGATGCGAGTTGTTGCCTGACCGCTGTCCATGGCGACGATGCCGAGATCGCGTTTCTGTAGATCGACTATGACTGGACGACCACCGTTTCGAGCCTTGCAGTCTTCCATAATCATGCGATCGGCCTCTGCGATTTGGTGTGCGAAGTTCGCGCGTCCTTGGTAACGGTAGACCGTGCCAACGCCTTCAATCTGCAATGGGATGGACGATATGCTTGCGTGGGTGCAGCCGGCTAAGGCTACGACGGTGGCTAGTGCTTGGAAAGTTGGTCGCATTGAGGTCCCCCTTGATTGATTGAAACTGATGCTGTGCGGACGATCTCTTGGTACCCAACGTTGTGGTAACCGGCGCTGCGCGGCTTTATCGCGCAGCGTCCGCGTTGACCGCAGGGTTATGCATGGAAAACAACCGTCAAGAAGATTTTGAACCCTTCTCTTGTTTAAATTCTCGTCGCATTTCTTCCAAATCTCTCGTGTGTTTGTTGACGAGCATCGCCAGCAACCGGTGCGTATTCATTATCTCGGACATCAGTATATGGTTGGCTGAATTCAGATTGCAGTACCCCGCGAAAATCAACAGTACAACCGCGATGAAAGTGGCGCTGGAGTACAATGCCCACAGCCCCGCACCAAAGAAAAGAATCGCGAGCACCCATTGGATCATCGTGCGCTTATCGTGGGCACCTTGAAACTCGGATAGACACAACTCGTATTTCTCAATATCAAGGCTCCGGTTTTCATTACTCCATAGCTCTCGAAATTGGTTTGAAAACTTGTTCATATAAATCCCTTCTTTTTTGTTCGATGGATAAATTAGACGCGTGCCAGAAGCTGCTTGCTTCTCGCCAATTCTCTCGATGAAAATGAATAGACTTCAAAACGAGCATAGAAAATAGCAGCGAAAGCATAGCCTTCATCTACCTCGTCATATCGAAGTCGATACTTGAACACCTCCGGATTCTCACCTCTGATCGGCTCACCGCAGAGAAATTGCCTTGACGTTTCGACAATACCTTCTGATAGCTGATGCGGAACTGCCCGGTCAGAGGCGATTCCACTGAAAAAATTGGGCGAAACGATGGATATCGGTAGTTGCCATTTGCGCTTGAAGGAATCAAAAAAAATCGCTCTCACCAAATGGTCTATGCAATGATCGAAGCGTTGTCGATCAATCTGCAGAACCCGGCCTTTGCCTTGGGCAACAGTTCCCTTGTCGCCAAAGAATGATTTGTACGCATGGGGCCTTCGAGCGGCGGCGCGAAGCAGTTTCCGAAAGAATTGGTGCCTCCCCGTTTCGCTAGCCGTTGTTGTCATCAGAATGACAGACCGCAGGAACTCGTCGTCTTTTGACTTGTAGGAATTGTGGCGATCACACGAGGGAACCGTGATGAGGTTGCGCCGCAGGTCTCGCCCGATCTCTTTGGCCTCAGGGAAAAAACACGACGGGGGCGCATGCTCCCGCGATGTTTCAAGTGAATCGCACATATAACAGGTAGTGGTACTGGTCATTGCTTGCTCGATGCATAACGAATAGCGTTTATCCGCCGCCCCACCTAATCTTGCAAGAGCCCCACACTTATTGGCGGCGGATAAACCTTGTTGGACTGAACCGCGGGGCAGGCGGTAGTTATGGGGATTGTAAGGCTGCGGGAGTGGAAGTCAACCGGCTGTCATGAAGCGAAGTCGTTGGGAGAGGAGAAAGTGAGCAATCCGGCTGTGCCGAATACGCCCATCCAGCAAGCGTAGGGCGGATGAGGCCGCAGGCCGTTATCCGCCGAATGAAAATTGTTGCGAGGCATACATGCGGCGGATAACGCTACGCTCATCCGCCCTACCGCACTGGAGCATCCTGCGTTGCCAGGCAACCAGTAACCACATCCGTGGAGGGTGGGACGGATTTTGTCAGCGCAGACTATTTTTAAGCCCGGATGGCAGACTTGGGGCGGAATGCCTTGATCTCTTCTTCCCGGGTTTCCAGGTAAGGCCCGCCGATCAGGTCGATGCAGTAAGGCACTGCGGCAAACACGCCGTCGAGGGTTTCCTTGATCGCCTTGGGTTGTCCGGGCAGGTTGATGATCAGGCATTGCTTGCGGATGACGCCGACCTGGCGGGAGAGGATGGCGGTGGGTACGTACTTCAGGCTGACGGCGCGCATTTGCTCGCCGAAGCCGGGCAGCACCTTGTCCGCCACAGCCAGCGTCGCCTCCGGCGTGACATCGCGCGGCGCCGGACCGGTGCCTCCGGTGGTGAGTACCAGGCAGCAGCCTTCTTCATCCGCCAGCTGACGCAGCGTGGCTTCGATCTGCGCCTGCTCGTCCGGGATCATGCGGGTGACGGCACGCCATGGCGTGGTCAGCGCGTTGACTAGCCAGTCATTGAGCGCCGGGATGCCCTGGTCTGCGTAAATGCCCTGCGAGGCGCGGTCGCTGATGGTGACCAGACCGATCAGCGCTGGCAGTTCGCTATTCATCTTGCTCCGGTTCGGTGTCTTTTTCTTCGAGGATCATTTCGCGCAGCAGCTTGAACAGGGCGCGGCTGCTCTTTGGTGGCTTGCCGGCTGCGGCCTCCTTCTGGGCATTGCGGATCAGGGTGCGGATCTGCTGGATATCGGCCCGCGCATATTCCACCACCAGTTCGCTTAAGGCTTGTTCTTCCGTGAGCAAGCGCTCACGCCAGCGCTCCAGCAGGTGGAATTTTGCCCCCTGAACGCGTGTGACATTGTTCCACTCATCCAGTTTGGCCCGGATTGGTTCCTCATCAACAAAACGCATTAATTTGCCGAGATATTGCATCTGGCGGCGGCGGGCTTCGTGGCCGGTCAGGCGTTTGGCTTCAATAACAGCATCCAGCAAAGTCTCGGGCAGATTTATTTGTGCCAGCCGATTCTTGTTCAGCCCTACCAGTTGTTCGCCGATATCCTGCAATGCGTGCATTTCTTGCTTGCGTTTGGTTTTGCTCGGGGGTTCCGGCCTGTCGTCAGGCGAGTTGTCTTCTGTATCCGTCATGGTTTCGCAAATGGAATCAAAGTTGCTATGATAACCCTAAAAATAGGATTCCACCGCAGAGGACGCAGAGGACGCGGAGGAAACCAAGAGACTGGAGCCTTGTGAAGAGCCCCTTATTCTGGGGAGCTACATGGGTACGTCATGAGGTTTTTGAATTCCTCTGCGTCCTCCGCGTCCTCTGCGGTTAACATGCTGTTTATTAATTCTTCTCCCAATTGCCTTCAGCAAACCTTTTGCTGAAATTTTCGAGGTGCATGTGTCAGATTCCCGTTTTTCCCATTCCATTGAAACCCTGAGCCAGATCACTCGCGATATTCTGAACCAGTCGAAACTGGCCGGCGCTACCTCCTGTGAGGCGGAAGTGTCGCAAGGCTTCGGCCAGAACGTCTCGGTGCGCCACGGCGAGGTCGAAACCATTGAATACAACCGCGACAAGGGCCTGGGTGTGACGGTTTACTTCGGCCACAAGCGCGGCCATGCCAGCACTTCCGACCTTTCGCCCCAGGCGATCAAGGATACCGTCGCGGCGGCGGTGAGCATCGCCAGATACACTGCCAGCGACGAATTCGCCGGACTCGCCGATGAAAACCTGCTGGCCAGGGAGATCCCCGACCTCAGCCTGTACCACCCGTGGGATTTGTCGGTGGAACGGGCGATCGAACTGGCGAAAACCTGCGAGGCTGCGGCGTTCGCGGTGGACAAGCGGATCGACAATTCCGAGGGCGCCTCGGTGTCCACCCAGGAATCGCTGTTCATGTACGGCAACAGCCTGGGCTTCCTCGGCGGCTATCCTTCCTCGCGCCACGACATCAGCTGTGCGGTGATCGCCGAAGACCAGGGGATGCAGCGCGATTACTGGTACAGCTCGCGGCGCGATGCGGCCGACCTGGAAAGCGCCGAGGCCGTCGGCAGGAAAGCCGGCGAGCGCACCGTGCGCCGTCTCGCGGCGCGCAAGATCAAGACCACCGAGTGTCCGGTGCTGTTCGAAGCGCCGGTGGCGTCCGGCCTGATCGGGCATCTGGTCGGCGCGGTCAGCGGCAGCAGCCTGTACCGCAAATCCTCATTCCTGCTCGACAGCCTGGGCCAGCAAATTTTTTCCCCGTTCGTCCAGATCCGCGAGCTGCCGCATATCCCCAAGGGGCTGGGCAGCAGCCCCTTCGACAATGAAGGCGTCGCCACCCACGCGCGCGACCTGGTCAAGGATGGCGTGCTGCAGGGTTATTTTCTCGGCAGCTACTCGGCGCGCAAACTGGGCATGACCTCCACCGGCAATGCCGGCGGCAACCACAATCTGATTATCGAGAGCAGCGGCCAGGATTTCGACGGCCTGCTGAAAATGATGGGTAAAGGCCTGGTGGTGACGGAACTGCTCGGCCACGGCATCAACCCGGTGACCGGCGATTATTCGCGCGGTGCCGCCGGCTATTGGGTGGAAAACGGCGAAATTCAGTTTCCCGTCGAGGAGATTACCATCGCCGGCAACCTCAAGGACATGTTCCGGCAGATCGTCGCGGTCGGCAGCGATGTCTTGGTTCAGGGCTCGAAGCAGTGCGGTTCGGTGCTGATCGAGCGGATGACTGTGGCGGGGGAGTGAGCCCGTGGTTGGGGTTTTACTCAGGATTGTCCTGATCGTGGTAAAATCGCTGTTTTGCTTTTTGGAAAGAGCCCGTTATGTTTAGCGCAGACCAGACCATCGCCAAGTTCGATCCCGAGTTGTGGCAGGCGATGCAGGATGAAACCCGCCGTCAGGAAGACCACATCGAGCTGATCGCCTCGGAAAACTACACCAGCCCGGCGGTGATGGAAGCGCAGGGCTCGCAACTGACCAACAAATACGCCGAAGGCTATCCCGGCAAGCGCTATTACGGCGGCTGCGAGTACGTGGACGTGGCCGAGCAACTGGCGATCGACCGGGTCAAGGCCCTGTTCGGCGCGGAATATGCCAACGTCCAGCCGCACTCCGGTTCCCAGGCCAACCAGGCGGTGTACATGGCGGTACTGCAGCCCGGCGACACCATCCTCGGCATGTCGCTGGCGCACGGCGGCCACCTCACCCACGGCGCCTCGGTCAATCTGTCCGGCAAGCTGTACAAGGCGGTGACCTACGGTCTGGATCCGAAAACCGAGGCGATCGACTACGACGAAGTGGAGCGTCTGGCCCACGAGCACAAGCCGAAAATGATCGTGGCCGGGGCTTCTGCCTATTCCCTGATCATCGACTGGAAACGCTTCCGCAAGATCGCCGACGCGGTCGGCGCCTACCTGTTCGTCGACATGGCGCATTACGCCGGCCTGATCGCGGCAGGGCTGTATCCCAACCCGGTCGGGATCGCCGATTTTGTCACCAGCACCACCCACAAGACCCTGCGCGGCCCGCGCGGCGGCATCATCCTGTCCTCCGCCCAGCACGAGAAGGCGCTCAACTCGGCGATTTTCCCCAGCATCCAGGGCGGCCCGCTGATGCACGTGATCGCCGCCAAGGCAGTCGCGTTCAAGGAAGCGGCGACGAAAGAATTCAAGGAGTACCAGGAGCAGGTGATCGAAAACGCCATCGTGATGGCCAAGGTGCTGCAGGAGCGCGGCTTGCGCATCGTTTCCGGGCGCACCGAGTCGCACGTGTTCCTGGTCGATCTGCGTGCCAAGAACCTTACCGGCAAGGAAGCCGAAGCGGCGCTGGGCCTCGCTCACATCACCGTCAACAAGAACTCCATTCCGAATGACCCGCAGAAACCCTTCGTCACCAGCGGCATCCGCATCGGCACGCCGGCGATGACCACGCGCGGCTTCAGGGAGATCGAAGCGGAGCACCTCGCCAACCTGATCGCCGATGTGCTCGATGCACCCGCCGACGAGGCTGTCATCAGCCGCGTGGCGAACGAGGCCAAGGCGATGTGCGCGAAGTTTCCCGTATATGGCTGAGATGGTAATGAGTGATGAGGAATGGGTGATGGGGCATGTGCACTCATCACTCATCGCCCATTACCCGTTACCCATTACCCAAAGATGAAATGTCCTTTTTGTGGTGCCATCGACACCCAGGTGATTGATTCCCGCGTCAACGAGGAAGGGGACAGTATACGTCGTCGCCGTCGCTGCCCGTCCTGCGACAAGCGTTTCACCACCTACGAAACGGCCGAGCTGCGCATGCCGCAGGTGGTCAAGCAGAACGGTACCCGCGAGGAATTTGACCGCGCCAAGGTGCGCACCAGCTTCATGCGCGCACTGCACAAGCGCCCGGTGCCGACCGAATTCGTGGACCAGGCGATCGAGCGCATCGCGCAAAAGGTGTTGAGTCTGGGTGACCGCGAGGTGCCGTCGCGCCAGGTTGGTGAAATGGTGATGCACGAGCTGTACAAGCTCGACAAGGTGGCCTATATCCGCTTCGCCTCGGTCTATCGCAGCTTCCAGGATGTGGATGACTTCCGCGACGTGATCCGGGATCTGGATTAAGTAAGCGCCCCATGTTTTCCGCTGTTGATCATGAATACATGGCCCAGGCGCTGCGCCTGGCCGAGAAGGGGTTGTACACGACCACGCCGAATCCGCGCGTCGGCTGTGTGATCGTGCGCGACGGCAAGGTGGCGGGTTCCGGCTGGCATGAGCGTGCCGGCGAACCCCATGCCGAGATCCATGCACTCACGCAGGCAGGCGAGCTGGCGCAGGGCGCAACGGTCTATGTCACGCTCGAGCCGTGCAGCCATCATGGCCGCACGCCGCCGTGTGCCGAGGCGTTGATCCAGGCCGGTGTGGGCCGCGTAGTGGTGGCGATGGTCGATCCCAATCCGCAGGTGGCGGGAGAGGGGCTGGCGCAACTGCAACAGGCCGGCATCCAGACCGATATCGGCCTGCTGGAGAAAGAGGCGCACGAGCTCAACATCGGCTTCGTTTCCCGCATGACCTGCGGGCGCCCATGGCTGCGGCTGAAGATCGCCGCCAGCCTGGACGGCAAGACCGCGCTCAACAATGGTGTCAGCCAGTGGATCACCGGTGCGGATGCGCGACGCGACGCGCACCGGCTGCGCGCCCGTTCCTGTGCGGTGCTGACCGGCATCGGCACGGTACTGGCGGACGACCCGATGCTCAACGTGCGCGAGGTGGAAACGCCGCGCCAGCCGCTGCGCATCGTGGTGGATAGCACATTGAAGATGCCGCCCACGGCGAAAATGCTGCTGGCGGGGGAAACACTGATGGTGACGGCGAGCAGCGACCCGGCTAGGGCCGGGCGCTTGCGCGAGGCCGGGGCGGAAGTGCTGGTCCTGCCGGGGGACAATGGCCGGGTCGATCTCGCGAGGATGCTGGACGAACTGGGCAAGCGCGGCATCAACGAAATTACGGCGGAAGCCGGGCGCGGCCTGAACGGAGCGCTGGTGAGGCAGGGCCTGGTGGATGAATTCGTGATTTATTTCGCGCCGCTGCTGCTGGGCGACCGGGCTCGTGGCATGTTCGATCTGCCGGAATTGGCTGAGATGGGCGAGCGGCGCGAACTGCGCATTGCCGACGTGGCGATGGTTGGGCGCGACTTGCGCATTCGCGCGCTGCCTGTGGAATAAAAACGTTAAGGATACAGTGACAATGTTTACCGGAATTATCGAGGCGGTGGGCCAGATCAAGCAGGTCGAGAAGCGCGACAAGGGTGTGCGCCTGACCATAGCATCCGACCGGCTGGATTTCAGCGATGTCGCCGTCGGCGACAGCATCGCCGCCAACGGCGTGTGCCTTACCGTGACCTCCCTGGCCGGCAACGCCTACACCGTGGACGTGTCGCAGGAAAGCCTGAACTGTACCGTAGGATTGAACGAACCCGGCGAGGTCAACCTGGAAAAGGCGATGCGCCTGTCAGACCGGCTGGGCGGACACATCGTCAGCGGCCATGTGGACGGCGTGGGCGAGGTGGTGAAATTCGAACCGGTAGGCGAGAGCCACCAACTGATGATCCGCGCGCCCAGGGATATCTCGCGATTTATCGCGCCGAAGGGTTCGATCACCGTCAACGGCGTCAGCCTGACCGTAAACGAGGTGCGCGACGGCGCATTCAGCATCAACCTCATTCCGCATACCGTGGAAGTGACCACGCTCAAGCATCTCAAACCCGGTGCCAGGGTCAACCTGGAAGTGGACATGCTGGCGCGCTACGTGGATCGCCTGCTGCACCCTGAAGGCTAAGGGCCTGACAAAATGAGAAACCGGCCACAGAGATCACAGAGTACACAGAGATTAAAAACCCTCCTTATTCTCTGTGATCTCTGTGGCAAAAGCTTTTTTAAGGAATAAAGAACTATGAATATCAGCCCAACCCAAGACATTATCGCCGACTTCAAGGCCGGCAAAATGGTCGTCCTGGTGGACGAAGAAGACCGCGAGAACGAGGGCGACCTGGTGCTGGCGGCGGAATTCGTCACGCCAGAAGCGATCAACTTCATGGCCAAATACGGCCGCGGCCTGGTCTGCCTGACGCTGACCGAGGAGCGCTGCCGCCTGCTCAATCTGCCGCTGATGGTGTCGGCCAATCAGCTGGCTCTGGGTACCAACTTCACCGTTTCGATCGAGGCGGCGGAAGGGGTGACCACCGGCATCTCCGCCGCCGACCGCGCCAAGACCATCCTGGCGGCGGTGAAAAAGGACGCCAAAGCGTCCGACATCGTCCAGCCCGGCCATATCTTTCCGCTCAAGGCGCAGAAGGGCGGCGTGCTGGTGCGCGCCGGTCATACCGAGGCGGGTTGCGACCTGGCCGGCCTGGCGGGACTGGAGCCGGCGGCGGTGATCTGCGAAATCCTCAAGGAAGACGGCGAAATGGCGCGCCTGCCGGACTTGCTCGAATACGCCAAGCATCACAACCTCAAGATCGGCACCATCGCTGACCTGATCCACTACCGCAGCCAGACCGAGAGCCTGGTTGAGCGGGTTTCCGAGCGTGCGGTTGCAACCTGCTACGGCGAATTCAAGCTTATCGCCTATCTGGACAAGACCGCCAACGAGGCCCATCTTGCCCTGGTGAAGGGGGAAATCAAGCCCGGCGAGGAGATCCTGGTGCGGGTGCACGAGCCGTTGTCGACGCTGGATTTTCTCGATGTGGCCAGCCTCGAACACTCTTTCAGCGTGCATGAGGCGATGAAGGCCATAGCCGAAGCCGGCAGCGGAGTGATCGTTCTGCTGCGCCGCCCGGAAACTTCCGCGGACCTGCTCGAGCGCATCCGGCGCACCCAGCCGAAGGCGCCCGCCAAGGTCGATTTGCGCAATTACGGCATCGGCGCACAGATCCTGCGCGACCTCAATGTCACCCGGATGCGGCTGCTGGCCACGCCGCGCAAGATGCCGAGCATGACCGGCTTCGACCTGGAAGTGACGGGCTATGTGGAACCCGGTAAATAGTGAACGGTAAGCAGCAAGCTGCTGAAACCCGCCGCTTCCCGCTTACTGTTTACCGCTCACTGAAAATTGACTGAAAGAATGAACATGGAAAAGTGCAACAATTACGTGGAAATCGAGAAAAACCTGTCGGGCGAGGGGCTGCGCATCGGCATCGTGATGAGCCGCTTCAACATCGACGTGTGCGAGGGGCTGCTGTCCGCCTGTGCCTGCACCCTGCGGAAGCATGGCGTGGCGGATGGCGACATTACGCTGGCGAGCGTGCCGGGTGCGCTGGAAATTCCCACGGTGCTGCAGAAAATGGCGAAGAGCGGCAAGTTCGACGCGCTGATTGCGCTCGGCGCGGTCATCCGCGGCGAGACTTACCATTTCGAACTGGTCGCCAACGAGTCCGGCAACGGCGTGACCCGCGTTGCGCTGGATAGCGGCATACCGATCGCCAACGCCATCCTCACCACCGAGGACGACGACCAGGCGCTGGCGCGGATGTCCGAAAAAGGGACGGATGCGGCCCTGGTCGCAATCGAGATGGCCAACCTGCTGAAGCGGCTATGAGCAGCGAAAAAAGAGCGGACAAGGCGCCGAAAAAAAGCCGGCGCAAGGCGCGGGAATTCGGGGTGCAGGGCCTGTACCAGTGGAAGCTGACGGGTGGAGACGCCAATACCATCCTGAGCCAACTGCGCGAGGAAAAGGAATACCCGAAGATCGACGAAGAGCACCTTGCGGTCCTGGTGCGCGGGGTCATTGGTCAGGCGCAGGAACTGGATGTGCTGATCGCGCCCTACCTCGATCGGCCTGCCGGAGATCTGAGTCCGGTGGAACATGCCATCCTGCTGCTGGCCACCTACGAAATGAAGCATCACCCGGAAATTCCCTACCGTGTCATCATCAACGAGGCAGTCGAACTGGCCAAGACCTACGGCGGAACGGATGGCCACAAGTTCGTCAACGGCGTGCTGGACAAACTTGCGGCTCAGGTGCGGGCGGTGGAAGTCAAGTCAGCGGCAAGAAAGAATGTTTAACCCAGATTGTCCATTGGAATGCTCGTGCATGTAGGAGCGGCGCCCTCGCCGCGATTTGCGGACGCATTCGCGCCGAGGGCGGCGCTCCTACAGTGGTGTTTGGCTCTAATGGATAATCTGGGTTTAAGTTTTCCTGGGGAATGCTGTGCCCTCTGAATTCGACCTGATCCGCCGTTTTTTTACCCGCGCAACGCCCAGCGCCGTGCTCGGCGTGGGGGATGACGCGGCGTTGTTGGCGCCCACTCCCGGGATGCAGTTGGCGGTGTCCACCGACATGCTGGTGGAAGGACAGCATTTCGCCCCTCAGGATGGGCCCGGAACGGTCGGCCACAAATCTCTGGCGGTGAATCTGTCCGACATGGCGGCCATGGGAGCCACGCCGCGCTGGGCGACATTGGCGCTCTCCTTGCCGGGGGCTGACGAAATCTGGCTGCGCGGTTTTGCCGGCGGTTTTTTCAGTCTGGCGCAAAAATTCGGCGTGGAGCTGGTGGGCGGCGACACCACGCGCGGGCCGCTCAACATCTGCGTGCAGATCATCGGTGAAGTGCCGCCGGGACTGGCGTTGCGTCGGGATGGTGCGCGCGGGGGCGACGAGATCTGGGTGTCCGGCGTGCTGGGCGACGCGGCACTGGCGCTGGCCCACTTGCAGCGCCGGGTCGAGCTGATGCCGCTTGAAGCTGCATTCTGCCTGCCCAGGCTGCGCGTGCCGCAGCCGCGGGTCGCACTGGGTCTGGCGCTGCGCGGCGTGGCCAGTTCTGCAATCGATATATCCGATGGGTTGCTCGCCGATCTGGGGCATATCCTGGAATGTTCCGGAGTGGGTGCGGAAATCCGTTTCGAGGCCTTGCCGCTGTCCGAGGTGGCCAGCCGCTATATCGAGCAGGAAGCGGTGCAGAACTGCGTACTGGCCGGGGGCGACGATTACGAGCTGTGCTTTACCGCGCCGCCTGAAAGACATGCCGAGGTTCTGTCCATCGCGCAGCAAATCGGCTTGCCGCTGGCCTGCATCGGGATCATTAGGGGGGCAACAGGGTTGAGCGTCCTCCGGGCCGGCCAGCCCATGACCATCAAGGCGACCGGATTTGACCATTTCGCCTAAATTCGTCTTCAGCCATCCGGCCCATTTTCTGTCCTTCGGTTTCGGCAGCGGGCTGAGCCCGGTGGCTCCGGGCACCGCGGGAACGCTGGTGGCGTTTCCGCTGTATTGGCTGATGCTGCACTGGCTCAGCGGGGCGGCCATTCTGGTGGTCATTCTGCTGATGCTCGCTGTGGGCGTGTGGGCCTGCCAGTACACCGGCCAGGCGCTGGGCGTGCCGGATTACGGCGGCATCGTCTGGGACGAGATCGTGGCCTTCCTGCTGGTGCTCTGCGTCACCCCGCCGACGCTGGTCTGGTACGTGGCGGCTTTCCTGCTGTTCCGCCTGTTCGATATCTGGAAGCCGTTTCCCATCCGTCAGCTCGACGAGCGGATCAAGAACGGTTTTGGCGTGATGCTGGATGATCTGCTGGCGGCGCTGTATGCCGTGATCGCCCTGAGAGGAGCATTATGGATAATCACCCAATAGCCGGGCGCGCGCTGTTCGAGCTGGCCGAACAGGTCGGTAAGGCACTCAAAACGCGCGCCATGATGCTGGCTACGGCGGAGTCCTGCACCGGGGGTTGGGCCGGAGAAGCGGTGACGGCGGTGCCGGGCAGCTCCGACTGGTTCGACCGGGGCTTTATCACCTACTCTAACGAAGCCAAGCAGGAGATGCTGGGTGTCTCCGCGGGGACGCTGGAGATGCATGGCGCGGTCAGCGAGCAGACGGTGCGGGAAATGGCGTCCGGGGCGCTGAAAAACAGCCGCGCGCAGGCGGCGCTGGCGATCAGCGGCATCGCGGGTCCCGGCGGCGGTACGGCGGAAAAGCCGGTGGGCACGGTCTGGATCGCCTGGGCCTTTGCAAAGGGTGCGGTGGCGAGCGAAAAACGGGTGTTTGCCGGAGACCGGCGCGAAGTGCGGCAACAGGCGGTGGAAAGAGCGCTGCATGGGCTGCTGGAGTGCCTGGAAAAAGGGCGCGACGAAGGGGCGTGAAGCGCCGATAACGTGCCCACCCCACTTGACTTACCTGGGCTGCATACTTGTGACATAATTGAACGGTTGATTTTAAGGGAAATACCATGGACGAAAACAGAAACAAGGCGCTGGCTGCCGCACTATCCCAGATCGAAAAGCAGTTCGGCAAGGGCTCCATCATGCGCCTGGGCGACGGCGAAGTGGTCAAGGACATCCAGGTGGTTTCCACCGGCTCGCTCGGGCTGGATATCGCCCTCGGCGTGGGTGGCCTGCCACGCGGCCGGGTGGTTGAGATCTACGGGCCGGAATCTTCCGGCAAGACCACGCTGACCCTGCAGGTGATCGCGGAAATGCAGAAACTCGGCGGCACCGCCGCTTTCATCGACGCGGAGCACGCGCTCGATCCGCAGTACGCGCAGAAGCTCGGCGTGAATGTTTCCGACCTGCTGATTTCCCAGCCCGACACCGGCGAGCAGGCGCTGGAAATCGCCGACATGCTGGTGCGTTCCGGCTCGGTGGACATCGTGGTGGTCGACTCGGTGGCGGCACTCACCCCCAAGGCCGAGATCGAAGGCGAAATGGGCGACTCCCACATGGGCCTGCAGGCCCGGCTGATGTCGCAGGCGCTGCGGAAGCTCACCGGCAACATCAAGCGCACCAATACCCTGGTGATCTTCATCAACCAGATCCGCATGAAGATCGGCGTCATGTTCGGCAACCCGGAAACCACCACCGGCGGCAACGCGCTCAAGTTCTACGCCTCGGTGCGCCTGGACATCCGCCGCACCGGCGCGATCAAGAAGGGCGAGGAAGTGGTCGGCTCGGAAACCCGCGTCAAGGTGGTCAAGAACAAGGTCGCGCCGCCCTTCAAGCAGGCCGAATTCGACATCCTCTACGGCGAGGGCATCTCGCGCGAAGGCGAGATCATCGAGCTGGGCGTGGCGCACAAGATCGTCGAGAAATCCGGCGCCTGGTACAGCTATAAGGGCGAGAAGATCGGCCAGGGCAAGGACAACTCGCGCGAGTACCTGAAGGAACACAAGGACATCGCCACCGAAATCGAGGGCAAGGTGCGCGCCGCCGTCGGCGTGAGCGGCCTGCCGGCGACGGTCGACCCCGACACGGTGGATGCCTGATCCCAGCCTGCGCGAGCGAGCGCTTGGCTTTCTCTCCCGGCGCGAATACTCCCGTCTGGAGCTGAAACGCAAGCTCGCGCCTCATGTTGAAAACGAGTCCGAACTGGAAACTTTGCTGGATGATTTTGTCCGGCGTGGCTGGTTGTCTGAACAGCGCTTTACCGAGCAGATTATCCACGCCCGCAGCGGCAAATACGGCACCCGACGTATTGCCCATGAACTGAGGGAAAAAGGGATCAGCGCCGAGGCGGTGGCAGCGCTTTTGCCACAGTTACAGGAAGGCGAGCTGGAAACGGCACGCGCGGCGTGGGCGAAGAAATTTGGTACATTGCCTGCCGATGCAAAGGAGCGGGCGAAACAGATGCGCTTCCTGCAAGGCCGAGGCTTTTCTTTCCCCGTGATTGCCAAGGTGCTGGAAAATGGTGGTGATTCGTGAACGCTGCCAATGCGGATTTCTTGGTTAACCTGAAAAGAGGGTGGATATGATGAAAAAATTCCTTCGGCTGGGACTCTTCCTCGGGCTGGCTGCGCTTGTCGGCTGCGCCAGCTTGCCCTTCGGCTACACGCAGATTCGTGAAATTACGGCGGCTCCCGCGAGTTTTGAAGGCAAGGAAATCAAGATCAGGGGCAAGGTGAAATCTCTGACCAGGATTCCTCTGCTGGAGATCGGCATGTTCACCCTCGACGATGGCACGGGAGAAATACTGGTCATACCCGCGGGCACGGTGCCAGCGGAGCAGGAGACCGTCACGATTAGCGGCAGGGTGGAAAGCCTTGCGATCATCGGTGGCAGGTCGATCGGCCTCCACATCAAGGAAACCGGACGGCTGCCCGGCCAGTAGCAAATCGATGGGACGATATGTGGTTCAAGAATATAAACTTAATTGGTTGATGACATGAAAAGCAGCGAAATCCGCAAGAAATTCCTCGACTACTTTGCTTCCAAGGGGCACACCGTGGTGGCGTCCAGCTCCCTGGTGCCCCACGAAGACCCGACGCTGCTGTTCACCAACGCCGGGATGAACCAGTTCAAGGACGTGTTCCTCGGCTTCGACAAGCGCCCCTATACCCGTGCCGCCAGCTCCCAGAAATGCGTGCGCGCCGGCGGCAAGCACAACGACCTGGAAAACGTCGGCTACACGGCTCGTCACCACACCTTCTTCGAGATGCTGGGCAACTTCAGCTTCGGCGACTACTTCAAGCGCGAGGCGATCAACTACGCCTGGGAACTGCTCACCGACGTGTTCAAGCTGCCCAAGGACAAGCTGTGGGTGACGGTCTATGCCGAGGACGACGAAGCCTACGACATCTGGACCAAGGAAATCGGCGTGCCCGCCGGGCGCGTCATCCGCATCGGCGACAACAAGGGCGCCCGCTACGCTTCCGACAACTTCTGGATGATGGGCGACACCGGCCCCTGCGGCCCCTGCACCGAGATCTTCTACGACCACGGCGAGCATATCTTCGGCGGCCCTCCCGGCAGCCCGGACGAGGACGGCGACCGCTACATCGAAATCTGGAACAACGTCTTCATGCAGTTCAACCGCGACGAAGCCGGCGTCATGCATCCCCTGCCCAAGCCCAGCGTGGATACCGGCATGGGCCTGGAGCGCATCTCCGCCGTGCTGCAGGGCGTGCATTCCAACTACGAGATCGACCTGTTCCAGACCCTGATCAAGGCCGCCGCGCGGGAAACCCGTTGCGCCGACCCGGACAGCCCGTCGCTGAAAGTGCTGGCCGACCATATCCGCGCCTGCTCCTTCCTCATCGCCGACGGCATCATCCCCGGCAACGAAGGCCGCGGCTACGTGCTGCGCCGCATCATCCGCCGCGCAATCCGGCACGGCTACAAGCTCGGCGCCCGCGCGGCCTTTTTCCATAAACTGCTGCCGGACCTGGTGGCGGAGATGGGCGATGCCTATCCGGAGCTGAAAGAAAACCAGGCCCGCATCAGCGAGGTGCTGAGGCTGGAGGAGGAGCGTTTCTTCGCCACCATCGAGCACGGCATGGCGATCCTGGAGGCGGAGCTCGGCGAGATGGCGCAGTTCGGCACCTCGATATTCAACGGCGAGACCGCCTTCAAGCTGCACGACACCTACGGTTTTCCCCTTGACCTCACCCAGGACGTGTGCCGCGAGCACGGCGTGACGGTGGACGTGGCCGCCTTCGATACCGCCATGGCGCACCAGCGCGAGCAGGCGCGCGCTGCCGGCAAATTCAAGATGGCAGCCAACCTGGAATACGACGGCCCGGCCACCGTTTTTCGCGGTTACGAAACCCTGGAAGCCAAGGGCAACGTGCTGGCCCTGTACAAGGAAGGCTCCCCGGTGAACGAACTGGCGGAAGGCGAGATGGGCGTGGTGGTGCTGGACAACACCCCGTTCTACGCCGAGTCCGGCGGCCAGGTGGGGGATAGCGGCGCGCTGCAAAGCGTGCACGGCATCTTCGCGGTGGAAGACACCCAGAAAATCCAGGCCAGCGTGTTCGGCCATCACGGCGTGGTGAAGACCGGCAAGATCAGCGTCGGCAACAGCGTCACCGCCAGGGTGGACACCCAGGCCCGCGCCCGCATCATGCGCAACCACTCCGCCACCCACCTGATGCACAAGGCCCTGCGCGAAGTGCTGGGTTCCCACGTGCAGCAGAAGGGCTCTCAGGTGGATCCGGACAAGACCCGCTTCGACTTTGCCCACAATGCGCCGATGAGCGCCGCGGAAATTCGCCGGGTGGAACAGATCGTCAATGCCGAAATCCTTGCCAACGTAGCCACCCAGACCCGACTAGTTCCCATTGAGGAAGCCCAGAAGCTGGGCGCCATGATGCTGTTCGGCGAGAAATACGGCGATGAAGTGCGGGTGCTGGACATCGGCAGCTCCCGCGAACTGTGCGGCGGCACCCATGTGGCGCGCACCGGCGATATCGGCCTGTTCAAGGTGGTGGCGGAAAGCGGCGTGGCCGCCGGGGTGCGGCGCATCGAGGCGGTCTGCGGCGATAACGCGCTGGCGCTGGTGCAGCAGCAGCAGATGCTGCTGGCGGGCGTGGCAGAGGCGCTCAAGGCTCAGCCGCAGGAAGTGGAAGCCCGGGCTGTCCAGGTTCTCGATCATGTGAAGGCCCTGGAGAAGGAGCTCGCCCGGCTCAAATCCAGGCTGGCTTCCAGCCAGGGCGACGATCTCGCCGTTCAGGCGGCGGACATCAAGGGCGCCAAAGTGCTGGCGGCGGCCATCGAAGGGGGTGATGCCAAAACCCTGCGCGAAACCCTGGACAAGCTCAAGGACAAGCTCAAATCGGCGGCGATCGTGCTGGCGGCGGCGGAGGGCGGCAAGGTGACGCTGATCGCCGGCGTGACCGCCGACCTGACCGCAAAAGTGAAGGCCGGGGAACTGGTCAATTTCGTTGCCCAGCAGGTGGGCGGCAAGGGCGGCGGCCGGCCGGACATGGCGCAGGCCGGCGGCACCGAACCGGACAAACTGCCGGCGGCGCTGGAGTCGGTAGCTGATTGGGTCAAAGGAAAGCTGTAGCGTAGGGCGGATCAGGCCGACGGCCGTAATCCGCCGGATGTTCTCCCGTCAAGGGGGCATTGGGCTAGTAGTCAGTCAACATGAAACGATGGTATGTAGGAGCGACCTCCCGGTCGCGAATTCGGTGGTTCGCGACCTGGAGGTCGCTCCTACATCACGCAAATTCAACATGACTGTCTACTAGTTCAGTTCTTCCCTATTTACGTTTTATGTAGAGATCGGTGATGGTGCCTTCCGCCATTTCCGCCGCAAAACCCAGGGTTTCCGACAGGGTCGGGTGGGGATGGATGGTCAGCCCGATATCCTGCGCGTCCGCGCCCATTTCCAGCGCCAGCACGGCTTCCGCGATCAGCTCGCCGGCATTGCTGCCGACGATGCCGGCGCCGAGGATGCGGCGGGTGTCCTTTTCGACGATCAGCTTGGTGATGCCCTCGTCGCGGCCGATGGAGAGCGCACGGCCGCTGGCCGCCCAGGGGAAGGATGCCTTCTCGTAGGCGATGCCCTGCGCCTTGGCTTCGGTCTCGGTCAGCCCCATCCACGCCACTTCCGGGTCGGTGTAGGCGACCGAAGGGATGGTGCTGGGGTCGAATGCCGCCTTGTGGCCGGCAATCACTTCCGCGGCTACCTTGCCCTCGTGTACCGCCTTGTGCGCCAGCATCGGCTGGCCGACGATGTCGCCGATGGCGAAGATGTGCGGGATGTTGGTGCGCTGCTGCTTGTCCACCGGGATGAAGCCCTGATCATCGATCCGGATGCCGGCGTTCTCGGCGCCGATCAGCTTGCCGTTGGGGCTGCGGCCCACCGCAACCAGCACCCGGTCGAACAGCTGCGGTGCCGGGGCGTTTTCTCCGTCGAAGGTGGCAAGGATGCCGTCCTTCTTCGCCTCCAGCGCCGCTACGCTGGTGTTGAGCAGGATGGCTTCGTAGAGTTTCTCGATGCGCTTCTGCAGGGGTCTGACGATGTCCGGGTCGGCGCCGGGCATGAGCTGCGGACCGCGCTCAACCACGGTGATCCTTGCGCCGAGCGCATGGTAGACGGTGGCCATTTCCAGGCCGATGATGCCGCCGCCGATGACCAGCATTCTTTTCGGAACGTCGGCCAGCTGAAGCGCGCCGGTCGAGTCGATCACGCGCGGGTCGACCGGGAAGGTCGGGATTTTCACCGCCTGCGACCCGGCGGCGATGATGGCGTTGTCGAAGGCCACCGTGACTTCGCCATCAGCGGTTTCGACACGGATGTGATGGGGGGCGATAAACTTGCCGACGCCGCGAATGACCTGGACGTTGCGCTGCTTCGCCAGTGAGCCCAGCCCGCCGGTGAGCTTGGCGACCACGCTTTCCTTCCAGGCACGGATCTGGTCGATATCGATTTTCGGCTTGCCGAAGCTGACGCCGTGGTGGCCGACCTCTTCCGCCTCGGAGATGACCTTGGCAACATGCAGCAGCGCCTTGGAGGGAATGCAGCCGACGTTGAGGCAGACGCCGCCCAGATTCGGATAGCGTTCGATCAGGACCACCTTCTTGCCCAGGTCGGCGGCGCGGAAGGCGGCGGTGTAGCCGCCCGGGCCGGCACCCAGCACCACCACGTCGGCCTGGATTTCCGCTGCGGATATCGTGGTGGCCGCTACGGCCGCAGGCTGCTCCGGGGCTTCCGGCTGCGGGGCAGGCGCACTTTCCTGTTCGGCTTCCAGGGTAAGAATCAGCGATCCCTGGGAAACCTTGTCGCCGACCTTCAGCTTGAGCGCCTTGACCACGCCGGCGTGAGAAGAGGGGATATCCATCGTCGCCTTCTCGCTTTCCAGCGAGACCAGCGAATCGTCCTTCTGGATATTGTCACCCGGCTTCACCAGAATCTCGATGACTTCGACGTTCTTGAAGTCGCCAATGTCCGGCACGGTCACTTCGATAATTTTTGACATTCTGGATTCCTTAAAGACTTTCACCGCAGAGGACGCGGAGGACGCAGAGGAGTTCAAGGGCTAGGTAGGTTTTCCTCTGCGTCCTCTGCGGTTAATCGTTTTTAATTGTTACAGCAGCAGCCTACGCACGTCAGCCAGCATCTGGCTCAGGTCGGTGATAAAGCGCGCGCCCTGGGCGCCGTCGATCACGCGGTGGTCGTAAGACAGCGACAGCGGCAGCATCAGGCGCGGCACGAATTCCTTGCCGTTCCACACCGGCTTCATGGTGGCGCGGGAGATGCCGAGCACCGCCACTTCCGGCAGGTTGATGATGGGCGTGAAGAAGCTGCCGCCGATGCCGCCCAGGCTGGAAATGCTGATGCTGCCACCCTGCATTTCGCCGGGGGTGAGTTTCTTGTCGCGCGCCTTCTGGCTGACGGTCATCAGCTCGCGCGCCAGATCCAGCACGCCTTTCTGGTCGGCATTGCGGATCACCGGCACCACCAGCCCGTCCGGCGTGTCCACCGCCATGCCGATGTGAATGTATTGCTTGAACACCAGGCTCTCGCCGTCTGCGGAGAGGGAGGTGTTGAAGTTGGGATGGGCTTTCAGCGCCGCTGCCATCGCCTTGATCAGGAACGCCGGCAGGGTGAGGCGGACGCCCTGTTTCTGTGCCTCGTCGCTCATCGCCTTGCGGAAGGCTTCCAGCTCGGTGATGTCGGCTTCCTCGTGCTGGGTGACGTGGGGCGCGGTGACCCAGTTGCGGTGCAGGTTGGCGCCGGATACTTTCTTGATCTTGGTGAGCGGCCTGACTTCGATCGCGCCGAACTTGGCAAAATCCACCTGCGGCATTTCCAGCACCGACAGGCCGGCAGCGCCGCCGCGCGGGCGCGACAGCTCGGCCTTGACGAAGGCCTGCACGTCTTCCTTCAGGATGCGGCGCTTCGGGCCGGAACCGTTGACCAGGGCGAGGTTGACGCCCAGTTCGCGGGCGAAGGCACGCACCGACGGGCTGGCGTGGACTTTTGTAGTTTCGCCGGTATCGGCTAACGGCGCCGGGGCAACCGGAGCGGCCGGGGCCACGGCCCTGGCCGGCGCAACGGCCGCTGCTGCGGTTACTGGAGCTGCCGGTTGTAGTGCGGCGGCTGCCGGTTTTGCTGCCGGAGCCTTGCCCTCTTCCGCGACTTCCATCAACAGGATCAGGCTGCCTTCGGAAACCTTTTCTCCCACCTTGGTGCGCACGGCGGTCACCTTGCCACTCCAGGGGGCGGGGATGTCCATCGTGGCTTTTTCGCTTTCCAGCGTAATCAGCGCGTCTTCGGCCTTGACGATGTCACCTTCCTTGACCAGTACCTCGATCACGTCGATGGAGTCGAATTTGCCGATGTCGGGCACACGGACTTCTTTAATATTTGACACTGTTATTCTCCTAAACCCATTTCTTTACCGCGAAGGACGCGAAGGGACGCGAGGTAAAACAAGCGGGATTCCTTTGCGTAACTTTGCGTCCTTTGCGGTTATTGTTTTGGATGTTACACCGTCACCGGATTCGGCTTGTTCGGGTCGATGCCGTATTTGGCGATCGCTTCGGCCACCTTGGCGGCGGGTATCACGCCCTCGTTGGCCAGCGCCTTGAGCGCGGCCACCACGACATGGTAGCGGTCGACCTCGAAGAAGCTGCGCAGGTTTTCGCGGCTGTCGCTGCGGCCGAAGCCGTCGGTGCCGAGCGTGACGTAGTGGCGCGGCACGAAGGTGCGGATCTGGTCAGCGTAGGCCTTCATGTGGTCGGTGGAAGCGATGACCGGGCCGGAGCCGTCCTTCAGGCATTTCTCGACGTAGGTCGTGCGCTGGGTGTGCTCCGGGTGGAGCATGTTCCAGCGCTGCACGTCGAGGCCCTCGCGGCGCAGCTCGTTGAAGCTGGTGACGCTCCAGATGTCGGCGGACACGCCGAAATCCTCTTCCAGCAGGTCGGCTGCCGCGATCACCTCGCGCAGTATGGTGCCGGAGCCCAGCAGCTGCACCTTCATCTTCTTCCTCGGTGCGCCGCGCTTGAGCAGGTACATCCCCTTCAGGATGCCTTCCTCGGCGCCCTTGGGCATCGGCGGATGAACGTAGTTTTCGTTCATGATGGTGATGTAGTAGTAGATGCTTTCCTGCTCCTTGTACATCCGGCGCAGGCCGTCCTGGATGATCACCGCCAGTTCGTAGGCATAGGTCGGGTCGTAGGAGACGCAGTTGGGGATGGTCGAGGCCAGGATGTGGCTGTGGCCGTCCTCATGCTGCAAGCCTTCGCCGTTCAGGGTGGTGCGCCCAGCCGTGCCGCCCATCAGGAAGCCGCGAGCGCGGGCGTCGCCCGCCGCCCAGGCGAGGTCGCCGATGCGCTGGAAGCCGAACATCGAATAGAAGGTATAGAACGGGATCATGGCCTGGCCATGGTTGCTGTAGCTGGTGCCCGCCGCCAGCCAGGAGGAGAAGGCGCCGGCCTCGTTGATGCCTTCTTCCAGGATCTGCCCGTTCTTGTCTTCCTTGTAGTACATCACCTGGTCGGCATCCTGCGGCTCGTAGAGCTGGCCGACCGAAGAGTAGATGCCGAGCTGGCGGAACATGCCTTCCATGCCGAAGGTGCGCGCCTCGTCCGGGATGATCGGCACGATCAGCTTGCCGATGGCCTTGTCCTTGAGCAGGGTGGAAAGCACCCGCACGAAGGCCATGGTGGTGGAAACCTCGCGGTCGCCGGTGCCGGCGAGCTGGCTTTCGAAGGCGGAAAGGTCAGGAACCGGCAGCGCCTCGGCGGCCTTGCGCCGCGCCGGCAGGTAGCCGCCCAGCGCCATGCGGCGCTCGCGCAGGTACTGCATTTCCGGGCTGTTCTCTGCCGGCTTGTAGAACGGCATTTCGTGCAGCTTTTCGTCGGAAAAGGGGAGGTTGAAACGGTCGCGGAACTGCCTGAGCGCCGCTTCGGACATCTTCTTCGCCTGGTGGGTGATGTTCTGGCCTTCGCCGGATTCGCCCATGCCGTAGCCCTTGACCGTCTTCGCCAGGATCACGGTCGGTTGCCCCTTGTGCTGCATCGCCGCAGAATAGGCTGCGTAGACCTTGAGCGGATCGTGACCGCCGCGGTTGAGGCGCCAGATGTCTTCGTCAGACATGTTGGCGACCATTTCCAGCAGCTCGGGATACTTGCCGAAGAAATGCTGGCGCACGTAGGCGCCATCCTTGGATTTGTAGTTCTGGTAGTCGCCGTCGACGCATTCTTCCATGCGCTTCCTGAGCAGGCCTTTCTTGTCCATCGCCAGGAGCGAGTCCCAGTGGCGGCCCCAGACCACCTTGATGACGTTCCAGCCGGCGCCGCGGAAATCCGCTTCCAGTTCCTGGATGATCTTGCCATTGCCGCGCACCGGGCCGTCCAGTCGCTGCAGGTTGCAGTTGATGACGAACACCAGGTTGTCGAGTTTCTCGCGCGAGGCCAGGGAAATCGCGCCCATCGATTCCGGCTCGTCGGTCTCGCCGTCGCCGAGGAAAGCCCACACCTTGCGGCCCTCGGTCTTGCAGATGCCGCGGTCCTCGAGGTATTTCATGAAGCGCGCCTGATAGATCGCGGTGAGCGGGCCCAGGCCCATGGAAACCGTGGGGAACTGCCAGAAATCCGGCATCAGCCAGGGATGCGGGTAGGAGGGCAAGCCCTTGCCGCCCACTTCCTGACGGAAGTTGAGCAGTTGTTCTTCAGTGATCCGGCCTTCGAGGAAGGCGCGGGCGTAAATGCCGGGGGAGAGGTGGCCCTGGATATACAGCAGATCGCCGCCGTGGTCATCGGTGGGGGCGCGGAAGAAATGGTTGAAGCCGACTTCGTAGAGCGTGGCCGCGGACTGGTAGCTGGCGATATGGCCGCCGACGCCGGGGCTTTGCTTGTTGGCGCGCATCACCGTGGCGATGGCGTTCCAGCGGATAAAGGCACGGATGCGGCGCTCCATGGCGAGGTCGCCGGGGCAGCGGTCTTCCTGGTGCACCGGGATGGTGTTCAGGTAAGCGGTGTTGGCGGAAAAAGGCAGGTGCGCGCCGGAACGGCGGGCCTTTTCGGTCAGTTTTTCCAGCAGAAAGTGGGCGCGCTCCGCGCCTTCACGTTCCAACACCGCATCGAGGGCTTCCAGCCACTCCTGCGTTTCCTGCTGATCGATGTCCGGAATTTCTGACATTTTGTAATCTCCTGAATAAACAGCGTAATTTTTTTGCTATCCGTAAGTCTTATAGTTTTTCTTGAGATTTTTCGACTTGGGCAATAACGTATTATCTTTTACCCGGGCTGGAAAGTGAATTAATATTTTTTATCTCAGATTGTTCATTGGAATGCTTGTGCTGTAGGAGCGCCGCCCTCGGCGCGATTGTGGATAATCGCGGCGAGGGCGCCGCTCCTACAGGGGGACGAGACGCCGGTGTGTGGTTGCCGTGTTGTAGGAGGCCCGCCCTCGGGCCGATCACGGCGATTGATCCGGGCTGATCGCGGCCAACCCCCATCCCAACCTTCCCCCGCTTGCGGGGGAAGGGGCGATCGTCTCCCCTCCCGCTCGCGGGAGGGGATTGAGGGGAGGGCTGGCGCCGCTCCTACAGTGGTGTTTTGGCTCAAATAGATAATCCGGGTTTATTGTATAGATCAATTGCGGCGATAATGTGCGTAGGGCCGAATTCATTCGGCCTTGGTTGGGCGAATGAATTCGCCCCTACATTCGGAGCGAATCATGATCAAAATTGTGCAAAACCCATCCCCGGTGACGGACAATGCCCTTGCCAAGGCATCCCATGTGCTGTTCGTCATGCCGAAGGCGACAAGCCTTGCCGTGACCCTGCCCGGAGTCGACACCCTGCGGGCGCGCCTGGCGCGCCGCCATATGAAGCCTGAAGAGCTGGCCAAGACGCCGCTGAGCGGCGACCTGGAACCGGGCGCGCTGGCCGCCTGGGTGATGCTGGATGCCGGGCAGTCGACATTCGAGCGGCACACGCTGATGCGCAAGGCGCTAAAGCCATTGCTGGGCGAGCACCCCAAGGAAGTGACCATCGCCGTCTTCGGCGGCGCGGAGGAACGCCGCCTGGCAGCTGAAGCGGCAATCTATGCGGCACTGGTCAACGGCGCCGTGCTGCCGCAGCGCAAGAAAAAGGACGAAAGCCGCCCGCTGCAAAAAATTGCCCTGCACGGTTACAAAGCCGAAGACGACTTCATCCTGCTGCGCGGGCAGGCCGAAGGCAACGAGCTGGCGCGGGGCCTGACCATGCTGCCCGCCAACGAGCTGACCCCGGGTCTTTACCGCGAACGCATCCGCAAGCTGGCCAGGGAGAATGGCTGGAAATTCGCCGAATACGACATGAAGAAGCTGCGCAAGATCGGGGCGGGGGCGTTCGTTGCCGTGGCCCAGGGCAGCAGCGATGATGATGCCGCCATCGTCCATCTGCGCTATCGCCATCCCGAAGCGAGGAAAACCACCGCGCTGGTCGGCAAGGGCATCTGTTTCGATACCGGGGGCCACAACCTCAAGCCCGCCCGCTACATGCACGGCATGCACGAAGACATGAACGGCTCCGCGGTCAGCCTGGGGATACTGCTGGCAGCCACTCGCGCCAATCTCCCGCTCAACATCGACTGCTGGCTGGCTCTGGCACAGAACCACATCAGCCCCAAAGCTTACAAGCAGAACGATGTGGTGACCGCACTCAACGGCACCACCATAGAAATCATCCACACCGACGCCGAAGGGCGCATGGTGCTGGCCGACACCCTGACCCTGGCGGCGCGCGAGAAGCCCGACCTGATCGTCGATTTCGCCACCCTCACCGGCAGCATGGCAACCGCGCTGGGCGCGCGCTACAGCGGCATCTTTTCCAACCGTGAAAAGTTGGTCGAGCAGGCGGTGGCGGCGGGGAAAATTTCCGGCGAACGGGTCTGCGCCTTCCCGCTCGACGCGGACTACGAAGAAGGGCTGGAAAGCCAGATCGCCGACATCAAGCAGTGCTCCATGGAGGGCGAGGCCGACCATATCCTTGCGGCACGTTTCCTGATGCGCTTCATCGAGGATGCGGCGTGGCTGCACGTCGATCTTTCCGCCAGCAACTGCAAGGGTGGCTTGGGCGCGGTAGCGTCGGACGTCAACGGCTTCGGCGTGGGCTGGGGGATGGCGCTGCTGCGTGGATTGAACCTATAATCCACAGATGGCGCAGATTCACACAGATAAAACCCTGCTGAATCAGGTGGTTGCCAGTTAATCGCACATAACCGTCAGGGTGAGTCAAGCAATGAAGTCAACGTATTGAAATATCTGTGTAAATCTGTGTCGCCTAGAGGCGCCTACTTTTGGTCATCTGTGGATAACTGATTTTTCAAGGTTGAAATGAAAATGCAAGGATGCGATTGGCGGTGCTTGCGGCCTTATTTTGTCTGCATTCCTTCGCTCTCCATCAGGAGATAGGTGTTATAGGCATTGACCCGGTTGGCTGCCTGGAATGCCGGCAAATGCTCGAATTTCTTCCAGGAGGTCTTGGCGTAAGCTTCCTCGAACGGTTCCATGTTGGCTACCGCCTTGCCCATGGTGTCCCGCAGATAGATCAGGTAATCGCGTGTGAACACGAGATCTGCGGTGGCATCCGCTGATGCCTTGCCATGCCCCGGTACCATGATCTTCGGCTTCAGCTTGATCAACCGGTCAAGCGCCTCCAGCCATGCCTTGCTGTCGGCGTTGCCGACATAGGGCACGCGGCCCTTGAATACCATGTCGCCGGAATAAAGTACGCCATCCTCTTTGACGAGCATCACCATGTCTTCCGGTGAATGCGCCGGCCCCACGTAACCCAGCTCGAAATGCACGCCGCCCATTTCAAAACGCGTCTCGCCGTCCAGCCATTTGTCGGCGGGCACCAGTCGGGTGGTTTCGTCTATCCACGGGAACAGAGTCTCCCGCCTTTGGACGAGGCGCAAATGCGCCTCATCGGAGGCCAGATATTCCTGGCCGCGCTTGTGCGCCCAGATTTCCGCGCCCAGCGCCTTGAATGCCTGGAGGCCGTAAATATGGTCGGCATGATAGTGGCTGACGATGACGCGCCGGATTGGCTGGCTGGTGATCTTGCGGATTTGCCGGATCAGCTCTGCCCCCAGCGGTGGCGAGCCGAGCGTATCAAACACCACGACGCCGTCGGACGTGACCACGAAGCCCGCGTTGGACATGAAGCCCTGGTTGGCTGATGAAGCCGCGCCGGACAAACCCCGCACATAGTAAGCATGCGGGCTCAGCTTGGTCGGTTTGACTTTGACCGTGACCGCAGCATCGCCTGATGCGCTTGCAGCCGTGGACACGAAAAGGAACAGGAGGGAGGCGAAAAATGTGCGCATCGGTTTTTCTTTGGGCCACGAAAAAAAACCGATATTGGCACCGCACCAGCCAACACACAATAGTACTAAAGGACTGCCGGGCAAGCAAAAAGCTTAATCGATGCGCAACACGATCTTGCCGCTGGTATGCCCCTCCTCGATCAGGCGGTGGGCTTGTGCAGCCTGATCGAGCGGGAAAATCCTGCGGACTTCGACTTTCAGCTTGCCGTCTTCAATCAGCCGCGCACCCGCTTCCAGGATGCGGGTCTGGGCGATGCGGGCTTCAGGCAGGCCGAAAAAGGAGGGGGCGAGCATCAGTTCATAGTGGATGCTCTGACACCTGCTGCGCGCCACCTTGAGCTGTGCTGGGCTGCACTCGGGCTGCACCAGGGTGACGATCCTGCCGTAGACCCTGATGGCGGCGAAGGAGTGGCAGAAGGTGTCGCCTCCCACGCTGTCGAGCACCGCATCCACGCCCCGGCCGCTGGTCCAGTCCAAGGCAGCCTGAATGAAATCTTCCTGAGTGTAGCGTATCACCCGCTCCGCACCGAGCTGGCTGACCCAGGCCGCCTTCTCTTCGCTGCTGACGGTGGCGGCGACACGCAGCCCCATTTCCTTCGCGAGCTGCACCGCCACATGGCCGACGCCGCCGGCTGCGGCATGGATCAGCACGCTCTGGCCGGCCTTGAGTTCCGCGCGGTCGTGAAGCGATTCCCAGGCGGTGATCAGCACCAGCGGCACGGCGGCGGCTTCCACCAGGGACAGATTCTTCGGCTTGGCGGCGGCACAGTCCTGGTGGACCGTGGTGTACTGGGCATAATTGCCGGGCTCACCGCCGATGCCGCCGTTGAAGAAATAGACTTCGTCGCCGGGCTTGAAGCGGGTCACGGCGGTGCCGACGCTCTCCACCACACCGGCACCGTCGCAGCCGAGAATGGTGGGCATCCTGTCAGGAAAATAAGTGCCGTTCCTGCGCAACTTGGTGTCGATCGGGTTCACCCCGGCGGCGTGCAGACGCACCCGCAGGTGCGAAGGGCTGGGCAGTTCGGGCAGGGGCAGTTCGGCGGCTTGCAGGACTTCGGGGCCGCCGGGTGCGGCTATCAGGATGGCTTTCATTTTTTACTATAGAACGGGCAATTAACCCGGATTATCCATTAAAGCCAAAACATCATTGTGGGAGCGGCGCCCTCGCCGCGATTTTCACCCGCATTCGCGCCGAGGGCGACGCTCCTACATGCACAAGCATTCCAATGGACAATTCGGGATTAACCCAGAAGGACTGAACAAGTCCAAAACTCCCTCCCCATTGATGGGGGAGGGTTGGGGAGAGGGTGTGAAATTGCGAGAGTCGCTTCAGGAATCCGATCCGTGGCGCACCAGGCGAATCTTGCCCTGACTGCGCTCGAAATAAGCCACGTTGCCCGCCACATCCTTGCCCAGCACGACTCTGATGCTGATGTCCCCGCGCAGATTATCGGCCTGAGCAATGCCGGGTTTCCCGGGCAAGGTCGAAACCAGCGACTGCGCCTGTTCCCGATAGCCAGAGCGATATTGCACCTGCGACGAAGTCACCTGGAAAGGTTTCTGGTTGGTCAGGCGCGCCCTGGAATAACCTTCCCCGTCGAGGAAGCCCGCCACCTTTCTTGCCATGCCCGTCACACCGTTGCCATTGGAAACTTCGATCCGGTACGGCCTGGTAGCCGGGGCTGCTTTAACTACCTTGGACACCGGCTGAGCAGCCTGTGCTGCAACCCTGTCCCGCTCCTTCGGCTGCACGGATGCCTGCTGGTGCGGCCTGGCAGCGGACACCACCTGCACCTGCACTTCCGCCCGCTCGCGCAGTTCATACACGTTGGGTTCAACCTGTACGGCCTGAATGCGGCTTTCCACCTGGGGAACCGGCTTCCGCGCGGCCTGCGTGATCACGCCCCAGTCCTTCGGCAACGCCAGCGCCTGCTGCAACGCCGGAGAAGGGATCGCCGTCGTCGCAATGGCCGGTGCAGGAACGGGGGTTGGCGTCCCGGTTTGCACTTGCTGCGCTTCCTGAGTCACCGGCGGCACATTCTCAACAGATTGCGGCTTGGCTGCCTGGGCCATGACCTGTACCGCTTTCCCCCTGTCGCCCGCCTTGTCCAGCGCCAGTGCCAGGTTGGTATGCGCCGCCTGGTTGGAGGGCTCCAGGACAACCGCCCGTTCCAGCGCGTTTGCCGCCTCGGCGTAAGACCCGCTCAGATACAGGGCATAGCCCAGATTGTTGTGGATATGGGCGGCATTCGGCGCCTGCTGCACGGCCAGTCTGAACTGCTCAAGCGCCTCCTGCTGCCTGCCCTGCATGGCGTAGATCACACCCAGCCCGTTGCGCGCCTCGGCAAACGTGCCATCGATGGCCAGCGCCTTCTGGTAGGACGCCAGCGCCTGCTCATAGCGATTCTGTCCCTGGTAGTAGCGCCCCAGTTGGTAGAAGCTTTCAGGCGTCTCGGTGGAGTGCCGGACATTGAATGCCGGCTTGATGCTCCATGCTTCGCTGTCGGAGGTCTTCTGATAAGACGCGCAACTGCTCAGCAGAGGAATAATGGAAGCAGCTGATAGAATCATGTAGCCGGTTTTCATGGCTTAGCTCCTTTTGGAAATCTACGGTAGTACTTGCAGCCCTGTTAAAGCCGGGAACAATACCCGGAATATAGTAATGAACGACGGTCCGAGCAGCACCAGCATCAATGCAGGAAAAATACAGAAGAGCAAAGGAAACAGCAGCTTCACTGGAATCTTGGCGGCCGCCTCTTCTGCTCGCAAGCGGCGTTTGGTACGCAAGCCTTCGGAATGGACCCGCAGGGAGTCCGCCACGCTAGTACCGAAACGGTCAGACTGCACCAGCAAAGCCACCAGCGAGTCTATTTCTTCCACCCCTGTGCGCAAGGCCAGATTGCGCAATGCCCTTTCCCGGCTGCTGCCGGCGCGCATTTCCAGGCTGACCAGATGCAATTCTTCCGCCAAGGTGACGCTTTTTAGCCGCATTTCCTCGCCCACCCTGGTAAGAGCGGCATCCAGCGCCAACCCTGCTTCCACGCACACCGTCATGAGATCCAGGGCATCGGGAAAACTCTCGAAAATTTCCCGCTGCCGGTTGCTGATACGCCACATCAACCAGGCATTCGGCAAGAAGTAACCCAGCGCAGCGGCAGCGACAAGCGAGGAAAGCACTGCAATCGGCTTGGTTTCCTGCCCTCCGAAAATCCCAAAATAAAGCACCAGCAGCCCTGGCAAAACTAAAGCCAGCAGGGTCTTGGCGGCGAAGAACAACACCGGCGCCGAGGGAAAGCGATAGCCCGCGTTCATGAAACGAACGCGCAGATTGGAGCTTTCCCAACCCTCCTGCGGCAACGCAATCTTGGCGAGTGGACCGCTCAGTTGAACGACCCGCTGGACCCAAGCCGGTGCCGCTTGTTGCGGTAATTCCGGATGGTCCGCCGCGACGCCCTCCAGCCGTTTCTGTACCGGTCGTGCGCCCAATTGCAGCAGGATGGCCAAGGCAACCCCGAACACCGCCACGAAAATAACGATCAGATAAATGGACTGTATGGTAGTCATAATGTTGTTTACCCAAAAACGATCCGAGTTTATTTATACGTGAATCCTGATAACGCGCCGCATCCAATAAGCCCCAACGATCATCAACACCAACATGATCCAAACCAATTTCAGGCCAAATGGATCAGTCCATAATACGCTCATGAATTTGGGGTTGATAATATTGAGAATTATAGCCATGGCAATCGGCAGTATCCCCAATATCCACGCCGACAAACGGCCCTCGGCAGAGAGCACGCGGACCGTCCCGAGCAACTTTAGGCGCGCACGGATCAGCGCGCTGATGCTGTCCAGCAGTTCCGTCAGATTGCCCCCGGTTTCCCTCTGGATCAGCACCGCAATGACAAAGTAGCGCAGATCATCGCTAGGCACACGAGTAGCCATATTTTGCAAGGCATCCTGGAGGCTGATGCCGTAATTGAGTTCGTCGAAGGTGATGCGGAATTCACCCGCCACCGGCTCCGGCATCTCGTCGCCCACCATTTTCAATGCACCGGAAAAGGCATGGCCCGCCCGCAAAGCCCGCCCCATCAAATCCAGCGCATCCGGCAGCTGTTGCTCAAAGGTGGTCAGGCGCTTGCGCTTCGCGTTCAGCACGTAAAACAGGGGTAGGGCGCCCACCGCCACTCCCGCCCCAATGACCGCGAACAGCGGCAAGCCAAAAACCGCTGCCAGAATGAAACCCGCTAATGCACCCAGAATGGTGAGCCCCAGAAAACCGGCCACATTCAGCGTCAACCCGGATTGCAATAAAAGCCTGTCCAATTGATGGATGCGCGGAATCTCCAGCAGCAGGCGATCCACGGCCGGCGTCTCGGCAAGCAGGCGTTTCTTGACAATGGACAGCTCCCCGTCTTCGTGCGCTCCGGCGGACATGGCGCGCAAGCGCCGCTCGATCCGCTTCGCCTCGGGCCCCTTGTAGGCGTTCCAGGCAAGGTATGCCCCTTCCAGGAACAACACTACCGCGATGAAGGCGAGAATGACAAACAGGTAGTAGAAGTAATCCACGCTGCGCTCCTATTCGTACAACCGGGTGGGGTCGAAGATTTCGTCGGAAATGGCAACGCCACGGGTCCGCAAACGATCGATGAACTTGGGACGGATGCCGGTGGCACGGAAACTCCCGAGTACCGTCCCGTCCGGAGCCACGCCGGTTTGCTCGAAAGTGAATATCTCCTGCATGGTAACGATATCACCCTCCATGCCGGTGATCTCCTGGATGCTGGTAATCTTGCGCTTGCCATCGGTCAGCCGGGATACATGGATCACCGCCGTAATGGCGGAGCTGATTTGCTGGCGCATGGCCTTGGGCGGCAAATTCAACCCCGCCATCCCGACCATGTTCTCCAGGCGGGTCAGCGCGTCACGCGGGCTGTTGGCGTGGACCGTGGTCATCGAGCCCTCATGGCCGGTATTCATCGCCTGGAGCATGTCCAGCGCCTCGGCGCCGCGCACCTCGCCGAGGATGATGCGATCCGGTCGCATGCGCAGGCTGTTTTTCACCAGCGCCCGCTGGGCCACTTCGCCCTTGCCCTCGATGTTGGGCGGCCGGGTTTCCAGGCGCACCACATGGGGCTGCTGCAACTGCAGTTCCGCCGCGTCCTCGATGGTGATGATGCGTTCAGCGGCGGGAATATTGCCAGACAAAATATTCAGCAGGGTGGTCTTGCCGGTTCCCGTGCCGCCGGAAATCAACAGGTTCACTTTCGCTTTGACCAGCCCTCCCAGGATTTCCGCCATCCCCGGTGTCAAGCTCTTGAAGCGGATAACGTCGTCCATGCCCAACGGAGTGACGGCAAAGCGGCGGATGGACAGAATCGGCCCGTCTATCGCCAGGGGCGGGATGATCGCGTTCACCCGCGAGCCGTCCGGCAGCCGCGCGTCCACCATCGGGCTGGATTCGTCCACGCGCCGGCCGATACCCGACACGATCTTGTCGATGATCTTCATCAGGTGGGCATCGTTCTCAAAGCGCACATCGGTCAGTTCCAGCTTGCCGGCACGCTCTACAAACACCTGACGGTGGGTGTTGGCGAGAATGTCCGAAATGGTCGGATCCGCCAGCAAGGGCTCGATCGGCCCCAAACCCAGCACCTCGTGCTGGATGTCCTGTACCAGGCTTTTGCGCTCGACTTCGTTGATCGCCAGCGTTTCCTCCGAGAGCAGGCGCTCCACCAGAACCTTGAGCTCTTCCTTCAGCCTGTCCGGCGGCAGGCTTTCCATGACTGCCAGATCGACGCGGTCGAGCAGTTTTTGATGGATACGCGACTTCAGCTCCTGGTAGGAGCGATTTTCAGCCGAGCCTGCCTGTTGCGTCATCACCGGCACCTGCGCGACGTCATGTTTGATGTTTTCAAGCCTGTCCCGTAATGTCATGATACGACTCCCTGTTTGATCTCCGGCTCATCAAGCCGGCCAGCGCCGGTGAAACACAATTATTCAAATTCCCGGCAACGCTTTATTCATTATAGTCACTACAAAAAACTTGCCAGGTTAATCCCGAATTGTCCATTAGCCCAATACACCTACACCCTTGTAGGAGCGGCGCCAGCCCTCCCCTCAATCCCCTCCCGCGAGCGGGAGGGGAGACGATCGCCCCTTCCCCCGCAAGCGGGGGAAGGTTGGGATGGGGGTTGGCCGCGATTTGCGTCCACATTCGCGCCGGGGGCGGCGCTCCTACATGAACGGCATTCCAATGGACAATCCCGGTGAATCCCATTCATCATGCACGACCAAACAAATGCCCCAACCATCCGCCTTTCTCCCCCTCGCCTTGTTCAAGGTCATGCCCGAGCTTGAGCAGGGTTTTTGAAACCGGATCTCTTTTAGTCATTTTCAGGATCGGCACGCCTTGGTTCACCGATGCCGAGACCGCCTCGAAGCTGTTCGGGAAGGTCACAAAAACCTTCATGTCCAAGGTGCGCTCCACATCCCCGAGCTGAATCTCGCCCCCTTTTTCATAACGGTTGACGATCAGATGAATCTTGTCCCTGCCGTAACCCAAGGATTGGAGGGTAGAGATGATCCGTTTGGCATCCCGGATAAAAGGCAGCGTTTCCTGCAGCACCGGGAAGATCAAATCCGCATGATCCAGGGCCTTGACGCTCACCGCATCAAGATTCCGCCCCACGTCCAGGATGACATAATCATATTCAGTGGCCGCCAGACCAAGTAGCGCATCGATGTGTTCCGGCAACACATCCGCACCATTGGAGGGGTTTTCCGGGGCCGCCAGCACGCCAAAATTCGGTAGCACGTGCACCAGGCTGGAAGCGAGGAAAGAGGCGTCCAGACGCGAAATGTTGTTGGCCACATCCGACAGCGTAGTAGCCGGGACCTTGTCGGAGACAAACAAGGAGGCATCGCCGAATTGCAGGTTCAGATCGATCAGCGCCACCCGCTTGCCGTGCTCGGCCGCCAGTGCGTAGCCCAGATTGCTGGCCAGGAATGTGGCACCGCTCCCACCTTTGCAGGCGATGAAGGCCAGTACCTTGCCCGTGGGGCGTTTCCCGCTGTTTTGGAGTCTCTGCTCCTGCCGCGCCACGGCCGCGCGCAACTCCTCCGCTGCAACCGGGGTCGGCAGTACCTCCCGCACGCCTATGCGCATGGCGTGGATCAGCAACTCGGATGGCGCCGCCGGGCACAGCATGATGAACGCCGCATGCTGATGACGCTGGCTCAACTGCTCCATCAATGCCAGGTCGGCTGCGGTGCAGCCGACCTCGTCGAGGACAAACAGATCCGCCTGGCCCTGGTCCAGAACCGGCCCCAGCCTTGCCATACCGTCGCCAATCAGCGACACGCTGTGGGAGGCCCCCCCAGCTTGCAGAATCTGGCGGATGCCGTCCGCACGCTGCTCATTATCGGTAACAATTGCAATTCTCACGTTGCCCGCTTTCTTGGAATTATTGTTCGTCCACGCTCTAAGATCCGTAGCCCAGACTTTCGGCCGGCATGCGCACGGTTGAGTTCGGGATGTTCACCCTCAAGGGAATCAGCCCGAACATCGGCTTATACCTAATTCTATTGTTTACCGTGTCGCAGTAAGTGCCGCTGCTGCACCACAGACTGGCCTCCACGAAGCGTATGCAGTCCGTATGTGCCGGGGCTTCAACACAGTTTGAAATATTCTCCTCTTTGTCTTTGGGATCCGCCGTCCCGCCCCCCAGGTTCAGGGCGCGAAGACGGATATCGGCCCCATGGATTTCCCACCCCGCCACCAGTTCGCCATGGCCGAACAGGCACTGTTGACGGATAGTGGTTCCGCTCCAATCGTCATTATTTCCTTTCCAGGTCACCACCGCCTGCCGCGCAGCGCAGCGCGTGATCTCCTGCACTGTGTTGTAGAGGTAGAAGAAACGGCCAAATTCGATGATGCCGAAAAAGAGCGTGAAAAACAGCATGGCGATGATGCCGAACTCCACTGCGGAGGCGCCCCGCTGCTTTGACCTGATCCGGTAGTGACTCCGCCAATTCAACATGTTCGCTCCCTTAGCGCATGTAACGCATGGTGGTGTGGGGCCTCAGGAACCAGTTGCCAGCGGGCAGCGGAATCGCAAACCAGGAACCGAAGGTCACGTAGTAACCGGTGATCTCCACTCGCACATTGGCCGGCGCCACATCGTTCTGGCAGGGAATGGGGTTGTAGTTGACATCCAGACATTTGGCCAAGACATTGCCATCCGCCAAGGGCGGCGACAGCCCCGCAGCATTCGCCGCAGGGACCACCAGCGCCCGCACGCTCGTCTCCACAGTGCTAATTGTCTTTACGTCCGCATCCGACATCAACCGCGCCCCGTCCCGCGTCACCTTGGTGAGCGCATCGTAATACCAGAACACCCGCCCGAATTCGATGATGCCGCTCGTGATCAGCACCAAGAGGCCGATCACGATGGCGAACTCGACCGCTGCGGCGCCTCGCTCTTTCGATTTGTGGGCTCTTGGGCCCCATAGGGTTTTAATCATCATTTGAACAGGACGTACTGTGGTTTGAGCAGACCTGGCGGCAGCAGCCCCGCGAACTCGCCATAGATATCCTTATCCCCAGATATATTTGCCGCTCTCTGCAAGAAAAATCTACCGATACCTTTTACTGTGGCCGGTCGACATATTCCCCCACCAGTTTCGCATTTTACAATCACAATGTTTATTATTCGCCTATCCGGACTTGAAGGGCGGGTAGGCGACAGATAAAAATTACCACTAGTTGTTGCGTAGGGAGAGGGCTGAGGGTAGAGCGTCGCAGCCCCAGGCCCAGCATGATAGAACGTGGACCACCGAGCACTTACTGCGGCATCTGTCGTGTCACCTGAGGCAACAACCGGGCGGCCGCCCGACCAAAGAACACCGTAATCCGAAAATGTTCGGGTCGCCCAGGGCACAGGCTGATTTATCCCGCTAATTGTCGTGAATCGGATGCTTTGTAGCACAGGGTCCGGCTCGATCCACTCGCGAGGCAAACCAACAATCCCAGTGCTGGGGTTTTTCAAGCATCCAACATCACCCGCGGCATTAGTGCAACGATATTGCCTGATATTGCTGTCAGGTGGGGCTGTAGGGGGTTCACACTTGCCAGAAGGGGCATACTGGTCAAAGCGCGAATCAAGGGCCTCAAGCTGAGGGGTCGAAATGCCGGTATTAGTATAGACACTTTCCCCTATTTTCGGAGTAAAGGCCATCTTTCCGGCACATATATACGGGAGACTGGTTGGAGTGCTCCCATCGCAAGTGCTTGGTCCAGTAGATACCGCAACTTCTGGATCAATCCAGAACGGGGTTCCAGGGCCAAGTGGGTTTGCGTCTGAAACTCTGTAGGATACCCCGCGTTCATAGCCAAACTCGTAGCCGGCGGGAGGGAGGGGATTGGGAGGGCTGGGGAGAGTAAACCCAGTAGAATCGGTATTGGGGTCATGGATTACATAGGGGTTGGTTTTGTCGTCCGGCAGCTCGCAGATACCGATAGGCGTGATGTCGACAACAAGAGGCCCCGCCACCGCCACGCCGTAAGTGCTGACGTGGAAGATGTTCCAGATGGGGGCGAACCAGGCCACCAGGTCGCGGTTGCGCGTATGCACCTTGAGGAAGGTCCTGCCAGCCGCTGTAGCGTCTGACATGGTGGGCGAGGCAGGCACCATGCAACTGTCCTCAGGGCAGGTGCCCACCCATATGTCAATGATATCGTTGTCGGTTGGCGTGTCGGTTGTATCGAAAATCCGCTTATCGAAGTCGTAATCGTTTTTCCCCGCAGTCTGTTGCGCCCAACCGATGGCGCTGGCCACCCCAGCCCCTGTACCGTTCAATTCCTTGACCCCGGCCAGCGCCGCTGCATCCGCGCCATTCTGCAACTCGGTCTTGGCGAGGTAGAGATGTCCCAAGTCGATCACCATGGCGAGGAAGCCGATGAGCAGGACCAGACTAAAGCCGACCACGACGGCGACTGCGCCGCCTTGCCGGTTTTTTAGGCTCGCTCCGGTTTTCATGGCTTCCTCCTCTGTACCTAGCTCGGCCTGCGCTTACTTCAGGGTGGTGCCGCCGCCCGTGATGGTGCCAATGGCGCCAGTCGGCGCCGGGGTGGGCGCTTCATAGGCCTTGTGATAGCGGTCCATGATGGCGTTTGCCGCCTGGCCGTCGATGCCCGCCACCGGGTCGGTGTTCCTGGAGGCATCTTTGTTGATGGTCTGCTGGGCCTTGGCCTTGTTCACGGCATCGCCGAATGTTGCGTCCAGCTGCGGGGTGGTGGGGGCACAGCCGGCCAGAACAGCCACCGCCAGCAACCCGGCGCTCATCCCTGTGATCAATTCGCTTTTCATGTTCGTCTCCTTCTTAATGAAGCTTTTGAAGTCTTTCCCTCACCCCAGCCCTCTCCCAGGGGGAGAGGGGTTTTCGGGCATTATTTCATCTGGTAGCCACCTGAAGCGGGGGCTTGCGGCTTGGGCTCGACGGGGGCCGCCGCAGGCTGCGATTCAGCCTTGGGCGCGCCTTCCAGCTTGCCTTCCAGGAAGAACTCGGCACGGGTGGGTGGAATGAAGCCATCCGTCGGCAGGGCATAATTCGGCGGCAGCGGTTTCACCAGGCGCGGCGTGATGACGAACAGGAGTTCGGTCCGATCGTTCACGAATTCGCTGCTGCGGAACAGGGCACCGAGTATCGGTATTTCACCCAGGCCCGGGAACGCCGCCATGGTCTCCGTGACGTTGTTCTTGATCAGGCCGCCGATGGCGAAGCTTTGACCGTCATGCAGCTGCACGGTGGTGGATGCGCGGCGGGTCGTGATCGAGGGTATGGTCTGACTGCCGACCGTCACATTTTTCCCCAGTTCGGAAACTTCCGGCGTCACCTTGAGATTGATGCGCCCGCCTTCCAGCACGATGGGAGTAAACTTGAGTCCCACACCAAACTCCTTTTCCTCCAGAGTAATTGTCGTACCCCCCACACCAGACTGCGGCACCGGAATGTAAATTTTTCCACCAGCCAGAAAGGCGCCTTCCTGACCGCTCATGGCCATGATGGTTGGCTCAGCAAGAATTTTCACCAGGCCGTCGGTTTTCGCAGCGTCCAGAGTCAGGGATTTTAAGCCCTTGACGGCGCTGATGGCGGCAGGCGTACCACCAGGCGTGCCAGTTAGAAAGCCCGCCAGGAGCGAGTAGGTCCATCCGTTGCTAACCGTTCCGTATTTGAATTCAGCGCCCAATTTATCCGTTAGCGTTTTGGACACTTCCGCCACCTTCACCTCCAGCATCACCTGCTGGGGGGCGCCGGCCTGGAGGAAGTTGACCACCTTTTTTCCGCCATAGGCTTCGGCCAGGGCGACTGCCTTATCCACCTTGACCGCGTCCGTGACCGTTCCGGTCAGCACCAGGGAATCCGCCGCCACTGCGACCTTGATGTTCTTCTCGCCGGGCAGCAGTTGTTGCAGCTTGCCCTGCAGGGCGGCGGTATCCATGCCGACGATCACGTCCACCACAGTGCTGTGTCCTGTCTTGCTCCACAGGATGACGTTGGTGGAGCCGACGGTCTTGCCGAGCAGGTAGACCTCACTCGGATTGAGCAGGATCACATCGGCCACCGCGGGGTTGCCGACCGAGATCCTGGCCGCCGGTGCCGGGAGCTTGAGCAGGGTGGATTTCCCTACCGTCACGCCGACCTGGGGCGCGAACTCAATGGTGCTAGCGGGGGGGACCAGGCTCGGCTGGGCTGTCACGCCGGGTACTGCGGCCGGCGCTTTCTTGGCCGTGGTTTTGGCCGGCTTTTTCTTCGCCGGCGTGGTCTTGGCAGGTTCGGCCTTGGCAACTTCCACCTTGGCGGGTTCCGCGGCCTGAAGCGGTGCGGCAATCAGCGCAATCCCCAGCGCAGCGGCAAGGAGCTTGCCGCCATATTGCCACAGCCGGCTGTTTATGATCGTGTGCTCGTTCATCATCGTTTCTCCCTGGTTAATTCTTATCCGGAAACACCTGTTTCTCCCTCCCCCTTGATGGGGGAGGGTTGGGGAGAGGGTGATAAAGCATTGTTGTTTACCCCTCTCCCCAGCCCTCTCCCGCAAGGGGAGAGGGGGTATGGTTCATGTAGGTTGGGCTGAGGTACGAAGCCCAACAGACCTAAATTTTCCCTATTTCCCTTCAGTTTGGAGCTTGAACTCCTCGCTGGATCTTGCCGTGCCGCGGATGACCTCAACCTGATCCTTGGGCGGTTCCGCCTTCTTGGGCGGCGCGCGATAGACCGTTACTTTCTTGACCACGGTTTTCACCTCCACCTTCGCCTCGCCCGGCTTGGCAGCAGCCACCTCTGGTTCGGGGGCGCGCTTGAGCAAATCCTTCTTGTAAACGCCCACGGTTTCCACCGGCTTTTCGTCCATCTGGTTACGCAGCACCAGGGAAAGGCTGCCCACGCTGCGCGCCAAGTCTATTTTCTCCGCCTGATCCGGGGTGACCTCGAGGGTGACGGCATTCACCACTTTGGGTTTTCCCTCGCCCTGGCTGGTTTCCTGGGCCACCGCCAGCAGAAGGATGTGCTCGAGCACGATCTTGGAAATGGTCTTGTTCTCACCCACCGCCTTGGCGGTTTCGTCCACAGTGTTGACCAGTATGTCCACATAGTTGCCGGGCAACGCGAACCCCGCCACGCCGACTACGTCGTTGACGCGCACCGTGATGGCTCGTTTGCCTTCCTTGATGGCGAAGGACAGGCCCGGCTGCGCACCGGAGGGGGCGAGCTTGGATTCCGAGATCGGTTCGCCCTTGAGGATGCTCACTCTGGCAACACGGCCCTCATTCGTCTTGGGGTCCTTGAGCAGCGCGTCCTTGTCTTTTGCCAGGATCGCCCCCTGCGGGACGCTGCCCGCCGGCCAATTCTGCACTGCCAGCATCTCAGGGTTCAGTCGGGCGCCCAGGTCGATATCCGCCTTTGCGACCACTACCTGGCTGGTCGACACATCTGCCTGCTGTGCAACCCAGCGCGATGCCAGGACAACAGCAGCCAACCCGATGATCACGGAGATCACAATCATCATTATGGCTCTTGGATTTTTCATCTGCCTTCCCCTTTAACAAGTAATCGTCTCTCTGAAACTATAGGTGAAAAAAACTAATCATGAGTGAAATAGTTGTTCCATGCCCAATCCAGCAGTTCCTCCGAAAGCTCGGGCTGCACGCCTTCGTAGCGGGCGATATCCCGCACTTGCCCCAGAATATCCCTGGGGATGCAGGCGAGCAGCGGCTTGCTCTCCTTGTAGTGGTGCTCGTGCAGGAGGTACTCCAGCATTTCCTCGGAATACGGGATATGCAACTCATTGCATACCTGCCGAAAAATTGCGCGGTAATCTTCTTCTTCCAGCACGTCGATGAAGATCTTGTAGCCGAGGCGGCGCAGAAAGGCTTCGTCGGCAAGCTGCTTGGGCGGCATGTTGGTGGAGAACACCACGATTACGTCAAAGGGGATCATGAACTTTTTGCCGGTGTGGAGCCCAAGATAGTCCAGATGCCGGTCCAGAGGGATGATCCAGCGATTCATGATATTCAGCGCGGGTGCCAGTTGACGGCCGAGGTCGTCGATCAGCAACAGGCCGTTGTTCGCCTTGACCTGGGGTGGTGCCTGATAAAACTTGGCGGTCTGATCGAAATCCAGGTCCAGCATGTCCAGGGTCAGCTCGCCGCCGGTCGTCACCACCGGGCGGCGGCACAGCACCCAGCGTGCATCAAGGGTACGCCTGCGGTCCAGGCCGCTTTTGGCCGCCTCCTCGACGACAACCTCATCGTGAATCAGCGGGTCAAAAATCTGGATCACTTCGCTGTCCACCACGATGGCGTGCGGGACGACCACATTGCCCGAAAGCAGATCCACCAGCTTTTCGGAGAGGAACGTCTTGCCCGTGCCTGCCGGGCCATAGACAAAGATCGCCCGCCCCGAATTCATCGCCGCGCCGAACTGCTTGAGGATACGCTCCTTGACGACCACGCCGCTGAAGGCCTGCCGCAGATTCTCGCGGGTCACTTGCATATCCATGATGGACTGCTTGCGCACCTGCTCCACATACGCTTGCAGGCTGACCGGCACGGGCCCGGCATACTGGCTCTTTTGCAGGAAATCCTGGGCGCGCAGGCGCCCCAGTTCGGTGAGAGTGTAGGCGGTGGCGGTTTCGGCCTCGCCGCTGCGGGTCACCTCGCACAGGCGCTCCGTTCGCATGAAAGACAGCAGGGGCTCCAGCGCCCCAATCGAAAGCCGGGTGTGATCGACCAGGTCCGCCAAATGCAACTGGCCGCGCAAGAACAGGGTTTTGGTGAGAAGCTCGATCAGAAACAGGAAGTTGAGGCCGGTCTCCCCAACGGTGCGGGGCTGGAGGGGCAAGGACGCCTTTTGCGCTTCCGGTTGGGCAGGTGCCACCTGTTTTGGAGAGGCCGTCTGAGTTGCCACCATGTCACTCCCTAACAATGTTATTGATTTACCATCAGCGACGCTTGCGGTCTTGTTTTCAACATAGCAACTGTTCTGCCGTTTGTCTAGCAGACAGTCGGACTTGGGTGCATAAATCAGGCCCAGCTTCCAGTTTTAATCGCATCCGTCGGCGTTTTGACAACCGTCCAACGTCAGCGGATAAGCGCCTCAACCTGGGGTTGCGAGGTTCCTGTCCAGCTTATCTGGTAAGCCGCCCCTTTGCGAACATTGCCAACCAGTGCCGGCCGGAAACTGGCTAGATTGTCTCCCCCCGTATGCCGAACGCTGGGATAGATAACGCCAAGAGAATCGCCTTTCAGCAAGCTGATCGCCAATTCTTGCGATGCAATGTAACTGTCCGGGGCAAGGCAATCAGCGTATTCCGGTTGGTCACGCAAATCATGAAACGCGCTTGTAAAATCAGCGAGAAACGCCTGATAGCTAATACTGTCTTCAAACCATCCGATCTCGTGATATTCAACTGTTTTGTGAAATATCACTTCTGACATGGCGGTGTCGAGATCAAAGGAGCAGTACCAGGCTCCACGTTCTCCGTTGTTGAACCGGCTGCCCTCCGGGCGCGGACAGGTAAACGCTGCATTGACGATTCGAAAGTTTGGGACTCCAAAAACCAATTCATCGACCCCGATGCCGGGTAAGCCGCCATATTCTCCAATCAAGCGTTGGTTCGTGGCGTTGTCCAGGTCGAACAAGTCTCTCAGATGGCTCTCATCCTCAGAGATACGCAAAAGTACGGAGTCTTCCGTTTCGGCAAACCGCGATGGGATCAGGCGATAGGTGTCAAACTGGCGCAGTTGGGCCAGGGGCGGTATCCGCAAGGTCACAGTCCCCCGCGTCGTGCATCCAGAAGCATGCGCACGGTTTGCATCGCAATCATCCCCCCCGCCAATATGAATTCTAAAGGCGTGCGCCCGGCGAATATCACATTCTTATTGGGCAGGGTTACCCACTTATCAGCCAGCTTGTCGCCGTAGATGATATGCAGTGCTTTGTAGATGCCAATCAGATAGGAAATGCGAGTAATGCGATCTACTTCGAGAACACGGTCGGGATTCTTTTTCCAGTCATAAAAGGTACTACTAGATAGCCCCCCGAGCAGTTCGCGGGCATCCTCATCCCGAATCCCCCATTTCTCTATCAGGTTAAAAAACCCTTTCAGCGCTGATTTTGACAGGCGTTCGCGTTCAGACTTGGAATTCAAGTCGATTAGAACTGCTGGTTCAAACCGGCTTTTAGGGTAAGCATAGGCTAGATTCATGGCGTCACTCCGTTTTCGTATAGTTTATACTCCGGATGCGGAATTGCAAGCCTTTGCCGTTATCTGATCATGCGTAATAGGGGAGGGGACGTAGCCGAATGGTACTAACTTAAGCGGTTCCATATTCGATGGGTTGGGTTAGCGTTTTTTGCGTAACCCACCAAGCGTTGCGTAGCAACACAACGCATCTTTTAATGAGTGCCTGGTGGCACATCTGGTGGGCCACCATTAGAGCCAAAACACAACACAACCGTGGGAGCGGCGCCAGCCCTCCCCTCAATCCCCTCCCGCGAGCGGGAGGGGAGACGATCGTCCCTTCCCCCGCAAGCGGGGGAAGGTTGGGATGGGGGTTGGCCGCGATTTTCGGCGTGCATTCCAACGGACATCTGGGTTTATCCCCAACCAGCTTTTCACACCGACTTCCAGGCAAGATAGCCCAAGGTGCCCACGGCAATCGCCACGGCGTAAGGGAATTTACCCGCCGTTTCCGGCGCGTCATCGAGTGCGGGGGGGCTACCGACAACAACCCTTAACATACTGGAATACAAGATAAACCAGATGTTTTGCAGCGTGCGTCGCAATACCCCGATTTTCCAAGCATAAGCGAGCGACAATACCCCGCCCGTAAGGAAAGTCGCGAGTATGGCGCCAAACACGTCCTCAGGACCCAGAAACGCGCCCACCATGGCCATCAGTTTTACGTCACCCGCACCCATGGCGCGCAGCAAATATATGGGCAGGAGTAGCGCCAAGCCGAGCGCCGCGCCCTCCAGCCCGCCAAGGAAGCCGAGTCCCCCGGGGAGCATCGGATTTACGAAACCGAGCCCTTCCGGCAACACAGCATTGAAAAGGATTCCCAAACCCGCACCGGAAAAGGCAATGCTGTTGGGAATGCGGTGATGTTTGATGTCTTCCAGGACGGCTGTCGCCAAGAGAAGGAGCATCGGCAGGAGCGCCAACCATCCCAATATTTTTGGTGTCATCATGTAGGCGAAAGATCAATCCACTCGCATAGAGCAACCCCTGCCCGCTGAACAGCAGCAGGGTTGACGCACCCTCATGGGGAACATGGAACTGCCAGCCAAGTAATTAGCAACCCAACCGGCGAGGCACAGCGATCAGCTGCAGGCTCCGCCAACGAGATTCGCAACAGAGGTACAAACCTTGTTGAATGCCTCTTTCACCTGCAGTCCGACGAAAAATACGATCACCACAATTGCGGCAGCGACCAAGGCCACCATGACGCCGTACTCCACGGCGGTGGCGCCTTCTTCATCGCGCAAAAAAAGCTCAACGGCTGAAACCAGGCTTTTCATGATGGCTCTCCCTGAATGTCGTGTTGTTCATATGCTTGCCGACAACTAGTGCTCCGGCAATCAAACAGCGGGCATCCCTCCTCCTTGACGGGGAGGGTTAGGAGAGGGTGAAAATTCATCCACCCACTTATACCCCCTCTCCCATAAGGGGAGAGGGTCATTTAATTACCGGGCCAAGATAAGGCCGGCTGGGGGGATGATGCGCTTAGGTGCAAGACCCACCGACGACGTTTTGCAGAGCCACACAAATCCGCGTAAATGCCTCTTTCACCTGTTGCCCGACGAAAAAGACGATCACCACGATCGCGGCTGCAATCAGCGCCACCATGACCCCATATTCAACGGCAGTGGCACCTTCCTCATCATGCAAAAAACCCTTGATGGCTGAAATCAAGCTTTTCATGAACTTTCTCCTTACGTTGGTTACACTCCCTGCCGCCGCCGCCTGGCGCCGACTCCTTGCTTTTGCGGATCAACGCCACCGTGAATGCACCGTGAACGCCATCTCCGCAAACTCTCGCCCCATGAACGGTATCCGCAATCTCACGGCTGGAAACCGCCGTCCATGATCAAGCTTAATTAAAAACTAGACGGGCACGGGCATGATGTCAAGAAAAACCTCATGTTGCGACCCTATTTTTTGCTTGTGAACCATTTTCAGCTACGCGCCAACACCTTCCTCCGTCTCGCCGTGGTCACTGCGGAACTGCTGAGAATAATTCAGTGGCATGTGTTTTTTTCGCATGTTGCACTCTGGCACAACCTGAACGGGTAACGAACCACCCGTTTCCATCAGACCTGCGCCCACGCATTGGCGCACCTTCACATTGTTGTGGTAGATTGCTCTCGTCTGATACACATGAACGGTTAACGTCACTTATGTCATCGGAAACTGCGCTCAACCGTGCCCCTGCCGGCCTGTCCTGGCCCCTGATCGTCGCATCGTTGGCCTATCTCGGATTCCTTGCCCTGGGGCAGCGTCTTCTGGGAGACCCTGACACTTACTGGCACATCGCCACCGGCCGTTGGGTGCTCGAGCACTGGGCCATCCCCACTCATGACCCTTTCTCCCATACCCTGCGCGGGGCGCAGTGGACGGCTCATGAATGGCTCGCCGAGACTGTCCTGGCCCTGGCCCATCAGGCGGGAGGGTGGGTTGGCGTGGCTGCGCTGACCGCATTCTCCTTCGCCTGTGCGATGGCTGTGCTGACCCGTTTTTTGCTGAGGAACATGGAGCCGGTTCACGCCCTGATCTTCGCCGCCCTTGCAGCCATGCTGGCAGCTCCCCATTTGCTTGCCCGCCCCCACGTTCTGGTGATGCCGCTGATGGTGGTCTGGACTGCCGGCCTGGTGCGCGCCAGTGAGGAGGGAAGTGCCCCCAGCCTGTGGCTTTTGCCGGCAATGACGCTGTGGGCGAATTTTCACGGCGGATTCACCCTGGGGCTTGGACTTGCCGTGGCCTTCGCGGCGGAGGCCATCCTTGCCGCCCGCAAGCGTGGCCAGACCTTCCAGGCTGCGAAATCCTGGGGGCTGTTTGTCGCTCTCTCGCTGCTCGCCGCCCTGCTTACCCCCCACGGCATCCAGGGCATTGCTTTCACAGCGCAGATTTTCTCCAGCAATTACGCCCTGAGCCAGATCGGCGAATGGCAACCCGCAAATTTCCGGGGCATTCAGCCTTTTGAAATCTGGCTCATGGTCGGTTTGGCGGCGGCCCTCCGCCAAGGCTGGCGGCTGCCGCCGATTCGTCTCGTCCTGCTGCTCGGCTTTCTGCACCTCGCCCTGCAGCACGCTCGTTACATCGAACTGCTCGGCCTGCTTGTCCCCCTTTTCCTGGCATCCCCCCTCACCGCACAATGGCGGCTTCATGCCCGGCAGGAACGTCAAGCCGCCGGGCTGGACCGGGTATTCCAAAGCCTCGCACGTCCCGCCCGCCCTACTGCCGTGGTGACCATCGCCGCGGTTCTCCTTCTTTTCACCCTGGCAGTGGGCCGATCAGGGACGATACAGCCGAGCGCGGAAATTACCCCCGCCAAGGCCGTCGAGGCAGCACGCAAAGCCAAAGTGACCGGCCCAGTGCTGAATGACTACAATTTCGGCGGCTATCTCATTTTCGCCGGCATTCCACCTTACATCGATGGGCGCGCGGACATGTACGGGGACGCCTTTCTGAAGGAAACCCTAGAGACGATATCCGGAAAAAACGCCGAGCGCCTGGTCAAGCTGTTGCGGGAACGACGCATTGAGTGGACCCTGCTGCCCGTCAATACAGCCGCCGTCGAACTGCTCGACCATCTGCCAGGATGGCGGCGTCTGTATGCGGACGAGGTGGCGGTGGTTCACTTCAGGGCAGGGGCCTCCAACACGGACGGCAAGCCGTGAACCTTTTGCGATGCTGATGGATCCACTGCCGAACTCCGCCGCACAGGGCATCCCACTCTGCGTTGAAGGACGGGCCGGCACGCCGAGGGCGCTACTCTTTCTGCTGCTCCTGGCGCTCTGGTTGTTCTCCCACCCTTATCAGGGTCTCTGGGGAGATGGGATATTTTATGCGCTCCAGGCGCTGGCCCGTTTGCGCCCTGAAACGTACGGGAAAGACCTGTTTTTCCTGTACGGCTCGCAGGACGACTTTACCCTGTTCAGCCCCATTTACGCCGCATTCATCCGCATGTTCGGGCTCGACGGAGCTATGCGAGTCCTCCTTCTCGCCGGCCACGCCCTGTGGATCAGTGCGGCCATGCTGCTGGCGGGCCGTCTGTTGCGCGGCTTCCCGCTCTGGCTCGGGCTGGTGCTGGTGATTGCGATGCCGCGCGACTACGGCGACTGGACTCTGGACTATGCCGAGCCTTTCCTGACGCCCAGACTCGTCGCCGAAGGGTTGACGCTGCTATCACTGACCCTGGTTCTGCAGGGGAAACGGCTTGCCTCGCTCGCGGTCCTGGCTGCCGTCTTCACCATGCATCCCTTGATGGCCCTGGCGGGCGCCGCCTTCGTCGGCCTGTATCTAGCGTGCGACAAGCCGAGACTTGCGCTTGGTGTTGGCGTGCTGGCTTCGGCTGCCGTGCTGCTCCTGGGCTGGATGGACGTCCCCCCCTTCAGCCGCTTGTTTTCAGTGATGGATGCAGAGTGGTTTCAACTGTCCGTGGTGCGTGCTTCCGGCGTCTTTTGGGACGAATGGCAACACAAGGGAGGAGGCACCCGCTCGCTGTTGGCCTTCAGTCTGCTTGCCACCGCAGCAGTCACGGCGAAGGGCGAGCAGCGCCGTGCCTTTTTACTACCCTTGGTGATCGGGGCGGCGGCCCTGCTGCTGTTCTGGCTGGGCACCTCCGTATTCCACAATGTGCTGCTGATCCAGTTGCAGACCTGGCGCTGGCTTTGGCTGACCCAACTGTTTTCCTATCTTGCCGCCGCCTGGCTGGTCGGGGAGTTCTGGCAGCGGGACCGGACATCACGCCTGTTGCTGCTGGGTTTTCTCTCTGCCTGGCTGACCCTTGCCAGCATCGGCGGCCTGCTCGCGGTGCTGGTGTGCGGGCTGTTTATCTGGCATTTTCGGCGCGGGAAGGCTGTTGTTCTCCCGGAGTGGATCGCCAGCCTGCTCTATGCACTGCCCTTTCTGGCAGCCGCCTGGTGGTTGGCAAACCTGTGGCTGGATGCTACCTCCTCGGCCCTGATGAATACTATGGGAAGTCCAGCCTTCGAATTCGGGTTGGTCTGGCTGATGCTGTTCCTGAGCGCCGGAGGCGGTGTGATCGCCGTCCTGATTTTCCTGGCAGTGTGGCGGTATGGCGCCGACCGCAGGAAACCGGTTCATCTTGCCGCAGCCGCAGGGGTGGTGTTTCTGTTGATGCTTTCGCTCGTCTTCTGGGACAGGCAGGGCGGACTACAGCGCTATTACTCTCATCAGGCGCTAAAGAATACCGTGCCCTCGTTCAGCCGGGTCATTCCGGTCGGCGCTGTAGTATATTGGGAAGATGACGTGCAAATGACCTGGTTTGGCCTCGGCCGCGCCAGCTATGCTTCTCTCGGCCAGACCGTGGGACTGATATTCAACCGCCAGACCGCCATGGAAGGAAAAAGGAGAGTGGACCGCCTGGCTGCGCTAGGCGTCAAGGACGGGATTTTTGCACCAGGGGGGGATCGGGCCACACTGCCCGAGGTGAGTTTCGCAGGGCTGGTTCACGTGTGCCACGATCCGGCGCTGGATTACGTCATCCTGTCGAAAGATTTCGGGGCAGGGGTAATTGAACGGCATTTCGAGAAAATGACTGGGAAATATTTCTATCTGTATGATTGTGCGTATTTGCGTGGCTTGGATGCCGCTGGCGGGGAATCTTGAAGGGGAGGCTTAAATGCAAACCATGGACATGCAGCCTTTGAAAGTGGCCGTGGTCGGCTTGGGTTGGGTGTCGACCAACCGTCATATCCCGGTCATGAAGCGGAATCCCGGCTTCGACATCGTGGGAGTCGTGGATCGCCGACCCGGTAGGGCCGCCGACCAAGCCCAGGCGTTAGGAGTGAGGCGCCATGCTGAGACCGGGTTCCTGGACACTATCCCCTGGCTCGACGAAGTGGATGCCGTCACCATCGGCACGGCACCTCACTCCCACTTCGACCTGGCCCGCCAAGCCTTGCTGTGCAGCAAGCACGTGCTGGTGGAGAAGCCATTTGCCATGGCTCCGGAAGAAGGGCGCACCCTGCAAAAATTGGCCCAACATAACGGACGGGTGCTGGCCGTGGTCCACAATTTCCAGTTCGCCACGTCGTTCGGGAAGCTGATCAGGGACGTTGAAGGGGGGCGCCTTGGATCGGTGGCCTCAGTCGCGGTACGTCAGCTCGGTAATCCTGGGCGGCGGCTCCCGGAATGGTACGAGTCCCTGCCGTTGGGGCTGTACTATGACGAAAGCCCCCATTTCTTCTACCTGATAAGGCGCCTGTGCAAGGGGACACCGCGACTGCTGGACGCGGCGATGGTCAAGAGCACCAAGGGACTGGCTACGCCGGCCATGCTTGATATCCACTATCTCGCGGAAGGAAGTCAGGGGCGGTTTCCGGTCTCGGTGAACCTGAATTTTGAGGCCCCTCTGAGCGAATGGTTCGTGTCCGTGCTCGGCGACAAGGGCATGGGAATCGTCGACATCTTCCGGGACATCTACATCTTCCTGCCCAACGACGGGCGGCACACGACCAAATCGGTGATAACCACGTCCCTGGCTGCGACTGGGCAGCACTGGGGCCAATATTTCACCAGCGGGGTCAAGCATCTGCTGGGGTGCCTGTTCTTCGGCAACGAGGAGGTCTTCGAGCGCTTTCTCGCGGCGACGCGAGGAGGTGCTGGGCCCGAGGGGATCGGATCCGAGGAGGCCCAGGCGGTACTGGAAATGCAGCACGAGGTAATCGGCGCATGCCGAGTGCTGGCCTGAGCTTCGTGCATGCCGCCCATTCCACCCTTTGCCCCGAACGGAGCCGCACCCATGGAAACGCAGCCGGAAGCTGACGCCTGCGCGGTGAGAGGCCCTAGACCAGCGACCTTGCGCCTTGTCCGGTTTGCGGGCGTGGGCGGTTTGTGTGCCCTGTTCAACCTAGTCATCCTGCATGTCGGTACCGGCGTGTTGGGCTACCACTACCTCCTTTCAGTGTTGGCGGGCTTTCTCCTCAGCAACGCACTGGGATTCCGGCTGAACAAGTCCTTCACGTTCGAGGACGACCAGCCTCGGATCGTGCAGCAAATGGGTCGGTACTATCTGGTCATGGCCGCCAGCCTAGGGGCGAACCTCGCATTGACCTGGTTGCTGGTCGGAGGTGCGGGCATCCATTACTTACTGGCCAGCGTGATTGTCAGCTCGATCTTCCTAGTCTTAAACTTCGTCCTGCATGCGAGACTTACATTTTCGCGGGTGCCCGACGCCGACATCTCACAGTGAAAAATATTTTCTTCCATTTTACGGCCCGCCCCTTGAAGATATTCATCTTCCAGGCGGCTAGGGATGCCTGCCGTTTCGAAACCGTATATGTCGCTCATTCAGTTCCAGATAGTCCTTCGAACATTGGCGCTTGGCGTGAAGGGCCAACGGATACACCAAGATTCGCCATCAATAATGCCTTGACCATGAGGGCACTGTGACTGCACCGCACATACTGATGGTGACGCACTACTTTCCACGTCATGGCGGAGGGGTAGAGCTTGTGGCCGGACATGTTGCCGAGCAGTTCGCTCAGCAGTCCGGCTTTCAAGTCATCTGGTATGCCAGCGCCTGCGATGCATCGCCAAGTGGGAAAGAGGGCATGACCTGTGTGTCCGCCCCTGCCTGCAACGTAATCGAGCATTGGTTCGGCGTTCCCTACCCCCTCTGGACCCCCAGCGTTATTTTCGGTTTGTGGCGCGAAACCCGGCGCGCTTCTGCCGTATATGTCCACGACTTCATTTATGGAGGCAATCTCGCAGCCTGCGTCTTCGCCGTTATCCTGAAGAAGCCACTGCTCATCACTCAGCACATAGGCTTTGTGCCCTATCGTAGTGGTTTCTTTCGCAAGCTGCTGTCAACTCTGAATCACACCCTGGGCGCATGGGCGCTCGGCCATGCCGATCAGGTGGTGTTCGTCAGCGAGGCGGTGCGGGAGTATTTTATGCGTTTTGTGAATTTCCCTCATCCGCCATTGGTTATTCCCAACGGCGTTGATACAACGCTATTTTGTCCCGCTGACATGGAGAAGCGCGCCAGCCTGCGCTCCAAACTGGGCGTGGAGCCAGAAAAGCCCCTGCTCCTCTTCGTGGGTCGATTCGTTGAGAAGAAGGGGTTGCCGATTCTGGAAGAGCTAGCCGCACGTTTTAGCCGATGCCAATGGATTATTGTCGGTCGCGGCCCTTTGGATCCAGCTGCATGGGGGTTGCCTAACGTGCTCGTGCTACGCGACTTGCCGCAGGATTGTCTGGTACCGCTGTATCAGGCCGCCGACTTGCTGGTAATTCCGAGCAAGGGTGAGGGGTTCCCTCTCGTCGTTCAGGAAGCAATGGCGTGCGGCACACCAGCGCTGGTTGGTCTTGACAGCGCGGCAGCATTTCCCTTGGGGCCGGGGGTGATTCATTCGGCAGATGTCGAGGCGCCGAATGCGGCGTCTGTCTGGCAGGTCCGCATCGAGGCCATATTGGGAGACCGACAGGGTCTTGCAGAGATGAGAGAGCGAGTGGCGGATTTTGCCCACCACACATGGTCATGGAAGGTGTGCGGGAAAGCTTATGCCGGAATCATCCACCATTTGCTCACCCGTTTAGGCAAAGGTCAACAATGAACCAAGACCGCACATCGATTTATCTCGGCGAACGTGAGTCAAGTAGATTCCTGAGCTGGAGCCTTGTCATTACGGGGCTTTGTCTGGCGTTCATTGTCTTTTCCCGTATGCTCTTCATCGACTACCGCACTGTCCATGCCTTCTGGCATCTGCTCCTCAACCAGGACTACTGGGGAGCTTGGCTCACCATAGGTCTGCTGATAATGGCGGCTATGGCAAAAAGCATCACACCGGTGCTGGCAGTCGTCGGTTTTTTCGCGCGACGGCCCGGCATCACCGCTGTAGCGGCTTTCGTTTTTTTCAGCGCAGGTGCTTTGCTGGTCTACCATGACCATCCGATTTCCATGGATGAGTACTCCGCTCGGTTCCAGAGCGAGATTTTCGCTGGTGGACATCTGGCCGGGAAATATCCCGTGGCGTTCATCGACTGGCTTGTTCCAGGGCCATTCCAGAATCATTTTCTGGTTGTGTCTCATGAGACGGGGGAAGTCATTTCCGCCTACCTGCCCGGCTTCGCGCTGTTGCTCACCCCGTTTACTTTTCTTGGGATTCCGTGGGCATGCAACCCGGCGATTGGCGCGATTTCACTCCTCGCCCTTCACAAGGTTGCCAGGGAGATATTAGCCAGCAAGGAGGCCAGTGGCTGGGCTATCTTGTTCGCGCTCGCCTCTCCCGCCTACACCATCACGGCGATGTCGTACTACTCGATGCCCGCGCATCTCCTGCTTAACCTAGTCTACACTTTGCTGCTCCTGCGCCCCACGCCGGGTAAGGCGTTCGTTGCCGGTCTCGTGGGCGGCTTGGCTCTGGTATTGCACAATCCGCTGCCTCATACACTCTATGCTTTACCTTGGATCGCCTGGTTGATCTACAGGCGCGACTTCCGTGTCGCAGGCATGCTTGTGCTCGGGTATCTGCCGCCGGTGCTCGGCATTGGGGTCGGTTGGATTGTGTTCAGTTCAGGCTTGCAGGCTACCGCGAGCGTGGGTAACGAGAGCGGTGGCGCCATTTGGACTGCTGGTGGCTCTTGGCACGCATGGGTGGATCGCATAAGCAATATCGTCACCCTGCCGGATATGGCAGTGCTCACAATGCGACTGGCGGGAACGATCAAGCTCTGGTTGTGGGCTGTTCCCGGCCTCATGTTGCTGGCCTTCCTTGGCTTTCGTTCCCGAAGCCAGAATACTGCGGTTCGATTGTTGCTGGCCTCGGCTGCGGCCACATATGTTGGCTATTTTGTGTTCCCTTTCGACCAAGGTCACGGCTGGGGTTATCGCTATTTCCATTCAGCCTGGGGCGTGTTGCCCGTGCTGGCTACCGCCGTTGTAGCGCGGTCCGCCGGAAACGTTCAGCCATCGACACGACTGATCCCTGTTGTCGGCTATCTCGCCCTTTCCAGCCTGGTGATATCCACACCTTTGAGGCTGTTTCAAGCAGAGGCGTTCATTGACCAACACTTGAAACGGCTTCCCCTGATGGGGACAAGTGAACCGACAGTGACGTTCGTGGAGAGTCGCCCCGGCTATTACATGGAGGATCTGGTCAGAAACCCTCCCCGCCTGCAAGGCAAGCGGGTGATCATGTTGAGTCACGGAGCGGAATTCAATGAGCAACTGGTGCGGGAGATCGATCCCACCGCCCGACGGGTGATGATGGGGTCTTGGGGGGAAACGTGGCAGATTAGGTCATACCCCGCACCTGCGATCTACAACCGGAATTAATGATGTGGCCAATCCTCGCTGAGGAGCAGATTGAGCAAGAAGGAACTGAGCATTACGTTGAGCCCCAGCACAATCGCGGTCGACGCGACGAAGGCGAGATGGACGGATCCCTCCATCGGCTCGCCGATTCGATGTATCCAATCGAAAAAAATAACCGTATCAGTGGCAAGGCCGCCAAGCGTGAGCAGGCCGCCAAGAATGAGCCAGCCTTCGAGAGAGAATCGCTCCATGAACCAGGATGCGATGCGACTCTCCATCTTGGGATGTTTGAGTGTGACGATCACCTTGCCTAGAATGCCAAGGTTGAGGACGTTATAGCCCCCCAGGGTGAGCAAACTGCCGAGCGCGAGGAAATGGATTCCCAAAGAAAACCCGAAAAGGTGCGCCGGGCCATTGACCAGCGCCAACTGCAACGCCAACCCCAAAATCAGCATAAGGGCGCCGGGGATGGCGAAGAGATGATCCGGCGCATAGGTCATTAAAAAACGCAGGTGCCGCCAGCCGTCGTGAAAGGATCTCAGGTGGGGTGGGTGTGAGCGCTTGTCAGGGAAAAGCTTTATCGGAATTTCGGTAATGCGGAGGGCATTGCGCGATGCATTGATAACCATTTCAGATGCAAACTCCATGCCCAGGGTCATGAGACCCATCTGCCGATAGGCTGCCTTGGTAAAGGCTCGCATTCCACAATGGAAATCGCCCACCGGGGCATGGCTTACAATGCGGGCGATGAGGGATAGCACGGGGTTGCCAAGATATCGATGCAACGGGGGCATCGCGCCTTGTTCGATCCCGCCTTTGAAGCGGTTGCCCATTACAAGGTCATAACCTTCCTGGATGCGCTGGATAAATGGGCCAATATCGCTCCAGTCGTAGGAGTCATCTGAATCGCCGATGACAATGATCTCACCATCCGCCGCCTCTATACCTGCCATCAGAGCGGCTCCATAACCCTTGACTGGCTGGTGAACAACCTTGGCTCCAAGCCGCTTCGCAATTTCGACGGAACGATCGGTCGAACCATTGTCTGCCACTACCACTTGCCCCTCAATTCCAAGTCTTCGAAAACATGCTATCGCCTTCGAAATGCAGATATCTAACGTCTCCCCCTCGTTGAGGCAGGGCATAACCGCAGAAACCAAAGGAGCATTCATAGTGACTATCTGAGGCTATTGCGCCGTGGTAATCGAATATAAATTTATATTAGCTGAAGTTGCGCGACGCGGCAGAGATATATTGACCCGGCAATTGACACGACAGTTCTTGAGAGCAGATGACAGGCGATATATCGCGAAATGAGAATTATAGAATCTACTATACTGCCTATATGGCTATATCTAATGTGGCTTCTCGAATGAACCGATAGCAGCATTGACGATAAGATTCCATCTCAAGATACTATGAACCCGATTGCCGCCTTCTCCCCTCCCAAAAGCAACCTTTCTGCCCAGTTTTTTCGTTACTTCGTCGTCGGTGGTGTGGCTTTTGTCGTGGACTTTTCATTGTTGTACCTGTTCACCGAGTTCGCCAGGCTGTACTACCTTTTTTCCGCCTCCATTGCCTTCATGGCTGGGATTGCGGTCAACTACACGCTATCGGTAAGCTGGGTGTTTGACCACCGTAGCGTCGACAACCGAATTCACGAGTTTGCAATATTTGCCGTCATCGGGATTCTCGGTCTGGCCTTCAATGCCGCGTTGATGTGGTTTTTCACCGAACAGGTCGGGTTTCACTACCTGGGATCCAAGATGGTCGCTGCCGCATTGATTCTCCTGTTCAATTTTAGCGCCAGGAAAGCATTGCTTTTCTCCGCAGGGTCTGGCGACAAAAAGCCCGCACTCAAACAGTCAAATGCCTGATAAAACCGCGCTCATCATCGGCGCCGGACCCGCCGGTCTCACCGCCGCGCTGGAATTGCTGAAGCATACCGGCATAAAGCCCATCGTCCTCGAAGGCAGCGGGGACATCGGCGGCATTTCGAAAACAGTCGTCCATAACGGCAACCGCATGGACATTGGTGGACACCGCTTCTTCTCCAAGTCGGACTGGGTGATGCAATGGTGGCAGGACATTCTTCCCGTAGAGCCTGCAGAAGATGCCGATGGTGCAGTCGAAATCGCCTACCAGAACAAGAAACGCACGGTTGAATCGGGCAAGACCGCCCCTAATCCTGCCAATCCCGACAAGCGGATGCTGATCCGCTCAAGGCTGTCGAGAATCTATTTCCTGCGCAGGTTCTTCGACTATCCCATCAAGCTCAACCTCCAGACCATCCGCAACCTGGGCGCCGTCCGGCTCCTGAAGATCGCCACCAGCTACTTCTACACCTGCCTCTTTCCCCGCAAGCCCGAACGCAGCCTGGAGGACTTCATCGTCAACCGCTTCGGCCGGGAGCTTTATCTCACCTTTTTCAAAGACTATACGGAAAAAGTGTGGGGGGTGCCCTGCGACAAGATCAGCCCGGAATGGGGTGCGCAGCGCATCAAGGGGCTTTCGGTCGGAAAAGCGTTGCTGCATGCGGCAAAGAAAATCTATGCTCCTAGAGTCGGTGGGGTGCAGCAGAAAGAAACCCAGACCAGTTTGATCGAACGCTTCCTCTATCCCAAGTTCGGGCCCGGGCAGATGTGGCAGGAGGTGGCGGAAAGGGTAACGACCGGAGGAGGTGAAATTCATTTTCGCCACCGTGTTACCGGCATCGCCCTGGAGAGCGGCAGGGTAGTATCGGTTTCCGGGGTGAATCAGGATACCGGCGAGCCATTTTGCTTTCCTTGCGACTATCTGTTCTCCACCATGCCGGTGCGCGACCTTATCGCGGGCATGTCGCCCGCCCCGCCCCAGGAGGTGCTGCGCGTGGCCAACGGGCTGGAGTATCGTGACTTTCTCACGGTCGGCCTGCTGGTGAAGAAAATGAAACCCCACCGGCATGTCCAGTCCGGATCATCCAACAACCTGCCGCCCGACAACTGGATTTACATCCAGGAAAAGGACGTCCGCCTCGGCCGGTTGCAGGTTTTCAACAACTGGAGCCCCTACCTGGTCAAAGACCCATCAACAATCTGGCTGGGGCTGGAGTATTTCTGCAACGAAGGCGACGACCTGTGGAAGAGGGCGGACGGTGACCTGATCCGCTTCGGCGCCGCCGAACTCGCCAAGATCGACCTGATCGATGCGGAAGACGCGGCAGATGGCGTGGTGGTGAGGATGTCCAAGGCGTACCCGGCCTATTTCGGCACCTATGACGAATTCAACGTCGTCAGGGACTACGTTGACTCGATTGAAAATCTATTCCTGATCGGCCGGAACGGGATGCACCGCTACAACAACCAGGACCATTCCATGCTCACGGCCAAGCTGGCGGTTGAGAACATCGTCAACGACATCAAGTCAAAGCGGAATATCTGGGATGTGAACATCGACGACGAGTATCACGAGGAAAAACGCTGAGCAAGCGTCTGCTCCCACTGCCAGGCGTGGCGGATGATTTGTTCTAGCTCGCTGTATTGCGGCCTCCAGCCGAGTTCCTGATGTGCGAGGGAGGCATCCGCCACCAACCGGGCAGGGTCGCCGGCGCGCCTCGGCGCAACAACCACCAGAATTTTTCTGCCGCTGACACGTTCCGCAGCATCAATGACTTCGCGTACCGAAAATCCACCCTCGAACTGCCTTCACTACTCCCGCCATCCCTCTCCTGCCCGCCAGGCCGCGTCGAGACTGCCATGTGCCGAGATCGCCGCCAACACCGGCAGCAGAAATTCACGCAGATCGGCGATCACCACCGCCAGCGGCATCGGGTCCAGGGCATTCTTGCGCAGGAATGCCTGCCACTGCTTTTCTTTCTGGGCATCGTTGATGAACTCGTCACTAAAGCCAATGGGGGCACCCTGGGGAATAGGTGTGCGCCGACGCTCGAAGGTTGCCGCGACCGCCCGCGACAACACCGGCCCCTCGAAGTCCGAGTGCTTCGCCAGCACCCAGAGGTCGAAGAAATCCTTCATCCGGCTGTTCAGCATGCCGAGCGATGTCAGCGCCTCCAGTTTTTCCGCAACGACGGTGTAACGGGGATAGACGCGTATTTGCGGTTCGGGCATGCCTGTCAAAA
>JASJPA010000036.1:0-8794 GCA_031426955.1 Sulfuricella sp.
CAATGGCTACATTATACCATTTGCATAGATTGGATGGGGGTTTTTCAACAGCCTGCTAGAGTCCCGGCGACTCGGGCAAACAGGCGGTCGAGCGCCTCGATTACAGGCGCGATTTCGGTGGGGCTGTCTTCCAGGCGAACCGGGTCCAGCCGTTCCGGCGAGCGCTGGCGCAGTTCGTGGGCCAACTTGCGAAGCGGTTGCAGGCCAAGTCGGATGGCGATCAGCGCTGCGACAGCCAGCAGCGGAAGACCGAACAGGAAGGGCTGCAAGTTGTGCCAGGCGACTTCCCGCGCGAGATCGTTGCGCGCCAGGTCGCTTTGGCCGACGACCACTTCCAGTTCGCGTCTGGGGTCGCTCTGCCGATAGTAGCGCCAGCGTTCTCCCTGCCATTCGCCATGGCTGAAGCCCTCTTCCGGCAGCGGGTCGGGCAGCGCCGCCGCGGATTTGCCGGAATGCAGGAGCAGGCGAGGCTGGTCGTGTTCCATGCTCCACACCTGAAAGGCCAGGGCGCGCTGGTACTTGTGTGCGATTGGCCCGATGCTTGCGGTTTCGTCATCGTCGGCATGGATAGCGACGGCGAGCAAGGTCTGGCCGAGTTGCGCGAGCTGGGCGTCGAAGAGTTCGTCGGCTTCGTGCAGGGTGTTACGGTAGCTCTCAATGCCGGCCAGCAGGCCGAATAGCAGTACTGCAGCAAGCATCAGGCCGATCAGACGGACTTGCAGGGAGAACTGACGGAGCTTCATGTAGGACGCTCCACGCTATAGCCGATGCCGCGCAGGGTGCGGATGAAATCGGCGCCGAGCTTCTTGCGCAGGTGATGAATGAATACCTCGATGGTGTTGCTTTCGACGCTGTCGCCCCAGCCGTAAAGGTTCTCTTCGAGTTGCGCGCGGGTGAGAACGCGGCCGGCGTTTTGCATCAGCTGCACGAGAATGGCGAATTCCCTGGCCGACAGCTCGACCGGTTCGCCCCCGCGCCAGGCCTGATGCGCCGCCGGGTCAACCTCGATGGCGCCGATGCACAGGCGCGCCGTGGCATGGCCGCCGGAACGCCAGATCAGCGCGTGCAGCCGCGCAGCCAGCTCTTCCATGTCGACCGGCTTGACCACGTAATCGTCCGCCCCCAGGCCGAATCCCTTGAGTTTGTCCGATTTTTCGTCGCGGGCGGTCAGGATCAGAACGGGAGTCCGCAAGCCGGATTCCCGCGCCGAGCGCAGCACGGCAAGGCCGTCGATCTGCGGCAATCCGAGATCAAGCACGATTGCGGCGTAAGCCTCGCTCGCCAGGGCGTGCAAAGCCTGCCGGCCGTCGCGCAGCCAGTCAACGGTGAAACCCAGATGGCAGAGACTTTTCTGGATGCCGTCGCCGAGCAGGGGGTTGTCCTCGACCAGCAGGACTCTCATCGCGGTGCCTTCATCGTTCTCCATTAAGCATCGGTTAAGACTCGGGGTTCACACTCTGTTCCGAGACTCAGGCAAAGAGCTTGCAGCCCGGGAAATGTTGGGTAGATAAAGGAGATTGTATTATGACTGCAAAGAAAATAGGTATCGCCATGCTGTTTATTGCAGGCGCCGGCGCCGCCTGTGCGGAAACCCCATCCAGCCTGATTGCCGGCTACACGGCCGAAGCCGCGCGCGCCACTCCGGGTTTTACCCCCTCGGCGGAGCGCGGCCAGGGACTTTTTACGCGCAAATGGGGAGTTTCGCAAACCATGCCGAGTTGCGCGACCTGCCATAGCGATCAGCCCACGGCGGAAGGCAAGCATGTCGTGACCAGCAAGCGCATCGCCCCGCTTTCTCCCGCCGTAAATCCGGAGCGCTTTGCCAGTTCGGCAAAGGTCGAGAAATGGTTCAGGCGCAATTGCCAGGAGGTGGTCGGGCGCGAGTGCAGCGCCGCGGAAAAAGCCGATTTCATTCAATTTGTCAGTAAGGGAGGCCGGGTATGAAATCGCTCATTGCCATTCTTCTGATTGCGCTCACCTCTTCGGCGCTGGCCGATAGCCACAAGCTTGCCGTGCCCGCCAACCCGCAATGGCAGACCGAGTGCGGCAGCTGCCACATGGCCTATCCGCCGCAGCTGCTGACGGCGGAAAACTGGCGGCAGATGATGAAAGGGCTGGATCGCCACTTTGGCGCAAACGCCACGCTGGATGCGAAGGAAAATGCTGAAATACTCGCCTTCCTCGAGCGCTATGCGGCGCGGGAACAGAGGTATAGCGCGAACACGCTGCGCATCAGCGACACGGCGTGGTTTCAGCGCAAGCACCGCGAGGTGTCGAATTCAGTCTGGTCGCATGCCAAGGTCAAAAGCCGCGCCAACTGCACCGCCTGCCATGTGACCGCCGAGCGCGGCGACTGGTCGGAACGCAGCATTCGCATGCCCGACGGGCGGCGCTGGGAATAAGGAAAAGCAATCATGAAAAAGATTTTGGTATGGGACCTGCCGACGCGCGTCGGCCACTGGCTGCTGGTGGCGAGTTTCGCCGTGGCCTGGCTGAGCGGGGATAGCGAGGAATGGCGATTGGTTCACGTCGCAGCCGGCTATACCATGGCGGCCGTGCTGGCTTTCCGGATATTCTGGGGAATCGCCGGCACACGTTACGCACGCTTCACCTCGTTTCTGTTTTCGCCGCGCCAGGCGCGGGATTATCTCGCCGGGTTGTTGCGCGGAGAGGGCGGCCACTGGGTCGGCCACAACCCGGCAGGCAGCTATGCGATCTACCTGCTGATCCTGCTTGGGTTCGCCACGGCGGGCAGCGGCTGGGCGACCTATGCCGAGCTTGGCGGCGAATGGCTGGAGGAATTCCACGAATTCCTGGCCAGCACCCTGCTTGCCGTGGTCGGCCTGCACGTGGCCGGTGTTGTGGTGAGCGGATTGCTGCATCGCGAGAATCTGGTGCGCAGCATGATCAATGGCTACAAGATCGGGTCCAGCGAAGAGGCGATTTCTTCAAGCCGGATGTTGTGGGCGGTGTTGCTGGTCGGGCTCGCCGGATGGGCGGCGGTGGCGGCTTTCTTGCCCTGAGAAATTGTGAAAAAACCGACAATCCACCGCAGAGGCGCGGAGGCGCAGAGTGAACCGATTGCTCTCAAACGTTTTTCTCTGCGAAGCTCGGCGCCTCCGCGCCTCTGCGGTAGGGGTTCAAGCATTTCTTCACAGCTTCTGAGTTGAAAGCTCAGGCAGTCTTTAGCATTCAAGCCCGTGCAGGGCGCAGAGGTAGCGCTTGAGGAACGCCAGTGCCAGCCACAGCCAGAACAGCAGGAAAAAGGCCAGGAAAGGAAGGTGCCGGTCGATGATGAAGCGCGGCGTGATCAAACGCATCAGCTTGACAACCGGAGCGGTGACGATCTGGAACAGGCGGTAGACGAAGTTGTTGTCGCGCTTGCTGCCGGCCAGCACCGCCAGCAGACCCTGGCCGAGCAGGGCAAGGCCGGCGACTTCCACCAGCGTGCGCAGGATGCTGATCAGCAATATTTCGAATTGAGCCATAGTGCTGAATTCTAGCCTATATTGCCCGCGCCTCATACTCCTATTGCGGTGGCCTATTGCAGTGTCTTGGGCTTACAGGGAGAATGCATTTTTCCCAACGCAAGGATATCCCATGAATTTCGAGCAATGGCGCCATTATCTGCGCGGTCTGGCGTTTGAGACATTCAAGAAGCCGGTGCGCGCCATCGAGGAATACCGGCTGGCGCTCAAACACAATCCGGGCTTTGCTCAGGCCGCGCTGTGTCTGGGTTATCTGCACGCCGCGCGCGGCGAGTACGACGAGGCGGAGGATAATTTCCTGCTCGGCCTGCGGCTCAAGCCCAGTGCCGATGTCTATTTCAACCTCGGCTTCATCCGCGACAAGGCGGGACGCAATGAACAGGCGGTCGAGGCCTTTCGCGAGGCGGTCCGGCTAAAACCCACGCTTGACCGCGCCTGGTACGGCATGGGGCTTGCTCTCGGCGCGCTCGGCCGGCATCAGGAAGCAGCCCAGGCGCTGGAAGAGGCGGGGCGATTGCAGCCGATGAACGGGCACGCCTGGTATGCGCTCGGCATGGCCTATCATCATGCCCACCAGCCGGAAAAGGTGAAGGAAGTGGCGCTGCACATGGTGCGCTTCGATCCGGCCATGACCCGCCAGTTGATCAAGGAAGCCGAGCGCGGCGATCTGGCGCATCTGGTGAAGGATTTGCATCTGTGACCGTTCTATAAGAACGCTAACGCAAAGGATAGCATGGTGTAGGAGCGACCTCCAGGTCGCGAACCACCGAGTTCGCGACTCATCGTTGTTTCATGTTGCCTGATAAGGTTTGCTTTCTCTTTGCAGCGAGTGAGTTTGGATCGACGAATGTGAATCTGGAATAATTCAGTTCGACAGCAAATGAACAAGGCCCGCTTGCGCGGGCCTTGTTCATTTTCAGCTCCAGGCCGAAGCCCGGTTGATGCCTGGATCAGGCGGCTGCGGTGCTGATATCTCCTTCCAGGTTGGGATAACGCACGTGGTCCACCAGTTCCTGAACTTCCTTGCTTGGAGCAGGGCTGATCAGGCTGCCAACGATCACGCCGATGAAGCCGGCGGTGATGCCGAAGATGCCGGCGGAGATCGGTTCGATATCCCACCATTTCGGCGCATTCACGCCGAAGAATGGGTAGGTCATGTACATGTAGTACATGGTGATGCCCAGACCCGCCAGCATGCCGAGGATTGCACCGAGTTTGTTGGCGCGTTTCCAGAAAATACCCAGCACCAGCGACGGGAAGAAGCCCGCCGCTGCCAGCGAGAACGCCGCGCCTACCAGGAACAGGATGTTGCCGGGTTTGAGAGACGTCACATAGGCTGCGATGAGCGCCACTACCAGCAACAACCCCTTGGACACCGCCAGGCGGCGGGTGGTGGGGGCATGCGGGTCGATCATCTTGTAGTAGACGTCGTGCGACAGCGCGTTAGCGATGGTGAGCAGCAGGCCGTCGGCGGTCGAAAGCGCCGCCGCCAGACCGCCCGCCGCCACCAGACCCGTGACCACGTAGGGCAAGCCGGCGATTTCCGGCGTCGCCAGCACGATCAGGTCGCCGCCGATGGTGATTTCGGCCAGTTGCACGAGGCCGTCCTTGTTGATGTCGGTGATGCTCATCAAGGTCGGATCCACCGCCGCCCACGCAGCTACCCATTTGGGCAGGTCAGAGAAATTCGAGCCGACCAGCAGGTAGTAGACGTCGAACTTCGCCAGCACCGCCAGGGCAGGCGCGGTGAAGTACAGCAGGAAGATGAAGAACAGCGACCAGAACACCGACTGGCGCGCCTCCTTCACCGAAGGCGTGGTGTAGTAGCGCATCAGGATGTGCGGCAGCGCGGCGGTACCCACCATCAGGCACAGCACCAGGGCGAGGAAGTTCTTGCGCTTCTTGTTCGACTCCTTGTCGTCCGCGGCCTTGGCCGTGGTGATTTCTTCAGGCGTCGCCGCAGGGTTGGTGTTGAGCAGCTTCTTCTCGGCGCCCTTGTTTGCGAAGGGTTCGGCGTGGGCCATGACCGGTGCGGTCTTGGCCTTGGCGCCGTCAGCCGCCTTCTTCCATGCTGCCTTGGCTGCAGTGGGGTCGGCAGGGAAGCCCGTGACCGCTTTTTCGGCCGCCTCGATGGCTTTCGCATCGGGAGTGGGCGCCGCCTTGAGATCGGCCAGCTTGGCTTCGACCTTGGCCTTCTCTTCAGCCAGGTAGGTGGCGCCGCCGGCTTCCAGCCCTTTCAGCTTGGCTTCCGCATCTTCCTGTTTTTTCTTGAAGATCGCGCGGACTTCCGCCTCGGCTTTGCCCAGGACGGTGCTGGGGTCATTCAGCTCATTTTCCTTGACGGTGACCTTTTGCAGCGCCTGTCCATAAGCGATCTGCGGGATCGGATTGCCGGTATGCACTACCGACAGCCACACCACCGGGATCATGTAAGCGAAGATCAGGATGATGTACTGGGCCACCTGGGTCCAGGTTACCGCGCGCATGCCGCCGAGGAAGGAGCACACCATGATGCCGGCCAGACCGACGAACACCCCGACCTGGAACTCGAGGCCGGTGAAGCGGCTGGTGATCAGGCCGACGCCGTAGATCTGCGCGATCACGTAGGTGAAGGAACAGATGATCGCGGCAAACACGCCGATGGTGCGCGGGATGTTGCCGCCGTAACGGGCGCCGAGAAAATCGGGAATGGTGAACTGGCCGAACTTGCGCAGATAGGGCGCGAGGAACAGCGCCACCAGGCAGTAGCCGCCGGTCCAGCCCATGACGAAGGCGAGGCCATCGTAGCCGGAAAGGTACAGCGTGCCGGCCATACCGATGAAGGAGGCGGCGGACATCCAGTCGGCGCCGGTTGCCATGCCGTTGAAGAAGGCGGGTACGCGCCGGCCGGCGACATAGTATTCGGATACGTCGGCGGTCCGGGACATGATGCCGATGCCGGCGTAGAGGCCGATGGTGGCGAGCAGGAAGATGTAGCCGAGAATTTTATTCGGCACCCCCATCTGTTCGAGGATGGCCACAAGGATCACGAAGGCGATGAAGCCGCCGGTATAGAACCCGTAGAATTTCTTCAGCTGGGAAAAAAATGCGGATTGGGATTGCGCTTGGGCCATGATTACTCCTCCCCTTCGTGGACGCCGTATTCCTGGTCCAGGTTGTTCATGTAGCGGGCGTAAAACCAGATGATCGCGACATAGATGATCAGCGAGCCTTGGGCGCCAAAATAAAAGCCCAACGGGAATCCAATAAAGGTGATTTCGTTGAGCTCGCGGGCGTAAAAGCTGAAGACGAAGGTGACGATGAACCAGATCGCCAGCAGCAGCGCTGTGATCTTGAGGTTCCTGTGCCAATACTCCTTGTGTTTCTCGGTTAACTGCATCTTGCCCCTCCTGAATCGACAGATTTTTTTGAAGCCAGGGGTGGTGCAACCGTCCCTGGCCAACCGACTTCTTATTTCATGATCCCGTGATGGCGTTGCTCCCATCTGTTCGAGACATGGGCAGAAGTATAGAAGCAAAAAAAACCGCTTGTAAAGCTTTTCCGGTCAACTGATATATCTTGTGTCTTATAGCTTAGATATGAAACTGGACGATGGTCAGTTTGTCCGGCTTATCCAGCGCTGCGCTTTTTCCAATTCAATTAATCCCTTAAGGTTTTCGATGCTGTTTTGCCGTGCGGTTTCCATGGCCACCAGGAACAGCTGTGCGGTTGCCAGCGAGTCTGCCAGCGCGCTGTGACGCGCAAAGTTCTGGATGTGGAAATGCTCGATCCAGTCGTCAAGGGCGCGGTATTTCCGCGCCAGTTCGGGGTAGAGGGCAGGCGCCACATAGGCGAGGTCGAGCCAGGTGTGGCGGAAGTTCAGTCCCAAGTATTTTTTCAGGGCTCGACGGGTCATGGTTTCGTCAAAGCTGACATGAAAGGCGATCAGCGGGTCGCGGCCGAGGTATTCGAGAAATCGCAGCAGCGCCTCTACCGGGGCGATGCCCCCGACCTGGGCGGTACCGCCGATACCGTGGATCAGGATGTTGTCCTTGCCACTGGAAGTTTCCTGCTGGAGCACGACTTCAAAGCTGTCGTCAAGGTCGATGCGTCCCTCCTTTACGGCGACAGCGCCAATGGCGATGAGATGATCCCTGGTGAGGCTGAGGCCGGTGGTTTCCACGTCCATTACCACGAAGCGGTTCTGGTCGAGGCGAACAGGCTTGCTGGCCGGGCTCAGCGCCTGCCAGGCCGCCAGCCGCCGGGCGGCCGCCGGGGCGAGCGGGGGCGTGCCGGGAAACCAGCGCGACCACAAGCTCATAAGTGGTAATCCAGCGCCAGCCTGGTCTGCAGCTTGCGCGCCTGGCGGAAAGCTTCCTTGAGAATGCGGCGGTCGAGGTCGTTGAGGGTGTCCGGATCGATGAGATTATCCAGCGTGCTGCCGCTCTCGATTTCCTCATGCTGGCGCCGCAGGCGCAGCAACTGGATGAAGTGCAGCGCATCCGCCCACGCCCCTGTTTCCGCAGGCGAGAAGCCGAGTTTGGCAGCGCTCATGCGCAGCCGCTGCACCGTGTTGGTGTGGGGAACGCTCGCGGCCAGGCTGAAGATCCGTGCGGCATCGACGAAGGGCGTGAAGCCATTGAGTTTGAGGTCGAGCTTGTTTTCTTCGCCCACCACGAAATCGCGCATCAACCCCAGAGGCGGCCGGTTGTTCAGGGCATTGGCAGCCATCTGGTGCAGAAAGCGCGGATTGGCAGCGGCCTTGCCCATCAGCCAATGCCTGAGCTCTCCTGCGAGTTCCTGCCGGCCGAACAGCGGCCGGAAATCGAAGAAGATCGAGGCGTTGAGCAGGGCTACGGGATTGCCTTGGTCGATCCAGCCTGCGAAGGTATCCTTCCATTCGTTCAGGGAAAGGCACCACTGCGGGTTGCTCGCCATGATATTGCCCTTGCACAGCGGAAAGCCGCAGGCATCGATCGCCTCGTTGATGCGCCGGGCGATCGGCAGGAGCTGAGCGCGCACCTGCTCGGCGGAAGTCCCTTCCGGCTCCTGGAAAATGATGCCGTTATCCTGGTCGGTGTTGAGCGTCTGCTCGTATCGCCCCTCCGAGCCGAGCGCGATCCAGCAGAATCCCGCGCATAGCGGACTCTCCATGATGCCCGCCGCCGAGCACTCCATCTCGATAATTCGCACCGTCAACAAATCGTTCAGGGTGGAGATGAACTGCGTCAGCTGCTCCGCTGCCACCCCCTGCGCCATCATGTTGTGGGCAAGCTGGCGGATGTCGCCGGCGGCATGCTGCAACGCGACGATATCGTTTGCCCCGC
>JASJPA010000037.1:0-45771 GCA_031426955.1 Sulfuricella sp.
AGCTGGCGGATGTCGCCGGCGGCATGCTGCAACGCGACGATATCGTTTGCCCCGCGGATGGCTGCGCTGATCTGGCGCAGACCCACCCGCTGCAGCGTAAACAAATCCTTCTCCGAAATGATGCCGACCAGCTTCCCGTCCTGCGTCACCAGCACATGGCGGAAACCCTGCTTCGCCATTTCCAGCGCCGCCTCGTAGGCGAGAGCTTGGGGCGGAAGAGTGGTGAGATGGGTGCTCATGATGCCGATGATCGGCTGATCCAGATCGATCTGCGCCAGCGCCACCCGGTTCAGCACGTCGTGCAGGGTAAAGATGCCGACCGGCTTGCCGTCTTCCACCGCCACCATCGAACCGATGCCCAGGGCATGCATCGTCTCCAGCACCGACCGCACCGGTGTTACGGGCGCGCACGTCACCGGATCGCGGCGGATGATCGCCGACAGGGGGCTGGACAGCGACTGCTGCTCCGAGCTCGACCGCGCATACTGCGCCTGGATGATCTGCTTCGACTGCTCCAGCAGGGAAGCGATGCGGCGCGTGCAAAAATCCTGAAAGGGCGGAGACAAGCGGATCAGCTCATGGAAATCCGCCGCGGCGAGCTCGTAGCAGAACACATCCTGCTTGGCGCGATAAGTGCCGGTGACAGCGCGTTTGGACAGCAGTGCGCCCAGGGGGAAGCACTCGCCCTCGTGCAGTTCCAGCCAGGCGGCATCTTCCTGGGCGCGGACCACATCCTGCTCGCCCTGCACCACGCCCTGCTTGATCACCAGGAAGCGGGACGCCACCCCCTGCTCGGGCGAGGTGATTACCTCGCCCTTGGCGTAATAGCCCAGGGAAAGCCGCTGCGCCAGCCACACCAGATGGTCGCGCTCCATCCGGTCGAACGGTGCGAAGCGGCGAAGGTGATCCATGGTTGCATGGATCAGGGAGTTGGGCGGTGCACTGGCCATATCGGAATCCTTATTGAACTTTAAAACCGCTTCAACCCGGATTATCCATTAGAGCCAAAACGCCCGCTGTGGGAGCGGCGCCCTCGCCGCGATTTGCGTCCACATTCGCGCCGGGGGCGGCGCTTCTACACGCATGAGCATTCCAATGGACAATCTGGTTTTAACTGCTTTTTACCGGTTTATTCCTCCACCAGAAGATCCAGCTTTCTTGCCAGCCACTTGGTGGTTGTGGCCTGGATCAGGATAGTCATCAAAATGGCGATAAAGGTGACTGAGGCGATGAGCTGCGCGCCCGGTGCTTTCATGCCCAGCAGCAGGCCGGCAAGCGCGCCCGGGATCACGCCGGTTTCACGCGTCCAGCACATGAACAGCATTTCCTTGAAGCTCCACTTGGCGCGCCGGTCTGGCAGGGCGCACAGGAACACCGTTACCGGACGCGCCACCAGCATGAAAATTGTCACCACTGCGACGCCACCGAGCAGGTACTTGTTCATCAGGCCGAAATCCACCTGTGTGCCGAGCAGAATGAAAATGAACATGCGCATGATCAGTGAAGTGGTCATGATGAAATCTTCGAGGATGGCCTCGTCGTGGTAGATACGCTTGAAGCCGAGGGACTCCTGGTTGCCGAGCATGATGCCGAACACGAACACCGCCATGAAGCCGCTGGAATGCAGACCGTCAGCAGCCATATAGGCGCCGATCACGGCCATCAGGGTGACTACCGGCGCATATTCGGCAAGAAAGCCGAATTTCTCGTGCGAAATCATGAAGGCGGCCAGGTAGCCGAGGACGCCGCCGATCACGATACCGAGCACCGATTGTTTGACCAGATCCGCAACCGCGTCGCCGGGAGAAAATTCGCCCGCGCCCATCGCCACGCCGAGCACGGTGAAAGTGATGATTGCACCCATCGCGTCGTTGAATGCGGATTCGCTCATTACCGTCTGTGCGACGCGATCCTTGATCTTGATCTGTTTGAACACCGGCACCAGGGTGGCCGGGTCGGTGGAAGCGATGACCGTACCCAGCAAGAAGGCCACGATGAAAGGAATGCCCAGGATGTAATACGCGGCTATGCCAGTAATGGCGGCAGTGATCAGCACCCCGACCGTGGAGATGACGACAAGGGTAATCCACACTTCCTTCAGTACCTTGAGACGAATCGAGGCGCCGCCGTCGAACAGGATATAGCTGGAGCCGAAAATCAGGAGCAACTGGTTGATTGCGGAATCAGCCTTGATATCCACCAGCCCGAATACGCCGGGGCCGAGCAGCATGCCGATGAGGAGAAATACCACCACGTCAGGCACCCGCGCCAGGCGGGCCAACAGGCCGGAAAACGTGCCTACGGCGAGGATCAGGCCGAACAGCAGAAGGGTGTGCTTGGCCAGTTCCAGTGATGCAGAAGATTCCATAGTATTAGTTTTTGTGTTGATTTATAAGAAAACGGCGGAAACAGTGTGTTTATTCTGGCATGGAATGGGGAAAAGTGCATCACGATGTGTTGTTACACTCCCCTTCAGAAGATCAATGTCGAATGGCGTCTCGCTTTCCCGCTGGTGCGTTTCCAATATGTGCAAATGGTTTGCCCGGGCCAAGGATGAGAATGGGGCTATCTGGCGGTAAGGGAAACAGGGTATCGTTGCCATATTTTCACGCATGGGGTTAACGCGATGAGTTCGACCGTTCAGATCATCCTGTCTCTCCTCACCCTCCTGTTTTTGTCCATTTTGACCCATCTCGCCGCGCCGAAAATGCGGGTGCCTTATTCCGTGCTGCTGGTGGTGGTCGGTCTCCTGCTCATCCCCCTGAGCAAGGTGCCGGCCTTTTCCTATATCACCAGTTTCCAGCTGACATCGGAAATCCTGTTTTTCATTTTTCTGCCGATCCTGATTTTCGAATCGGCCTTCAACATGAACATCCGCCGGATAGGAGAGAATATCGGCGCCATTTCCGCGCTCGCCATCGTCAGCCTTCTGGTGTCGGCATTTTTTGTTGCCTTTGCTGGCTATTGGGGATTGGGGGCGATCGGTCTCGAGGTGCCCTTCATCGTCGTGCTGTTGTTCGGCGCGCTGATCTCCGCTACCGATCCGGTCGCTATTCTTGCGTTGTTCAAGGACTTCGGCGCGCCACGGCGCCTGGCGCTTATTTTCGAGGGGGAGAGCCTGTTCAACGATGCGACCTCGCTGGCACTTTTCCTGATTGTGCTGGAGTCGGCGAGCGCGGGCTTTCAGGGCGCAGCCTCGCTACTGCATGGCATATTCATTTTTCTTTCCATGCTGCTTGGTGGCACCGTTTTCGGCTTTGTGATGGGTGGGGTTTTTTCCAAGCTGCTCCAGTTTGCCCGCCACGAGCACCTGCAGATTACCCTGACCATGCTTGCCGCGCATACGACCTTTCTGCTGGCCGAACTCATCTCCCACTCGCTCACGCTGATGGGCAAGCCGATCCACGTTTCCTCTATCCTCGCCACCGTGATCGCCTCGCTGGTTATCGGCAGCTATGGCCGTTTCAAGGTCATGCCCGGGGTTCTGGCCTATATGGAACGTTTCTGGGGCTATGCGGCCTTTGTCGCCAATTCGCTGGTATTCATCCTGCTGGGCCTGCTCTTTAATACCCTGTCGGTCAGCCTGCTGGACATCCTGCCCGCCCTGGCGGTGATCATCGTTGTGGTCGTGGTGGCACGCGCCATTTCGGTATATCCGGTCATCGGCGTGATGAATGCGGTTCGTCTGGAACAGCCCATCCCGCTTTCCTGGCAGCACCTCATGGCCTGGGGCAGTCTGCGCGGCGTCCTCGCGGTTACCATGGTGCTCATCATCCCGGAGACATTGAGCCATCCGGAATGGAAACAGGCCTACTCCATCAGGGAATTCATTCTGGCGCTCACGATCGGGTGCATCTATTTCACGCTATTCATCAAGGCTACGACCATGAGCGGCGCGATCCGTCGCTTCCGCATCAACGAATTGCACGGGCTGGAGCCGATGGAATACCTCGAGGGCAAGATTTATGTCTATGCGCAAACCTTGTTGCGTCTGCTGTCCCTGCATGATCAACCTCATGTCGCCGGAGATGTCCTGCAGGCCCTGCAGGCAAAGTATACCCGCCTTTACCAGGAGGCTTACAGCGAACTTTCCCGCAACGCCCATGATTCCGCGGCGATGTTTGCCCGTGTCTTGCTTATTCATGCTATCGGGATCGAGAAGCACACTCTGAAAGCGCTGTATGCCGCTGCGGAGCTCCCTGAAACCGCTTACCGCAGGGTGCTGGGCAAACTCGAGCAGCAATTGGGATTGCTTGAGCAGGGCCTGTCAGGCGCTACAAGTATCAAGACCCTGCGCGGGAAACGGCGCTGGCTGCGCCTGCGGCAATTTATCGGCATGTCAACGGACAGGTTGACCGATCCTGCAGAGAAGTATCTTTACTATCGCGCCTTGGCCATCAGTTCGCAAGAGGTGATCGACTTGCTGTCACGGTTGGAGGCGCACCAGGGACTCAGGGTTTTTGCGGCGGATGCCGTGTTTTCAAAAATCCTCGATCAATATCATGAACATAAAAGCCAGGCGCTGGGCAAGGCGGCGGCGCTGCTAAAACAGTTCCCTGCCCTTGAGGCGCGACAGCTTCAGATGCTGGAGCAGGAGCTCTCGCAGTCGCAAACCTTATTGCTGGAAGAACTGGAGAGCAGCGAGGTCATCACGCCCGCTGTGAAGTCGGTTCTCTACGGAGAGCTTCGACAGCAGTGCGCGCCAAAACCTTAACCTGGGGCGGCCGGTGGTGCCGTGGATCGAGAACATGGTCTCACCGCCTCGTCGAACAGCAGCGCGCCGCCAGCTTGCGCGCCTCTTCCAGCACCAGCACGCTGGCGGCGGTGAGCCCCGCCAGCCCCCAGTCATGCAGGCTCAAGTCCACGGTGCTGAAGATGGCCTGCGCCGGGCCCCAGTGCACCACCACGACCTGCAATCCCACCACCCCGATCAGCGCACTCCACAGCTTGCCGTTGGCGAAGAACTGACGGTTGAAAGCAGTGCCGTGCTCGGCGCGGGCGTTGAACACGTTGAAGAACTGGAATAGCACGAACGTAGTGAAAGCTAGCGTCAAACCGTGTTCCATCCCGCCCGACGACAACCCATACGAAAACACCCCGATGGTGCCCGCCGCCATAATGGTGCCGTAGGCGAGCAGGTGCCAGAAACGCGGCAGGGTGAGGATGCGCGCTTCGGTGCTGCGCGGCAGCTCGTTCATGATGCCGGGGCGCGCGGGTTCCAGCCCCAGGGTCATGGCGGGCGGGCCATCCATGATGATGTTGATCCACAGGATCTGGATCGCCGTGAAGGGCGTGGGCAGGCCCATCAGTTGCGCGCCGAGCACGGTGAGGATGGCGCCGACGTTGGTGGAGAGCTGGAAGCGCACGAACTTGACGATGTTGTCGTAGATGGTGCGGCCTTCCTTGACCGCGCCGACAATGGTGGCGAAGTTGTCGTCGGTGAGCACCATGGTGGCGGCTTCCCTGGTCACCTCGGTGCCGGTGATGCCCATTGCCACGCCGATGTCGGCGTTCTTCAGCGCCGGGGCATCGTTGACACCGTCGCCGGTCATGGCGACGACATGGCCGCGCGCCTTCAGCGCCTGGACGATCTTGACCTTGTGCTCGGGCGCGACGCGGGCGAACACCGCGGTTTCCTCGATGTGGCGGGAAAGCTCGGCGACGTCGAGCCGGTCGAGCTCGGCGCCGGTCAGCACCGCACCTTCCAGGCCCAGCTCGCGGGCGATGGCGGCGGCGGTGATGGCGTGGTCGCCGGTGATCATCTTGACCTGGATGCCGGCCCGCTTGCACAGGCGGATCGCGTCGCGCGCCTCGGGGCGCGGTGGGTCGATGATGCCGACCAGGCCGACCAGGGTGAGTTCCTGTGCCCAGGTCATCAGGTCGCCGGCGGGGTCGAATTGCTGTGCCGGGATGTTGCGACTGGCCACTGCCAGCACGCGCATGGCCTGGCCGGCGAGACGGGCGTTCTCGGCCTCGAAGGCGGCGCGGGCGGCGGCGTCCAGCGGCGACTCTGCCGCTGCGTCGAGATGGCTGCCGGCGCGCGCCAGCAGCACGTCGGGCGCGCCCTTCACGAACATGCGCACCCACTCCCCGTCGTGGTGGAAGGTGGCCATGAACTTGTGCGCCGAGTCGAAGGGAATTTCGGCGATGCGCGGGCTGTGCTCGGCCAGACTGTCCGGCTCGACGCCGCCTTTCATGGCCAGCGCCAGCAGCGCGCCCTCGGTGGGGTCGCCGATCAGCTCGCCGGCGCGGATGCGGCTTTCGTTGCACAGGGCGGCGGGCGCCAGCAGAGGCAGAAAATCAGGGGGCGGCTGGCCGTCTTCGGCGGAGATCCCGCCCTCGCCGGCATACCCTTCGCCCGAGGCGACAAAACGCCGGCTGCGGTAGAACAGCTTGCGCGCGGTCATCTGGTTGAGGGTCAGGGTGCCGGTCTTGTCGGAGCAGATCACCGAGGTCGAGCCCAGGGTTTCCACCGCCGACAGTTTCTTGACGATGGCGCGTTTCTTCGCCATGCGGTGCATGCCGATGGCCAGCGTCACCGTCACCACCGCCGGTAGCCCCTCGGGGATGGCGGCCACGGCCAGGGCGATGGAAGTCATGATGGTCTGCACCAGCGGGTCGCCGTGCAGGATGCCGAGCACGAAAATCAGGGTCACCACCACGCCGGCGATGATGGCGAGGCGCTTGCCCAGCCCGTCGAGCTGGATTTGCAGCGGGGTGGGGGTTTCCTGCGCCGTCTCCAGCAGGCCGGTGATGCGCCCCATCTCGGTTTCCATGCCGGTGGCGGCGACCAGCGCCTCGATCCGGCCGCGGGTCACCACGGTGTTCATGAACACCATGTTGAAGCGCTCGGCCAGGGGGTGTTCACCGGGGGGAAGCGCGTCGGCGTGCTTGCCCACGGCGTGGGATTCGCCGGTCAGGGCCGCTTCCGCCACCTCGGCGTTGTGCGCCGCCAGCACGCGGGCGTCGGCCGGAATCCGGTCGCCCGCCTCGAGCAACAGGATGTCGCCGGGCACCAGGTTTTCGGCGGCGATTTCCATCACCTCGCCGCCGCGCCTTACCCGCGCATGCTGCGCCAGCATCTTCTTGAGCGCAGCCAGCGTCGCCTCGGCGCGGTGCTCCTGGTAGAAACCGAGGCAGGCATTGAACACCACCACGATCAGGATCACCACCGCGTCCTTCAGGTTGCCGATGGCCCCCGCCAGCGCGGCTGCGCCGATCAGCACGATCACCAGCAGATCCTTGAACTGGTCGAGGAACTTCATCCAGGTCGGACGCGGCGGCTTTTCCTTGAGCCGGTTGGGGCCGTGACGCTCCAGCCGCAGCCGCGCTTCGGCTTCGGTCAGGCCCTGGAGGGTGGAGTCCAGGCGAGTTAGCGCTGCGTCGCCTGAAACCGACCAGACCGGTTGTGGGTTCGTGTCCCGCATGGATGTTTCCTTATTCCAATTCACAATCAAAACAGCCATCTGTGGGAGCGGCGCCCTCGCCGCGAAGCGGGTCTAGCAGGCAAGCCGCGCAGCGGATGCTCGCATAATCGGCCCGGGGGCGGGCCTCCTACAAAATTCATGTCACCTTGAAAGCGATTCTGAATTAGTAAAGTGCATAGCTGTTGAGCAGATAAATCGCCACCAGGGCCAGACCCGGCCAGCTCATGACGCCGCCGATGCGCCCGCGCGGCCGGGTAAGCAGGCCGATCATCACCACCGCGCTCATGGCGATGGCGGCCAAGGCGGTAACGGCATGAACCGGGGAAACGTGGGCGAGCAATGGGCCGTTCAGATAGAAGGCATCGTCCACCGCGAGGATGGCGATGTTGAACAGGTTGCTGCCGAGCAGGTTGGCGATGGCCATGTCGATGGCGCCCAGGCGCAGCGCCGCGAAGGTCACCGTGATCTCGGGCAGGGAGGTGACGGCGGCGACGAACTGGGTGCCGACGAAGCTGCGGCTCCACCCCATCAGGTCGGCAAGGTCGGCGGCGATGAAAGGCAGCATCGATCCCGCTGCCACTACCGCGACGGCGGCCACGGCGTAGCGCGCCCCGGCCTGGCGCAGGGTGATGCCGGGATAGCGGGCGGCCTCGGCCGCCTCGAATTCCGCCACGTCCTCCCGCTCGTAGCGGAACGCCGCGTGCATCGCCGCCAGATAAACCAGCACGATGGCCGGCGCGTACAGGCCGACGTGGGCCAGCGCCGGCATCCGCCCGGCTTGGGCGAGGAGCAGGCCCGCCGCGCTCATGGCGAGGAGCAGGATGCCGTAAGCCGCGATCAGCAGATGGCCCTTCCTTCCCCCGGCAAAGATCGAACTCTTGCGGTAAACGGCATCGAGCAGGGCGAGGATCAGCAGATTGAACACGCAGCTGCCGAGCACGTCGCCCACGGCGATGTCCGGCTCGTGGGCGGCGGCCACCGAGCTGATGCCCGTCACCAGCTCCGGCAGGGAAGTCACCGTGGCGAGTAGCGCCAGCCCGATCCACGAGCCCGACAGCCCGGTCTTTTCGGCGATCACGTCGCCGTAGCGTGAGAGATGGTAGCCCGCCACCACGATCACGCCGGAGACGATGGCGAACTGCAGCCAGGTTTGCAGGATTTCAAGCATTCAAGCACCACCTATTCACTTGTCCATCGAGCAGTTTACCACCCAGCCAACCGCTCAAAGCTTTGGCGCTTCCCCGGTACAGGCATTTGCTGCGGCCCTGCGGTCGCGGCGAGCAGGGCGGGCGTCTCATGGGGCATCCTCCGGGGGCTTTCGCTGCGGCGCTTCCAGGCCGGCTACCGCCTCCTGCAGGGCGAGAGCGAGGCGCTCCGGAGCATCCGGGGCAGCCAGGTCTGGAGCCAGCGCCCGCGGGTCGATGGGCGCGCCGAAGCGGATGATGACAGGGACGAAGCGCGGCCAGTGTTTGCCGGTCGGCATGGCCTCGAAGCTGCCGGCGATGTGCACCGGGATGACCGGCAGCGGAAACCGCGCCAGCAGCCGGCCGACGCCGGGACGGAAGTCGTGCAGGCGCCCGTCCGGGGTGCGCTGCCCCTCGGGGAACCAGGCCAGGCTGTCGCCCTGCCGGATGGCGGCGGCGGAGAGCGCCAGAGCGGCGGTCGCACCGCGCTCCGGCGCTACCGGCAGGGTGCGGGCGATGCGGCTCAGAAAGCGCGTCACCGGGTTGGCGAAGGCCATGCCGGTGTAGCCCGTCCAGCGGGTGCGCGCCACCCGCGCCGGCCCCATGGCGGCGCCCATGATGAAGGGGTCGAGGAAGCTGGCGTGGTTGGCGACATAGACGACCTGCTCCCGCGTCGGCAGGTGTTCGCGGCCTTCCACGCGCAGATCAAAGGCCAGCCGGGCTAGCGGTTGCAGGAGCCGGACGAAGCCCCAGGCAGAGGCGCGCGCGAGCGTCCCGGTCGGCGCCAGCCAGCGCAGGTCGGCCGCGGTCAATACGCGCTCGGGCTGATCCCAGGCGGCGGCGCAGACTTCGCCGGCCTTCGCTTCACTCACTTCGCGCAACAGGTCGCGCACGGTTTCGATGCGGGCGATGGCGGCCTCGGTCAATTCCACGCCGGCTACCCGCTCAAGATCGAGGGCAATATCCAGCCAGGCCAGCGAATCCACCCCCAGATCCAGGCGCAGACTGGTGTCGGGAGTCAGGCGCCGGACGGGAAAGCGGCGCGCGAGCCAGTCCCAGGTCTGATCCGCCGCGGGCTGGACCAGCAGTGCCCGGTCGGCCTCCGGCCATTCGTCCGGCGGCAGGGGTTCGGCCCGCGCGGGCTGCGTCTCGCCGGCGGCCTGCCAGGCCGCGGCCAGCAGATGACGGCGCAGCTTGCCCAGACGGGTGCGCGGCAAGGGGTCGCGGGTGAGCGCGATTTCGGCGACGCGCTGATAGGAGGGGAGCCCCGCGCTCACCTCCGCCACCGCCCGGCGCACGGCGGCGTCGATGTCGGTGTGCCCGGCGCGGCGGATGGCGCCCGGATCGGGCAGCACCAGGCCGAGCAGGCGGCCGCGGTCTTCCAGCAGGGCGAATTCGCGGATGTAGGGATGGCGCTGATAGGCCGTCTCCACTTCCTCGGGCTGCACGTTCTCGCCGCCGGCGGTGACGATGAGTTCCTTGGCGCGGCCGGTGACGAACAGATAGCCGTCGGGGTCCAATCGCCCCAGGTCGCCGGTACGGAACCAGCCGTCGGCGGTGAAGGCTTCTTGTGTCTTTTCCGGCAGGTTGCGGTAGCCCTTGAAGACATTGGGGCCGCGCACCTGGATCTCGCCGTCCGCATCGATGCGTACCTCCACCCCCGGCAGCGGGCGGCCGACGCTGCCCAGGCGGCCCCTCGGCGGGTTGAGGGTGACGAGCGGCGCGGTTTCCGTCAGGCCGTAGCCGATCCCCACCTGCCAGCCCAGGGCCCTGAGCTTGGCGGCAAGCTCTGCTTCCAGCGCCGCGCCGCCGCAGGCCAGCAGCCGCAGTTTGGGGGCGAGCCTGGCGTGCAGCAGGTGGCCGAACAGCACGCGGCCGGCGTCCAGCCCCAGGCGGTTGAGAAACAGCGACCAGGCCATGAACCCGCGCATCAGGACGGCGGCGATGCCGCCGCGCGCCGCCACCCGCGCCTCGATGCCGGCCACCATGGCGGCGTACAGGCGTGGCACCCCCACCATGACCGTGGCCTCGCCCTCCTTCAGCGCCCGCAGCACCTGCGGGCCGGTGAGCGCCTGCGGCAGGATCAGCGGCAGCCCCAAGGCCAGCGGCGCCAGCAGCCCCAGCACGAAGGGATAGACGTGGTGCAGCGACAGCGGCAGGGCGACCCGGTCGGAGGGGGTGAGCAGGCCGGTGGCGGCCAGGGCATCGAGCTGAAAGGCAAGATTGGCGTGGGAGAGCGGCACGCCCTTGGGGCGGCCGGTGGTGCCCGAGGTGTAAAACAGGGCGGCCGGGTCGGCTGCGCCCGCCTGTGGCAGTACGACCGCGTGAGGTGCCTGCAGGGACTGCCAGCCGCGCGCGTCGCCGCCGGGCGCATCCAGCAGGACGAGCCGGGCCGCGGGTGCCAGGCGCGCCAGCCGCTCCACGCGGTCGGATGCGGTGAAAATGATGCGCGCGCCGCTGTCGGCCAGCACATGCGCCAGCACGTCATCGGCGAGCTGCGCGTCCACCGGCAGCACAGCGCCGCCGGCGCGGATGACCGCCAGCGCCGCGGCGATCCACGGCGGGCTGTCGGGCGCGAACAGGGCCACGGCCTCGCCGTGCATAAGGCCAGCCTGGGCGAGCCCGCCCGCCAGCGCCTCGACATGGGAGGCGAGTTCGGCGTAGCTCCAGGTGACGGCGCCTTCGGGGCCAAGCGCCAGGATGGCGGGGCGCCGGCCGAAGCGGGCGAGGCCGGCGAGGACGGGACTGAGACTCGCGCTCATCCCGCCGCCCCGCCGGCGGCGTCGAACTGCCGGTAGGCCGGGGCCTCGGGGGTCCGCTGGATGCGCAGGGCAAATAACTCCGGCAGCGTGCCCGCGGCTGCGCACGGGATGATGTCCGGATGCAAGGTGTCTTCAGGCTGTATGTCAGGCCCCTTTCAAGCGGTCAGGGCTGACCACCAGCACGTCGCAGCTGGCTTCGCGCAGCACGTGCTTGGTGACGCTGCCGAGCAGCATGTCTTCCCACTCGGACTGGCCGTGTTTGCCCATGACGATCAGATCGGGCTCGAGGGCATCCGCCTGCTCCCGGATCACGCTGGGCGCATGGCCGAATTCGACCCGGTGAGACACTCGGCCGTTGGCCCCCATTGCGGAAACGAATAGCTGCATGGCCCGGTTCGCCTGTTCGCGCGCCTCGGCGCGGCAGGATTGGATGGTTTCGTCGCTCATGCCGGCAAAACGCAGCTTGCCCTCGAACGGCACCTCGAACACGTGCAGCAGGGTGATGTCGGCCTGCGGGGCGATGTGCAGGGCGATCTCCGCCGCTCGCCGGGAGGGTTCGGAAAAATCCACCGGCACCAGCACTTTCTCATAGGGGCCGCGCGGCTCGCGCTTGACGATCAGCACCGGGCGGCTCAGCTTGCGCAGCACCTTATCGGCGGTGCTGCCGAGAAACAGCTCGCGCACGAAGCTGCCGCCATGGGCGCCCAGCACCACCAGGCCGGCGTTGAGGGCGTCGGCGTGGGCCACGATTTCGGCGTGAGCGCTCCCGATCTCGACGACAGGCGTGACCGGAATGCGGTGTTGCTCGGCAAACTCGCGCGCGTGCCGGGCCAGCTGCCCCTTGGCCGAATCGACCAGCCGCCACTCGGTTTCCTGAGGGTACCGGGTGAGCAGATGGCGCAGCGATTCCAGCGCCACGCTGCCGATGACGTGCAGCAGGTACAGCTCCTCGCCACCCAGTTCGCGCACCAGCATGGCGGCCCGGGCTTCGGCCCGGCTCGCGTACCAGGACAGGTCGGTGCCCGTCACTATCCGCTTCACGGTGAACATTATTCAGACTCCTTGGGTAATTCTCTCCATCACGCCGAAACGTCCTGCCGCACCTGGATGACCTCGTGCCAGATCATGTTGTTTCCATTCTGCTTCGCACCATGCCCGTCAGTAGCACAACAGCACGTCGCAGTCCGCCGCACTGGCTATGTCCTTGCTGACGCTGCCCAGCAGCAACTCCTGCATGCCGCTCTTGCCGTGGCGGCCAAGGACGATCAGGTCAGCGCGCAGGGTTCTGGCGCGGTCGCAGATGGCGGCGGCGGGATAGGCCGCCATGACGTGCCGCGTGATATTCCCGTCGTTCAGTCCTGCCAACTCGATATCCAGCCGATTTTCCGCATCCTTCAGGACGCGTGCCTGACGATCCAGGATGAACGCCTCGTCCATCCCCGCCTGGCGCATCCGGTCATCATGCTCGGTATCGTAAACATGCAGCACCTCGATCCGCGCACCCGATGCGACGGCGCGCGCGAGCTCCAGAGCATGGATCGATCCCGGCGAAAAATCCACTGCGGCGATGGCGCTTCGATAGGGTTCCACCTTTGCGTTCTTGACGATCAGCACCGGGCAGGTCGCCAGCCGTAACAGGCGGGAGGCGGTGGAGCCCATCAGCAGGTCGAGCAGGGTGTTCTCGCCGCGCGCGCCGGCCACCACCAGGCCGGCGGCTTTGGCCGCAGCATAGTCGGCGATCTCCGTGTGAGCGCGGCCGATGCGCGTGGCGGCCACAACCGGGATGGCGAAATCCTTGCGCAGTCTGGCGGCCAGGGTGTCGAGCCGGGTTTTGCCCGCCGCCTGCAATGCCTGCTCATGGTTCATCCGGAAATCGGCTGCGGGGTCCGGCCCCGGATACAGATCCAGAGGATGCACCACGTGCAGCAGGTGCATTTCCGCGCCAAGCCGTTGCGCGATCAGCGCGCCGCGCCGCACCGCCTGCCCGGCAGCGGCGGAAAAGTCGGTGGCGGCGACGATAGGGGTGAGAGGTTGCATGAGGTTATCCTCCGTGGCAAGTCATCATAGAAAAAACAATTGTCCGCAGATTACGCAGATTTTCGCAGATTAAACAGCGAGTAAGATTGGATAGGTGACGCACCTTTTGGGTGATGCGCTGCTCACTCGCAAGCATATGAAAATCTGCGTGAATCTGTGTAATCTGCGGATTGAACTGCGGGTTTTAGTCTCTATATCAGCATTGTGTTGGGGTTCGCTACGCTCACCACCAACCTACACCCCCCATTTTGGTTCCGGCTCGTCCGGTTTAGGGCTTACCCCGCCGCCAGATGGTTTCTGGCGGGCCAGCAATTCCATGAAATCCCCCGGCACCGGAAAAACAATGGTGTTGGTCTTGTCCCCGGCGATGCCGGCGAGCGTCTGCAGGTAGCGCAACTGCATCGCCTCCGGCTGGCGCGCAAGGATTTGCGCGGCTTGCAGCAGCTTCTCCGAGGCTTGCAGTTCGCCTTCGGCGTGGATCACCTTGGCGCGCCGCTCCCGCTCCGCTTCGGCCTGCTTGGCAATGGCGCGCACCATCGACTCGTCAATGTCGACGTGCTTGATTTCCACGTTGGCCACCTTGATCCCCCAGGCATCGGTTTGCGTGTCCAGCACCTGCTGGATGTCCAGGTTGAGCCGCTCGCGCTCGGCTAGCATCTCATCCAGTTCGTGCTTGCCGAGCACCGCCCGCAGCGTGGTCTGCGCGAACTGGCTGGTGGCATTGAGAAAGTCCTCGACCTCGATGATCGCCTTCTGCGGATCGACCACGCGCAAATACACCACCGCGTTGACCTTGACCGACACGTTGTCGCGCGAAATCACGTCCTGGGTCGGCACATCGAGCACCACCGTGCGCAGATCGACGCGCACCATCTGCTGGATGCCGGGAATCACCACCACCAGGCCCGGCCCCTTGACCTTCCAGAAGCGGCCGAGCAGGAACACCACGCCGCGCTCGTATTCGCGCAGGATGCGAAACGATGCGGCAACCAGTACGACAATCACCAATGCGACGCCGCTGAAACCGAACTCGAACATGGTTACTCTCCTTAGTGGTTTAATTTAGAAAAATCTTTTAACCACGAATTTACACAAATGAACCCGTAGGAGCGACCGGAAGGCTCGCGAACCACCGAATTCGCGACCTGGAGGTCGCTCCTACGCACTAGCCCGATTTACCTGTTTGGTTATTCGTGTAATTCGTGGTTGTGCCGTTTTTTCGCTTCAACCGGCTCGACCCGGAGCACCAGGCCGACTCGGGCCAGAACACGGACTTTCTGCCCGCGCTGCAAGGGGGATCGGGTTTGCACGCGCCAGTTCTCGCCGTGCACCCGCGCCCATCCTTCAGTTTCGGCATCCTCCAGCATTTCGCCGACGCTGCCGACCAGCTCCTCGTCGCCGCTCACCACCCGGCGCCGCCGTGCCTTCAGCGCCATGCCGCCGACCAGCCCGAGCAGGAGCGCGCTCGCCACGGCGATGGCGACGATCAGTTCGAGCGGAATGCCGAAGCCCGGCAGCTCGGTGTCGATCAGGATCACCCCGCCGACCACGAAAGCGGCAATGCCGCCGATGCCGAGCACGCCGAAGCCGGGAAAAAACGCCTCTGCGACCATGAACGAAATGCCCAGCAGGATCAGCGCCAGCCCGGCGTAGTTCACCGGCAACAGATTCAGGGCATACAGCGCCAGCAGCAGGCAGATCCCGCCGAGCACACCGGCCACGCCGAAACCGGGCGAGGTGAACTCGAAGAACAGTCCGTAGATGCCGATCATCATCAGGATCAGCGCGATGCTGGGGTCGGTGATCACCGCCAGCAGCCTGGCGCGCCAGTCCGGCTCGTAGCTGAGCAGCGGCGCGCCCGCGGTTGACAGCAGGACTTCCCGGTCGAGCGTGTTCACCTTCCTGCCGTCGAGCTGCTGCAACAGCTGCGGCAGATCGGCGGCGACGTAATCAATCACCTTGAGCTTCAGCGCATCCTCGGCCGGCAGGCTGACCGCCTCGCGCACCGCCTGCTCTGCCCATTCCGCGTTGCGGCCGCGCAGCTGCGCCAGGCTGCGGATATAGGCGGCGGCATCGCTGACCTGCTTCCGGCTCATGGCTTGTCTGGAGGTGCCGGCCGGAGCTTGGGCGTCATCGGGTTTCGCCTCGTCCCCGGCCGGCCTTGGCGCGGGCTTCCCCGGTGCGGAAAAATCGGGCGGCGCGCCGATCTGCACCGGGGTGGCGGCCCCCAGGTTGGTGCCCGGCGCCATCGCGGCGATGTGGCTGGCGTAGAGGATGTAGGTGCCGGCGCTGGCGGCGCGCGCGCCGCTCGGCGCGACATAGGCCGCCACCGGCACCTCTGAGGCGAGGATCGCCTTGATGATCTGCCGCATCGAGGTATCGAGTCCGCCCGGCGTATCCATCCGCAGCACCGCCAGTTGCGCCTTCTGCCCGGCGGCATGCGCCAGGCCGCGCACCACGTAGTCCGCCGTCGCGGGGCCGATCGCCCCTTCGATCTTCAGTACCATCACCGGCGGCGCAGCCGCCATCAGCCAGCCGGGTGCAAGCAGCAACAGAGCCAGTGTCAGTCGAAATGGTGCTGCCCGTGTGCGCATTCTCATGCCCTGGGGCCCTCGCCGTTATTTAGAGCAGACCGTCAGCATCTCGGCCAGATCCGCTGCCCTATTTTGAGCAATCTGAAGCCGGAATCGCGCATCGCCTTGCCCCCAATTCCGTTACACGTTATTCCGCTAGGGGGAAGGCTTCAGCCGTATAGCTGATCGCCAGGGTGCCAAGCCTCTTGTTGAGCCCCATGATCGGTACCACCAGCAGGTACTGGCCCGGAGGGGATTCCAGAATCTGCGTTTGCTCTGCCGTGAGGTGCTCGGCGGGATAGATCGAGTCGAACTTGGTGCCGAGGAATTTCCTGTCGCTGGATAGCGCCACGACACCGTCGGCCTTGGCCAGAACGATCCTGGAAAAACCCTTTACCTTGACCAGCTCGGTGAAATACTGGTCAATCTGATCAAGATTCTCGCTCATCATCTCGCGGCGCACCGCCCACGCCAGCGGGACGCTGAACAGCGAAAGGGCATCCTTCCTGTCCTGTGCATAAAGCGCTGCCGACTTTCTGAGGAGTTCGGCTTTCTGCGCGGCAAACTGCTCTTTCTGCACGGTGATCTGACGCTCAGCCCGGTTCAAATCGACTTCTTTCCAGAGGTATACGCCGCCAATCGCAGCCAGGATGACAAGAGCCGATGCGATGACCACGCGAAACCCTTGCATGAAACCCGACATGCTCCGCACTTGCGGGACTTCCTGAATCTGTTGCTCAGCCATGATTCCCCCCTTATCGACATCGAAGAAAACTGCCGCCTGAGGCGCAGAAAACGGTCATCCGAGCGCCCACGCCGAAATTCAGTATAGCAGCCTCCCTCCGCGCCATTGTCAGCCTGTCCTTGCTTCAGTCCTGGTGATTATTTGTGGACTGCTTCAAATGATCGATGGCCGCTTGCACACCTGCCTTCAAATCCTTCCAGGCCTCGCCGGTTGCTGACTTCAATTTGTCGAGCTTTTCTGCTGCGGCCTTTTGTTCCTGCTGCAAGCGCTTGATCTGCTCATCCAGTTTCACCTTGGCTTCCCCGGTCGCCTCTTGCGCTTTTTTCTTGAGCTCTTCCATTTTCGGGTTGATCTCATCCAGCTCCTTTTGCGCCTTGCCGACGAACTCGTCGCGCTCCTGCTTCGCGTAGTCCATGGCGGTGCCGATGGCCTCCTTGGCCTCCTTTTTCACGTCCTCGGTGCTTACTTTGGACGGGGGTCTGTCTTCTTCCTTCTTGCTGCAAGCCGATACGGCCAACAGGGAGCCCAATAAGAAGGCCAGCAACAAGCGGTTCATGTTCGTTTTCATTTCGAGTTTCCTTTCAAGTGTAATTTTTTATCCAACGCCGCCATTATTTGTTGTCCGCATCCACGGCCATTTTCAGCATTTCAAAAATACCCGGGATGGCTGAGGTCACCCGGTTCCAGTTCGGGATGAGCGGCGTGGCCATCGGATTTTCCATGAATACCTGGGTTGCCATGTCGATGGCTCTGGTAAACGCTTCCACCGCCATTGCCTCCTCGTGCCGGTCAAACTTGAGTCCGTTGATGGCGGCGTCGGCCTCGTATTTCAGGATCGTGTCCTCGGCCTGACGCAGGTAGGCTACGAGCAGGGATTTGAACAGGCCGTCGGAAAATACGACCCCTTCCGATGCCAGAGTCCTGAAGATGGATTTGCAGATATCCACCGTCATTTTCATCAAGCCTTTGCTGGCATCTTCGGCAGAAAGCACCTGGTGTTTGTGTTCGTAGTTCGCGGCGATATCCACCTGGCAAACCCGGCGATGCGAATAGTTCCGGTGTACCTCGGCCAGGGAGCCGACCTCCAGCCCCCAGTCCCACGGGATTCTGTTCACCCGGGCCAGGTCAGTGATCATGCAGAACTCGCCAGAGAGGGGGTAGCGGAAGCTGTCGAGAAAGTTGAGGAATTCATGCTGGCCGGTGAGCTGCTGGATGGCTCTGATCAGAGGCGTCATCAGCAGCCGGGTGACCCGCCCGTGTATTTTGTTCGAGACCCGGCTGTAGTAGCCCTTGCAGAAAACGTAGTCCAGGTTCGGATTGACTACGGGGTAGCACAGTCTCGCCAGCAGCTCGCGGCTGTAGGTGACGATATCGCAATCATGCAGGGCAATCACGTCGGACCGGCCCCGCGCAAGCACATACCCGTAGGCAAGCCATGCCGAGCGCCCCTTGCCGCGCTCGCCCACATTGAATCCGTTGCGGGCGAACGTTTCGTATATTTCGCTGATCCTTTTGCCGTCATTGTGGATGATCTTGACTTCCGTCGATATCGGCGACATGAACTCCCGCACCCGCTGAAAATCTTTCTCCGAGCCCTTGTCGAGGACCAGCACGATTTCATTCAGATACTTTACCTTGGCGAGTTCCTGGACGATTCCCGGCATGGCCGGCCCTTCGAACTCCGAATAAAGTGCCGGCAGCACCAGGGCCACAGGCCGGGCTCTCGAGAAGCCGTACAGCTCGGATTCCAGCCGCTCCAGCGAAGGTTTGCCGAGTTGATGGAGGGTCGTGATGATTCCTGTCTGGTGAAAATCGGACATGGCTTTTCCTTCAATTTAGACGTGTTCGATATCATCCCTGGTTTCTGCCGCACCCTTTTCCAGGGTTTCACGTTCGATCATCCGTCTCGCCGCGTCGATGCCGCCCACGCCAAAAGCGATGGAGAGCGCCACCACAATTCCGCCAAAAATGATTGAAAAGGCAGCGAGCACGATGCTGGGCGCAATCTGGAGCTGTTCCATGGACATGGCCAGAATCAGTACCATCAACAAGGTGCGGATGGCCTTGGCAAGGAGCTTGGAGTAGTGATAGCCGCTGTTTACCGCAGCAATCAATACCCCCTGGCTGATGAATCCGGCAAGCACATAGCCGATGATCAGGATCATCGCGGCGGAAAAAACACGGGGCACATAGCCGAAGAACTGCTCGACCAGACTGCCGATCGCCGGGATATTGAGGGCGCTCAGGCCGATCATCAGGGTGACGATGATCAGCAGCCAGAAAATGATCGCGCCGAGGGTGGCGGATGGCTTGGCCCACAGGTCACCCTTGCGCATCAGCGTGGTAAAGCCCATGCGGTCAGACCAGCTGTCGAAGTTGATGGCTGTCAGGGATTTTATGAGTATGACCCTGACGATCCGGGCCAGAACGATGCCCAGCACCATGATCACAAGCATGGCCAGAAGGTTGGGCAAAAAAACCTTGAACTTGAGAAATACCTCTTGCAGGGGTTCGAGTATCAGGTTCAGAAAATCCATCATGATTTATCTCCTTAAAATTGTTTCCAGCTGGTGACGAGGTAGTCCTTGTTGTTTTCAAATTCCAGGCAGAGTTTTTCGATCTCGGCTTCTGCCTCATGCCCTTCCATGTATTCGGCCGCCAGGATGAACGATGCGGTTTTTCCCAAATAAAGCGGGGTCAGGGACTTGATCAGGTGTTCGGCCGGCAGTTTCTTCTGGTGGAAAGCGATGGCGTAATCGTAGATGACCCGTGTCCACAACCCGATGGGAAAGCAGAACTCACTGTCGGCCAAGGCGCCCAGCCGTTCCACTTCCCTGAAATCCCCGGCACCGAGGATTTCGAGCCAAATCTCGCGCAGGTTATTAAGGCCTTCCCGGAACAGGTTCAACATCCTGGCGGTATTGACGTTGACGTGTTCGAGCCCGACGGTGTATTCGAAGCCGAAGGTCGGTACCGGCTCGGACCCGCGGATGGGCGCCCAGGTATTTGCGTAGCCCTCCATCAGGTCGAAGGTGGCGCTCACCACCTGGTAGAGCATGCTGCTCAGGTCGGCACCGGGATCCTTGGCGTCGTGAATCTTGGCGCCGAGAAAGGACTGGGCGACCTTGAAGCCGTTCGCGATCGCCGTCGTGGTCATCCAGATGTCGATGCCGAAGCGCGCGACATCCGATTGCCAGACGTCCTTGGTCAGGTAGAACTGCGCCAGCCGGCCGGAAAAACCGAAATCCCCGCCTATCGGCTGCCGCACCCGCTTGCCATAAAGGGCACGGGTGAGGGGGTAGACGATGCTGTTGGTGATGGTCCCGTCGAATTTGTGCCGGTGGTAGAGCGGGGTCACGTAGTCAAAGCCGCCGATCAGTACCGGTTTCACCAGCAGCTCGATCCACTCGGGTGTGATGCTCCTGAGATCGGAATCGACCACCACGCAGGCCTTTGCGTCCAGCGTCTGGGCGATTTCGAAAATGCTGCGAAAGGCGCTTCCCTTGCCGGGGATGCCCTCATAGGGGAACGCGATCTTGGAAATCGGCTCCACCCGGTGATGCAGGAGGATGGCGCTGAAGTCCTCGATCGATGCGTTCTGCACTACCTCCGTGGTGCCGTCGCTGGAGCCGCCGTCGGAATTCACGATCACCGCGCGGTGCGAGGGGAAGTACTTGGCCAGACCGGCCTGCACCGCACGCACGACATGGCCGATGGTTCTTGCGTTATTGAAGCTCGGGATGCCGACAATGATGTCGGCAGCCCCGATCTTCCCGATCTGGTCATGCACCTCTGCTCTGAAGGTAATGTCATTCATCGTTTGGCATCGGTTACTTTTCCAGCAGGATGATCTGGAGGTCCATGACGTTCGTCCCCGTCGGCCCGGTCATGAAATGGCTGCGCTCCCCTGACAAGGCATCGAGTTGTTGAAAGAATCCATAGGAGTTGTTGTCGTCAAGGTAGGCGGCAGGGCCTATCCCTAGACGGCGCGCCCGTCCGGCCGTGTTGCCGTCGACCAGTGCGCCGGCGGCATCCGTCGGCCCGTCGCCGCCGTCGGTGCCGGCGGAAAGCAGGGTCACCCCGGATTGCCCGGCGATCTCCAGGGCAAAGGCCAGGGCAAGCTCCTGGTTTCTGCCCCCTTTCCCTGTTCCCATGACGGTGACCGTGGTTTCGCCGCCGAACAGCAGGCAGCGCCGTTCGCCCGCTTTCAAACCGGCTAGCGTCTTGCGTGCGGTCAGCGCCAGGAAGCGTGCGGCGTCGCGCGCTTCCCCCTGGAGTTCAGCGGTGACGATCTCCGCGGCTAACCCGAGTTGCCGGGCCTTTTCCTGCGCCGCCGCCAGAGCCCGGCCGATCCCGCCGACAATCACGTTGCGGGTTCCGAGCAGGCAGGGTTCGCCGTCCTTTACCGTTTCCGGCTCCAGTCCGGCGACACCCCGTTGCAGATAATTCAAGACGCGCACGGGTATCCTTTCCTTCAGCCCGTATTTCTCGATCACGGACCAGGCATAGTCAAAGCTTGATCCGTCCGGCGCGGTCGGCCCGGAAGCGATGACGTCGAGCCGGTCGCCGATCACGTCGGAAAGAATCATCGTCACCAGCTGCGCCGGGTAGGCGGCCTGTGCGAGCCTGCCGCCTTTGACCGCCGAAAGATGCTTGCGCACGGCGTTCAGCTCGCCGATGGCCGCGCCGGCTTTCAGCAGCAAAGCGGTCACTTCCTGCTTGTCTTGCAGCGTCACCCCCGCGACAGGCGCGACCAGAAGCGCTGACGCGCCGCCCGAGAGAAGGCAAATCACCAGCGTCCTCTCGTCAGCGACCCGCACCATGTCCAATATGCGCTGCGCGCCCTCTACCCCGGCCTCATTCGGCACCGGGTGGGAAGCCTCGATCTGCCCGACCCTGCCCAGGCTTGCCGCGTGGCCTTCTTTCACGACAATCAGCCCGGCGGAAATCCGTTCGCCGAGCAAGGTTTCCATGGCCAATGCCATGCGCGCCGTGGCCTTCCCCGCACCGACCACGACGATGCGGCTAAAGTCTTCAAGCGGGTACGCGGTGCCGGCAACAGTCAGGCAGTCGTTCTCAAGCTTTGCGGCATTGAGCACGGCCTGGTAGGGATCGACTGCGGCAAGGGCGGCGCTGAAAATATGGGTAAGAATCGATGACGGCGTTTCTTCTCCGGCATTCCCGGCTGATAGCAATTGCAGTACCGCTTCGTTCCAGCCCTGCGGCCCGGGGCCTTGCGTCTTCATCAGCCCGGCTATGGCGATGCGGGAATCAAAACTTCCGTCCTCGTGCCGGATCAGCACCGGGCGATCCACCGCCTGGAGCAAGGGCAGGTCGTTCAGGCTGTCACCCAGCCCGATGCTGGAGATTTCGCCATGCTCGCGCTCGTAGAGCGCCTTCAGGGTTTTCACGGCAAGGCCCTTGTCGTGTTTGCCCATGATGTGGAAAACCCGCCCCTGGGTCCAGTGCAGGCCGGCGTCTTCTATGGCCTGCAGAAAACGCGCGTCAGGCGCGCCATCGAAGACGAAAGGTTCGTCGAAATCACGCTGCTTGGACAGGATCGCGTCATCGCAGGAGAGGCCCGTCAACTCGGCGACCTCCTCCGCCGTCATGTCGGCAAAGCCGCATACATTTGCCCCCAGCCGTTCCCGGAGAGCAACGAAGTGGCGCCTGATCTCTGCATAGGGCATGCCGAGAATGATGCGCTGATAGCCCTCCGCCGGGTCAACCGGCGCGGAGAAGTAGCCCTGTGGAATGAAGATTCCGCCACCGTTTTCGGTAATGAAAGGGTGGAAGTTGTGCATGCGCTGGCGACAAGCTTCGATTTCAGCGCGCGTTTTGCTGGAACAGAGAACCAGCGGAACGCCGTGCGCCTGAATCAGGCTCAAGGCCGGCAGCGCGTCATTGAAGGAATACCTCACCGCATCGAGCAAGGTTCCGTCCAGATCGCTGAATATGACGGTTTTTGGCATTTGCCCCTCTTGGTGTTTATTTCAACGTCGCCAGATAGGCGGCAAACTCCTCGCGCAAATCTTCATGTTTCAGGCCAAAGGCCACCTGTGCCTTGAGGTAACCCAGCTTTGAGCCGCAATCGTAACGGGTGCCGTTGAAGCGATAGGCCAACAGTTTCTCTTCCTGCAGCAGCGCGGCGATGCCGTCCGTCAGCTGGATTTCGCCCCCCGCGCCCGCCTGCGCTCGCGCCAAATGGTAGAAAATGCGCGATGTCAGGATATAGCGGCCGACCACGGCCAGGGTCGAAGGGGCGTCTTCCGGGCGAGGTTTCTCGACGAGGCCGTTCACCTGCTCCACGCCCGGTTCCAGATAGGTTGCGCTGACGATGCCGTACTGGCCCGTTTGTTCGCGGGGCACGTCCTGTACGCCCAGCACGGAACACTGGTGGCGCTCGTACACATCCACCATCTGCTTGATGACAGGGGGCTCGCCATCGATCAGGTCATCGGCGAGAATCACCGCGAAAGGCTCGTCCTGCACGACCGGTTGTGCGCACAGCACGGCATGGCCCAGTCCGAGCGCCTCGGACTGGCGGATGTAGATGCAGTTCACGTGTTTCGGGATGACATCCTGCACCGCGCGCAGCAGTTCCTGCTTGCCGCGTGCGGCGAGTTCCGCTTCCACTTCGTAAGCGGTGTCGAAATGATCTTCTATGGCGCGCTTGTTGCGCCCGGTGATGAACACCATATCGGTGATTCCGGCCTCTACCGCTTCTTCCACGGCATACTGGATCAGCGGCTTGTCCACCACCGGCATCATCTCCTTGGGGCTGGCCTTGGTGGCAGGCAGGAAACGGCTGCCCAGACCGGCCACCGGGAATACGGCTTTGGTGATTCTTTTCATCAATTGTGCCTCCTTATTTTGGTTCGGATAAAATCAGGTCTGAAAGCGGTTTCATGGCAGCTTCCTTGTCCCTGACCCCGATCTCATCGAGCACCTGAGCGAGGCTCCTGTTCAGGTTGTCCAGCTCCTCGTCCGGCAGTCGATTGAGGGCTTCCGGAAGTACGCCCCGCACTGGATGCGGAGCACTTTCGACAATTCGCATCCCTTCATCGGTGAGGAACAAGCGGACTATCCGCTGGTCAGGGTCATTGCGCTCCCTTCGAATCAGGTTGCGTTTCGCCAACTTGTCGAGCAGGTTGCTTGCCGTCGAAAGATGCAGTGACATGGCCTTGGCGAGATCGGAAACCCGCTGCCCGGGATGTCCCGCCACCTCTCTCAGCGCCCACAACTGGGCTCCGCTCAGCCCGCATTGATCCTCGATCCGGCGGAAGTGCTGCTGCGCCGAACTGACGATTTGACGGAATTTTTTCAGCGCTTCCAGCGATTTCTCGCGCAAACCGGATTCCTGGGTGGCCTTCATGCGGGTTCGAGTCGATTCGTTTTCCAACGGGGTTATAAATATATTTGTACAAAACTATTTTTACAATGCCTAATTTTTGATTATTCCTCAAGTCTTTTTCAACCTAAAATCCCTCAGTTCATTCACCGCAGAGCCAAAAGTAGGCGCCTCTAGGCGACACAGAGGCACAGAGAAAACAATAGGTTGCAGGAAGACTTACCGTCACCAAACGGGTGAATGATGTACACAGGACTTTTCTCTTGTTTTTTCAACTCTGTGCCTCTGTGGTTAACTTTTCCAGGTTCAACAGCATTATCGCGTCGCCCGGGCAGAGTCGCGTTCGGTCGAGGCCAATATGCTTTCGTTCGGCACCGACCAGGATGAAGATTCCGCCACCGTTTTCGGTAATGAAAGGGTGGAAGTTGTGCATGCGCTGGCGACAAGCTTCGATTTCAGCGCGCGTTTTGCTGGAACAGAGAACCAGCGGAACGCCGTGCGCCTGAATCAGGCTCAAGGCCGGCAGCGCGTCATTGAAGGAATACCTCACCGCATCGAGCAAGGTTCCGTCCAGATCGCTGAATATGACGGTTTTTGGCATTTGCCCCTCTTGGTGTTTATTTCAACGTCGTCAGATAGGCGGCAAACTCCTCGCGCAAATCCTCATGTTTCAGGCCAAATGCCACCTGCGCCTTGATGTAACCCAGCTTTGACCCGCAATCGTAACGCGTGCCGTTGAAGCGATAGGCCAGCAGTTTATATATCGAGTCACCCAATCCATTATAGTTTCGACGATTGTTCCGATGCCGATCAACCTGAAATGGATGGAAGGGCAACGGCATACAGCCAGGACAAATCTGAGGGGGCCAAATTAATCAGGCGTGAAACCGGCTGATGACTGAACGACTGGAGGTTTGCGCAAAAGGGTCCGCAGCACGATTGCTTCGTGCTGTTATCTACTGCTTCATTGGCACTTTCCCATCGAACCGCTGGCGCAGGTGCGGCCATCGGTCCAGATGGCTCGCTTGAACAATGCGCCATGGAAGAAGGCATCATTCAGGCTGGCGCCGGTCAGGTCGGCCAGTTTAAGGTTGGCCATTCCGAGCCGAGCCGAAACAAGGCGGGCTGAGCGCAGGTTCGCACTTTCCAGATCGGCGCCAGAGAGGTCGGCGCGCTCCAGGTTGGCGTTCTCCAGATTGGCTTGTTCCAGGTCGGCCAGCTTTAGATCAGATTTCACCATGCTGGCGTGTCTGAGGTTGGCTTGCTCAAGATTGGCATTCTCGAGGTCGGCGTTGCCGAGATCGGCCCCTTCCAGGTTGGCTTGTCTCAGAATCGCGTTATGAAAGCTGGCGTATTTCAGCTTGGCGCCCTTGAGATTGGCGCCCTTGAGATTTGCGCCGCTCATATCTGCCCATTCGAGGCTTGCCCCCTCGAAGTTGGCCCCTTCGAGATTCTTGCCTTGCCACTTGGCCCAGTTCAGCGTCATGCCGGCGCACTGCGCGCCCGGAGCAGGCTGGCAATCGGCAGCGTGGGAAGAAGCTGCGCAAAAGCCTATGAGCAGAAATGCAATGCCGAATTTATTCATGACTGTCTCTCTCATAGATAGCGTAGATAAAGGTAAACGCTGGATACCGCTACGCTGGCCAGCATCAGCGGGAAAGCCAGCAGCATGAAGGGCAGGAAGCGGATCGGCTGGCCGGCGCGCTCGGCGAAACCGGCAACCACCAGGTTGGCGCTTGCCCCGACCAGGCTGCCGTTGCCGCCCAGGCAGGCGCCCAGCGCCAGCGACCACCACAGGGTGCGGAGTTGTTCCGCGCTGAACACCGCCCCCATTTTCTGGATGACGGGAATCATGGTGGCGACGAAGGGGATGTTGTCGACGACGGCGGAAAATATCGCCGATGCCCACAGGATGGTAATGGCGGTAGTGGGGAAATCGCCGCCGGTCAGTTCCAGGAGCTTCCTGGCCAGGAGATCGAGCGCGCCGGCCTTTTCCACGCCGGCCACCACCACGAACAGGCCGACGAAAAAGAAGATCGTCACCCATTCCACTTCGGCCCAGGTGCGATGCGTCTCGTGGGACTGCTCTTCCGAGTCTTTCCCGAAAACGCGCAACAAAAGCAGGAATGCGGCACCGAACATGGCGATGGTGCCGGGTTGCTGGCCGATCTGGTGGGCCATGACGAAGCCGGCGATTACCAGTCCGATCACCGCAAGGGATTGCTTGAGCAGGAGGGGATTGGTAATCGCCGCTCTGGCGTAGAACGCCATCACTTGCGCCCGGTCTTCCGGCGCAGCGCGCATCTTGCGGCCCCAGATCAGATAGATCGGGAGCAGGGTGAGGGCGAAGATGATCGCGGCGATCGGCGCCAGATTCACCACGAAATCGGTGAAGGTTAGTCCGACCGCCGAGCCGATCATGATGTTGGGCGGATCGCCGATCAGTGTGGCGGTGCCGCCGATGTTGGAGGCGAAAATAATGGAGAACAGATAGGGATAGGGAGACACCCTGAGGGAATCGGTGATGAGCAGGGCGACAGGTACGACCAGGAGCACTGTGGTGACGTTGTCGAGCAGAGCGGAAAAAACTGCGGTGATCACGGAGAGCATCACCAGCAGACCCCATGGATCGGCCTTCACCCATTTGGCCACGATGATGGCAACGTACTGGAACACGCCGCTCTTCTGGGTGATCGCCACCAGCACCATCATGCCGGTGAGCAGGCTGATGGTGTTGAAGTCGATGCCGGCGACGGCCTCGCTCTGTTGCAGCACGCCGGAGAAAATCATCAGCCCGGCGCCCAGCAAGGCGACGATGGACCGGTTGATCTTTTCGGTGACGATGGCGGCGTAAGTCAGCACGAACACGGCGAGCGAAACCGCCAGCGGACTGAGCCCCAGAAATAACTGGGCGGTGGAAGCGGTGCCGTGCATTTCAGAGCCCCGCTTGTTGCATCAGATAGGTGAGCACGATGCGCCGGCTCAGCATGCCGCGCAGCTTGCCGTCCTTGCCGATTACCGGCAGCGGGGAGGTGCTTTGGCTGAGCAGCAGGGCCGCCTCCAGAATAGGGCAATCCTCTTCCAGAACCGGCACGTTCTTATTGGCGAATTCGCCTACGGTACGATGCTCCAGGTCATGCAGGCGGGAAGACAGCAGCCGGGTGGCGTCGCCGGCAAATTTCAGGTCTGACAGGCCATGCTCGACCCGTGCGCTAACCGGAATCAGCTCGGAAAGGATGGTCTGGGTACTGACGATACCGGCGAATCTGCCGGTGTTATCGCACAGGGGTACGTGATTGATGTGCTTTTCCAGCATCAGCTTGAGGGCGTCAAGCAAGCTGGATTCCGGGCGTATCCCGATGGTTGGGGGGCAATAGGGAATGGATTGAATGCTCATAATGGTTTTCCGGGTGTGCGGCGATGTTCTGGAGTTATCGCTAACGGCGATCCAGGTATTCGTCGGCAGGCTCTATGGTGGCTCTGTGCTCCGGGGTGTGCGCACTGCTCAGGTATATCGAGCGTATGCGCTGTTCGCGGGTGGGCGCTCGGAGGTTTTCAAGCAGGCATGATTCGCAGTGGTAGATCAGTGCCCGCTTGATTTTCTGCAGCAAGGAATTGTCGAGATGGTATCCATGGTTCACTAACCGATTTTCCAGTGCTTCCAGTGTGTGGTGGCTCAGGTCGTAGCGCACAGATAAGCAGCCACCTTCGGTATCGACAATCGCCTCCAGCTGCGCCATCGAGCCAAGCAGTTTCATGGCGCTGGACAGGTTGGGTGGCGGCAGGCTGGAAAAGCAGATGCGACGGACTTTTTGCAATGCCGGGTGGGCGGTTTTTTCCATCTAACCTCCCGTGATTCGTAGGGCCAAAATTTGGCCCGGGAAAGAGCTGTGGCCATTGTTTCAATGGCCGTCACCGATGCCTAATGATAGTTCCGTGAAGGGGGTGAGAAAATCCGGGCGAGCACGTAAGCGATACCCGTAAGGGAATCACTTACTTCGAGGAGGAGGCAAGGAGAACAGGCTAGCCGCTGTTTTTTCTGAGGCTGAGCACTAGGCGGATCAGTTCGGGCAAGCTGTGTGTCTGCATTTTTTCCATCATGCGCGCCTTGTAGACTTCCACCGTGCGCGGGCTGATGCCAAGCTGCCGGGCGATTTCCCGGTTGGGTTCGCCGAGGGTGACTTTTTCCATAACTTCGCGTTCGCGGGCCGTGAGTCGGGCCATCCGATCCATGATCTCCTGCGTGGTTGCCGCTTCGTCACGTTGATGAGCGCTGCGTTCCAGCGCATCGGTGATGGTCGCGATCAGCATCCGGTCGTCCAGCGGCTTCTCGAGAAAATCGGCTGCGCCGGCTTTTAGTGCGGCACGTGCCGCCGCCACATCGCCATGGCCGGTGATGAAAATAATCGGCAGGGATATCTGGCGCGAAATCAGTCGCTGTTGCAGCTCCAGGCCATTCATTCCAGCCATGCGGATATCCAGCAGCAGGCAGCCATGCCATTCGGGCTGGCAGGCCGAGAGAAAATCTTCTGCCGAAGCGAAGCTGCGGATCGCATAGCCTTTCAGTCCTAGCAGCAGGGCAAGCGAATCTCTGACGGACGCATCGTCGTCCACGATGAAAATCGTCGGTTCAGTCATGGTTTCCTGTCGATGTGCTCACCGGCACGCTGAAGCAAAAGCGTGCGCCGCCCGCAAATGATTTGTCCAGCCATATCTTTCCATGATTGGCTTCAACCAGGGAACGGCTGATCGCCAGTCCTAGTCCGGTGCCGTCTATCTTGCCGGTGGTGAAGGGTTCGAAAACCTGTGGCTGCATTTCTGACGTGATGCCGGGGCCGGTGTCGGAGGTACAGATGCAAATTTCATCCGCAGAAAATACTGAGGCATCGATGATGATCTCCCGGCGAGCGCTCCGGGCTCCGGCAATGGCATCGATCGAATTGTATACCAGGTTGTGGAGCACGGTTTCCATCTGTACCCGGTCCACCCGAATATCGGGCAGTTTTTGAGGACAGGAAATGCGGACCGAAATGTTGTGCCGCTCCGCACGATTCAGCAGCGGGGCGATGCCTTCCTGCAGAAAGGCCGGTATGGATATCTGTTGGCGTTGAACAATGCCCCCGCGATAGAAATTGCGCAAGCGGTGGACTACTTGCCCGGCACGGCGGGCTTCGTCAACGGCCTTTCCCATTGTGCCTGTCAGCAGGGTGTGCTGGATTTCCGGCTGGGTGAGCAAGAGCTGGCAGGAATGAAGATAGCTGGTCAGCGCGGAAAGCGGCTGGTTCAGTTCATGCGCCAGCGCGGAAGTCATCTCGCCGGCAGCGGCAAAGCGCAGCGCGCGGTCCAGCTCGACTTGCTGCTCGCGTAGCCGGTCTTCCAGCAGACGGCGGCTGCTAACGGCCATGCCCAGAAAAAGGCCGGTGATTGCCAGGGCCAGCATGAGCAGCTGAAGCTCAATGACAGCAGCGGCTTTGTGGCCGCCGACCTGGACGGCAGCGATCAAGCCGAGTTGCGTTCCGAGAATGGCCAGGGTCGCACCCCGGATGCCGTGCCGCATGGTGATCCAGACAAGGGGGAGAAAGAGCAGGTAAAAAAATTTGAACTCGTCAGTAAATTCAAGCCCGAAAATCACCCACAGCGCCAGTACTACGCTTGCGCCCTGGGCGGCGGTTTCCCTGGTCGGGCGCCAGCGGATTGTCTTGAAAGGGGTGTGGGCGAGCAGCAGCGGAACGATCACCATGATGCCGATCACATCGCCCACCCAGAAACGCAGGATGCTGGGCAGGAGTTTATCCGGCGGTACCAGCCCGGCGAAGGCATAGATGGCGACATAGGCCAGGGCTGCCAGCAGCGCCCCGGCGAGTACCACTGCCAGAAACCATGACAGGTCGCGCAGGCTGCGGAACCTAGTGTCAAAGCGCAACGGTCCGAGGAGGAGGGCCGCGGCGCCGCTGTAGCAGGCCGTCAGTGCAAGCGAGGATGCCGCCAGGTAGGCGAAGGGTGCTGGAATCTCGCGCACGAAAATTTCCGCCAGCAAGGCGGCGAAGAACAAGGCCGGCCATTTTCCCAGTCCATGCAGCAGCAAAAATGTCAGGCTCAATCCGGGCGGCGGGTTCCAGGGCGTGATCGCGAGCGGCAGCAGCGGATGGATGTAGCTTACCCAGTCCATGAAAACATAAAGGATCAGATAACCCGCGAAAAGCGGCCAGGATTTCATCAAGAATCTGCCAGGTTGCTTAAACCTAGAAACCTCAGTTGACCGCTCGACTGAATATTTAACACCATGACTCCAATAAACTTCTTCATGATTTACCGTTTCACCCGGTTGGTGAGTCCGCTACGGGGTGGATTGCACGGTTTTTGGGGCGCATGGCGGCGTTACAACTCCTTGGAATGGAACAACCATTCCGCGTTGTTGTGCCTTGCCCTGCACCCCAAAAACCGCACACTCAACCCCGTCCAACTGAGGTTTCTAGGTTAAACAGGCTTCATTTTAACCCACCATGCAGTTCGCGCGCGTTGACCAAGCGAGTTTCAATGTTGTGGTGCAATAAAAAAACCCCGCCGAAGCGGGGTTTTCGTCTTACCGGGAAAGCCGGGGGCAAAATTACATCATGCCGCCCATGCCACCCATACCGCCCATGTCACCGCCCATGCCGCCGGCAGCCTCTTCCTTCGGATGCTCGGCCACCATGCAGTCGGTAGTGAGCATCAGGCCGGCTACGGAAGCGGCGTTCTGCAACGCGTAGCGGGTCACCTTGGTGGGGTCGAGCACGCCCATTTCCACCATGTCGCCATAGGTGTCGTTGGCGGCGTTGAAGCCGTAGTTGCCCTTGCCTTCCGCCACCTTGTTCACCACCACCGACGGCTCGACGCCGGCGTTGGCGACGATCTGGCGCAGCGGCTCTTCCAGGGCGCGCAGCACGATCTTGATGCCGGCATCCTGGTCCGGGTTGTCGCCCTTGACCTTGGACACAACGCTCACGGTGCGCAACAGGGCCACCCCGCCGCCGGCGACGATGCCTTCTTCCACTGCGGCACGGGTGGCGTGCAGGGCGTCTTCGACGCGGGCCTTCTTCTCTTTCATCTCAACTTCGGTAGCGGCGCCGACCTTGATCACGGCTACACCGCCGGCCAGCTTGGCGACACGCTCCTGCAGCTTCTCGCGGTCGTAGTCGCTGGTGGTTTCCTCGATCTGCTTGCGCACCTGCTTGACGCGGCCTTCGATGTTTTTGTGATCGCCGGCGCCGTCGATGACGATGGTTTCATCCTTGCCCACTTCGATGCGCTTGGCCTGGCCCAGTTCGGCCAGCGTGGTTTTCTCCAGGGACAGGCCCACTTCCTCGGCGATCACGGTGCCGCCGGTGAGGATCGCGATGTCTTCCAGCATGGCCTTGCGGCGGTCGCCGAAGCCAGGTGCTTTCACCGCGCAGGTCTTGAGGATGCCGCGGATGTTGTTCACCACCAGGGTGGCGAGCGCTTCGCCGTCCACGTCCTCGGCGATGATCAGCAGCGGGCGGCCGGCCTTGGCGACTTGCTCCAGTACCGGCAGCAGGTCGCGGATGTTGGAGATCTTCTTGTCGTGCAGCAGCACGAAGGGGTTCTCCAGCAGGGAGATCTGGCGCTCCGGGTTGTTGATGAAATAGGGCGACAGGTAGCCGCGGTCGAACTGCATGCCTTCCACCACTTCCAGCTCGTTCTGCAGGCTGGTGCCGTCTTCCACGGTGATGACGCCTTCCTTGCCGACTTTTTCCATGGCCTGGGCGATGATGTCGCCGATGGAGGTGTCGGAGTTGGCGGAGATGGAACCCACCTGGGCGATTTCCTTGTTGGTGGTGCAGGGCTTGGAGATCTTCTTCAGCTCGGCGATGCAGGCTTCAACCGCCTTGTCGATGCCGCGCTTCAGGTCCATCGGGTTCATGCCGGCGGAAACGAATTTCATGCCTTCGCGCACAATCGCCTGGGCCAGTACGGTCGCGGTGGTGGTGCCGTCGCCGGCCACGTCGGAGGTCTTGGAAGCGACTTCCTTCACCATCTGCGCGCCCATGTTCTCGAACTTGTCCTTCAGCTCGATTTCCTTGGCCACGGATACGCCGTCCTTGGTGATCGTCGGGGCGCCGAAGGAGCGCTCCAGCACCACGTTGCGGCCTTTCGGGCCGAGGGTGACTTTAACCGCGTTGGCCAGAACGTTTACACCGGCCACCATGCGGTGGCGAACGTCATCACCGAATCTTACGTCTTTAGCTGCCATGTTTGATATCTCCTGATACTTGGATGTAGGTCGGGTTTCAACCCGACAGGTTTGTCGGAATGAATCCGACCTACTACATAATTCGATTAAGCTTCGACCACGCCCATGATGTCTTCTTCGCGCATCACCAGCAGTTCCTCGCCTTCGACCTTGACGGTCTGGCCGGAATACTTGCCGAACAGCACCTTGTCGCCGACTTTGACATCCAGCGGACGAACCTTGCCGTCATCGCCTACTTTGCCCTTGCCCACGGCGATGATTTCGCCCTGGTCAGGTTTTTCCGTGGCGGAGTCAGGAATCACGATACCGGAAGCGGTCTTGCGTTCTTCTTCCAGCCGCTTGACAATAACGCGGTCGTGCAACGGACGAATTTTCATTGTTTCAATCTCCTGTCAGGTCTGGGTTAACGAAATAAAATCCGGCAAACCGCCTGCGCTGTTTGCCGGTTAAAAAATTTTCGGGGATGGCGCTGTTAGCACTCATGTCCGACGAGTGCTAATAATAGGGGCTGGGCGCTCTAATTTCAAGGGGATGGTATGTCAAATAGCGAATTTATTAGCCGCAGCCTGGCCGCCGTCTGGCACCCCTGCACCCAGATGAAGCAGCACGAGACCCTGCCGCTGGTGCCGATTGCGCGCGGCGAGGGGGCGTGGCTCACCGATTTCGACGGCAGGCGCTATCTCGACGCGGTGAGTTCGTGGTGGGTCAACCTGTTCGGCCACTGCAACCCGCGCATCAATGCGGCGCTGAAGGATCAGCTGGACAAGCTGGAGCATGTGATGCTGGCCGGTTTCACCCACCAGCCGGTGGTCGAGCTGTCGGAACGGCTGTCGCGCCTTTCCGGCCTGGGACATTGTTTCTACGGCTCGGATGGCGCTTCCGCCACCGAGATTGCGCTGAAGATGAGCTTCCACTACTGGCGCAACTTGGGCCGCCCGGCAAAGACCCGCTTCGTCAGCCTGCAAAACGGCTATCACGGCGAAACCGTGGGCGCGCTGTCGGTTACCGACGTGGCGCTTTTCAAGGACACTTATGCGCCGTTGCTGCGGGAGAGCGCGCAGGTGCCGACGCCCGACTGGCGCCATGCCGAGCCGGGAGAGTCGGCGCGGGATTACGCGCTGCGCTGTGCGGCGGCCTTGCGCTCTCATCTGGAGCGCCATCACCAGGAAACCGCTGCCCTGATTCTCGAACCGCTGGTGCAGGGCGCGGCGGGAATGGGGATGTACGATGCCGAATACCTGCGCCAGGCGCGGGCAATCTGCGACGAATTCGAGGTGCACCTGATCGCCGATGAAATCGCCGTGGGCTTCGGGCGCACGGGGACGATGTTCGCCCATCAGCAGGCCGGGATAAAACCGGATTTCCTGTGCCTGTCCAAAGGCATCACCGGCGGCTACCTGCCCTTGTCGGTGGTGCTGACCACCGATGCCGTTTACCAGGCGTTTTACCACGACGATACGGCGCGCGGCTTTCTCCATTCCCATTCCTACACCGGCAACGCGCTGGCTTGCCGCGCGGCGCTGGCGGTGCTGGATATTTTCGAACGGGACGACGTGATCGCGGCCAACCGCGTCAAGGCCGCAAATTTTAACGATATCGCCGCGCCGCTCAAGGCGCATCCGCGCGTCAAAAATTTCCGCAACATGGGCATGATCTGGGCGTTCGAGGTAGCCGATGCAGCACCCGGTTTCGCCCGAAAATTCTTCGAGGAAGGACTGAAGCGCGGCCTGCTGTTGCGCCCCATCGGCAGCACGGTATATTTCATGCCGCCTTACGTGATCAACGAGGAGGAAATGCGGATGCTGGTCTCGGGCACGCTGGAAATCCTTGAATGCTTATGAGCTTAAAAACGGCAATTCACCGCGGAGGACGCGGAGGAGTTCAAAGGCTTATGCGCCATAGCACTCTCACCAGAAGCGCGATTTGGCGTCAGCTCATAAACTATTGCCTTTCCTCTGCGTCCTCCGCGTCCTCTGCGGTTCAATCGTTTTTTTCAAAACGGGTATTGGCTTTATTCCTGCTCTTCCTGGCCGCCACAGTACACGCCGCACCGCTGCCCACGCCCGTCGCCAAGGCGCTGCGCGAAGCCGGCATCCCCGCCGCCAGCGTCGGCGTGTTCGCCCAGGATGTTTCCGCCCGCAAGCCGCTGATCGCTCACCGGGCCAATCAGTCGATGAGCCCGGCCTCCATCATGAAGCTGGTGACCACCTATGCCGGGCTGGAATTGCTGGGCCCGGCCTATACCTGGAAAACCGAGGTGCTGACCGGCGGGACGGTGGCCGGGGATATCCTAACGGGAGACCTGATCGTCAAGGGCTACGGCGACCCGGCGCTGACGCTGGAAAGTTTCTGGAGCCTGATGCGCGACGTGCGCGGGCTGGGTATCCGGGAAATCCGCGGCGATCTGGTGCTGGACAACAGTTATTTCCAGGCGAATGGTGGTGATCCGGGCTCCTTCGATAACGAGCCTTCCCGCCCTTACAACGTGATGCCCGAGGCGCTGCTGGTGAACTTCAAGACCGTCCGCTTCCGTCTCGTGCCGGAAGAGGGGGGCGGTGTGCGCATCATCGCCGACCCCGCGCCCGAGCGGCTGCGCATCGTCAACCGCCTGCTGCCTGATGATGGCCCGTGCAACGACTGGCGCGAGGGGGTAACCACGGAAATCGGCAAGAACGGCGGCGACGCCGTCACGGTGCTGGTCGGCGGGGCTTACCCGCGTGCCTGCGGCGAAAAGTCGCTGTACCTTGGCCTGTTCGACAACACTGGCCATGTCGATGCGCTGTTCCGGCAGTTGTGGCAGGAACTGGGCGGCACGCTGGCCGGCGGCGTGCGCGAGGGGGTCGCGGCGCCTGGCGCGCGGCTGCTGGCAAGCCGCGAATCCAGGGCGCTGGCGGAGGTGCTGCGCGACATCAACAAGTTCAGCAACAACGTGATGGCGCGCCAGCTGCTGTTGACCATCGGAAGAGAAGCCGGCAGCGAAGGTTCGACGCGCGGTGCGGTGCAGGTCGTCGATAAATGGCTGGCGGAGCGGGGTATGGCGTTTCCTGAGCTGGAGATCGAGAACGGTTCCGGTCTTTCGCGCACCGAGCGCATCACCCCGGCGCATCTGGGCACGTTGCTGCTGGCGGCCTGGCGCGGCCCGCTGATGGCAGAATTCGTGTCTTCCCTGCCGATCGCGGCAGTGGACGGTACCATGAAGAAACGGCTGCACGATCAGGGCGTGGCGGGGCATGCCCATATCAAAACCGGTTCGTTGCGGGGGGTGAAGGCGATTGCCGGCTATGTGCATGACCGCAAAGGGCGCAGCGTGGCGGTGGTGTTCATCATTAACCACCCCGATGCATCTGCCGGCCAGGCGGCCCAGGATGCGCTGCTGGAGTGGGTGTACAGCCGGAATTAGGCGGCGGGCTTCTTGCTCTTCAGGGTGATGTCTGGTCGCAGCAGGTCGATCCTGAATTCGGGTTCGTAGGGCGGGACGTTGCACTCGATGATGTCCTGCGGCGCGACATCCAGTCGCATGCCGGTGATGTCGGCGCGGATCGGCAGCAGCGTGACGCCCCGATCCACCAGTACCACGGTGCGTATCTCCAGCGGATTCTTCCCCGCCAGGTATTCCACGGCCTTCAGCAGCGAGTGGCCACGGTAGAGCACGTCGTCCACCACCATCACCGTGGCATTGGTCAGATCCAGGGCAGCCTGTTCGGCGCTTACGGTCAGCTCGGTTTCCGGATGCAGCAGGGTGAGATCGTCGGCATAGCGCTTGACGTGGAGTTTGTACAGCGGCAGGTTGGAAAGGCCGTAATCACGCGCTAGCCGGTCGCGCAGCATTTCCGCCAGGGGCGCGCCGCGGCGCAGCAGGCCGACGATGGCGATCTGCTTCCGGCCGGTGAGCAGGCCGGCTGTCTGGCGCGCCATATCGGCGAGGACCGCATCGAGATCGGAGGTGCTGTAAAGACAGGTGCGCTGGCCTTGCGGTTTGTCCATGCTCACAGCCCCAAATCCTTCCACATCTCATCCACCCGCGCCTTCACCGCCGCATCCATCACGATAGTCCGGCCCCATTCGCGCGCGGTTTCGCCCGGCCACTTGTTGGTGGCGTCCATGCCCATCTTCGAGCCCAGGCCGCTGACCGGGCTGGCGAAGTCGAGGTAGTCGATCGGCGTGTTCTCCACCAACAGGGTGTCGCGCGCCGGGTCCATGCGGGTGGTCATGGCCCAGATCACTTCCTTCCAGTCGCGGATGTTGACGTCCTCATCGGTGACGATAATGAACTTGGTGTACATGAACTGGCGCAGGAACGACCACACCCCGAACATCACGCGCTTGGCGTGGCCGGCATACTGCTTCTTGATGCTGACCACGGCGAGGCGATAGGAGCAGCCTTCCGGCGGCAGGTAGAAGTCGGTGATCTCGGGGAACTGTTTCTGCAGTAGAGGTACGAATACTTCGTTGAGCGCCACGCCGAGGATGGCCGGTTCGTCCGGCGGCTTGCCGGTGTAGGTGCTGTGGTAGATCGGGTTGCGGCGCAGGGTAATGCGCTCGATGGTGAACACCGGAAACTCGGCCTGTTCGTTGTAGTAGCCGGTGTGGTCGCCGTAAGGCCCTTCCAGCGCCATCTCGTCGGGATGGATCACGCCTTCCAGCACGATCTCGGCGCTGGCCGGGACTTGCAGGTCGGATCCCAGGGCTTTGACCACCTCGGTCTTGGAGCCGCGCAGCAGCCCGGCAAACTGGTATTCGCTCAGCGAATCCGGCACCGGCGTCACCGCGCCGAGGATGGTGGCCGGGTCAGCGCCCAGCGCCACTGCCAGCGGGAAAGGCTGGCCGGGATGGGCCTGCTTGAAATCGCGGAAATCCAGCGCGCCGCCGCGGTGGGCGAGCCAGCGCATGATCACCTTGTTCGGGGCGATCACCTGCTGGCGGTAGATACCGAGATTCTGCCGCTTCTTCAGCGGTCCGCGCGTGATTACCAGCCCCCAGGTGATGAGCGGCGCCACGTCGCCCGGCCAGCAGGTCTGGATCGGCAGCCTGGCCAGATCGACATCCTGGCCTTCCCAGACGACTTCCTGGCAGTCTGCGGAAGACAACTCCTTCGGCGCCATGTTGAGCACCTGCCTGAACAGCGGGAATTTATCCCAGGCGTCCTTGAGGCCTTTGGGCGGTTCCGGTTCCTTGAGGAAAGCCAGCAGCTTGCCCACTTCGCGCAATGCTTCGACGCTGTCCTCGCCCATGCCCATGGCGACGCGCCGGGGCGTGCCGAACAGGTTGGCCAGCACCGGGATGGCGTGGCCCTTGGGGTTTTCGAACAGGATCGCCGGTCCGCCCGCTTTCAGCACGCGGTCGCAGATTTCGGTCATTTCCAGGCGGGGATCGACTTCGGCACTGATGCGCTTGAGTTCGCCCTGCTTTTCCAGTTGCGAAATGAAGTCGCGCAGGTCTTTGTATTTCATGCTGGAACCATTTCCTTGCCCTCGTTGAGGCGCAGCCAGCCTTTGACGATGCGGTAAATCACCCAGATGCAGTCGGCTGCCAGGATAAACCAGCCGATGACGAGGATAAAAGTGATGGCGCCGATTGCCCCCCACAGCAGGCTGAACCAGAAGGTGCGGATCTGCCAGCGGAAGTGGGATTCCAGCCAGGTGCCTTTGACGTCGTCCAGCTTTACATAGCTGATGATGATGGCGACGATGTAGGGAAGGCCGAACCCCAGAATCGCAATCGCCTGCAGGGCATAGACCACGGTGGTCAATGTTTTTAGGTTGGTGTCGCTGACCGGGTCAGTCATGGTTTTTCCTCCCAGCCTACGCGGAGTGACCGGTGAATTTTCAAAGTGAACAGAGTAGCGGAATGGTTTTGCTCAGGCAACTATTGTCCAGGCAGAGTGCAGTTCATTGTGTTTCGTTTCTGTTTGATGTTTTGTCAACCACTATAGATTTGCCACGTTGTTAGGTTCATGGGTGGGGGGCCACCGCACTTAAATAACGGAGGCGTAGATGGGCAGTCTTAACAACGAGTCCTTTGATGAATTCCTGGACTCCCTGAAACAAGCGGGGGTGGTCATCAGCAACGAACGCGAGTTGCGCGAGCGGCTCGCGGAAGTCCAGCGCTGGCGCTTTGCCTTCGCGACGCTGGCCTCCTACGGTAGGCGGATCGGCATCCGTTTCGAAGGCCGCAGTGCCGGCGTGAACGAGGCTGAAATTCACCGCGCCTTTGCCCAGTTCCAGCTTCCGGAGAGCCTGGAAGCCGCTTTTGCCGCCAGCCTCAAGGCCGGGTACTGATTCATCCGTAAAATACGGCGATTAACCGCCGATGCACACCGATAAACGCCGATAGCACATGGCGTTTATCGGCGGTTAGCTGCTTTGTAAGGTCAGCGCGTGCGGAATGACATGTGACAGGCCACGCAGCTAGTCATGACTTTTTGCAGCGCGGTGTAGGTCTTGGCCGTATCCCCTCCTTTCGCCACCTGGGCGAATTCGCTGCCCGCAGCGTGCATGTCCCAGCCCATCTGCCGCATGGCATCCGGCATGAAGCGCCCCGGCCCCTGGCCGCGCGCCATCACGGCGTGCTTGCCCATGGAGCTGTTGCCCAGTCGTTTTTCTGCGGTTTCCGCAGCTGCCGCCAGGTTGTTTTCCGCCAGGTATCCGAAAATTTCATTCAGCGCCACGAGGTGATCCTGCATGTCGGTGCGCATCAGGGTACGGGGCAGTTCGGGCATGGTGACCAGCTGGCGGTGATCCTGCGGAGGGGGCGGCGGCTGTACGGGTTGCTGCGCCAGAGCCAGAGGGCTTGGTAACAGCAGGGCAAAAAGAATCAGAGTGTGGCGCATGGGGCCTCCTAATGGGGTTGTGTTCGTAACGCTGCCAAGGATTGCAGGAGCACGGAGAACGCAGATTTGAGGAACAGGGCGGCAATGGCGCCGCCGACAATAATATCCGGCCAGCGCGACTGGGTGAAGATGACGGCGATGCCGGCCATGATCACGCCCGCATTGGCGAACAGGTCGTTGCGCGAGCACAGCCACACTGAGCTCATGTTGAGGTTGTCGGCGCGGTGGCGATAGAGCAGCAGGAAGCATCCGGTATTGGCGGCTAGCGCCAGCAGGCCGATGACACCGATGGTTTCTCCGTCGGGCAGGATGGGATGGAGCGTTTTGTAAACCGCCTCCGCCGCCACGCCCAGGCCGAAGGCGAGCATGATCAGGCCCTTCAGCAGCGCTGCCCGCGCCTGCCACATCTCGTCGCGGCTCAGAACATACAGGCTGAAGCCATACACCAGCGCATCGCCCAGCATGTCCGAGGCGTCCGCCAGCAGGGAGGTGGAATGTGCGGCCATGCCGGCGACGGCTTCCACCGCGAACATGACGACGTTGACGGCGAGCACGATCTTGAGCACGCGGCCATGGTTGGTGCGCATGGCATTCAGGGTGCAGGATTTGTTTTCACAGCAGCCGGTCATGAAAAATCTTTCACAAAAAACCGCGCAGGCCGAGCCAAGTCGCGTCGAAGTAGTTAAACAGGATACCGCTGAACACCGCGGCACCGAACCAGTTGTTGTGCAGGAACGCTTTGAAACACTTGGCGCGCTCTCGCTGTCTGATCAGGGTGTAGTGGTAGGCGGCGATGCCGGCGGCGGCAACCAGTCCGGCGTAATAGGCCCAGCCCAGACCGAGTTTGAACCCGACGCCGGCGAGGATGGTCAGCGTTGTGGCATAGCTCAGCATCACCGCCAGAATGTCGTATTTGCCGAAGGTAATGGCTGAGGTCTGGATGCCGATCCTGAGATCGTCGTCGCGGTCCACCATGGCGTACTCGGTGTCGTAGGCGACTGCCCAGAAGATATTGGCGGCGAGCATCGCCCAAGCCACGGCGGGCACGGCGCCGGTCTGGGCGGCGAAGCCCATCGGGATGCCGAAGCCGAAAGCGATGCCGAGATAGGCTTGCGGGATAGCGAAGAAACGCTTGGTGAAGGGGTAGCTGGCGGCGAGAAACACTGCTGCGACCGAGAGCTGAAGGGTGAGGGTGTTGAGGCGCAGGATCAGCAGGAAGGACAGCAGCACCAACACCGCGAACAGTACCAGAGCTTCCTTCTTGCTCACCAGTCCGGCAGCGAGCGGACGGTTCTTGGTGCGCTCCACATGCGGGTCGAAATCACGGTCGGCGTAGTCGTTGATGACGCAGCCGGCCGAGCGCATCAGCACCGTACCGAGGGTGAAAATCCAGAGGATGATCCAGTTCGGCGAGCCGTTCGAGGATATCCACAGCGCCCACAGCGTCGGCCACAGCAGGAGCAGGATGCCGATCGGCTTGTCGAGCCGCATCAGTCTTTCGTATTGGGTGAGCCGTTCCGCCAGCGTCATGGGTGGAGTTCCAGAATGTCCGGCAGGAACACTTCCGTGACCAGGATCGGCCTGCCTTCCAGGTAGAACACCGAGCGCCGTGCCCACAGGCTGGCAGGCGGGTTCGGCAGGATGGTGCAGGCACGTCGGTACAGCGCATCGCGCCGGTTGAGTTTCTTGAAGTGCAAGGGTGTGCGCTGCACGCGCGGGTTGGCAAATAGTGCCGCGCCCAGCGGTTTGCTGCCGAGCCGGCCCAGGCTTTGCCAGGTTCCGTGCAGGCTGGTGGCGGGCAGCACGCTGTGGGCGAAAACCAGCGGCGTTTCTCCGCAGTACAGAAACACGTCGCGCAGTAGTGCGCGCGAGTGGTGCTTCAACGCAACCATGTGTCGCTCGGACGGCATGGCCATGCCGTACTGCTGCTGTACATGGCGTACGCTAAAGGCGGCGCAGCGCACCCGGATGCGCCGGGTGAGAGAGCCACGGTCGAGCAGCCAGGGGCGATAGCGTGAGCAGCTTTCCGACAGACGGTTTTGCCACAAGGATTGCAAATCAGGTTCTCCCCCAAATCTTACTGGGCATTATCCTACAAAAATTATTTGAACCGCAGAGGACGCGGAGGACGCAGAGGAAAACAAGAAGGAGACTGCGCAGAACTCCTCTCTTGGCGAGCTTGCATAGCATGGTAGCCTTTGAATTCCTCTGCGTCCTCCGCGGTGAATTGCCATTTTTGAGGATTATACCTTCAAGAACTGTTCTGCACCCGCCAGCCAGCGCTGCAAATGCCGTTCCGCCACTTCAGGCTGTTCGGCGATGATTTTCTCGGCGGCGTGCCGCGCCGCTTCGAGCAATTCCTGATCCTGCTCGATATCGGCGATATGAAGCAGTGGCACGCCGCTCTGGCGCGCGCCCAGAAATTCGCCGGGGCCGCGCAGCAGCAAGTCCTGGCGCGCGATTTCGAAGCCGTCGCTGTTTTCGTAGATGATCTTCAGCCGCGCACGCGCCGTTTCCGACAGCGGGGTCTGGTAAAGCAGGATGCATGCGCTCTGCGCCGCGCCCCGGCCGACTCGCCCACGCAACTGGTGGAGTTGGGACAGTCCGAAGCGCTCGGCGTGCTCGATCACCATCAGCGAGGCATTGGGCACATCCACCCCGACCTCGATTACCGTGGTGGCGACCAGCAGCTGGATTTCCCCCGCCTTGAAGGCTGCCATGGTGGCCGCCTTGTCGCGTGCGTGCAGGCGGCCGTGCACCAGCCCCACATTAAGCTCCGGGAAGGTGGCGGTCAGGGTTTCGAAGGTTTCCATCGCGGTCTTGAGCTGGAGAGTTTCCGATTCCTCGATCAGCGGGCATACCCAGTAGGCCTGCCGGCCGCTGAGGCAGGCTTCGCGCACGCGCGCGACCACTTCGTCACGGCGGCTGTCGCTGACCAGTTTGGTGACGACCGGCGTGCGCCCCGGCGGCAGCTCGTCGATCACCGAAACGTCGAGGTCGGCGTAATAGCTCATCGACAGGGTGCGCGGGATCGGGGTGGCGCTCATCATCAGCTGGTGCGGCTGGGCACCCTTCTGCCGCAGCGCGAGGCGCTGGTGCACGCCGAAGCGATGCTGCTCGTCGATGATGGCCAGACCGAGGTTGCGGAACACGACCTGTTCCTGAAACAGCGCATGGGTGCCGATCGCGAGCTGGGCATCCCCTTCCGCGACCGCCGTGAGTGCTGCCTGCTTTTCTTTTTTCGGCAGACTTGCCGCCAGCCAGACGACGCGCAGGCCAAGCGGTGCCAGCCAGGCGGAGAGTTTCTGATAATGCTGTTCGGCGAGGATTTCGGTGGGGGCCATGATCGCCGCCTGAAAGCCGTTTTCAATCGCCTGCAAAGCTGCCAGCGCCGCAACCACGGTTTTGCCGCTGCCGACGTCTCCCTGCAGCAGTCGCTGCATCGGGTGGGGCTTGGCTAGGTCGTTGCTGATTTCCATCATGACGCGCTGCTGGGCGCGGGTGAGAGGGAATGGCAGCGCTGCCAGCAGGGCGCGGGTGAGATGTTGCCGGGGCGGCATCGGGGCGGCAGACTGCGCGCGCCGCCGCCGGTAATGCTGGTGCATGGAAAGTTGCTGTGCCAGCAGTTCGTCGAACTTGAGCCGCTGCCAGGAAGGGTGGGTGCGTTCGGCCAGCAACTCGAGCGGCGCATCCGGCGGGGGCTGGTGCAGATAGGTGATGCTTGCTGCAAAGGCGGGCAAGCCCAGCGGGTGCAGGATCTCGTTGGGCAGGGTGTCGGCCAGGTCGCATTCGGCGAGGGCGGCCTGCACCAGTTTGCGCAGGGCGGGTTGTCCCAGGCCGGCGGTAGTCGGGTAGATCGGCGTCAGCGCCTCGGCGACCGGCATGTTTTCACTCACCATGCGGTATTGCGGATGCACCATTTCCATGCCGAAGAAGCCGTGGCGCATTTCTCCGAACAGGCGCACGCGCCTGCCCGGGGCAAGCTGCTTGATCTGGCTGGGGTAAAAATTCAGGAAACGCAGGGTCATCATGCCGCTGCCGTCCTCAACCCGGCACACCAGGGTGCGGCGCGGGCGGTACTGCACGTTGGCGTCGGTGATTTCGCCCTCGACCAGCACCGCCTGCCCGAGCGGCGCATGGGCGATGGGGTAAAGCCGTGTTTCGTCCTGGTAGCGCAGCGGCAGGTGCAGCAGCAGGTCGTGGGCGGTGAACAGGCCGAGCTTGTCGAGCTTGGCCTGGATCGCCTTGCTTGCCTTGATGGGCGGTGCTGCTGTCATTCAGTGACGAGTATGGCGTCCATTTCCACCAGCGCGCCGCGCGGCAGTTCCTTTACGCCCACCGCGGCCCGTGCCGGGTAGGGCTGCTCGAAATAGTGCGCCATGATCTCGTTGACCTTGGCGAAGTGGGTCAGGTCGGTGAGATAGACGTTGAGCTTGGCGGTGTGGTTGAGGCCGCAGCCGGCCGCCTTGGCGACCTCGCCCAGGTTGAGGAACACCTGGTGGATCTGCGACTCGATGCCATTGACCAGCACCATGGTCTGCGCATCCAGCCCGATCTGGCCGGACAGGTAAACGGTGTCGCCGACTTTCACGCCCTGGGAATAGGTGCCGATCGCGGCGGGGGCATTGGGGGTGGAGAGGATTTGTTTGGCCATGGGTTTTCCTTATCTGTGCAAATTTTATGTAAACAAAGGTTTTGTAGGATGCGCCTTGCGCACCCATTTATTTTATTGCCGGGGGCAGCCCGGCGTGCTGGTTACCTTTCTTGCTTCGCCAAGAAAGGTAACCCAAAGAAGGCGACCCCATTCCGCTGCCCTCCGCTACGCTACGGGTTCCCTGCGTTGCTCGGTCTTTCTGCCTCTAAACTCGCTCCAGCAAGATTTCAGCCGTTTCTTCAATATCAACCTCAAGATTGCCAAGGTAAACAGGGGGTGGAATCTCAATGTTTGAAATTAATAATTCTTTGGCGCGCCGGGAGGATTTAACTTTATAGTCCAAGTAGATGGGCTGAATTTCATTTTGACCATAAAGTTCCCTAATTCGTGGGTGGTCATCATAGCTAATCAACCAAGGGTATCCCTGTTCACCAATGAAATTGGCTAACGCTAAATGATCCTTGTCTTCGTAAAAATAGCGATAGAGTTTCTTACCTTGGGTGTAATAAGGCGGATCAATATAAACAAAATTAAAGCCGGTCGATATTGTTTCTGCATTTCGCAGCATAAATTCAATAGCGTCTCCATAGTGTAGTTCTATCAGATCACTATATTCAGATACGCTCCAAATTTGCTCGATTATGCGGTTCTTATTGAATCGGCAATCGATACCATATTTAGACGATTGATTGCGTCCGCCAATTGGCCCGGCTCCAAGGATGCCGGAAAAGTTCGTGCGGTTGAAGAAAAGGCCTGCGACACCTAATTCCAAGAGCGAGAAACTTACGTCATTAGGACTCAGTACATCACGGTAATGCTGGAATGCCTCCCAAGTATCGATTGTGATATCGAGATCATTTATGGCCGCGCTCAGTCCTTCTGGGTCATTTAGGACGCTGTGCCAAAAAGCATAAACAAGAGGATCACGCTCCACCCAAACAGCGTTAGCAATACTGCCTTTGCCCAACAAATCCAAAGAAACAGCAGCTCCGCCCAAATATGTTTCGTAAAAGGAGCACCCTGTTAGCAAGTGTGACTCAAGAACGTCCGAAATGTAGTTTGCAAGGAGGGCTTTACCTCCCGGATACCTTAGTGGACTTACAGGGGCCGGACTAGGCATTGTTTTCCTCCATGTCGTTATCATCTCCTTGGACAATGTGGGTAATCAGCGAGCGCAATATCCGGGCTGCCGCTTCGACAACAGCCGGTTCGGCTTCGATCCAGCGACCATGAACAACAAAATCAAGATGATCCTTCATGCCCGCTTTCTGAAAAGCGGCCAATGCATCCGCCGCTCGTTGATGGGTAAATATCTGGTTTTGATTGTTTGCGCAGAAGGACATTAGAGCTTGCAAGCCAATATCTTTACCATTGGCTTTTTTGTTCAACTCTTTAATTTTTTTAGCCTTCTTTACCTGATAAAGCAAAGAAGACTCAAATAAGGCGCGAAGCAGCATTGATGCAGCTATCGGAAATTCAGTATGGTTAATGCGCTTTATTTCCTTGGTTAGCGCGATGAGCCGGTCATCATCAACGGAACAAACCAGCTTTTCAAAAAATATAGAAGCCTTCGCGGATTTTGGTGTGCTTTGATTCGCTTTGGGTTTCGCACCTGCTGCTGGTTTTGTGCCTGAGGTCGGCTGTGAAGCGGCGGAGCCAGCGCTTGGCGCTTGCCCCTGATTTGCTGTGACCGTCTTTTCTTGCTTTCCTTGCGAGCCTTCTTTTGGGATGAATGTGTCAAAAATTACATCTGGGGCGGTTCTAGTATTGGCCCACGGCTTTCGTTCCCCTGGCTCGGGGATGAAGAAGCAACGGGCAATGTGGCACATATATTGACCGAATACGTCCTTCGACAGCGTACTCGTCACATGATCGTGTTCGTCATATGACAACTCTAATTTTTCTGGCTCATCGCGTAATCGTGTGGGTAAAAAATGGAGTTATGCATGAACGCAAGG
>JASJPA010000038.1:0-6769 GCA_031426955.1 Sulfuricella sp.
CCAAAACTTTTCCTTCCAGCCGATCCGCAACCTCCTGCAGCAGCTCCTCCGGCACACCGTCCGGGTACCACTCGACCAATAGGGCTCTGTCGTCGCTGCCCACCACCCGCCCGAGCATCCCGTGCAACCGCATGGCTGCCTGGGTGTGATTCAGCGGCTGTATGACGATCTGGGCGAGTTGGGGTATATCGAGCGCCGTGCCGCGTTTCGGCAGGTAGCAGGGCAGCGTGGCATCGTTGACCGTTTTGAATGCGTCGATACGACCGCCGAAAGGAATTTTCTTGTCGCGTTTTGCTTTAGCGATCGCTTCTTCCGTCACCTCTCCGGTGATCAGCCGATCCAGCTCTTTGGATGCCTTTTGCGCCGGGGTATCCGCATGGCGCTTGAATTCCTCGCCGAACGTCACAGCACCCTGCCGGTATCCCCATTCGTCGCTTTCGATCCGCTCGGCAAGATGGAATACGTCGTGGCCGTTCTCGCCCTTCTGGACGATCTGTACCGAGTCCTGGCGCCACGGGTTGCGGCACACCAGCACTTTATGTCCGACACAGATATCAGGCACATGGGCCACGTCCCATTCGGCGCCACGGAATTCGACGCTCATGAACTTCGACACCTTGCGCGATTCCGGCGCGGTGCGAACCATCTCGCGGGTAATCTCCCGAGCAGGCGGCAGGCGGAATTCGCTGACGCCGATTTTTGACCATCCCCCGTAGCGCGTCATGTTGTGGCGGCTGTGAATGGCGTGGCTGTTGTAGGCGTGCATCCAGCGCCTGGCGAGGATATTGAGCTCGTCCAGGGAATTCACCTGATGCGATGCCAGGCAGCCTTCGAAGTCGCGCTCGATGATGTCGTGCGCTTTTTCCACCGATCCGGTGGCGCGGGCATTGCCTGGCATGTGCCAGCGCAGGTCGATTTGCAGGCCGCGGGCCAGATTCTTGAATACCGAGCTGGTATTGGCGCAGCCGGGATCGACGTAGACCATCCAGGGCACGCCATAAAAAGGCATTCCATCGCGCTGATAAATGGCATTCAGGAATACCTGGGCGACGTTGGAACCCGACTCGCCGCCGAACACATATTCCAGGTAAATCGCCCCGGTGCATTTGTCCACCACCGCATAGCGCCAGACGCGCTCTTTTTCCACCTTCTTGAAGTTGCCCGGCTTGTTTTTCTCGAACACCGCCGCATCCATCACGGCCAGCCCGCCCTTGGGCAGGTAATAAAGCACGCAGATCGAGGCGTCGAGTTCCCAGACGTGGTTGGGATGCTTTGCCGCCATCTCCACCGCAGGCGGTGGCGCATTCAGCGTTTCCACGTCCAGCCCGTAGATTTTCAAGGCACGCCTGATCGAAGAAGTGGACAGTGGAAAAACCTCACCCGTTTCCTCGTCCACTCGCTCCGCCCTGATTTCCCCATTGGCGCGCAAGATCTTCACCGCATGCTCTGGCGTCATCAGGCGCTTGCCGGTTTGCCGGGTGTGCGCGCGGATATAGGCCGCGATCAATTCGGCCTCCGACCGCGTCAGCGCGGTTTTTCCGGAGTCCGCCCGCTGCTTTCGTTGACTCCGCATGGCGACCCGCCCGATCTTCCGTTGCAAGGTGGCATGTGCGATGCCAAGTTCATCGCAGGCGGCGCGGTAAATTTCATTCTTGCGGCCATGCGGCGCGCTGCGGGCGGCTTGCACAATCTCTACCAGACGTTCGTTCAGCGCGGGGTTCATGGGGTTATCCTGCCAGCGTGTCGTGGGGAAAAACGGCTTCAATAGCCGCCTGAATATCGACCAAGCCGGTTTCCGCGTCAGGCAGAGTCGCGCCGGAGAGCCGGATGCTATCGACAATTTCCACGCTGCCCGTGTAGACCTCGCGCAAGGCGCGGGAATCGGCGTCAACCAACGTGGACAGGCGCGCCGTATCGAAACGGATTGACCTGTTCCGATCCATGACGATCTGATAAGCGTTGGCGGCGCCTTTTGGGCTCAGGGAAAGCAGCGGTTTCATGGCCTGTTCTATCTCGTTGGCCGCTTCCGCAATGCGCTCCAGCAGCAGGGTGGCTTCGCGCTTAAGCATTGGCCGCCTCCTGTGCCTTCATCCAGTCAGGTTTTTGCTCTTCCGCGTTCGCTTTGATCTTCTCCATCGCATCGTCCCGCATCCAGTCAGGCGTTAATTCGCTATCGGGCTTGGCCTTGAGCAAGCCGAATTCGGCGCGCAACACATTCGCCTCACGCTCGATCTGCGCGATCAGCCCCAGCATGAATTCGGAGTGGTTGCCGCCGTTGGCCTCGGTGTGTTCAAAGAGCGCCTGAAAGGCGGGGCGCAGCTCGCCGCGTATTGCGTGCTCGGCGCGAAAGGCGAACAGGGCAGCTTCCTTGCGGATGTCGGCGGCGGCTTCATCCGGGGTCAGGGTCTCCACTCGGCGCTTGAGTTTGAGCACCTCGCCGGTCAGCTTCTCGGTTTCCTTTTCCTTGACGGCGACACGCTGGCGGCTGGCTTCGAGGTCGCCTTCGGCATCCTCGGCCCGCTTCGATATCTCTGCTTTCTCTTCGGCGTGCCGGGAAATCAGCGTCTCGGCCAAGTCCAGGAAGGCATCCTTGTCACCGGCGTCGGCAGCCGTCATCAGCGCCATACGGGTATCTTCAGGAAGCTGACGGATGTCGCGCATGGTGCCGGGGCCGATGCCGATGATGCGCATGGCCTCGAAGAATTCGCCGCCGAGTTGCTTGATGTTGGATAAATCGAGGTCGATAGATTCGCGGGATCGGCACTCCACCAGCCGGCAATAATCCTCCCAAGTGGTAATGGATTGCCGGTTTCCATGCGCATCGATATGCACAAACCCTTTGTATTGCTTGGATTCCTTGATTTTTTGCAGGTCGATCAAATCGGTAACGTTAAGCAATTTGCTGAATGCATTGATCACCATGCTGCGTCCCATGCGCTGCCCGATCAGCAGCGTTGTCTCGCGCTGCTGCGCCGCGATGGCGTCGCCAATGTCCACTTGCCTTGCGGCCTCCACCATCGCTGGCAGTCCTGGGGTATCCGCGTCGGTCACGATATGGCCGGGGTTTTGTATTTCCTTCTTGGTGCGTGCCATGCTCAAATCTCCTTGGTAATGCGGTTGATGGATTCCTTGGCGCGGGCTTCCTGGTCGGATAGCTGGCGCATGATCGCCACGGCGTGCTGCGCCAGGCGGTGCGAGGGACGGATATTCCCGGTTTCATGAATGCGCTCGACAAATCCCTTGACCTCCAGGGTGTTGACGTAGCGCGTGATGTTGGACTGGCTGATGCCGGTCGCCTTGGCCAGCTCGCCCGGCGCCATCCCGTGCGCAAAATTGCGCAGCAGGACATTCAGCACGTCCAGAATCTTTTCGCCCGAAGCGATCGTCCCGGTCTTGGCCATCAGTCGGCACCTCCAAATTCAAACTCGGGTTGCAGGTGCTTCTCCACGTTGCCGTGGTGCCAGGCCAGCCCGGTCATCGCGTGGTTGATGGAGGCCAGCACCTCGCCCGCCTCCGCCTTGCCGTCGGCAAAGCTCAGGATGCCGCCCACCGCCTCGTTGAGCAGCGCCTGGAGCTGTTGCACGTCGGTCGCCTTCACCGTCCGCCCGGTGGGGATGTCCACCACCAGCTTCCCCTCCGAAGTCACCAGCCAGCGCGAGGCGTAGTGGATGCCGCAGGCCAGCTCGAAGGCCGGGATCAGGCTGACCGGCATCCGCCCGTTGGCCAGCCACTTATAAAGCAGGTCGGCGGATACCCCGATCAGGTCGGCGATCCGCTCCACGCTGCGGTTGTGGATTTCCTTGGCGTAGTCTTTGCACAGCCGCAGCGCGTGGGTGATGCTGGTCGGCTGCACCCGTTTCCAATTCTTACCGGACATCGGAATACCCCCTCGATAATCGTTTCCAAACAAAAAGCCGTTTTGCTACTATGCAAAGCTGTTGCAGCCGGTTAAATTGAAGGCATGACAAATGCGATGAGGAGAAGGTCATGAGTGAACCCGAGCTGCGGCAAGAAATCGCGCAACTACGCGCAGAGATAAACAAAGTGGATGACTGGGCGAATGGGGTCTTTTCCGTCCTGCAGGAGGTGCTGCCGCTGTTGCTGCGCAAGAACCCGGATATCGCTGCCATTCTTGAGGATTCATGGCGTGCTGCGGCGGAAAGATTTGATCTCATTACGCCGCCGGACGAACAACAGGTTGATCTTGCCCAGCCAGCGACGTGGGAATTTCTGGAACCGAAGAAGATCCTGTATCGGCAGCTTGATGTGCTCGGAGTATGGACAAAGCGGTAGCGGGGTGGATGGTGCGCTTGCCGTTAAATCGGGTGCCGATGGCGATGAGCGAATCAAGAGTAAGGCTGTTAACTTGGGGCATTTTCGGAGCTCCTGGGGGTGGGGTGAAAGGTTCAGGCTGCCTGCGTGGTCATATGACCACGCAGGACTTGCGGCAGCAGGCCCAGGCGGCGGGCGGTGCGGCGAGTGCGGGTGACGCTGGAATTCGAGCGATCTATGCCTGCGCCGATCTCGGAACGGGAGAGTCCGCGTTCGGTGCCGTCGATGACGGGGGCGAGTACCGGGCGGAGCTGGTAGAGCGCGGCGGCGGCGAGTTCGGTTTTGGCGCGGAGCTGGGCTTCCATTTGGTTAAAGGCGTCGATGAATTTCCAGTTCCATTCATCGGCCTTTGCGCCGGTGAAACCTTTGACGACGAAATCGAAGCCATCACGGGTCAGATTGAAGATTGGGCGCTTGCGTTTCGCACCGTTTGAGGAGGAAAAAAGGGCGAACGACTCCGTAAAGTTGCGGAGTCGTTCCGGGGCGCAGCGCGCAACAATTTTGCGAATTGCCCTCAAAACATCGTCATGGCGCTTGTCAAAATGCTCGGCAATTTTGAGCGACGTGGTGAAGGTATGCCCATCGGCGACATCGACGAGCAGGGTTTCGGGGAACAGGTCGGTTTTCATGCGAGGCTCTTTAGTGGATGGAATGGGTTTGGGCGATGGCATCGGCCATTGCGATTTCACCGGCTTTGGTGAGGGACAGGTAGCCGCGCCGATAGCGCACCAGGCGAAGGAGTTGCAGCGTGTACACCGCCTTCACCGTGGCGAGCTTGCCTACCCCGAACTGGGGCATGCCTTCGGCGACTAGACGGCAGGCCGAGAAGGGGCGCGGGTAGCTGGCGACGAGGTACGCAATCAGGGACGTTTCGTAATGGCCGATCTGTAATTCGGGGAGGTTCATGGCGGTCACCTAAGTGGTTATGCGGCGAGTTGTTGAACGGATTTGATACCGGCGCGAACGGCGATTTCATGCGCCCGGCCAAAGTTGGCTTTGTCGACGCCGTTTAGGACTCTATAAACGGCGGATGGCGGAAAACCGTTTTCTTCCGCCCACTGGCGGGTGGTCTTGCCTTGGCTGCGCAGACAGGCTTTGAAGGATTTAACGGACATGATTGGCTCCATGTGGTTTGTCGTTACAAGTTAATTAACTGTGTTTGATGTGTGAATTATGTTTACGAATGTAAACATTGTCAAGCACTGTTTTATGGACATTTAATATGAGCGAAAAAATAGACATCGATATCGGGTCTCGCATCAAGCAGATACGCGGTACGCAGACGCAACAGGAATTCGCTGATTTATTGGACATCGGCAGAACGACGCTAATCAATTACGAAGGGAATACACGGGTTCCGGATGCGGAATTCCTGCTCAAGCTGTACGTCATGTACAAGGTTCAGCCGCTATGGCTGTTGACCGGGATTGGCGATGACGTTTCAGGGGTGAAGCTCAAGCCTGATGAATCCATCCTGCTGGATAACTACCGCCATTGCCCACCGGAGGGGAAGGCCGCCCTCAAGACGACAAGCGCTGCGCTGGCGAAATCGAAGTGCAACAAAAAGACCGGATAAATAATTTAAGGGGGGGGGTAAAAATGAACAAGCTAATAGTGCTGGCCTTGGCTCTTATGCTTAACCCTGTTTTTGCTGCGACCGGGATATCTGCAAAAGACGATGGCAGAAGCGCTCTTATGGAAGGGTGCGCAGCACTAAAATCAGCGGCAAAGCGTGCAAAGTGTTTCGAAACTCTAGCCCGCACACCTGTGCAACAGGATGAACAGGTAAAACCGGAAATACCGAGGAAGCCGGTGATACCAGAAAAGAGTGCGGAAGAAATAGAAAATGAACGTATCGCTTCGATTAAGAAGAAATTCGAAGGGGTCAACCGTGCTGCCACAGCGATCAAAAGTGCTACAGATGTCGGCGTGTCATATGCCCAATATGGCCCATATATCCAACAATTAGCGACAGAGGTGGCATTGGTTAAGCAGAACGCAAACGGCAGACCGGAAGCGTCCGCTGTTTTGTTATTGGAACGAGCCATTGAAGCATACCGTGACGCGGGTGCTTTCTGGGGCACAAGCATCGAGTTTTTTTCCGGCAGGGGGAACCACGTGGCCTATTCGGGTGGCCTTCCACTTGATCTTACAGGAATGGAATGGGTCGCATCAAAATATGACATCCCAACTCAGAATGCGGATATTTGGGGCTTAAGTCAGGGTATTCCGCAAGGCGTCGGGGTGACGACAATTTGGCGCAAAGCACAGAAATTGGTAGAGAGTGCAAACGCAACGCTTGCCGAAAAGCAATAATTCCAAAGTGCAGATGCCGCCCGGATAAGCGCAGCGCAATCCGGGGAATTGTGGCAGCTGCTCAAGGAAAAATAAAACAAATTTAGAGGGGAATAAGATGACGATTGACGAATCGGCGCTA
>JASJPA010000039.1:0-27675 GCA_031426955.1 Sulfuricella sp.
GGGATTGTCCATTGGAATGCTCGTGCATGTAGGAGCGCCGCCCCGGCGCGAATGCAGCCGAAAATCGCGGCGAGGGCGCCGCTCCTACAGAGTTTTTGGCTCTAATGGACAATTCGGGTTTAACCCTGTGTCTCTGTGGTTAAAAATCACTAATTCAACTGGATGCGTTGTCCCCATGGCACCGGCGCCTTGCCTTTGACCAGCCAGATGACGGGGTAATGAGGTTCTGATGGGGGGAAGTCGCCCTCGGCATCGGTAAAATAGAGCAACATATCGGGCGATCGCCCCTGTTGCTCGACCCACTCGAATACCGGCCTGAAATCCGTGCCGCCCCCACCCTGAAATTCCCTGGGCAGCTTGAATTCTTCCCAAGGTTCGAAGACCCACGGTCCCCCTTCGGCCAGCGCGGTATCGCAGGCATGCAGGGTGACCCGGGCACGCAGCTGGCCTTTGAGAGCGTCGATCTCGGCCAGAAATTCGTTCAGCTCCGCGCTGTTGACCGAGCCGCTGGTATCGAGTGCGACCACGATATCCGCCTGGGAGCTTCTCAGGGAAGGCAGAATCATCTGTCCTTCGCGCCGCGAAGGGCGCATATAGCTGTAATCATCCCGGGCAACCTGGGTCATGTAGCGGGCCAGCAGCATGCGCCAGGGTAGTTTCGGCTGCAGCAGCTCGCCCACCATGCGCGCCAGCAGTCCGCCCAGTTTGCCGGCCTGCTGCGCCTGCTGGGCAGCGCCGGCGAGGCGCTGCTGCCATTGTGCGGCAAGGGCCTCGCGTTCCCCGGCCGTCAGCGGGCGCGGCTGAGGCGCACCATTCTGTTGTGCGCTTTTCTGGCTTCCGCTCGCCCCGGTTTCTTTCTGCCGCGGTGTTTGTCCCTGACCGCCGTCGCGCGGCTCGTCGCCTTGCTGCTGGCCGCTGCTGGTCGGGTCTATGTCCTCGCCGTCATAGATATGCTGATCCATCGGCTGGTCGGTGTTGTTTTCGGCTATGCAGGGATAGATCTCCTCCGCCGTCATGCCCTCGAAGCTGTCCAGCACCAGCGCGCCGGGTGGCGCCTTGAGGCCGTCCTTGACCAGCAGCGGGTTGATGGCGAAGTCGCAGGCAACATCCCAGCGCTGCTTGACACGGTACTGGCGCCGCGCGAAATGGGACAGCGCGCAGTGCAGCGCCTCGTGAGCCAGCACGAACTGGGTCTCGTCCAGGCTCAGCGCAGCGATGTAGTCAGGATTGTAGTAAAAGCTGCGGGCGTCGGTGGCGGTGGTCGGGCACCATTTCGGGTTGGCGGCGACCATCGGCAGGCGCAGCACCAAGGCGCCGAGAAACGGCTTGTCCAGGATCAGCCGGGTGCGGGCGGCTGCCAGCTTGGTTTCGATGTCGGCCATGATTTGTTAGTGATGGGGGAAAAGCATTCACCACGAATTACACGAATGTTCACGAATTAACACGAATGAAACCCCCTCAACATCGGTTCATTCGTGTTAATTCGTGGCCGTTATTCGTGTAATTCGTGGTGAATGGCCCTTTTTCAAAATTACATTTCATACAGCATCAAATCGGCCACCGCATTCGCCCACTTGGAAAACTGCGGCACGGCGAACAGGTTCTGGCCGACGGCGCGGTGCATGTCGGACACCAGCATGATGCCCATCTCGCGCAGCGGGAAGCGACTGGCATAATCCAGGATATGGCCGTGAACTTCGCGGGCATCGGGGCTGCCTTTGGCGCGGATGGCGCGGCCCACCAGGGCCGAGGCGACGGCATACTGAAGGTCTATTTCGCGTGGCACGGGGACTTCTTCACCGCGCAGGATCGCATCCAGGTCCGGCATGCGGTCAAGGTTCTCGATGAAGGCGTTGAGTTCGAGCCCGGCTGCCGGCCCGACGCAGGCTTGCAGAGTCGGCAGCAGCAATTCCGGGTGGTCGCCGAATTTTTGCAGAGCGCGGTGGGCAAATTCCCACGAACGCGGGCTGGGGAAGGCAACCGGGTTGTGCGCCGGGTCGAAATCGAACAGCAGTTCGGGGCGGAAGCGCAGAAAGCCGATCAGGCGTTCGTCGATGTGGTTGGCGTAGGCCCAAGTCACCCAGTCGTCGAGATTGGCTTCGACCTCGAAATGGGAAAAGCGGTTGGCCAGTGGCGCCGGCATGGTATAGGTGACGCCGCGATCGCCCTGGCGGTTGCCGGCAGCAAAAATTGCCCAGCTTTCCGGAATTTGATAGGCGCCCAGGCGCCGATCGAGAATCAGCTGGTAGGCCGCCGCGGAAATGCTGGGCGGCGCCGAGGTGATTTCATCCAGAAACAGGATGCCTTGCGGACCATGCCTTTTGGCATCGGGCAGCATCGAGGGGATGGCCCATTCAACGCGATCCTCGATTCGAAATGGGATGCCGCGCAGGTCGGAGGGTTCCATTTGCGACAGGCGGATGTCGATCATCGGCACCCCGTGGCGTGCAGCAACCTGGGCGATGATCTGGGATTTGCCCACGCCCGGTGGGCCCCATAACATGACGGGTGTGTGATGCCCTTCCCGGGCGCTCAGGAATTCGCGATCCAGAATGGTGGAAAGTTGGGCCGGGCGCATGGTGCATTCCTCAATTTAGACTAAGTTTAATAGTATCGAAATTCAAAGGAAAATGCCATAGGCCGGCGTGCTTCAGCTTGCCATTTGACTGAAGACCTCGCTTGCCGCCTGAATGGTCCGCTCGATATCCTCCGCGCTGTGGGCAGCGGAAACGAATCCTGCCTCGAATGCGGAAGGCGCAAGGTAGATGCCTTTTCCCAGCATGGCGTGGAAGAAGTGGTTGAAGGCGGTCTTGTCGCATTCCATCACTTCGGCATAGCTGGTCGGGGGCGTGGCGCGGAAGTAGAGGCCGAACATGCCGCCGACGGACTGCGCCGAAAACACGATGCCCTGCTCCTTCGCCACAGCGGTCAGGCCTTCGGTCAGCTTGCGGGTTGCCGCGGCCAGTTTGTCGTAGAAGCCCGGTTCCTGCACCAGCCTGAGCGTGGTCAGCCCGGCCGCCACCGCCACCGGGTTGCCGGACAGGGTGCCGGCCTGGTAGACGGGGCCGAGCGGGGCGAGCTTCTGCATGATGTCGCGCCGACCGCCGAACGCCCCGACCGGCATGCCGCCCCCGATCACCTTGCCGAGCGTGGTCAGGTCGGGAACGATGTCGAACAGTCCCTGGGCGCACTTCGGCCCGACGCGGAAGCCGGTCATCACTTCGTCGAAGATCAGCACGCTGCCGTGCCGGGTGCACAGTTCGCGCAGCGCCTTGAGGAACTCGGGCCTGGGCGCAACCAGGTTCATGTTGCCGGCAACCGGCTCGACGATCACCGCAGCGATTTCATTGCCGATTTTCCCGAAGGTTTCCGCCAGAGCGGCGCTGTCGTTGTAGGCCAGTACCAGGGTATGCGCCGCAGTTTCTGCCGGCACCCCGCCGGAGCTGGGCTGGCCGAAGGTGAGCGCGCCGGAGCCGGCCTTGACCAGCAGCGAGTCGGCGTGGCCGTGGTAACAGCCCTCGAACTTGATGATCTTGGAGCGGCCGGTGTGGCCGCGCGCCAGGCGGATGGCGCTCATGGTGGCCTCGGTGCCGGAGCTGACCAGGCGCACCTGATCCATGCCCGGCAGCAGCGAACACAAGGTTTCCGCCATTTCCAGTTCGAGCGCGGTAGGTGCGCCAAAGCTCAGGCCGTTGGCGGCGGTTTCTTGTACCGCCTTGACCACTTCGGGGTGAGCGTGGCCGAGGATCATCGGTCCCCAGGAACCGACATAATCGATATACGCCCGGCCGTCTTCGTCCCAGACGGTGGCGCCGGCGCCGCGCTTGAAAAACACCGGCGTGCCGCCGACCGAGCCGAAAGCCCGCACCGGAGAATTGACGCCACCGGGGATGAACTGTAGTGATTTCTCGAAAAGTTGCTGGTTGCGTGAGGTCATGGTCATTACCTTAGTGCAATGTATGGTGGATGGATTTTTCGAACAATACGGCAAAGCGGCTGGCGGCTGCCCGAATGTCATCGCTGTCGAATAGCGCAGAGATTACAGCCACGGCGTCGGTGCCGGCTTCGATCAGGGAATTGACGTTATCCGCGGTGATGCCGCCGATGGCGACGATAGGGATGTTCAGGCTGCGCTTCGCTTCGTGCAAAAGAGTCAAAGGTGCCACAGCCGCGCCGGGTTTGGTCGGCGATGGGAAGAAGCTGCCGAAGGCAACATAATCCGCGCCATGGGCTTCGGCATCGAGCGCCCGTTGCAAGTCATTATAACAAGACACACCGATGATTTTATCCGGGCCGAGGATCAGCCGGGCTTCGCGCACGCCGCCGTCGTCCTTGCCCAGATGGACTCCGTCCGCGCCGGTCAGGTCGGCGAGGCGGATGTCGTCATTGATGATCAGCGGCACATGGAAATGCCTGCACAGCGCCAGCAATTCGCTGGCCTGCTCGTGGCGCAATGCAATATCGCCCCCCTTGTTGCGGTATTGCACCAGGTGTGCACCGCCGGACAAGGCCTGCTTGACCTGCTGCACCAGACTTTCGGTGTCGGTGCATTCGGGGGTGATGGCATACAGGCCGCCAATCATAACAAGTGCCCTTCACCATTGCCCCTTCTCCCCTCGGGAGAAGGTTGGGATGAGGGTGTCCGCCCCCTTGCTTCAAGTGTTGGCGGCATCTTCTTCCTCGCGCGCCCAGAAAAGACGGTCGGGAATGTGTTGCCCCATGCCCGGGCGGAAACCGGCTTTCAGGGTTTGCCAGGTGAATTCCTGCGCTTCCTTCACCGCTTCCGGAATATCCAGGCCGTGGGCGATCGAGGCGGCAATCGCCGCAGCCAGGGTGCAGCCCGAACCGTGGTAGCTGCCCGGCAGGCGCGGCCAGCTGTCGGTGCGCAACACGCCGCTTTCGCCGTAGAGCGTATTCACCACCTGGGGGGTATTTTCATGGGTGCCGGTGATCAGCACGTATTCGCAGCCCATCTCGATGATGCGCCGGGCGCATTCGGCGAGATCCGGTTCGGCATCGCCCTCGTCGTCATCGAGCTGTGCGATACGCCGTGCTTCCAGGCTGTTGGGCGTGAGCAGGGTGGTCTGGGGAATGAGCATTTCCTGCAAGGCGGTGAGGATGTCGTCGCCGGCCAGCTCGTCTCCCCGGCCGGAGGCTAGCACCGGATCCAATATCAGCGGGATGTCCGGGTAATCGGCGACCACCTCGGCGATGGCCGCGACATTTTCCATGCTGCCGATCAGGCCGACCTTGAATACCGCCACGGGCATGTCTTCCAGCAGGCAGCGCGCCTGGTCGGCAACCCATTCGGCCTCCATGGCCATCACGTCCTCCACCCCCAGCGTGTCCTGGACCGTGATGGCGGTGACCGCCGACAGGGGGTGGCATCCCATGCTGGATAAGGTCAGGATGTCAGCCTGCAGGCCGGCGCCGCCACTCGGATCGGAAGCGGCAAAAGTAAGGACGAGCGGGGGTGTTTCACGAGTGTTTGCCATGAGTACGGACGTTGTCATGCCGGAAAAAATCGGGTGGTGCCTACGGGGGTAGGGGTTGATCGAAAGACCGTATCTTAACCTAAATTGACGGGGAGATTCCCGGCATTTTGCCGAATGAGTTATGACAAGGCGCTTTACCTGAAAAAATTTATTATGCAATAGTCGAAAATAGTATCTTCCAAGGTAGCCTCAAAGGCTGATACTATTGCGGAACAGGGTGGATAGTCCTGGATAAATAAAAGCCTGGAGGAGGCGAGTTGAGCGGAGAAACACAAACCCTTGCGGGAACCAAGGTGATGGTGATTGATGACAGCAATACCATACGCCGCAGCGCCGAGATTTTCCTGGTGAAAGCCGGGTGTGAGGTTATCCTCGCCGAAGATGGGTTCGACGCGCTATCCAAGATCGCCGATCACCAACCCGATGTCATTTTCGTTGACATCATGATGCCGCGCCTGGATGGCTACCAGACTTGTGCGCTGATCAAGAAAAACCAAAAATTCAAAGTCACTCCCGTTATCATGCTATCCAGCAAGGATGGTTTGTTCGACCGCGCTCGCGGCAGGATGGTGGGATCGGATGAATATTTGACTAAACCTTTTACCAAGGAAAGTCTGCTTAAAACCGTGGGTCAGTACATGGCCCAGCGCAGTGTCAGCTAGAAAGGGAACAAATGGCTATCAATAAGATTATGGTCGTGGATGATTCGCCTACCGAAAGATTCTTCCTCAGTGGCTTGTTGAGTAAACAGGGGTACCAGGTAGTTACCGCCGAAAGTGGCGAGGAAGCAATCACCAAAGCCAAGCAGGAAAAGCCTGACTTGATCCTCATGGATGTGGTGATGCCGGGTCTGAACGGCTTCCAGGCGACACGGGCAATCACCAAGGATGATGAAACCAAGGATATTCCTGTCATCATGTGCACCACCAAGGGGCAGGAAACCGATAAGGTATGGGGAATGCGGCAGGGCGCCAAGGATTACATCGTCAAACCGGTGAACCAGGACGAGCTGCTGAAAAAAATTACGGCGTTAAATTGAAACTCGCGAAGCGAGACCTCGTCCCTCTCTCCCTCTGGGAGAGAGCTAGGAGAGAGGGAAACGGTTGATCTCCATGTTCCCGTACATTGCTTGGTGCTTACAAGGGTAGCAGATGGCAAGAAAAATCAGTCTGCGAGAATTTCACGAGAGCGTGATGGCCAAGCTGCAGAGCTTGGCATCCAGCGATACGGCCAGCCCCTCCAGGCTGGGTGTTCAGATCGGCTCGCAATTCTGGCTGGTCAATCTTTCCGATATCAGCGAGGCGTTGACTATTCCCAAGCTGACGTCCGTTCCACTGGCGCAGTCATGGTTTTGCGGCGTGGCGAATTTTCGCGGCAATCTCTATGGCATCGTTGATTTTTCCCATTTTCTCGGTGGCGTGCCAACGCAATTCGGCGTGGATTGTCGCCTGCTTCTGGTTCACCAGAAATTTTCTGTCAATTGCGGAATCGTCGTCAGTCGCATGCTGGGATTGCGCAATCCCGAGAAAATGCAACGGGTGGAAATAGAGGGTGAGGCTCCGCCCTGGGTTGCTGCCGAATACCATGATGAAACCGGGCAGCGGTGGCAGGAACTGAACATGCAGGTATTGACCGGACACGCCCAGTTCTTGAACGTGGGCCTGTCATAAGGGCGTTCGGCGGGCTCTATGAATGATCATTCTGTGAGTGGCAAATAAAACTAGGGATGGAGATTTAAGCATGGGATTCAAGTTGCCAAGTTTCAATCTTTTCAAGGGAAAGTCCGGACAGTCTGATCCAGCGGGGCCGACAACAAAGTTGGGGCTGAATACTACCCTGGTGATGAAAGGGCTCCAGAAGATGGCCGGTGATACGGGGCAGCCCCTGCCGCTTATCGGCAAAAAACCTTTGAAGCAGCAGTTGGGGATACTGGGCAGTGCGTGGGCCGTTGCCGTGTTTTTCTCTTTTACTCCGCTGGTCTGGTACGGTGTGAACCTGTATATCCTGAAACAGCATACGAGTATTTCGACAGAAATGCAGATGTTGTCGCAACGGATCGCGAAGGGCGCACAGCAGGCGGCGCAGGGTAACCCGATTGCCTTTGCCCAGTTGAAGCAAGCCGACCAGCTTTTTTCCCAGCACATCAAAAACCTGACCCAGGGTGGCGACGGTATGCCCGCCTCGCCGGACGCCGTTCAGCCGAAGCTGAAAGAGATGGGCGCGCTATGGAGCAAGATGCGCAAGGATATCGGGCAGATTTCTTCTCAGGAAAGAAACCTGATCAACCTGAGCAACAGCGTTGCCGGGGTTAACACCAGCAACACGGCCTTGCTCGAACTTACCGAGCTGCTGGCCGGCCAGCTGATTCAGTCGGGTGCGGGCGTGCGGGAGGTTTCCGCCGCACGGCAGATGGGGATGGTGACCCAGCGGATTGCGAAAAACGCCAATATTCTGCTGCTGTCGGGAAGCGATTCCGATCTCGACGAAGCCTTCCTGCAAGGCAGAAGCCTCGCCATCTTCCGCAATATCCTGGCCGGTCTGGATAACGGGAGCGGCGGCATGTTGCTGACCCCGGTCAAAGACCCTGAGGTGCGCGACATGCTGGGAGAAATCGACGCAACCTTCAAGGATTTTTCCATGCATGTCGATCAGACACTGCAAAACGTTCAGGGACTGGCGGCGGCCCAGGATGCTCAGCGTTCCTTGTTCAAGGACGGCGACAGGATGCTGGACTTCTCCAGCAAGCTGACCGAGAGTTACAACAAGAATGCCAGCAGCGGCCTGCTGGAAGGAATCCTGACAGTTATCTTCGCAAGCCTCGCGCTTTCTGCCGCAGTGCTGTTCGCCAAGGTGTTGCTGGATGACACCAAGCAGAAGGCGGCTGAAAGCGAGCAGGAAAACAAACGCAACCAGGAGGCGATTCTGCGGCTGCTCAATGAAATGGGCGATCTGGCGGAAGGTGACCTGACCGTGAGGGCGCGAGTGACCGAGGACATCACCGGCGCTATTGCCGACTCGGTCAACTACGCGATCGATGAGTTGCGCTCGCTGGTGGTGGGAGTGAACAAGGCGACCGAGCAGGTGACGAAGGCGTCCCATGAGGCGCAGGCGACTTCCGAGCATCTGCTGCAAGCCTCGGAAAAGCAGTCGCGTGAAATTGAGGAAACCAGTACGGCGGTGCTGCAGATGGCAGACTCCATTAACGAGGTGTCGGCCAACGCCGCCGAGTCGGCGAAAGTGGCGCAAAAATCCCTGCAGGCCGCGGACAAGGGTGCCGTGGCGGTGCAGAACTCGATTGCCGGCATGAACGAGATTCGCGGCCAGATTCAGGAAACAGCGAAACGGATCAAGCGGCTGGGTGAAAGCTCCCAGGAGATCAGCGAGATCGTGGAACTGATTTCCGATATTACCGAACAAACCAACATTCTGGCGCTGAACGCGGCGATTCAGGCTGCTTCCGCCGGTGAGGCGGGACGCGGCTTCACCGTGGTTGCGGAAGAGGTGCAGCGCCTGGCGGAGCGTTCTGGCGAGGCAACCAAGCAGATCGGCGCGATCGTGAAGACCATTCAGACCGATACCCACGATGCGGTGGCAGCCATGGAGCAGAGTACCCAGGGTGTGGTGGAAGGCGCCAAGCTGTCGGATGCGGCGGGCCAGGCTCTGTCCGAGATCGAGCGGGTTACGCGCAGCCTGGCGGACCTGATCGACACCATTTCCAGGGCGACCCAGGCGCAGGCGGAGGCCGCCGGTAAAGTGGCAACGAACATGCAGGACATTCAGGACATTACCAACCAGACCACGGACGGTACCAAGCAGACCGCCGCTTCCGTGGGCCAGTTGACCGAACTGGCTGCCGAGCTGAAAGGCTCGGTGGCGGGCTTCAAACTTGCATAGGCAACCGAAGAGCATGGCCACCGAGTTGGACATCGGCCCACTGACCTGGGTCAAAGGCGAAATCGACCAGGCGCTGGACCAGGCCAGGCAGAACCTGGCGGGATTCTTCGGCGACCCCAGCGATTTTTCCCCGCTACGCTATTGCCTGACTCACCTGCATCAGGTGAACGGCGCCATCCTGATGGTCGGCCTGGAAGGGGCTGCGCGCGTTAGCGGTCAAATCGAAAAACTGGTGGCCGCTCTGGAGAAGCAGGAGGTTGCTCCCTCCGCCGCCAATATCGAAGTCGTCAACCAGGCCATTGCTGCGCTCTCCAAATATCTCTCCAGTCTGCTTGATGGCGAGCCGGATGTGCCGCTCAGGCTCTACCCGGTCTATAAAAGTTTGTATCAGGCACGTAATGCCTCGGATTTTGCCGAAAGCGACTTGTTTTTCCCGGATTTGTCCGCGCGCGCACCGAAGGATGGCTATGCGAAGCCCGTGAGCGAGGCCGAACTGCAGGTGCTGGCCAAAGCTGAGCGCGCGCGCTTTCAGTGGGGCTTGCTTAAATTTCTTCGCACGCCGGACGACCCGGCGGGGATGGAGACGATGCGCGTGGCATTGCTGGCCATCGAGCGAGCTCAGAGCTTGCCGGCGCAACGCACCTTCTGGTGGTCCGCAGGGGCACTGATAGAAGGTTTGCTCAACAAGGGGTTGAGTCCCGATGCCGAAGCCAAGCGGCTGCTGGGCAAGATTGATCAGCAGATTCGCAAGCTGGTCGAATCCTCGTCCAAGGTGGCGGAACACCTGCTGCGCGATTTGCTGTACCGGGTGGCTCGCAGCCAGCCGGTGAGCGAGCGGATCAAGCAGGTCAAGCAGGTGTTCGATCTGGATAGCTGTTTGCCGCAGGCGGCCACTGCTGCACAGGTCGACTCGGCTCGGCTCCAACCCCTGCTTCGGGAACTGAAGGAGTTGCTGACGCCGGTCAAGGAGTTGTGGTTGAAATTCACCACGGGCCATAAAGAAAGCCTGAAAAATTTGCAGGAGCCCTTGATCCGTCTGGTAGAAAAAAGCCGGGCGCTGGATAACCGCCCTTTGCATGGCCTGCTCGTGCAGACGCAAGCGCTCGTAGCCGCTCAACCTGACTCTCTCCCAGAGGGACTGCCCTCACCTCAATCCTCTCCCGCAAGCGGGAGAGGAAGCGATGGTGAAGAGCACTTGTTCCGATTGGGGGCAATGGAGAAAGGCGCTCGTTCTGATCTGATAGCGATAGAAGTGGCCACGGCTCTGCTGCTGGCGGAGAATGTGCTGGAAAACTTTGCCCAGTTCAACGATGAATTGGCAAAGCAGCTGGAAATCCAGACCCAGCGTATGTCGGCTGTTTTAAGTGGCCGCCAGGAAGAAATCGATGCAGCGGGAATCCCCAACCTTGGCGACATCAGCCGCAAAGCCCAGGAAAAACTTCTGTTGGCTCAGGTGGCGCATGAAATTCAGGCCAATCTGCGGCGGATCGAGGAAGTGCTGGATACATTCTTCAGGGATACGACCCAACGGGAGGGCATTCCCTCGCTCGAATCTGCCCTGAAGCAGATTTCCGGTGCCCTGACCATTCTCGATCTTGGCAAGGCGGGCAAGCTGCTTGGCATCTGCCATTCCAGTATCCGGCGCTTTGCCGATCCGGCTTATGAGCCGAGCCCGCAGGAGCTGGAGGGGGTGGCTGAAGGCCTGAGCAGCCTGGGTTTCTACATCGAAGAAGTCCAGCATGGCCGCGCGGATGCGGAAAACATTATTAGCCGGACCCTGTCTCGTCTGACGGGCGAGCCGGAGGAAAAAACGGCTGCTCCTCAAGAAGAGGTCGTGGAGACGCTTGCGGAAGAAAGCATCGAAGCCAGTCTGGATACACAAAAACATCTGGCGCAGGAAAACTTCCAGGAGTGGCAGGCTCACCCCGAAGATTTGGCGGCGCGCCAGCGGCTGGAAAAATCCCTGTCCGGCCTGGCTCAGGACGCCGAGTTGGTGGCCGATTCGGAACTGAAGGAACAAGCTACAACCGCAAGGCGCCTGCTCGATGAAGAGCAGGAAGCACCTGCTGCCGGACTGGCGAGTGCGGTTGCTGCCTTGGCCGAGACCAAGGTGCCCGTAGCGCCCTCGCAAGAAACCGAACGCTTGCGGGAAGCTTCCGAGGAAGCGGTTGACGCCGAAATGCTCCAGATTTACCTGGAAGAGGCGGCCGAGGTATTGGCTACCATCAGCGATAATCTGAAGATCAGCCATGAGCAGCCTGGCGACCGCGAGGCGCTAACTACGATCCGGCGCGGCTTCCACACCCTGAAAGGCAGTGGACGCATGGTCGGCCTGACAGACTTGGGGGAGGTTGCCTGGGCGGTCGAGCAGGTGATGAACAAATGGCTGCAGGATGAGAGGGCCGCCACTCCCGCCCTGCTGAATTTTGTCGAGCAGGCGTGCGCAGCGTTCGAGCAATGGGTGGGACAACTGCAAAGCAAAGGCTCGGTGGCTGTCGAGGCCGATGCCCTGATGGCTGCAGCGGAGCAGTTGAAGAGCGTTGAGGAAATGGCCGAGGTTGCGCCGCAGGCCGGTGCAATGCCCGCTTCCGTCGAGGAGGAAATCGCCCCTGCGGAGGAGTCTGCTGAGCCCATTGCAGAAATCAGCCTGCCCAGCCTCGATGTCATTGAGGAGCTTGCTGCCGAATGGGTTGCGCCCGCTGCTGAAGAGATCATGCTGGAAGCTTCGGAGCCGGAGGAAGAAATCAGTCAGCCGAGCTTCGAAGCCATAGCGCCGGCGGCTATGGTTGAAATCGAGGCGCCTGTCATTGAGGCGCTTGCTTCTGTGGCCCCTGAGCCGGGGGCGGAAGAGATAGCGCCGGAACTGTTGCCAGAAACCGAGATTTTGGTTGGCGATGTCACCCTGTCGAGCGCGCTTTTCGACATTTTCATGAGCGAAGCCAAGCAGCGGGTTGGGGTTCTGCGGGAAGAACTGGCGCGTCTGGAAGATTTGCCGGATCTGCCAATCAGGGAAGATTTCATGCGCGCTGCCCATACCCTGTGCGGCATTTCCCGCACGGTGGGATTGGCGGCGCTGGCCGAGCTCAGTTTTGAACTGGAGAAATGGCTCAGGGAAATGCTGGATCACCCGCAGCCGGCCAATGGCAAGCAGGTCAAAGTGACCGGTGACGCAATCATCGCGCTGAACAAGATGGTGCAGGCGGTCGAAGAACAAAAAATGCCGAAACCGGCAAAGCAGGCAGTGCGCTCGCTGCAAGCGTTGGTCAAAAAAGCGCGCGCGGACGGCGAAAAGGCCGCATCATCGGCGCTGGCGGAGCGCGCGTCAGCCCACGTTGAGCAGCCAGCCGAAGTCATGAAGCCAATGGCCTCATTCCCCGAGGTGGAGAGGCGAGTCGAAGCGGTTCGGACAGCGGCGTTCGAGGTGCCGATGCCGACATCCCGCGATGACATCGACCTGGATATCCTGCCCCTGTTTCTGGAGGAAGCGCGGGACCTGTATCCGCTGGTGGGCACTCAGGTACGTACCTGGCGGGAGAAGCCAGCGGGCCAGCAGGCGCCGCAGGATCTGCAGAGATCGCTGCATACCTTCAAGGGCAGTGCCCGTATGGCCGGTGCATTGCAGCTGGGTGACCTGGTGCACAACATGGAAACCCGGGTGGTTGATGCAACGGAGGCAGGGCCTCCGGCTGCCTCCCTGTTCGATGAGCTCTTCACCTATTTTGACAAGATCGGCGACCTGCTGGATCGCCTGCAGGCTGGGCCTGAGGCTCCAATTGCCAAGGAAATCGCAACGGGTCAACCGGATATCCAGCTGCTTGAGCCAACGGCAAAACCCGGCGTGCAACAACTGCGGGTGCGTGCCGATATTCTGGACAGGCTGGTCAACGAGGCGGGGGAGATCAGTATTGCGCGCTCCCGTGTCGAAGGCGAGATGCAGGGCTTCAAGCAGTCGCTGCTGGAGTTGACGGAAAACGTCATCCGCCTGCGCAACCAGGTGCGCGAGATTGAAATCCAGGCAGAAAGCCGGATGCAATCCCAGGCCAATCAGACCGGCGGCGTCGCCGAGACGTTCGATCCGCTTGAGTTCGACCGGTTTACCCGTTTTCAGGAGTTGACCCGCTTCCTGGCCGAGAGCGTCAACGACGTCGCCACGGTGCAGCAGGCTCTGCTGAATAGTTTGGGCGAAGCCGATGCTGCGCTGCTGCAGCAGGCACGGCAGAACCGTGAATTGCAGCAGGAACTGATGCATATCCGCATGGTGCCGCTGTCCAGCGTTGCGGATCGGCTCCATCGCATCGTGCGGCAAACCGCCAGGGAACTGGACAAAAAAGCGAGCCTGGAGATCAAGGGCGGTGAAGTGGAGCTGGATCGAAGCGTGCTGGAAAAAATGACGGCACCGTTCGAACATCTGCTGCGCAATTCCCTGGCTCATGGCGTGGAAAGCGCGGCAGACAGGATACGGGCCGGCAAGCCGGAAACCGGGGCCATCCGCATCGAGGCGCGCCAGGAAGGCAACGAAATCGTGCTGACCCTGAGTGATGACGGGGCCGGATTCAATCTGGAAGCGATTCGTGGCCGTGCAATCCAAATGGACAAGCTCCAGGCGGACAGCGACATTCCTCCCTCACGGCTGCTCGACACGATCTTCGAGCCCGGATTTTCTACCGCCGAGGAAGTGACCCAGGTGGCCGGGCGCGGCGTGGGTCTGGATGTGGTGCGCAGCGAGATCGCCGGTCTCGGCGGACGCGTCGAGGCTGCTCCCAGAGAGCGTGGCGGGGCAGTCTTCAGCATCTATTTACCGCTCACCCTGGCCGTAGCACAGGCCGTGTTGGTGCGTAGCGGGGAAAAAATTTATGCCCTGCCATCGGCGATGGTGGATCAGGTCAAGGAGTTCAAATCAGCCGGGCTGGAGGAGATTCAGCGGAAGGGCGAGATCGAGTGGCAGAACAACCGCTATCCGCTGTTCTATCTGCCGCGGCTCCTGGGCGACCTGGAGCAGGTGCCGGAGGCGCACCGCTACGCCATGACGCTGCTGCTCAGGAGCGGCAGCCAGCGTGTCGCGGTGCAAGTGGACGAGATTCTGGGCAACCGGGAAATCGTGATCAAGAATATCGGGCCGCAGCTTGCCCGTGTACCCGGCATTGCCGGGGCGACGGTGCTGGGCAATGGCCAGGTCGCGCTGATTATCAATCCCGCCCCGCTGGCGCAGCGCATTGCCCAGCAGATTCCCGCCACCGGCGCGGAGGCGCCCGCGGTGCCAACAGCGGAAACCGTCGCACCGACCATCATGGTGGTCGACGATTCCCTGACGGTGCGCAAGATCACCTCCCGTCTGCTGGCGAAGGAAGGTTACCAGGTGGTGACTGCCAAGGATGGCGTGGACGCCCTGCAGCACTTGCAGGATATTCTTCCGGACGTCATGCTGGTGGATATCGAAATGCCGCGCATGGACGGCTTTGAATTGACCAAGAACGTGCGCAGCGACCCGCAAACTGCGCATATTCCGATCATCATGATCACCTCGCGCACTGCGGAAAAGCACCGCAACTACGCGATGGAACTGGGTGTCAACGCCTATCTGGGCAAACCTTTCCAGGAAGATGAGCTGCTGGGCCACATCGCCGGTTTTCTCAAGAAACCGTAGGCCTGGCAGGGTGGGCACAAAGGCGTGCCCACTCTACTTGACTCGTAACAATAACAACATGTGGAGCGGCGCCCTCGCCGCGATTTTCGACCGCATTTGAGCCGGGGGCGGTGCTCCTACAGCGGTGTTTTGGCTCTAATGGACAATCCGGGTTGTATTCTGCCTGGAATTAGCTAACCGACCAGCTGACCACGCCGGTATAGGCAGTCAGCAGCACGATGATGCCGAAGCCGATTCGGTACCAGGCGAAGGCGGAAAAGTCGTGACGGCTGATGTAGCGCAGCAATCCCCGCACTGCGATAAAAGCGCTGACAAACGACGCCACGCCGCCCACCGCAAACATCCCCAGATCGTCTGCACTCAGCAGGTGGCGGTATTTCACCAGCTCATACGCGGAAGCGGCAAACAGGGTGGGAATGGCCAGGAAGAAGGAAAACTCCGTAGCCGCCTTGCGGCTCATGCCGAAGAACAGCCCGCCGATGATCGTCGCGCCCGAGCGCGACGTGCCGGGAATCAGGGCCAGCGACTGCGCCAGCCCGATCTTCAGCGCGTCGCGCCAGGTCATTTCATCGACTTCCTGAATCCGGATGACGTGCTTGCGCCGCTCCGCCCACAGGATCAGCAGCCCCCCGACAATGAAGGCGAGTGCTACCGGCACCGGCTTGAACAGGTAAAACTTGATCTTGGTGGCGAACAGCAGGCCGAGCACCGCAGCGGGCATGAAGGCGATCAGCAGATTGAGGACAAAGCGCCGCGCATCTTCCTTGCCCGCCTGCAGTCCCGCAGCAACGGCGCCCAGTCGGGCGCGATATTCCCAGCAAACTGCAAGAATCGCCCCGAACTGGATGACGACCTCGAACATCTTGCCTTTCTCGTCGTTGAAGTCGAGCAGGTCGCCCACCAGGATCAGGTGGCCGGTGCTGGATACCGGCAGGAACTCGGTGAGGCCCTCGACCAGTCCCAGGATCAGGGCTTTGAGCAAAAGCGGCAAATCCATTGATCAGGCTTTCTGGTAGAGTTTGGCGCCGGTATTCACGAACTCCACCGCCTTTTCCTGCATGCCTTTTTCCAGGGCCTCGTTTTCGGATACGCCTTGAGCGGCCGCATAGTCGCGCACGTCCTGGGATATTTTCATCGAGCAGAATTGTGGGCCGCACATCGAGCAGAAGTGGGCGACCTTGGCCGAATCCTTGGGCAGGGTTTCGTCGTGGAATTCGCGCGCCTTCTCAGGGTCGAGGCCGAGGTTGAACTGGTCTTCCCAGCGGAACTCGAAACGCGCCTTGGACAGGGCATTGTCGCGAATCTGTGCGCCGGGGTGGCCCTTGGCGAGGTCGGCGGCGTGGGCGGCGATCTTGTAGGTGATGATGCCGACGCGCACGTCCTCCTTGTCCGGCAGGCCGAGGTGTTCCTTGGGCGTGACGTAGCACAGCATGGCACAGCCGTACCAGCCGATCATCGCGGCGCCGATGCCGGAGGTGATGTGGTCGTAGCCGGGGGCGATGTCGGTGACCAGCGGGCCCAAGGTGTAGAACGGTGCTTCGTCGCAGTGTTTCAGCTGCAGGTCCATGTTCTCCTTGATCATGTGCATAGGCACGTGGCCGGGGCCTTCGATCATGGTCTGCACGTCGTGTTTCCAGGCGATATGGGTCAGCTCGCCGAGGGTCTTGAGCTCGGCAAACTGCGCTTCATCGTTGGCGTCGTACAGCGAGCCCGGACGCAGACCATCGCCGAGGCTGAAGCTGACGTCGTAGGCCTTCATGATCTCGCAGATATCCTCGAAATGGGTGTAGAGGAAGTTTTCCTTGTGGTGCGCCAGGCACCATTTGGCGAGGATAGAGCCGCCGCGCGAGACGATGCCGGTCATGCGCCTGGCCGTCATCGGCACGTAGGCGAGCCGCACACCGGAGTGGATGGTGAAGTAGTCCACGCCCTGCTCGGCCTGCTCGATCAGGGTGTCGCGGAAGATTTCCCAGGTCAGTTCCTCGGCTTTGCCGTCGACTTTTTCCAGCGCCTGGTAGATCGGCACCGTGCCGATGGGGACGGGTGAGTTGCGGATGATCCATTCGCGGGTTTCGTGGATGTTCTTGCCGGTGGACAGATCCATCACCGTGTCTGCACCCCAGCGGATGCCCCACACCATTTTTTCCACTTCGTCGTGGATCGAGGAGGCCAGCGCCGAGTTGCCGATGTTGGCGTTGATCTTGGTGAGGAAGTTGCGGCCGAGAATCACCGGCTCGAGTTCCGGATGGTTGATGTTGGCCGGGATGATGGCGCGGCCGCGGGCGATTTCGTCGCGCACGAGTTCCGGCGTGATGATCTTGGGGATCGCGGCGCCGAAGCTTTCGCCGGGGTGCTGACGGGTGATCAGGTCGGAAAGGTTGTCGCGGCGCTGGTTCTCGCGGATGGCGACAAATTCCATTTCAGGTGTGATGATGCCCTTGCGGGCATAGTGCATCTGGCTGACATTCATGCCGGCCTTGGCGCGGCGGGGGGTGCGGTGCAGGTTGAAGCGCATCTCCGCCAAGGCGGGGTCATTCAGGCGGTTCAGGCCATAGGCCGAGCTCAGTCCGGGCAGGTTTTCAGTGTCACCCCGTGATTCGATCCAGGGCGCGCGGATGGCCGGCAGTCCGTTGCGGATGTCGATTTTGACGTCCGGGTCGGTGTAGGGGCCGGAGGTGTCATAGACATAGACTGGCGGGTTTTTTTCCGCCCCCATGCTGGCCGGGGTGTCGGACAGGCTGATTTCGCGCATCGGTACGCGGATGTCGGGGCGAGAGCCTTGTACGTAGACCTTGCGGGAATTGGCGAAAGGTTGCACTGCAGCCTCGTCGACGCGAGCGGTCTGGCTCAGGAATAGGGGGTTGGCGTTCATGGTGGCACTCCTTGGAAAATCGCGAGGAGCATTGTGGTGGCAATGCTTTCCTACGACGGCATTACCCGTATCAGGTTCAGAGGGTATCTCTCACCCTGCCATGTAACGGACCCACGGCAAGGACCCCTAGCAAAGTGTGTGAAACTAATGGAAATGTGGAATAATTGCAAGTATTAGTACAACCTTAATTTCAGAGGGGAATGGTCATGGACATGGAGCAGGCCCGTTTTAACATGGTGGAGCAGCAGATTCGCCCCTGGGATGTGCTGGATCAGGATGTGCTGGACTTGCTGCGCCAGGTTCGGCGCGAGGATTTTGTTCCCGAGCAATACCTCGAGCTGGCTTTTTCCGATATGGAAATTCCTCTGGGCCACGGTGAAGCGATGCTGTCGCCCAAGCTAGAGGCAAGGATGCTGCAGGAAGTCGGGGCGAAAGCCACGGACCAGGTGCTGGAAGTAGGTACCGGCAGCGGCTACATGACTGCCTTGCTGGCGCGCATGGCAAACCGGGGTTACGTGCGTAGCGTGGAAATCATCCCTGAATTCTCGTCGCGAGCCGCAGCTATACTTAGTGAGCACGGCATCGCAAATATTTCCCTGGAGGTAGGGGATGCTGCCCGCGGATGGAAACAGGGCGGGTCCTATGACGTGATTGTGTTGACTGGCTCGGTTCCGGTGTTGCCGGAGGCGTTTCAGGCGGATCTGAAAGTCGGCGGCAGGTTGTTTGCCGTGGTTGGAGAGTCGCCGGTGATGGAGGCCCAGCTGATTACCTGCGTTGCCAAAGGCGTGTACCGCACGACCAATTTGTTTGAAACCAGTATTCCGCCGCTGAAGAATGCGATGCAGCCCCAGCGCTTCATCTTTTAAACTAGATTGTCCATAGGAATGCTCATATGTAGGAGCGGCGCCCTCGCCGCGATTTGCGGTCGCATTCGCGGCGAGGGCGCCGCTCCTACAGTGTTAATGGCCGTTGTCATCGCGTTGTACTGAGGAATAGAAAATGAAGTTTCGCGTAACATCCAGCTTGCCGGGCATCAGGGTGAAATCCTTGCCTCTCGCGCTTCTTGCGCTGCTCTCCAGCCCTGTTTATGCCGTCAACCTGATGGAGGTGTATCGCGAGGCGCAGCAGCAGGATGCGGCATATGCCTCGGCGCGTGCCGCTTTCGAGGCCGGTCAGGAAAAAGCGCCACAGGGCCTCGCCTTGCTGTTGCCGAGCGTCAATCTCGGCGCCAATACTACCCATAACGACGTGGATTCTCCCACCTCCAACCGGCAGTACAACTCCAACGGCTATAACCTGTCGCTGACCCAGCCGGTCTATCGCAAGCAGAATTTCGCCCAGTACGAGCAATCAAAAAGCCAGGTTGTTCAGGCCGAAGCGCAGTTTTCGGTCGCCCGGCAGGATCTGATCGTCAGGGTCGCCCAGGCCTATTTCGACGTTCTGCTCGCCCAGGACAATGTTGCCCTGGCCGGCGCCCAGAAAGCCGCCATCGGCGAGCAACTGGAAATGGCCAAGCGCAGTTTTGAGGTGGGCACCGTCACCATTACCGACACCCACGAGGCTCAGGCGCGATACGACCTCATCACGGCCCAGGAAATTGCCGCGCAGAACGATTTCGAAATCAAGAATCGCGCTTTGCAGCTGATCCTCGGCAAGATTCCGGCGCATCTCAATGCGCTGAGTGACAAGCTTCCCCTGGTCCTGCCCGAACCCAACGACATGACGAAATGGGTGGCGCAGGCCGAACAGCAGAGCCCGCAGATCGCCATCCAGCGCGCCGCACTGGAAATTGCCACGCAGGAAGTGGAAAGAAATCGCGCCGGCCACCATCCCACCCTTGACCTGGTGGCGGGCTACAGTCAAAACAGCAATTCCAGCTATCTGGTCAGTGGTACGGTCACCAGTCAAACCGTCGGCTTGCAGTTGAATTTGCCGATTTACCAGGGCGGCAGCGTCAGCTCCAAGGTGCGCGAAGCATTGGCCAACCAGGAAAAGGCCCGCCAGGATCTGGAGCTGGGCAATCGACAGGCCGCCTTGCAGACCCGTCAGGCTTTTCTTGGCGTGACCAGCGGCATGGCCCAGGTCAAGGCGCTGGAGCAGGCGCTGGTGTCAAGCCAGAGCTCGCTCGACTCCACCCGGCTGGGTCAGGAAGTGGGGGTGCGCACCAACGTGGACGTGCTCAATGCCCAGCAGCAGCTCTACACTGCCAAACGCGATTTGTCCCAGGCACGCTACAACTACATCCTCAACCAGCTCAAGCTCAAATCCGCGGTGGGCGTTTTGCGCGACGAGGATGTCGAACAGGTCAACCGCTGGCTGGGTAAATAACGTCCTGAGTAAAAAGCGCGTAGTACATGTAGGTTGGGTTACGCGATGAAACCGCTAACCCAACCTACATTTCTCAGCACTCAGGACTTCATTTACAAGCGCCATCAGCCGTTCCGTCGCGCCGCGATGGCGGTCGGCAAAAGCCAGCGCCGCAACCGACATGGCCTTGGTTTTCTCCGGCGCCTTCAGCAAACCCCCAACCGCTAGCGCCAATTCGTCGGCATTCGCCACGCGTAGCGCGGCGCCAGCCTGAACGGCAAGTTCGGTGACTTCCGCAAAGTTGAAAGTGTGGGGGCCGATCAAAACAGGCTTGCCCAGCGCCGCCGCTTCGATCAGATTCTGGCCGCCGAGCGGCAGCAGGCTGCCGCCGATGAAAGCGATATCGCAGGCGGCGTAATAGGCGAACATCTCCCCCATGCTGTCGCCCAATAGGACCTGGGTCTCCGGGGCAACGGCTTCGTTTGCCGAGCGGCGCTGAAAACGGATGTCGCGCTGCGCCAGCATTTCCGCTACCAGGTCGAAGCGCTGCGGATGGCGCGGCACGATGACGATGAGCAGGTCGGGGATGCCGATTCTGGCAAGTGATTCCACAATCAGCGCTTCCTCGCCTTCCCGCGTGCTGGCGGCAAGGAACACCGGGCGTGCGGCCCCGAACCGTTGCCGCAGGTTTTTCCCCAGGTCGATCGTGCTTTGCGGTACGGCCACATCGAACTTGAGGTTGCCGGTAACCTTCACCGAAGGCGCGCCCAATTCGATCAATCGGCGTGCATCTTCCTCGGTCTGGGCGGCAATCGCCGACAGTGCTTGCAGGCTGTCGCGGCTGAGCGTCCTGAAGCGGCCATATTTGCGTGCCGATTTTTCCGACATCCGCGCGTTGACCAGCAATAGCGGCACCCCGGCTTTCTTGCAGGTCTGCACCAGGTTGAACCAGATCTCGGTTTCCATCAGCAGCCCGATTTCGGGCTTGAAGTGGCGGAGAAAGCGTTTGGCCGCAAAGGGAAAATCATAGGGCAGGTAGCATTGCAGCACCTGATCGCCGAACAACTGCCTGCCGGTTTCCCGGCCCGTAGGGGTCATGTGGGTGAGCAGGATGCGGTGCTCCGGATAGCGTGCCTGCAATCGGGCAATCAGCGGCACTGCGGCGCGGGTCTCTCCCACCGATACGGCGTGCAGCCAGATCAGCGGAAAGGCGGGCTTGCCGCGATAAAAACCGAAACGCTCGCCGATATGGCGCCGGTATTCGGGCTGGCGCCGGGATCGCCACAGCAGGTGGAACAGCATGTAGGGCAAGAGCAGGACCAGCAGCAGGGTGTAAAGGCGGCGCATTTTAATCCTAAAGGCAACTACTCGGGTCGAAACGATATGTTCAAAATAACCACAGCGCCAGTCCCTTCCCCCCTTTTAGGGGGAAGGTTAGGATGGGGGTGAGAGGATAGTATTACCGACACGGCATCTTTCCCTCACCTTTCTACCCCCATCCCGGCCTTCCCCCTACAAGGGGGAAGGAGAAAGAGGGCGACACCTGAGTAGTTATGGATAACGCGGAAATTCTATTCAGGGAGTCGATCACGCTTGCCGCATCGGGGGGCATCCCTGCCCGGCCCAGGTTGACGGCCTGGCCGCTGGTGTAAAGACCGGTAAGTCCGGGGTCGGAGGCACAGTAAATGGCGATGGCCAGCACGTTCAATGCCGCCGCCAGATGGACCAGACCGGTGTCCACCCCGACTGTCGCGATGGAGTGTGAAAGCAGCGTCGCCGCTTGTCCGAGGGTGAGGGCAGGAGGGACCACGCCAAGGGGGATTTTTTCCGCCAGCCGCTGGCTGCGTTGCTGTTCGGCCGCACTTCCCCAGGGCAATACGCAGGCAATCCCCTTGCCGGCAAGGGAGGCGCCCAATGCGATCCAGTCAGCTTCGGGCCAGAGCTTGTCGTCGCGGCTGGTGGCGTGCAGCAGGACGACGAAGGGAGTGGCGGGCAACCAGGGCAGGGCAAGGGATGGTGCCGCGATGCCATAGTTCACCGGATCATCGGGGAAATAGCCCAAGGCGCGGCCAGCCAGCAGGCGATTGCGCATCACCGCGTGCAGGTTTTTTTCTACCTTTAGCGTTTTGTCGTAGAACAGCGCGGCCAGCGGTTCGCGGGCGCTGTGCCGGTCGAAGCCGCAGCGGGAACCCTGGGCAAGGCGGCTAATGACCGCGCTTTTGATCAGCCCCTGGGTGTCGAGCACCACGTCGTAAGTCTTGCGGCGCAGGCGGGTGACGAAAGCCGAGATCTCGGCGTGTACGGTGCGGCTGAACAGGTTCTTGCGCCAGCGCCGCACGGCGACGGGGATGATTTCTCCCACGCCCGGATGCAGGGCGGGAATGCCGGCGAAGGATTCTTCCACCACCCAGTCGATTTCAGCCTCCGGGAAATGGGTGAGAATGTCGCTGACGACGGGCAGGTTGTGGATGACATCCCCCATCGAGGAGGTTTTGACGAGCAATATCTTCGGCATCGCGGTATTTTAGCCTAGAATATGGGCTTTATCTCGGCAGATAGTGCGGATGCAGCAGAAAACCCCCTTGTCGGTGGTCATCATCGCCCTGAATGCAGCAAGCCAGATCGAGGCTTGTCTGAAAAGCGCCGCCTTCGCCGATGAAATCGTGGTGGTGGATTCCGGCAGCCGGGACGATACCCGGGGAATCGCGTTAAAATACGGCGCTCGGGTGCTGCATCAGGACTGGCTCGGGTTTGGCCGGCAAAAACAATTCGCGGTCGAACAGGCGAGCCATGACTGGGTGCTGTGTCTGGATGCGGACGAGCGGGTCAGCGACCCGCTGCGCGCGAGCATAGTGGAGGCGCTGCAGGCGCCGCGTTTTCGAGCCTATCGGATGCCGCGCTGCAATCGCTTCATGGGCCGCTGGCTCAGGCATGGCGAGGGCTATCCCGACTGGAGTCTGCGCCTGTTCGATCGACGCGTTGCCAGCTGGAGCGAGGACGAGGTTCACGAAAAAGTGCTTACCCCTTCACCGCTTGGCAGTTTGCCGGGTGATTTGTTGCATGAGTCGCAGGAAAGCCTCGCCGCCTACCTGGAAAAACAGAATCGCTACACCAGTTTGCAGGCGGAAGAGCTGTGCCGGCGAGGAAAACAGGCTACCTTCGGACAGTTGGTGGCCAGTCCGCTGCTCAGATTCGTGAAGTTCTATTTCCTCCGGCTCGGCTTTCTCGACGGCATACCAGGGTTGGTGCATATCTCGATAGGATGTTTCAACAGTTTCGTGAAATACGCGAAACTGCATGAATTGAACGAAAAAGGAAAATTGTGAAAGTTTTAATTACCGGCGTGGCCGGCTTTATCGGCATGCATGTTGCCCAGCGTTTGCTGGCGCAGGGTGTCGAGGTGGTCGGCATCGACAACCTCAACGATTACTACGATGTCCAGTTGAAGGAAGATCGCCTGAAGCAGCTCATGCCGCTTCCGGGTTTTCGCTTCGTCAGGCTGGATATGGCCGAGCGCACTGCAATGGAAGCGCTTTTTGCCACAGAGAAATTTCAGCGCGTCATCAATCTTGCTGCACAGCCCGGCGTACGCTATTCGATCAAAAATCCCCATGCCTACGTCAACACCAACATCGTGGGTTTCTTGAACGTGCTCGAAGGCTGCCGCCATAACGGCGTGGAACACCTGGTTTATGCCAGCAGCTCCAGCGTCTACGGCTCTAATACGCACATGCCGTTCAGCGTGCACGACAACGTCGATCACCCGGTCAGCCTCTACGCCGCCACCAAGAAATCCAACGAACTGATGGCCCACACCTACAGTCACCTGTATCGCCTGCCGACCACCGGGCTGCGGTTTTTCACCGTTTACGGGCCGTGGGGCCGGCCGGACATGTCGCCTTCCCTGTTCGCCAGCGCGATTCTCGAAGATCGGCCGATCGACGTGTTCAACCAGGGCAAGATGCAGCGCGATTTCACCTATATCGACGACATCGCCGAAGGCGTGGTGCGGGTGCTGGATAAGGTCGCGGAACCCAATCCGTCGTTCGACCGGGCTGCACCCGATGCCGCCAGCAGCGATGCGCCTTACCGGATCTACAATATCGGCAACCATGAGCCGGTGGAGTTGATGACATTCATCGAAACCATCGAAAGCGCCGTCGGCAAGAAGGCCGTCAAGAACATGCTGCCGATGCAGGATGGCGATGTGGTCGCCACTTATGCGGATATCGAGGAACTGAGCCGGGCGGTAGGTTTTGCGCCGCATACGCCGTTGAGTGTAGGGGTGGCGAAGTTTGCTGCCTGGTTCAAGGATTATTACGGGGCGCGCTCAAAATGATACTGGTCACCGGCGGCGCGGGTTTTATCGGCTCGAATTTCATTCTGGACTGGATTGCATCTACCGGTGAAGCCGTCGTCAACCTGGACAAACTGACCTATGCCGGCAACCTGGAAAACCTCGCCAGCCTGAAAGACGACCCCCGTCACGTTTTCGTCCAGGGCGACATCAACGACGGGAAACTGGTGGCCAAGCTGCTGGGCCAGCACCGGCCCCGCGCCATCATCCATTTCGCCGCGGAAAGCCACGTCGACCGATCCATCCACGGCCCGGCAGAATTCATCCAGACCAACATCAACGGCACCTTCAGCCTGCTGGAAGAAGTGCGGGCTTACTGGCAGGGGCTGCAAGGTGAAGAAAAAGCCGCATTCCGCTTCCTTCACGTTTCCACCGACGAGGTGTACGGCTCGCTCGGCCCGAACGATCCGCTGTTCACTGAAACCACGGCATATGCACCGAATAGCCCCTACTCCGCCTCCAAGGCGGCGTCCGATCATCTGGTGCGGGCCTACCATCACACCTACGGGCTGCCGACGCTGACCACCAACTGCTCGAACAATTACGGCGCATTCCAGTTCCCCGAGAAGCTGATTCCCCTGATCATCCTCAATGCCCTCAACGGCAAACCGTTGCCGATTTACGGCGACGGACTGAACGTGCGCGACTGGCTCTATGTCGGTGACCACTGCGCCGCGATCCGTGCCGTGCTGAGCGGCGGCCGGCCGGGCGAAACCTATAACATCGGCGGCTGGAACGAAAAAACTAACCTCGACGTGGTGCACACCGTGTGCGCCATCCTCGACGAACTGAAGCCAAATCCCGGCATCACCCATTATTCATCCCTCATTACCTACGTAAAAGACCGCCCCGGCCACGATCGCCGTTATGCCATTGACGCGCGCAAGATCGAGCGCGAGCTGGGCTGGAAGCCGATGGAAACCTTCGAGACCGGCATCCGCAAGACGGTGCGCTGGTACCTCGATCACCAGCCATGGATCGAGAATGTGGTGAGTGGAGAGTATCGGGAGTGGGTGGGAAGGAATTATGATGAGCGGTGATCGGCAAGCAGTGAGCGGGAAACCCCATACCAGGCTTGAAGCCTGGAAATCCGCGATGGATCTGGTAGAGGGGGTCTATCGGATTACTGCTACCTTCCCGGCAAGCGAACAATTTGGACTGGTTTCGCAGATGCGTCGGGCGTCGGTATCTGTCCCCAGCAATCTTGCCGAGGGTGCGGCCCGGGATGGCGTAAGGGAGTTTGCACACTTCCTGAGCATTGCCAAAGGTTCACTGAGTGAACTGGATACACAATATCAACTGGCACAAAGGCTTGGCTTCATCAAGGAAAGTCATACCGATCTTGCCGGTCTGATTGAAAAGGTAAGCAAGCTCGTTACCGGATTGCACAAGAAAGTCAAGGAGGGGGCCCGCACATGACCGCTCACCGTTCACCACTTACTGCTCACCACACCAAGGGAATCATCCTCGCCGGCGGCTCCGGCACGCGTCTGCATCCGGTGACCCTGGCAGTTTCCAAACAGTTGCTGCCGGTGTACGACAAACCGATGATTTATTATCCGCTGTCCACGCTGATGCTGGCCGGGATACGCGATATCCTGATCATTTCCACGCCCCAGGATACGCCGCGCTTCGAGCAATTGCTGGGCGATGGGTCGCGCTGGGGTCTCAACATCCGCTATGCGGTGCAGCCCGAGCCGGAGGGCATTGCCCAGGCGTTCATTATCGGCGCGGATTTCATCGGCAATGATCCGTGTGCCCTGGTGCTGGGCGACAATATCTTTTACGGCCACGAATTGGCGCAAGATTTGCGGGCCGCGGCGCAAAAGGACAGCGGGGCGACGGTGTTCGCCTACCCGGTGCACGACCCCGAGCGCTATGGCGTGGTGGAATTCGATCAGGCCGGCCAGGCGCTTTCCATCGAGGAAAAACCCCTCAAGCCGAAATCCCGCTATGCGGTGACCGGCCTGTATTTCTATGATAATCGCGTGGTGGAAATAGCTCGCTCACTCCAGCCCTCTCCCCGAGGCGAACTGGAAATTACCGACGTCAACAGGCTATACCTGAGCCAGGGGCGGCTGGAAGTGGCGGTCATGGGCCGCGGCATGGCTTGGCTGGATACCGGTACGCACGAATCCCTCCTGGAGGCATCCCAGTTCATCGAGACGATAGAAAAGCGCCAGGGCCTCAAGATTGCCTGCCCGGAAGAGATCGCTTACCGCATGGGCTATATTTCAGCGGAACAACTGGAAGCACTGGCTGCGCCATTGAGCAAAAACGGCTATGGGCGGTATTTGCAAGGGCTGCTGCAGGAAAGACTATTCTGATGAACCAGATTAATGTCCATTGGAATGCTCGTGCATGTAGGAGCGCCGCCCCGGCGCGAATGCGGCCGCAAATCGCGGCGAGGGCGCCGCTCCCACAGCGGTGTTTTGGCTCTAATGGATAATCCGGGATGAAGGTTATTCGGAGCACCCTTCCTGATGTATTGATCCTCGAACCCAAAGTGTATGGGGACGAGCGCGGCTTTTTTTTCGAGAGCTACAATGAGAAAGTCCTGGCGGAGGTGGCGGGGATTTCAGCGCATTTCGTCCAGGACAACCATTCCCGCTCGGCAAAAAATGTGCTGCGCGGCCTGCATTATCAGATCAAACAGCCGCAGGGCAAGCTGGTGCGGGTGATTGCGGGCGAGGTGTTCGACGTTGCGGTGGATATCCGCAAGAGCTCGCCCACCTTCGGGAAATGGGCGGGGTTCAATCTGTCGGCGGAAAACAAGCGCATGGCCTGGATCCCGTCCGGTTTCGCGCACGGCTTTCTGGTATTGTCCGACTACGCCGAGTTCTTGTATAAAACCACTGATTACTGGGCACCCGAGCATGAGCGCTGCATTGCCTGGAATGATCCTGACTTGGGCATTCAGTGGCCGTTGTCGGGGGTGGCGCAACTTTCGGGCAAAGATCGCCAGGGAGAGGCTTTTTCTGCTGCGGAAGTTTTTGATAAGATGGGGGCAAATTGAACCCCAGATTGTCCATTGGAATGCGCGTGCATGTAGGAGCGCCGCCCCCGGCGCGAATGCGGCCGCAAATCGCGGCCAACCCCCATCCCA
>JASJPA010000040.1:0-28422 GCA_031426955.1 Sulfuricella sp.
CACCGCCACGCTGTTCGATTACCTGCCGCAGGATGCGCTGATCTGCCAGTACCACGGACTGGAAACGGCAGCACAGAATTTCTGGCGCGACACCCAGTCGCGCTACCAGCTGCTGCGCGGCGACCGCGACCGGCCGCTGTTGCCACCGCAGGAACTGTTCCTCACGGTGGAGGCGCTGTTCGCCGCACTCAAACCCTACCCGCGCATCGAGCTGAGCACCGACACTCAGGACTCAGGACTCAGCACTCAGAACTCAGCACTGCCGCTGCCCTCGATTCAGGTAGACCGCCGCGCTGACAACCCGGTCAGCCGGCTTCAGCAGTTCGTTGCCGATTTCGATGGCCGCATCCTGATCCTGGCAGAAAGCCTGGGCCGGCGCGAGACCATCGCGCAATTCCTGGCCGAACATGGCCTCAAGCCGGTGCCCTGCGAAACCTATGCCGATTTTCTGGGAAGCCAGGAGAAGTTCATGCTCGGCGTTGGGCCTCTGTCCACGGGTTTTATCCTGAATTATCCACCAGCCGATGCGGCTCTAACAAAACCAATGAATTGTAGGTCGGGTTTCAACCCGACATGTCGGACTGAAGTCCGACCTACCGCTTTCATAACGGAAAGCGAGCTGTATGCCACCCAGGTGCGCCAGATCCGGCGCCGCGACGCTGCGCGCAAATCGACCGTGGAAAACATGCTGCGCGACCTGTCCGAGGTCCGCATCAATGATCCGGTGGTGCACGAACAGCACGGCATCGGCCGCTACCTGGGGCTGGTCAGCCTGGATCTGGGCGAAGGCGAGACAGAGTTTCTGCTCCTCGAGTATGCCGGTGGCGACAAACTTTACGTGCCGGTTTCCCATCTCCACCTGATCGGCCGCTACAGCGGCGCATCGCCGGAATCCGCGCCGCTGCACCGCCTCGGCAGCGGCCAGTGGGAAAAGGCCAAAAAGAAGGCGCTCAAGCAGGCGCGCGACACCGCCGCCGAACTGCTCAATCTCTACGCCCAGCGCGCCGCGCGCCAGGGCCACGTGTTCCAGGTCAAGCCCCACGACTACGACGCTTTCGCCGCCGGCTTTCCCTTCGAGGAAACCCCCGACCAAGCCGCCGCGATCAAGGCCGTGATCGAGGACATGACCTCCGGCAAACCGATGGATCGGCTGGTCTGCGGCGATGTCGGCTTCGGCAAGACCGAGGTCGCGCTGCGCGCCGCTTTCGTCGCCGTGGCCGACGGCAAGCAGGTGGCGATTCTGGTGCCCACCACCCTGCTCGCCGAACAGCACTTCCAGAACTTCTCCGACCGCTTTGCCGAGTTCCCGATCAAAATCGCCGAGCTGTCGCGCTTCCGCTCCGCCAAGGAGCAGACCGAGGCGCTCAAGGGCATGGCGGAGGGCAGGATCGACATCGTCATCGGCACCCACAAGCTGATCCAGAAGGACATCAAATTCAAGAATCTGGGCCTGGTCATCGTCGACGAGGAGCACCGCTTCGGCGTGCGCCAGAAAGAGCAACTCAAAGCCCTGCGCGCCGAGGTCGATGTACTGACCCTGACTGCCACGCCCATTCCGCGCACCCTGTCGATGTCGCTGGAAGGCCTGCGCGATTTTTCCGTCATCGCCACCGCGCCGCAGCGGCGCCTTTCCATCAAGACCTTCGTCAGCCCCGACAGCGACGGCGTTGTCCGCGAGGCGGTGCTGCGCGAGCTGAAGCGCGGCGGGCAAATCTATTTCCTCCACAACGAGGTCGAAACCATCCTCAACGTGCGGGAAAAACTGGCCAGGCTCCTGCCCGAAGCGCGCATCGAAGTGGCCCACGGCCAACTGCGCGAGCGCGAGCTGGAGCATGTGATGCGCGACTTCTACCAGCAGCGCTTCAACCTGCTGCTGTGCACCACCATCATCGAAACCGGCATCGACATCCCCACCGCCAACACCATCATCATCCACCGCGCCGACAAGTTCGGCCTCGCCCAGCTGCACCAGTTGCGCGGGCGCGTCGGGCGCTCCCATCATCAGGCCTACGCCTACCTGCTCACGCCTCCCGGTGAGGACGGCATCACGCCGCAGGCGAGAAAGCGCCTGGACGCGATCCAGTCTCTTGAAGACCTGGGCGCCGGCTTCTATCTTTCCATGCACGACCTGGAAATCCGCGGCGCGGGGGAAGTTCTCGGCGAATCGCAGAGCGGAGAAATGCAGGAGATCGGCTTCAACCTCTACGCCGAAATGCTCAACCAGGCGGTAAAAGCGCTCAAGGCGGGCAACGAACCGGACATCGCCCAGCCGCTGGCCATCACCACCGAAATCAACCTGCACAGCCCGGCGCTGCTGCCCAACGACTATTGCGGCGACGTCAACGAGCGCCTGACCCTGTACAAACGCCTGGCAAACTGCGCCACCCTGGACGAGCTGGACCAGCTCCACGAGGAACTGATCGACCGCTTCGGCCTGCTGCCGTCGCAGGCCGGCGCCCTGCTCGACACCCACCGCCTGCGCATCCTCGCCAAGCCGCTTGGCATCGTCAAGATCGACGCGAGCAGCGGCGGCATCACGCTGCAATTCATCCCCAATCCGCCGATCGACCCGATCAAAATCATCCAGATGATCCAGACCAAGCCCGGCTGCAAGCTGGCCGGACCGGACCGGCTGAAAGTCAGCCGAGAGATGCCGGAAGTTAAAAACAGAGTGGAAGAGATTGTGCGGTTGTTGAAGGAACTGGGGTAATCAGTAGAAGTTCTGACTTGATCTTATCCGCAACTCGCACAAGTCGCCCATCCCTGCGCCCCCTCATTCGATTCGATAACGATTGCGCCCTACGCGCGCTGGCTTGACGCCAAACCGGCAAAAATAACAGGAGATTTGCAATGTCGTTACAGAAAAATTCTGGTGCAGTTCGCCGCTTTGCAAAACTGATGAAATTTGCCTCTTGGCTGCAGAACATTCCCAACAAGGTCACGCCGCCACCATTTCGGCTAATCCAGATCGGCTCGGCGTTTTGGCAGTCACGTGTGCTTCACGTCGCCGCACGCTTGGACATTGCATCCGTCCTGGGAGATGAATTCTTAACAGCTGAAATTATTGCAGCACGAGTCTCGGCCCAACCGGACGCCATTTACCGTCTGCTCCGTATGTTGGCGGCAATGGGTATATTTGAAGAAGCGGCGCCTCGGGTTTTCAAGAACAATACACTTTCCGCCCATTTGCGAGAAGACAACCCGAAGAACGTCAAGGCAATGATCTTGATGCACAACTCGGTCGAAATGAGCCGGCCTTGGTATGAGCAACTGGAACAAGGGGTGCGCAGCGGGAACGTGCCGTTCCAACTTGCTCACGGACAGGAACTATATTCCTACATGGACGACCATGCCGAATTCGATTCGCTGTTTGCCCGTGCCATGGATAGTGTGGAGGCCTTGATGGGGGGCAGCTTTGCGACCGACTTCGATTGGGGACGCTTTGACCGCATCATCGACGTAGGCGGCTCGAAGGGAAGTAAATCACTGGCCGTATTGAAGCGGCATTCGCATCTCACGGCTTTAGTGTTCGACCGGGAGCAGGTTGTTCAATCAGCGGCAATATACTGGACCGGAAAGGAATCGCCTGCCCTGCTTTCTCGATTAACTTACCAGGCCGGAGACTTTCTTGAATCGGTTCCGCCAGCCAATGGCGACAAGGATATCTACTTGCTGAGTGCCGTCCTGCATGGCTTGGATGACGAACATTGCATCAAGGTGCTGCGTAATCTGACTGCCGCAAGCGCCGGCACTGGTGCCCGCATTGCGCTAATGGAGATGGTCGTTTCGGAATTGAGGGCCGACTTTTCCAGCTCCGCCTTCGACATGCAGATGTTCATGGGTACCCGAGGCAGGGAGAGGACACTTCCTGAGTGGCAGAACCTTTTCGATCAATCCGGATTGGTGCTTGAAGAGCAAGTCGGCCTTCGATCATTCGGGAAGATACTGGTGCTGAGGCCGAAAGCTTGAGACTTGTGCGGTGAGCCCTGATTCGGAGGCATCCGAATTATTTCTTTGAAGTCGCCAGCCATGGCGAATCAGGCGGCACACAGGTTGAAAGTCCGCTTCCCGATGTATTGCGGACGCTCAAGATGCCTACATCGACAGACTGACCCGGTTCAATCAGTCCATCGTTGTCACACCGCATAACACCATTGACCTCCGCAAATGCATGGACTAGACTGTCCAGTCCATACCGTTTGAATTAGAGAGGCGCCATGCCCCATCCTGCAGAATCCGCCGTCGCCGATACCCGCAACCGCCTGATCCAGGCAGCCAGGGAAGCCTTCATGGAGGAAGGCTACCGGGCCAGCGTGGATGGCATCGCCGCACGCGCCGGCGTGGCCAAACAGACGCTCTACAACCATTTCCCCAGCAAGGATGAGCTGTTCAGCGAGTCGGTCGGCCTGGTTTCAGCCGCCATTGTGGTTACGCTGGACGGCCAGACGGACGACGTGCGCGCCACCCTCCTCCGCTTTGGCTCGGCCTTCCGCCAGAAGGTGCATGGTGCCGAGGGGCTTGCCCTATTCCGCACCCTGATGGCCGAAGCAGTGCGTTTTCCGACTCTGGCCCAGGCCTTCTTCGCCAAGGGGCCGGAGCAGACCGCCGCCCGGCTGGCGGATTTCCTCGGCCGCGCCATGGCCGCTGGCCGCCTGCGCCGGGACGATCCTCGCTTTGCCGCCGAAATGCTGGTGGGCATGCTCCATAACATCGATCATTTTCGGCGCCTCAGCAGCAATATCCTGCTGCCTGAAGCATTAGAAGAATCTCGAATCGGGCAGATCGTGGATTGCTTTCTGCGCGCCTACGCCCCAAATAATTAACAAGGAACCGAACATGAACCGAAATATTCTGCTGATGCTTCTGCTGACAGCCGCACTTGCGGGTTGCGGTAAGGGGGGCGACCAAAAATCCGCCGCCGGCCCCGGCGGTCCGGCCATGCCGCCGCCGGAAGTCGATGTCATCACCGTCACGCCGGGTTCGGCCACCCTCACCCAGGAACTGCCGGGCCGCTTGCAGGCATTTCGCACCGCACAGGTGCGGGCGCAGGTGGACGGCATTCTGGAAAAGCGCCTGTTTGCCGAAGGCACCGATGTCAAGGAAGGCGCCACCCTGTTTCGCATCGACCCGCGCAACTACCAGGCGTCTTTCGACGCGGCCAAGGCGGATCTGGCCGTCGCCCGACTGACTCTGGACCGCTACCGGCCCCTGCTCGAAATCAAGGCGGTGAGCCAGCAGGAAGTCGATCTGGCCGAGGCCAGGGTGAAACAGGCCGAAGTGGCACTGACACGCGCCCGCATCGACCAGGAGAACACCGCCGTGCCGGCACCGATTTCAGGCCGCATCGGTCGCGCCCTGGTGACCGAAGGAGCACTGGTGAGCAAAAGCGCGGCGACGCATCTGGCCACCATCGAGCAGATCGACCCGATCTACGCCAACTTTACCCAGCCCGGCGCCGATCTGCTCCGACTCAGGCAGGCCGTGAAGGCGGGCAGGCTCAAGGCAGCGGAACAGGCCGGGGTGGAAATGGTGCTGGAAGACGGCAGTATCTATCCGCAGCCGGGCAAGCTGCTGTTCTCGGACCTTGCCGTCGATCCGGCCACCGGCAGTGTTTCCCTGCGCGCCGTGTTTCCCAACCCCAGGCATGAATTGCTGCCCGGCGCCTTCGTGCGCATCCGCTTCCCGGAAGCCCTGCTCGACCAGGCCATCCGGGTGCCCCAGCGCGCCGTGCTGCCGAGCCCGCAGGGACAGATCGTCATGATCGTGGACGGCGAAGGCAAGGCTGCGCCCAGGCCGGTGAAAACCGGCGGCATGAGCGGCGGCGATTTCGTCATCGCCGAAGGCCTGAAAGGCGGCGAGCAGGTGATCGTCAACGGCCTGCAGAAGGCGCGCCCCGGCACGCCGGTAAAGCCGGTGCCGTGGAATCCTGCCGCGCAGCCGCCGGCTGGCGTCAAGAAATAGGGGTAGCGTATGTTCGCCAAATTCTTCATCGACCGTCCGGTCTTCGCCTGGGTGATCGCCCTGGCGATCATGCTCGCCGGCGGCCTCGCCCTCAGGGGACTGCCGCTGTCCCAGTATCCGGCGGTCGCGCCCCCTTCCATCGCCTTCAACATCGTCTACCCGGGCGCCTCGGCCAAGGTGGTCGAAGATACGGTCACCGCCCTGATCGAGCAGGAAATGAACGGCATCGAGCACCTGCTTTACATGGAGTCTGCCTCGGAACTGGGCACGGGCACGGTGACCCTGACCTTCGAGCCCGGCACCAATATCGACATCGCCTCGGTGGAGGCGCAGAACCGCTACAAGCGCATCGAGGCGCGCCTGCCCGACGACGTGCGGCGGGTCGGGGTATCGGTGACCAAGCCGTCGCGCAACTATGTGATGTTCGTCGCCCTGCATTCGCCGGACAATAGCCTGAAGGCCGTGGACCTCGGCAGTTTCGCCGCCGCCAGCGTGCTCGACCCGCTGCGGCGCGTCAAGGGCGTGGGCGAGGCCATCCTGTTCGGCACCGAGTATTCGATGCGCCTCTGGCTCCAGCCGGAAAAACTCCATGCCTACAACCTCTCGCCCGGCGACGTGACCCGCGCGGTGCGCGCCCAGAACGTGGAACTCGCCACCGGCGAACTGGGGCAGGCGCCGGCGGCAGCAGGCCAGCAGATGAACGCGGTGATCGTCACGCGCAGCCGCCTGTCGACGCCCGAGGAATTCGGCAATATTCTCGTCCGCACCCAGCCGGACGGCTCCGCCGTGCGGGTGAAGGATGTCGCCAGGGTGGAGCTGGGCTCGCAGGACTACAACATCTTCGCCCGCCTCAGCGGACAGCCGACCGCCGCCATCGCCATCCGCGTGGCCCCCAACGGCAACGCGCTGGACGTGGTCAAGGCGGTGCGCGCCAAAATGGACGAGATGGCGCCCTACTTCCCCAAGGGCGTGAGCTGGGACGTGCCCTACGACACCTCGCGCTTCGTCGACATTTCCATCAAGGAGGTGTTGCTGACCCTGGCGGAGGCGGTGGTGCTGGTATTCCTGGTGATGTTTCTGTTCCTGGAGAATTTCCGCGCTACCCTCATTCCCACCATCGTCGTGCCGGTCGCCCTGACCGGTGCCATTGCCGGACTCTATGTCTTCGGCTACTCGATCAATGTGCTCACCCTGTTCGCCATGGTGCTGGCCATCGGCATCGTGGTGGATGACGCCATCGTGGTGGTGGAGGCGGTGGAGCGCATCATGCGCTCGGAAGGACTGGCGCCCCGGGAAGCCGCGCGCAAGGCAATGGACCAGATCTTCAACGCCATCATCGGCATCACCCTGGTGCTGTCGGCGGTGTTCGCGCCGATGATCTTCTTCGGCGGTTCGGTCGGCGTCATCTACCGCCAGTTTGCCGTCACCCTGATCCTCACCATGCTGTTCTCGGCCCTGATGGCGCTGACGCTGACGCCGGCCCTGTGCGCGACGCTGCTCAAGCACGAGCCGGGCAAGGAATACCGGCCCAGCAAGGGCTTCTTCGGCTGGTTCAATCGCTTCTTCGACCGCACCACTCAGGGCTACCAGTCCTGGGTCGCGCGCGCAATCGGGAAAACCGGGCGCTACCTGGTGCTTTACGCCGCCATCATCGGCGCCACCGGCTGGCTGTTCATGCACCTGCCCGGCAGCTTCCTGCCCGACGAGGACCAGGGCTACTTCATCAACATGGTGCAACTGCCTCCGGGCGCCTCGCAGGAACGCACCATCGAGGTACTCTCCCAGGTCGAGCAGTATTACCTCAAGCAGCCGGAGGTGGCCAAAGTCATCGGCGTGGTCGGTTTCTCCTTTTTCGGCCGTGGCCAGAATGCCGCCCTCGCTTTCGTACGGCTCAAGGACTGGGACGAGCGCAAGGGCCCGGAGCATTCCTCCACGGCGCTGGTGCAGCGCGCCAACATGGCGCTGTTCCAGATCAAGCAGGCGATGATTTTTGCCGTCAATCCGCCGCCGATCCCGGAACTCGCCTCCACCGGCGGCTTCGACTTCCGCCTGCAGGACCGCGCCGGCCTCGGCCGCGAAAAACTGCTGGAAGCGCGAAACATGGCGCTGGGGCTGGCCGGCCAGAACCCGAATCTGGCCGGTGTGCGACCGGAAGGCCAGGAGGCCGGGCCGCAGCTGTTGCTCGACGTCGACCGGCGCAAGGCTGAAACCCTCGGCGTTTCCATTGCCGACCTCAACGAAACCCTGCAGTCCACCCTGGGGGTCGCCTACATCAACGACTTCGAGCGGCAGGGCCGGATCCTGCGGGTGCAGATGCAGGCCGAGGCGGATTTGCGCACCACGCCGGAGAAGCTCCTGCGTCTGTCGGTCAGGAACCGGGCCGGGGGAATGGTGCCGCTGGCCGAGCTGGTCACGCCGCGCTGGATCGTCGGCTCGCCCAAGCTCGACCGCTTCAACGGCCTGCCCGCGATGAAAATCGCCGGCAGTCCGGCGCCCGGTCACAGCACCGGCGAGGCGATGCAGACCATGGAGGAACTGGCCAGGAAGCTGCCGCCAGGACTCGGATTCGAGTGGTCCGGCACCTCGTTCGAGGAAAAACTCTCCGGCAGCCAGGCGCCCTTCCTGTTTGCGCTGTCGCTGCTGGTGGTCTTCCTCGCCCTGGCCGCGCTGTATGAAAGCTGGTCGATTCCCTTTGCCGTGCTCCTGGTGGTGCCGCTGGGCATCTTCGGCGCAACCCTGGCGGTGACCTTGCGCGGCCTGCCCAACGACGTCTATTTCAAGGTCGGCCTCATCGCCATCATCGGGCTTTCCAGCAAGAACGCCATTCTGATCATCGAATTCGCCCGCGACCTGCAGGAGAAGGGCATGGGGCTGGTCGAGGCCACCCTGGAAGCCTGCCGCCTGCGCTTCCGCCCGATCCTGATGACCTCCTTCGCCTTCATCCTGGGCGTGCTGCCGCTGGCAATTTCAACCGGGGCCGGCGCCAACAGTCGTCATGCCATCGGCACCGGCGTCATCGGCGGCATGCTTGCGGCAACATTTCTGGCGGTATTCCTGGTGCCGGTATTTTTCGTCGTGGTGCGAAAAATCTTCCCCGGCCATCCCCGCCGCCATCAGGAGAACGATCATGCATAAGTCACTCATCATCGCCCTGGGCACCGTTTTGGCAGGCTGTTCGCTGATGCCCGACTACCAGCGGCCTGAACCGCCGGTCGCCGCACAATGGCCGCAAACAGCCCGTCCGGACGGCATGCGCAAGGCAGCCGAGCTCGACTGGCGCAGCTTCTTCCCCGATCGCAGGCTGCAATCCCTGATCGCGGACGCCCTCGAACAGAACCGGGATATGCGCATCGCCGCCGCGCGCGTCGAGGAAGCTCGCGCCCTCCATGGCATTACCCGCGCCGACCGGCTCCCCAACGTCGATGTGGCCGCCGGGGAGCAATCGGCGCGCACGCCAGGCGACCTGTCCCCAACGGGGAGCAGGCTCACCAGCCGTCGCTACGACATCGGGCTCTCCTTGCTGTCTTTCGAGCTGGATTTCTGGGGCCGGGTGAAAAGCCTCGATGAAGCGGCGCTGGCGAGCTTCCTTGCCAGCGAGGAGGCCCGGCGCGCCTTGCACCTGTCGCTCGTTGCCGAGGTCGCCAACGCCTATTTCACCCTGCTGGAAATGGATGAGCGCACGCGGCTAGCACTTGAAACCGTAAAGAGCCGCGAGGAAACCCGCACCCTGATCGCCCGCCGGCGGGAAGTGGGTCTGGCCGGCGACCTCGACTTCCTGCAGGCGGACGGCGCCCTGGAACTGGTGCGGGCGGAACTCGCCAGCCTGCAACGCCAGCAGGCCACGGCCGCGAATGCGCTGGTGCTGCTAGTCGGCCGGCAACCGTCCGGCCTGCCTGCGGGGCGCACGCTGCCGGACCAGGACATCGTTGCCGACCTGGCCGCGGACCTGCCTTCAGAAGTGCTGCTCCAGCGCCCCGACGTGCTGGCTGCGGAAAAAAGGCTGATTGCCGCCAATGCCAACATCGGTGCCGCGCGTGCCGCCTTCCTGCCGCGCATTAGCCTGACCGCAGGCCTGGGGACGGCGAGCAGCGCGCTTTCAGGGCTGTTCGGCGGCGGCAGCGAAAGCTGGAATTTCCAGCCGGCGTTGCGCCTGCCGCTGTTCGACGGTGGCCGCATTGCTGCCGGGGTGGATCTCGCCGAAGCACGCAAGGTTATCGCCGTGGCCGAGTACGAGAAGACCATCCAGCAGGCCTTCCGCGAAGTGGCCGATCTCCTCGCCGCCCGCACCTATCTGGTCGAGCAGCTGCGCGCGCAGCAGGCGGCGGAAAAGACCCAAAGCGAGCGCCTGCGCCTGGCGGAAGCCCGCTACAAAGCAGGCATCTCCAGCCACCTCGAAGTGCTGGATGCGCAGCGCGAATCATTTTCCGCTCAGCAAGCAACAGTGCAGACCCGGCGCGCACGGCTCGCCGCTGCTGCCCAGCTTTACAAGGCGCTGGGTGGTGGAGGGAGTTGATCCTTGTGGGAGCGGCGCCCTCGCCGCGATTTGCGACCGCATTCGCGCCGGGGGCGGCGCTCCTACATGCACCAGCAATCTGGTTTTAACTCAACATGGCACTGCATCGGCTCGGCATGTCGGGCGAATACGACGAGGCACAAACAACGGATAGAAATGCCCTAAGCACGTGCTTAGTCTAATATCCAGGTAAATGAGCAAGAAATCACCATGAAAACCCTCTTGGGATCTGCACTGCCAGCCATCCTATTCGTCGTACTGAGCGGCTGCGCGACAGTCGGGCCAGACTACGCCAAGCCCGATATGGTCATGCCTGCGAATTGGGCGAATGCCCCGGCAAAACCCGCCATGGCGCAAGACCTGTCGCGCTGGTGGCAGCAATTTCACGACCCGCTCCTGTCCGACCTGATCGCGCAGTCCCTCCAGGCCAGCCCCGATTTGCGCAGCGCGCAGGCGAAACTGCGCGAGGCTCGCGCCCGACGCGGGCTTGCCGGAGCGAACCGGTTTCCAACTGTCACCGCTTCCGTATCCGAAAATCACAGCAAGGGTAGCGCCGCGAGCGGCAGCGGCTTGACGCGCGAGCTGTATAGCGCGGGCTTCGATGCGGGCTGGGAACCGGACATCTTCGGCGGCAACCGGCGCGCGGCGGAGGCGGCCCAAGCCGATCTGGAGGGCAGCGTAGCCAGCCTGCACAACACCCAGGTTTCGCTGGTGGCGGAAGTGGCGCTCAATTACGTGGAGTTGCGCGCCTTCCAGGCGCGGCTTGCCATTGCCCAGGACAATCTGGCCAGCCAGACGGAAACCCTGGAGTTGACCGGCTGGCGCGCGGAAGCCGGCCTGACCAGCTCGCTGGACGTGGAGCAGGCGCGCACCAACCGGGAGCAGACGCGCGCCCAGATCCCCAGCCTGGAATCCAGCCTCGCCCAGGCGGAACACCGCCTGGCGATCCTCCTCGGCCAGACGCCGGGCGCACTGCACACCAAGCTGGCAACGCCCGCCCCGATCCCGGCGGCGCCCGATAGCGTGGCGGTCGGCATTCCCGCCGACACCCTGCGCCAGCGCCCGGATGTGCGCGCCGCCGAGCGCAAGCTGGCGGCGGAAACCGCCCGTATCGGCGAGGCAACAGCCGCCCTCTACCCCGGTTTCCAGCTCTCCGGCTCGATCGGCTGGGAAGCGCTGAGTTTCGGCGCGCTAGGCGGCAGCGACAGTCTCACCCGCTCCCTGCTCGGCAGCGTCGCCGCCACCCTGTTCGACGGCGGTCGCATTCGCCAGCGCATCGAAATCCAGAACGCGATCCAGGAACAGGCCTTGGTCAGCTATGAAAAAACCGTGCTCGGCGCCCTGGAAGAGGTGGAAAACGCGCTGGTTTCCTACGCCAACAGCCGCAGGCGCGAACAGGCCCTGCGCGAGGCCGCGGATGCGGCGCATAACGCCGTGCTGATGGCGCACCACCGCTACTCTACCGGCATCACCGATTTCCAGAAAGCGCTCGACACCGAGCGCACCCTGCTCACGGTTCAGGACAGCCTGAAAACCACGGAAGCGGGAAGCATTTCCGCCCTGATCCGTCTCTACAAGGCCCTCGGCGGCGGCTGGCAGGCCGCTGCCGGCAGCGAAAACCCTCCCATTCAGCAAGGCACATCATGAGCAACGCACCCCTCGATGAGAAAGACCCGCTGGCCCGTATCGTCGCGGCGGAAAAATCGGCACGCTTCATGGGTCTCTCTGTCCGTATCTGGCTGATCGGCGTCCTGGTCATGCTGATGGCGGGCGGGGCCTTTTACCTGAGCTTCCGCAACGCCGCGTCCACGCCCCAATACCTCAGCGAGGAAGTGGTGCGCGGCAATCTCACCGTCACGGTATCGGCCACCGGCAATCTGCAACCCACCAATCAGGTGGACGTGGGTAGCGAGCTTTCCGGCACCATCGAATCGGTCCTGGTGGACGACAACGACCGGGTGCAGAAGGGCCAGCTCCTCGCCCGGCTCGACCTTTCCAAGCTGAACGATCAGGTCGCCAGATCCGAGGCGGCGCTTGCTTCCGCCGCAGCGCAGGTGGACCAGATGCGGGCGACCGTCGAAGAGTCCCGCGCCAACCTTGCGCGGTTGCGCCAAGTAGCGGAGCTCTCCGGTGGCAAGGTACCGTCCAAGGCCGAACTCGAAACCGCGCAAGCCACCCTGAACCGGGCCATCGCCAACGAAGCGGGTGCCCTGGCCGCGGTGACACAGGCACGGGCGATGCTCAAATCCGACCAGACCAACCTGGCCAAGGCCTCGATCCGCTCGCCCATCGACGGCGTGGTGCTGGCACGCAAGGTGGAGCCGGGGCAGACCGTGGCCGCTTCGTTGCAGGCCCCGGTGCTGTTCACCCTGGCCGAAAACCTGGCGCAGATGGAGCTCCAGGTGGACGTGGACGAGGCCGACGTGGGCCAGGTGCGCGCGGGCCAGTCCGCCACCTTCAACGTGGATGCCTACGCCGGGCGCAAGTACCCGGCGCGTATCGTCCGCGTCGGTTTCGGCTCGCAGACCAAGGACGGGGTGGTGTCCTACAAGACCATCCTCAAGGTTGGCAACGACGACCTCAGCCTGCGCCCCGGCATGACGGCCACCTCGGAAATCATCACGGCAACGCGCGAGAACGTGCTGCTGGTGCCGAATGCCGCGCTGCGCTTCACCCCGCCGCTCAAGTCCGGCAGCAATGAAAAAAAGAACGGCAGCTTCGTTTCCAGCCTGCTGCCCAAGCCACCCGCCAGTACCTCGACGAAACCGGTCAGCGGTGGCGCGCAACAGGTGTGGGTGCTGCGCGACGGCCAGCCCGTCGCCGTGCCGATCAGCGTGGGTGCCACCAACGGACGCCAGACCGAAGTGAGCGGCGGCGAGTTGAAACCCGGCATGCAGGTCATCACCGAAAGCGTGGTCGCGCCGAAATGAGCAGCGCCGCCCCGCTTATCGAACTGAGCGCCATCACCAAAACCTACGGCCAGGGCCAAGCCGCTTTTCAGGCGCTGCGCGGCATCGATCTCGCGATCGATGAAGGGGAGTTCGTCGCCATCATGGGGCCGAGCGGATCGGGCAAATCCACGGCGATGAACATTCTGGGATGCCTCGACACCCCCAGCAGCGGCGCCTACCGCTTTCGCGGCGTCCATGTCGAGCAGCTGTCGCGTAACCAGCGCGCCCTGCTGCGCCGCCATTACCTGGGTTTCGTGTTTCAGGGCTTCAACCTGCTGGCCCGCACCTCGGCCCAGGAGAACGTGGAACTGCCCCTGCTCTATCGCGGCGAAAGCGCAGCCGCGCGCCACGCAGCGGCCCGTGCGACGCTGGCTTCCGTTGGCCTGAAGGGGTGGGAGCATCATACCCAGGCGGAACTCTCCGGCGGCCAGCAACAGCGGGTCGCCGTTGCCCGCGCCATCGTCACAAAACCGACCCTGCTTCTGGCGGACGAACCCACCGGCAATCTGGACAGCAAAACCAGCCACGAGATCATGGCGCTGCTGACTGCCCTCAACCGCGACCAGGGCATCACTATCCTGATGGTGACCCACGAAGCGGAAATGGCCCAATACGCCCAGCGCATCGTGCGTTTCGTGGACGGCCTGATGGACAGCGACATCCGCAACGTGGAGCAAGCCCGATGATCTGGAACACGCTCCTGCTGGCCCTGCGCGAAATCCGGCGCAACCTGATGCGCTCCTTCCTCACCATCCTCGGCATCGTCATCGGCGTCAGCGCGGTCATCACCATGGTGACTCTGGGCAACGGCGCCACCAAGGTGGTGTCCGACCAGATTTCCAGCCTCGGCAGCAACCTGCTGATGGTGCGCCCCGGCAAGCGGCTCGGCCCGGGGCGGGATTCCGCCGGCGCCCCCAACTTCAAGATTGCCGATGCCGATGCCATCCGCGCCCAGATCAGCGGCCTGGATGCGGTTGCTCCCACGGTCAACCGCAGCGTGACCGTGGTTTACGGCGCAAAAAACTGGTCCACCACCATCAACGGCAGTGCCAATGCCTACTTCCAGACCGGCAACTGGAAACTGGCCGCCGGGCGCATTTTCAGCGATGCCGAGGAACGTGCCGGGAAATCCGTGTGCGTGATCGGCGAATCCGTGCGGCGCGAGCTGTTCGGCAACCAGAACCCCCTCGGCAACGAGATCCGCATCAAGCAGTTCTCCTGCGAGATCATCGGCCTGCTGGCGTCGAAAGGCCAAGGCGCAATGGGCATGGATCAGGACGACACGGTGATCATGCCCCTGCGCACGGTGCAGCGGCGGCTGACCGGCAGCCAGGATGTGAGTATGCTGATGGTCTCGGTGAAGGCCAGCGCCTCCAGCGCCAAGGTGATTGAGCAGATCAACCTGTTGATGCGCGAGCGGCGCAAGATTTCCGATAACGAGGAAGACGATTTCAACGTCCTCGACACCAAGCAGATCGCTGAAACCCTGTCCGGCACCATCCGCATCATGACCACCCTGCTCGGCGCGGTGGCGGCGGTGAGTCTGCTGGTGGGAGGGATCGGCATCATGAACATCATGCTGGTGTCGGTGACCGAGCGCACCCGCGAAATCGGCATTCGTCTCGCCATCGGCGCCCTGGAACGGGAGGTGCTGCTGCAGTTCCTGATCGAGGCGGTGGCCCTGTCCTCCTTCGGCGGCCTGATCGGCATCGCGCTGGCCACCGTGGCCTCGATCGGGCTGGCTCAACTGATGCAGGTGCCTTTCCTCTTCAACCCAGGAATCAACCTGGTGTCCTTCCTGTTCTCGGCCGCGATCGGGGTGATTTTCGGCTACTTCCCGGCGCGCCGCGCGGCGCAGCTGGATCCGATCGAGGCTCTACGACACGAATAGCGCCACGTCGCCTTAAACCTATTGTAGGAGCGGCGCCCTCGCCGCGATTTACGTCTGCATTCGCGCCGGGGGCGGCGCTCCTACATGCACGAGCATTCCAATGGACAATCTGGGTTAAAATAGGCGGATTAAAAAAACCAAGGAATTCTTCATGCACCTGATCCGCCCCTTTACCGGTCTCAGACCCGCCCACAACCGCGCCGCCGATGTCGCCGCCCCGCCCTACGACGTGCTTTCCACCGACGAGGCGCGCGTGCGTGCCGCCGGCAAGCCGTGGAGCTTCCTGCACATTTCCAAGCCGGAGATTGATCTGCCCACGGGTACCAATCCGTATGCACCCGAGGTCTACGCCAAGGCGGCGGAGAACCTGAAAAAAATGCTGGCCGAAGGTATTCTGGCGCGCGACACGGCGCCCTGCTATTACGCCTACCGCCTGATCATGGGCGGCCACAGCCAGATCGGCCTGGTAGCGGCGGCTTCGGTAGCGGACTACGATACCAACCGTATCCGCAAGCATGAATTCACCCGGCCCGACAAGGAAGACGACCGGGTGCGCCAGATCGATGCGCTGAATGCCCAGACCGGCCCGGTGCTGCTGGCCTATCCCACTGCGCCGGAAGTGGACGAGATCCTGGCGCTCGCCGCATCCGCCGTGCCGGATGCCGATGTGACCGCCGAGGACGGTATCCGCCATACGATCTGGGTGATACGCGACAGCGCAACGCTGGCCAGGCTGACTGCCGCCTTCGACGCCATGCATGCGATTTACATCGCCGACGGCCACCACCGCTCGGCCGCCGCCTCGCGCGTCTGCGCCGCGCGCAAGGCCGCCAACCCGCAGCACAGCGGCGAGGAAAGCTACAATTACTTCCTCTCGGTGATCTTTCCCCATCACCAGATGAAGATCATGGACTACAACCGTGTCGTCATCGACCTGAATGGCCTGGACTCGGAAGCATTCCTCAAGCGCATCGGCGAACAGTTCTCGGTGCAGGCGAGTGCCTCCCGGGTCAAGCCGGCCAAACCCAACGAGTTTGGCCTCTATCTGCCCGGCCAGTGGTACCGTCTGGAAATCCGTCCGGAACTCATCCCCACCGCCGACCCCGTGGCGCGCCTCGATGTCAGCCTGCTGCAAAACCACCTCATCGCGCCCGTGCTCGGCATCGACGACCCGCGCCGCGACAAGCGCATCGACTTCGTCGGCGGCATCCGCGGCCTGGCTGAGCTGGAAAAACGCGTCGACAGCGGCGAAATGGCCGCAGCCTTCGCCCTGTTCGCGACCCGCATGGAAGACCTGATGGCGGTCGCCGATGCGGGCGAGGTGATGCCGCCCAAATCCACCTGGTTCGAGCCCAAGCTGGCCGACGGCCTGGTGTCGCACGTGCTGGATTGATCCAGCAAAAACAGTGAAGCGAGCTGATGACGAAAGGCAACGGGTGCCAGGTCACGTCTAAAAGCAAGGCGCTTGGCAGCGAATTTTTTTGTAACAACAGATTGAGATGCTATGACCGCTAAAAATCTGGATGGCAAAGCGCTGTCCGAGCAAATTCTTCAACAAGTCCGGCAAGGGGTGGAGGCACGACTTGCCGCCGGCAAACGCGCGCCTGCACTGGCCGTAATCCTGGTCGGGGCAGAACCCGCCTCCGCGATCTACGTACGCAACAAGCGACGCTCCTGCGAAACCGCCCATGTGCGCTCAGTCTCCCACGACCTGCCCGCGTCCACCACCCAGGAAACATTGCTGGCGCTGATCGACCAGCTCAACGACGATCCGGGGATCGACGGCATTCTGGTCCAGCTGCCATTGCCGCAACACATCGACACTGAAACCGTGATTGAACGCATCCATCCGGACAAGGACGTGGACGGCTTCCACCCCTACAACATCGGTCGGCTGGCGCTACGCATCCCGGTGCTGCGTCCGTGCACCCCGCATGGCGTGATGACCCTGCTCAAGACCACCGGAGAGAACCTGAAAGGCAAGCATGCCGTAATCGTCGGCGCCTCCAACATCGTCGGGCGGCCGATGGGACTGGAACTCCTGCTCGCCGGTTGCACAGTCACCACCACCCACCGCTTCACCCGTGACCTGCCCGCCTTCGTTCGCCAGGCGGAAATTCTGGTGGTAGCAGTAGGCAAACCAAAATTCATTCAGGGTGAATGGATACGCGAAGGAGCGACGGTAATCGATGTCGGCATCAACCGCCTGCCGGACGGCAGTATCTGCGGCGATGTCGAATTCGAAGTGGCGCGCCAGCGCGCTGCCTGGATCACGCCTGTACCCGGCGGAGTGGGCCCGATGACGGTCGCCACCCTGCTGGAAAACACGCTAGCGGCGGCGCAAAGGCACGCTCCGTAACCTGCGCTTAGCCCGCGGCGTGCCAGCGCCGTAACAAATCGAGATCAACACACTCCTGGCCAGTCTCTTCCCCACTCATCATGCGGAATGGCTGCCCCGCCTCGCCCAGATCGCTCAGCACCGCCACCACGCCAGAGAAATCGTGATCCAGCGTATAGTCGTTGACCGTCACAACGGTTTTCAAACCCGCGCCCACGCTTGCCCTTACGCCGTTTTCCGAGTCTTCCAGCGCCAGGCAATCGGCAGCGTCGAGTTTCAGCTTGTCCAGCGCCCACAAATAGATATCCGGCGCCGGTTTCTTCGCCGGAACGATATCACCTGCCGCAATCACCTCGAACCACTCGGCAGGATCGCCACCTAGGGTATTACCCAATAGGGCAGTCACATTCTCGGGGGTAGTGGTAGTCGCAATCGCCAGCCTGATGCCGGCGTCCCTGGCCTCGTTCAGCAGCCGCCTGACCCCGCTGCGCAGGGGTATCCCACCCCGACCGAGCAACTCGACGTAATGACCGGTTTTGGCCTTGTGCAGGGTCACCACCAAATCGTCGAAATCCCTGGGCTTGCTGAAATCCGGCCGGAAACGCTCAACATAGAACCTGATACGTTCCTTGCCGCCAGTCACTTCCAGCAACTTGCCGTACAGCGGCACATCCCATTCCCAATCCAATCCAAACTCCCGGAAAGCCGCATTGAATGCCAGCCGGTGACCGTCACGCTCGGTATCCGCGAGGGTGCCGTCCACATCAAAAATCAAAGCCTTTAACACGCCTGCTCCTCTTGCCAAACTTGCGATAAATCGGAATTTCTGCTATTAAAGCGGTTTCGCTTAAAACGGTAGAGCTTACATGTCCGCAGAATTACGCAAACAATTCACCCCATACGTTCCGAAAAAGAATGAAGAGTACATGAACACCCAACAGCTTGCGCATTTTCGCAAAATTCTCGAAGACTGGAAAGGCGAGCTGAGCCAGGATATCGACCGTACCGTGCATACCATGCAGGACGAAGCGACAATTTTTGCCGATCCCAATGACCGCGCCAGCCAGGAATCCGACATGGCGCTTGAGCTCAGGAACCGCGACCGCGAACGCAAGCTGATCAAGAAAATTGACGAAACCATCGGCAAAATCGAGGCAGAGGATTACGGATACTGCGAAAGCTGCGGCGTCGAAATCGGCCTGAAGCGCCTGGAAGCACGCCCCACCGCCACGCTGTGCATCGACTGCAAGACGCTCGACGAACTAAGAGAAAAGCAAGTCGCCAAATGAAATTAGGCGACTTGCTTTCAGTGAAGACTAATATTTGCCGCAAGGCCAATGTTATGTCGGAACTAAAAGCAAGTCGCCAAATAAGTGGGTGGCCTGCTTTCAGTGAAGACTAACCTTTGCCGCAGGCCAAGGTTATGCCGGAACTAAAAGCAGGTTGCCAACTAAACCATTCACGGCCTAACGTTCCTTGATGCAAACTTCCGCTGCCCATCTTGACCCTGCCCAGAACGAATTCCACCGTCAAATGAGTGGGCTGTTGTACAGCTTGCTTAAATGGTCTCAATTGTCCGAATTCTGGACCAATGTGGACAGGGGTGCAGGTTGGTATCTTTATGCCGTTGGCGAGGAAGTGCCTGTCGCTCCCGCCACGCCAGCACAGGTGGAAACATTCATCTTTGAAATGGATGCACTGCTTCGGCGCGACCACCGTGAAAGTTACTGCGGCATCGTCTACGCTGACAATCTGGACAAACCCTCTTTCATCAAGATCTATGACCCCAATCATCTGGGTGTCTCCTGCGGCTCCAGCAAAACACCAACCTTGCCCGGCTGGATCATGAGCCGGGTACCTCCCATCGAACTGCATCTGAAATACGCCCTGCCCGCCAACCGCAAACGCTGGTGGCAGGGTCTGTTTTCTCAGGAATAACCCACTAAAAAAGCCCCCTTGGCTTTCGCCAAGGGGGCTTGTTCACCCTAACCCGAAGAAGGTTTAGGCTTCGCTACCTTCCGGCTTCTTTGCCGCTGCCGGCGCTTCTATCAGAGCCTTCATGGAAAGGCGCAAACGGCCCTTCTCGTCAGCTTCCAGCACCTTGACCTTGACAGCCTGCCCCTCGGTCAAATGATCTGAAACCGCATTCACCCGCTCGTGAGCGATCTGGGAAATATGCAGCAGGCCATCCTTGCCCGGCAGTACGCTGACAATCGCACCGAAATCCAGCATTTTGATCACTTTGCCTTCATAGGTCTTGCCAACCTCAACTTCGGCGGTCAGTTCCTCGATGCGCTTCTTGGCCAGTTCGCCGGCTTCCGAGCTCAGGCAGGCGATGTTCACCGTACCGTCCTCGGTAATGTCGATGGTGGTGCCGGTTTCTTCGGTCAGCGCACGGATCACCGCGCCACCCTTGCCGATCACGTCACGGATTTTTTCCGGGTTGATCTTGATGGTGATGATCCGCGGCGCATAGGCGGACATCTCCTGGCGAGCATGCGGCACGGCCTCGTGCATGATACCGAGGATATGCATGCGGCCTTCCCGCGCCTGACTGAGCGCGACCTGCATGATTTCCTTGGTGATGCCAAGAATCTTGATATCCATCTGCAATGCCGTGATACCTCTATCGGTGCCAGCAACCTTGAAGTCCATGTCGCCGAGGTGATCCTCGTCGCCCAGAATGTCGGTCAGCACTGCAAAACGGTTGCCATCCTTGATCAGGCCCATGGCGATACCGGCCACATGCGCTTTCATCGGCGCACCCGCATCCATCAGCGCCAGGCAGCCGCCGCAGACTGAAGCCATCGAGCTGGAACCATTGGACTCGGTAATTTCCGAAACCACGCGCATGGTGTAGCCGAATTCTTCTGCACTCGGCAAGGCCGCCACCAAAGCACGCTTCGCCAGACGACCATGACCGATTTCGCGGCGCTTCGGGGTGCCGACACGGCCGCACTCACCCGTTGCATAGGGAGGGAAGTTGTAATGCAGCAGGAAGCGATCCTTGTACTCGCCCTGCAATGCATCGATGGTCTGCTCGTCACGCCCGGTACCCAGTGTGGCAACAACCAGCGCCTGGGTTTCTCCGCGGGTGAACAGCACCGAACCGTGCACGCGCGGCAGAACACCGGTGCGGATGGTGATGGGGCGAACGGTACGGGTATCACGTCCGTCGATGCGGGGCTCACCTTCTAGAATCTGGCTGCGCACGATCTTGGCTTCCAGATTCTCGAAAATACCCTTGATCTGGTTGACGCGTGCGGTATCCATATCTTCGGTAAGCAGTTCGCCCAGTACGCGACTGCGAATCGCGTCGATTTTCAGGTAGCGGTCCTGCTTCTGGCGGACCTTGTAAGCTTCATTCAGATCGGCCTGGGCCAGTTGAGCAATTTTTTCGATCAGAGACTGGTCCTGCTCTGGCGCCTTCCAATCCCATGGCGCAGCCGCCACTTCGTCTGCCAGCTCGTTGATCATGTTGATCACGGCTTGCATTTCATCATGGCCAAACACCACCGCGCCCAACATCACGTCTTCAGGCAGCTCCATGGCTTCAGATTCGACCATCAAAACAGCCGTTTCAGTACCCGCAACAACCAGATCCAGCTGCGAGGCTTTCAGTTCTGTCAAAGTCGGGTTCAGCACGTATTCGCCATTGATATAGGCAACACGCGCAGCGCCGATCGGGCCGTTAAAAGGGATGCCGGAAATCGCCAGCGCGGCAGAAGCACCGATCAAGGCAGGAATATCGGAATCGATTTCACTCTCGGAGGACATGACGGTAGCAACGATTTGCACGTCATTGTAAAAACCCTCAGGAAAAAGTGGGCGCAACGGGCGATCAATCAAACGGGAAGTCAGGATTTCCTTCTCGGAGGGGCGACCTTCACGTTTGAAGAAACCACCAGGAATACGGCCAGCAGCGTAGGTCCGTTCCTGGTAATCAACCGTCAACGGGAAGAAGTCCTGACCGGGCTTGACGCCTTTGGCACCAACCACTGTTACCAGCACGACCGTGTCGTCCAGGCTAACCATTATGGCGCCAGACGCTTGGCGGGCGATTTCCCCAGTTTCCAGCGTCAGTGTGTGACGCCCGAACGCAATACTTTTCTTGATATGGCTCAAAACGGTATCCTCTACTTAATCGTAATCTTCTTTATCGAGTCGGCAGGGCTTTTACACAACCTCTGCTCTAGCCATTGCCGAATCCATCCTTGCGGAATTCTCACTGACGCGAGAAAGCAGAAATTACTTACGCAAGCCGAGGCGCTCAATCAGGGTGCGATAGCGGTCAACACTGCTGCCGCGCAAGTAATCCAGCAGCTTGCGGCGCTTGCTGACCAGCTTCAGCAGACCACGACGGGAATGGTGATCCTTGGCATGGGTCTTGAAATGGCCGGTGAGATCGTTGATGCGTGCAGTCATAAGGGCGACCTGCACTTCGGTCGAACCGGTGTCGCCCGTCGCTTTTTGATAATCCTGTACTATTTGTGCCTTTTGGGCGCTGTTCATTGACATTATATTCTCCGAAAATAAAACGCGTTATTTTACCTTGTATTATGAGATATTCTCAAGTAATTCTCGCAGCCTTCTCTCACTAGCACCCGCGAAAAATTCTGTTACACCGTACTCTCGACAACGAGTCTTTTGGGTGCAATCTTGCCGTCATCCGCGATCTCGCCAATACCGACAAGGCACTGACCTTCATCGTACAAAACCACTACCCCATCATGCACCTGCTTCGGCATCCAGATCGCCTGTCCTTGCCGAAAGTAATAGGCGCTTTCTCGATCCAGTGTTATTTTTGGCAGCCCATCCAGCAGGCAGTCCGGCGGCAAAAGCCGCGCATCCCTGGCCTCCAGGTCAAACCCCTCGAGTTGCTCCAGGGTCACAGTCTGGCTAATGTCAAAACTGCCAATTCGCGTGCGTCGCAGTGCCTGCATAAAGGCGCCACACCCCAGTACACGACCCAAGTCTTCCGCCAACACCCGAATATAGGTGCCCTTGCTGCACGCCACCGTAACGCTCAACTCGTCGCCAGCAAAGCTATCCAGAGTTAAGCTGTAAATCGTCACCGGGCGCGCCGCCCGCTCAATCTCAACCCCGGCACGAGCATAAGTATAAAGCGCCTTGCCCTGAAATTTGAGGGCAGAATGCATCGGCGGCACCTGGAGAATGGGGCCAATAAACTGTTGCAGCGCCTGCTCCACCTGACCAAGCGACAGATCGACGACCTTGCTGCTGGTCACATCCCCCTCGGAGTCACCCGTGGTGGTAGTTTTCCCCAGTTTGAAAACCGCCTGATAGGTTTTGCCGGCATTCAGCAGAAACTGTGAAAACTTGGTGGCCTCTCCAAAGCAGATCGGCAGCAAGCCCGTTGCAATCGGATCCAGATTGCCGGTGTGCCCCGCCTTGGCGGCTTGATACAGCCTTTTGGCCTGCTGCAGAGCGCCATTCGACGAAATTCCGTAAGGCTTATCCAGCAGCAGAACACCACTGATGGGGCGCTTGATCCGTTTAAACTGCAATGGGCTATTCTTCTCGTTGATGCGCTTTATCTGAGGCAACCGCCTCATCGATCAGTTGGGACAAGCGCACCCCATTCTCGACGGAAGTATCGTAGATGAAATGTAGCTGGGGCATGATCCGCAGTTTCATGCGGTGCGCCAGCTGCGTTCGCAGGAAGCCGGCGGCATGCTCGAGACCCGCCTGTGCCTTGGTCGCCTGTTCAGCCGATTTCATCGTGGTGAAATACACCTTGGCATGCGCATAATCCTGGGTCACCTCGACACCCGTCAAGGTCACTAGACCGACACGCGGATCCTTGACTTCCATCTGGATCAGATCCGCCAGTTCGCGCTGGATTTGCTCGGCAACCCGGCCGGTTCGCAAAAAAGCTTTACCCATGACGGAGCTTCCTGACTATCCGTTGCATGAATAGGGGGCTAAAGGCTACGCGCAACTTCAACCATTTCATAAACTTCGAGGTGATCACCGACTTCGAGATCATTAAAACCCTTCAGCGACAGCCCGCATTCGAAGCCGGATTTCACTTCTTTCACGTCGTCCTTGAAACGTTTGAGGGAGTCCAGTTCGCCGGTATGGATCACCACGTTATCACGCAACACGCGCACCATGGCGCCACGTTTTATGCTGCCGTCGAGCACGTAGCAACCCGCAACCGTACCCACCTTTGAAATGCGGTACACTTCGCGCACTTCCACCAGGCCGAGCACGCTCTCCTTGCGCTCCGGCGCCAGCATGCCCGACAGCGCAGCTTTGATCTCATCCACCGCATCGTAAATAATGGTGTAATAGCGCACATCCACTCCGGCGGACTGGACCAGCTTGCGTGCAGTCGCATCAGCGCGCGAGTTGAAACCGATTACCACGGCTTTCGACGCCAGGGCCAAGTTGATGTCGGACTCGGTAATCGCTCCCACTCCGCTATGGATGATGTTAACTTTAACCTCGTCGGTGGAAAGCTTCTGCAGTGCATGAGCCAGCGCTTCGTAGGAACCCTGAACATCGGTCTTGATGATCAGCGGCAGAACTCTGACCTCGCCCTCCCCCATCTGCTCGAACATGTTCTCCAGTTTCGCCGCCTGCTGCTTGGCCAGCTTCACGTCGCGGTACTTGCCTTGGCGGAACAGCGCGATCTCGCGCGCCTTGCGCTCGTCGTTCAGCACGATCACATCCTCGCCCGCCATCGGCACCTCGGATAAACCCTGGATTTCCACGGGTATGGAGGGCCCGGCTTCTTTCACCATGGCGCCGTTTTCATCCAGCATGGCCCGTACACGACCAAAGGCCCCACCGGCCAAAAGCATGTCGCCCGCCTTAAGCGTTCCAGACTGCACCAGAATAGTCGCCACAGGGCCACGGCCTTTATCCAGCCGAGCCTCAATCACCAGGCCCTTGGCCGGAACATCCTTTTGCGCTTTTAGTTCCAGCACCTCGGCCTGCAACAGCACACCCTCCAGTAGCTCATCGATGCCCTCGCCGGTTTTGGCAGAAACCCCGACAAACATGGTATCTCCGCCCCAATCTTCAGGGACGACGCCTTGCGCTACCAATTCCTGCTTGATGCGTTCAGGATTAGCTTCGGGCTTGTCAATCTTGTTCATCGCCACGACGACCGGCACGCCTGCCGCCTTGGCGTGATGGACAGCTTCGATCGTCTGGGGCATCACGCCGTCATCGGCAGCGACCACCAGAATCACCACGTCAGTGGCTTTGGCACCGCGCGCGCGCATCGCCGTAAAAGCCTCATGACCCGGCGTATCGAGGAAGGTCACCATGCCGCGAGGCGTTTCCACGTGATAGGCGCCGATATGCTGGGTAATGCCGCCAGCTTCGCCATGAGCCACGCGGGTACGGCGAATATAGTCGAGCAGAGAGGTTTTGCCGTGGTCGACGTGACCCATTACCGTCACTACTGGCGCACGGGGCTCCAGGTGCACTTCATGCGCTTCAGCCTCGGCCAGATAAGCTTCAGGACTATCCAGGGCCGCCGGCTTGGCGACATGCCCCATTTCCTCGACCAGAATCATCGCAGTTTCCTGATCCAGCATCTGGTTGATCGTCGCCATGGTGCCCATCTTCATCATTACCTTGATGACTGCGGCCGCCTTTACCGCCATTTTTTGCGCAAGCTGCCCGACCGTGATGGTTTCAGGAATCATCACCTCGTGCACGATAGGTTCAGTCGGCATGGCAAAACCATGGGGTCCCTGATCTTCCGCCTTGTGATGAGCCCCCCTGTCCTTACGGTTGCGCCATCCGGTTGCGCCACCCATATCGCCACGCACTTTGATGCCGCGCTTCTTACCGGACGTATCCGCCCAGGTGGTTTCTTTTTTCTTGGCTGCCTTTTTCTCGACTTTCTCACCCGGCTTTACGACAGGCTTATGCAGCGTGCCTTCCGTTAATGAAGGCTCTGGCACCTTGGCAGGAACTTGAGTTGCAGCAGCCGCAGATTCAGCAGCCGCGGCAGCTTGTGCCACTATTTCGGCTTGTCGGCGCAGGCCCTTTTCCTGCTTTTCACGAATATCCGCGCTTTGACGTGCGAAAAGCGCTGATTGCTTGCGTGCTTCTTCTTCGCGTTTGGCAATCTCTGTATCGTGCAACTGCGGCTTAGCTCTTTTCTTTACTGGAGCGGCCTCGACTGGCGCTTCAACCGGCGCGGCCTCGACTGGTACTTCGACCGGTGCCACCTCAGCTGGAGCGGCTACGACTGGCACTTCAACCGGCGCGGCTTCGACTGGCGCTTCAACCGGCGCCACTTCAATCGGAGCGGCTTCAATCAGGGCGGCTTCGGTCACGTCTCGTTTAACAAAAACCCGCTTCTTGCGCACCTCCACCTGGATAGTACGTGCCTTGCCAGTACTGTCCGCCTTCTTGATTTCAGTTGTTTCCTTGCGGGTCAGAGTGATTTTATTCTTCTGTTCCTTTGCTCCATGTGCACGGCGCAAATAGTCAAGCAACTGAGTCTTGTCCTTCTCAGTCAGCAAATCCTCGGACGCCGCTTTATTCACGCCCGCAGCCCGCAACTGTTCCAGCAACAGCGTTGCGGGCAAGCCCAGCTCGCCGGCAAATTGAGCCACGTTCATTTGTCCCATTTAGGTCTCCAGTACATTCTGCTCGCTATCGTCATGCAAACCACGGGGCGCGTGCCGTCATAATCAATTCCTTGGCGCGTTCACTATCCATCCCGGTCATTTCAACCAGATCGTCAACCGCCAAATCAGCCAGATCATCCATAGTCACCACGCCCTTGGATGCCAAGGCACGTGCTGTTTCATCATCCATACCCTCCATCGCCAGCAACTCGGCCGAGGGAGCCTCCTTTTTTTCCTCGCTGGCAATCGCTTCCGTCAGCAACGCATTGCGTGCGCGACTGCGCAGCTCATTGACCGTATCCTCATCAAAAGATTCAATTTCCAACATCTCCGAAAGAGGGACATAGGCCACTTCTTCCAGTGTACCGAACCCCTCCTGCACCAAAATCCCTGCCACTTCTTCGTCAACGTCGAGCTTTTGCATAAAATGCGAAATAATCGCCGAACTCTCTTCCTGGTTCTTCTGATCTGCTTCTTCCTCGGTCATGATGTTCAAGGTCCAGCCTGTCAGCTCGCTAGCCAGGCGCACATTCTGCCCGAGGCGTCCGATGGCCTGCGCCAGCTGCTCCTCCTCTACCACCACATCCATGCTGTGCTTTTCCTCATCCACCACGATGCTGCTGATCTCAGCCGGCGCCAAGGCATTGATCACAAACTGAGCGGGTTCAGGAGACCACAATATGATATCCACCCGTTCTCCGGCGAGCTCAGAGGTCACTGCCTGAACGCGCGAACCGCGCATGCCAACGCAAGTTCCAATTGGATCGATACGCTGGTCGTTTGATTTAACTGCAATCTTTGCTCGCGCACCCGGATCTCTCGCCGCCGCTTTGATTTCAAGCAACCCATCCTCAATTTCAGGAACTTCCAGTTCAAAGAGCTTCACCAGAAACTCTGGCGCAATGCGAGACAAAATCAATTGCGGGCCGCGGCCTGCTCGGTCAACTCGGGACAGATATGCCCGCACGCGGTCGCCAATCCGCAAGTTTTCCTTGGGGATCACCTGGTCTCGCGGCAGCAAAGCTTCGATCCGCCCCGACTCGATAATGGCGTTGCCACGCTCCATCCGCTTGATGGTTCCGGTAACCAGATATTCCTTACGTTCCAGGAAGTCGTTCAGGATCTGTTCACGCTCAGCTTCGCGAATTTTCTGCAAGATCACCTGCTTGGCGGCCTGCGCACCAATACGGCCAAACTCGACCGGCTCAAGCGGTTCCTCGATATAGCCATCCAGATCAACTTCAGGATCGCGCACCCTGGCATCAGTCAGGCCTATCTGACGCTCCGGGAACTCCACGGCATCATCCGGAACCACGTGCCAGAGGCGAACAGAAGAATACTCACCGGTATCGCGATCAAGGTCGACGCGCACATCCACATCCTCATGAAAACGCTTTTTTGTCGCGGAGGCCAACGCCAATTCCAGCGCAGCAAAAATCACATCCTTAGAGACGTTCTTCTCCCGCGACATCACATCCACGACCAGCAAAATTTCACGACTCATACTACCTCCGGCTATATATTCGGTATCAAACGTGCCTTGTCTATATTGGCAATATTCAGCGCCAACAGCGTGCCATCCACTTCCAGTTGCAGCACACCATCCTTAACCCCGCGCAAAACTCCCGCATAATTCTTCCTGCCGGCAAGCGCAACCCGCAATTTAATCTGCGCGCGATCACCGTTAAAACGAATGAAATCCGCTTCCTTCTTCAAAACCCTGTCCAACCCGGGAGAAGATACCTCCAGTCGGTCATAGTCGTAATCCATCTCGACCGCCAACAATCGCGACAGATGATTGCTCACGAAAGCGCAATCATCGACGCTGATTCCGGCCGGCTTATCGATAAACAAACGAAGGGACTTGCCTCGCTGCGACACCTCGAGGTCTACAAACTCATACCCCAGACCGGTTACCGTGGATTCCAGCAAACCGTATAAATCCATATCTCCGCCACAAATAAAAAATGGGCTGACAGCCCATATACGATTTGCGCATTATAGCAAATATTCAGTATGAATGAAACATCAACCGACAAAGCGGTTTCTGATTGAACCAGGAACTCTTGCCACGACCTACCCTAACTTTTGCTGCGCTCTAAAAAAACAAAACCCCCTGCAGCATTCGCTGAGGGGGTCTGTCTGAT
>JASJPA010000041.1:0-20694 GCA_031426955.1 Sulfuricella sp.
TCGCCATCAGAGGTCGGTAGCCGAAGGCGCCAGGGGGAAATTCAACAACCTGCTAGAGAACGAGCGGCGCTTCACCAGCGACGCCGCACACGAACTGCGCACGCCCCTTGCCGCATTACGGGCGCAAGTACAGGCAGCCATGCTGACCGATGAGCCTGCGGAACGCCTGGAAAGCCTGCACAAGGCATTGCAGGGCATGGACCGGATGAGCCATCTGGTCGGACAGTTGCTGACACTGGCCCGGCTTGATGAGCTTTCCGCCTCAACTCACCTCGAACCGGTAGACCTTGCCGCAGTGACACGCGAATGCTGCGCCGAAATTGGGCCCGAGGCTCTCGCCAAAAAGATCGAACTGGAACTGAACGGAGAAGACACCGCGCCCATTTCAGGCTCGCCCGACCTGCTGCGCGTGCTGGTGCGCAACCTGCTGGACAACGCCATCCGTTACACGCCGGTAGGGGGGCATATCATTGTGGCGATAAGAATCCTGAAAAATTCAGCGCATCAACTCGAAGTCTGCGATAGCGGCCCCGGCGTGCCGGACGAGCAGCTCGCCCAGCTGGGGCAGCGCTTCGGCCGCTTCAGCCCGACACTGGCTGAGGGCGTCGGGCTGGGATTGTCCATCGCCCTGCGCATCGCGGAAATTCACCGGGCCCGCATCGCCTTTTCCCGCGCCACACCGGCTGGCGGACTCAGGGTGAGCGCCGAATTCCCGCCCCTTTCCCCTTAATCACCAGACCGGCGCGCGGCAATCTGTTCTTGACTAATCCCCGGTTTAAGGCTTTAATAGCGCGCTTTGGTTTTAGCTGGTTTGATCTTTCATTCCGAGTAAAATCAGTTCCGCTTAAACAGCATGGCCCGGTAGCTCAGTCGGTAGAGCAGAGGATTGAAAATCCTTGTGTCGGTGGTTCGATTCCGCCCCGGGCCACCAGAATTTATTGTGAGTAAAAATCCCCTTAGTAGGGGTTTGCCCTCGATCACCACCATCTTTGGGTGCTGCCTCATCGAACGGCACCGCTCCTTGCCAAGCCCGTGGCGAAAAGTGCACAATTGATCCATGCAGTTATTCACCCTCGGAATCAATCACCAAACCGCGCCCCTGGCAGTTCGCGAACAGGTCGCCTTCCACGCTGAAACCCTGGAACAGGCGCTGCACGACCTGGTCGGCCACCGCCCGGTAAAAGAAGCGGCGATTCTTTCCACCTGCAACCGCACCGAAATCTACTGCAACACCGACAGCCCGCAGCAAGCCATCGAATGGCTGGCGGATTACCACCACATCAAGAAGCAGGTGATCGAGCCGCATCTCTACACCCTGCCGCAGGACGAAGCGGTCAAGCACGCCTTCCGTGTCGCCAGCGGGCTGGATTCGATGGTGCTGGGCGAGACCCAGATTCTTGGCCAGCTGAAACAGGCAGTGAACACCGCAGAACGCGCCGGCACCCTGGGCACGCTGCTGCACAAACTGTTCCAGCGCACCTTTTCGGTTGCCAAGGAAGTCCGCACCCAGACCGAGATCGGCGCCAACAGCGTTTCCATGGCTGCCGCCGCGGTGCGGCTGGCGGAACGCATCTTTCCCTCGATCAGCGACCAGCGCGTCCTGTTCATCGGCGCGGGCGAGATGATCGAGTTGTGCGCCAATCATTTCGCGGCGCACCACCCCAAGCACATCACCGTCGCCAACCGCACCCTGGAGCGCGCCAGCGCGCTGGCCCTGCGGCTGGGCGGCAGCGCCATCACCCTGAACGAACTGCCGGATCACCTCGCCACCCACGACATCATCGTCACCTCCACCGCCAGCCCCCTGCCGATTCTGGGCAAGGGCCTGGTCGAACGCGTCATCAAGCAGCGCAAGCACCGGCCGATATTCATGGTGGACCTGGCGGTGCCGCGCGACATCGAGGCCGAGGTCGGCGAGCTGGACGACGTGTTCCTCTACACCGTGGACGACCTCGCCCAGGTGATCCAGGCCGGTCTCGGCAATCGCCAGCTGGCCGCCGAGGAAGCCGAGGCGATCATCGAGGTTCAGGTAGAAGACTTCATGCACTGGATGGATACGCGCAGCGTCGTGCCCACCATCCGCGCCCTGCGCGACCACGCCGAGCGGCAGCGCCGCCATGAGCTGGAACGCGCAAAGCGCCTGCTCGACAAGGGAGAAGACCCGCGCGAGGTGCTCGAACAGATGAGCCGGGCGCTGGCCAACAAATTCCTGCATGACTCCAGCCACGCCCTCAACCACGCCAGCGGAGAAGACCGCGCCCAGCTCGAAGCGCTGCTGCGCCGTCTGTATCACATACACCCCGAATAATCCTAAGGTTCCCCTTGAAACCGTCTATCCAATCCAAGCTTGACCAGCTTGCCGAGCGCTTGGTTGAATTGACCCAGCGTCTGAGCAGCAAGGACGCCACGTCGGACATGGAAAGCTATCGCCGCCTGACCCGCGAACATTCCGAAATCACGCCGGTGGTCGAGCTCTACCAGCGCTTCCAGCAAGCCGAACTTGACCTGAAAACCGCCCAGGAAATGCTCTCCGACCCGGAGATGAAGGCGTTTGCCGAGGACGAGGCACAGAGCGCCAGGGAACAGCTGGCGCAGATTGAAATCGACCTGCAAAAGCTGCTGCTGCCGAAGGACCCCAACGACGAACGCAATATTTTCCTGGAAATCCGCGCCGGCACCGGCGGCGACGAGTCGGCCCTGTTCGCCGGCGACCTGTTCCGCATGTATGCGCGCTACGCCGAAAGGCAGCGCTGGAAAGTGGAAATCCTGTCGGAAAGCCTGGGCGAGATGGGCGGCTACAAGGAGATCATCGCCAAGATTGTCGGCCAGGGCGCCTATTCCAAACTCAAGTTCGAGTCCGGCGGCCACCGCGTGCAGCGAGTACCGGCGACCGAAACCCAAGGGCGCATCCACACTTCAGCCTGTACCGTCGCCATCATGCCGGAGGCGGACGAACTGGCGGAAGTGAACCTCAACCCCGCCGACCTCAGGATCGACACCTACCGCGCCTCGGGTGCCGGCGGCCAGCACATCAACAAGACCGATTCAGCGGTGCGCATTACTCACCTGCCTACCGGCATCGTGGTGGAGTGCCAGGACGACCGCTCGCAGCACAAGAACAAGTCGCAGGCGATGTCGGTGCTGGCGGCGCGCATCATGGACGTGCAGTTGCGCGAACGCCAGTCCAGGGAGGCCGCCACGCGCAAGTCGCTGATCGGCAGCGGCGACCGCTCCGAGCGCATCCGCACCTACAACTTCCCGCAGGGACGCATCACCGACCACCGCATCAACCTCACTCTGTACAAGATCGAACAGATCATGGACGGCGACCTGGACGAACTGGTCGGCGCGCTGATGGCCGAACACCAGGCGGAACAGCTGGCCTCCCTGGGCGGGGAAGAATAAGCGCTGCCAGCCCGATGGCCGCCTCCGTCAACGAAATTGTACAGTGCAGCGCCATCGCGCTTGCCCGCGCACTCGGCTTGGGCGCGGCGGAAGCCCGCCTCGAAGCGCAAGTCCTGCTCGGCCAGGCCCTCGGTCAGTCTCGCGCCTGGCTGATCGCCCATGGCGGCGACCCGCTCGCCCCGGAGCAGACCGCCGCCTTCGCCGACCTGTTCGAACGCCGCTGGAGCGGCGAACCCATCGCTTACATCCTGGGCGAGCGCGAATTCTACAGCCTCAATTTCAAAGTCACCCCGGCGGTACTGATTCCGCGCCCGGAAACCGAGCTGCTGGTTGAACTGGCGCTGGAACGCCTGCCCGCCGACAGCTCCGGCCGGGTGCTGGACCTGGGTACCGGCAGCGGCGCGGTGGCGGTGACGCTGGCGCTGCACCGCCCCCAGGCAGAAGTGGTTGCGGTGGACCAGTCCGCCGCGGCACTGGAAGTCGCGCAAGAGAATACGCAACGGCTGGGGGCAGGCAACCTGCGCCTGATTCAAAGCGACTGGTACGGCGCCCTGGGCGGAGAGAAGTTCGACCTGATCGTCGCCAACCCGCCCTACATCGCCGCAGCCGACCCGCATCTCGCGCAGGGCGACCTGCGCTTCGAGCCCGCTGCGGCGCTGGCTTCCGGCGCGGACGGACTGGACGACATCCGCACCATCGTCCGAGGTGCCGCCGCCCACCTCAAGCCCGGCGGCTGGCTGCTGTTCGAACACGGCTACGACCAGGCGGCAGCCTGCCGCGATCTGCTGGTCCAGGCGGGCTTCGAGCAGGTTGCCTCGGTCGCCGACCTGGCCGGTATCGAGCGCATCAGCTGCGGGCAGTTGAACCCACGAATTTGAACTTGCATTTTTTATATATCTTATTAAAATAGTCGGACATTAACCTCCGATCAACTATTTCAAGGAACCCGAAAATGTCCCACAGTTGCGCCAACATCATCTCCCCCGACATGCGCTACCCCTTCGACGCTCGCGGCGTTGCCAAGCGCTTCCGCCATGCCGCCATCTTCGGCGCGCTGGATTCGCTGCATCCGGGCGAAACCATGCGCTTCGTCAACGACCACGACCCGCTACCGCTGCTGGCGCAATTGATGGAGCGCTACGGCGACGCCATCGAGATCAACTACGTGGCCCGCGAACCCGGCCAGATCGTGATCGACTTCGCCCGCAAGTAAGCCTCATGCTGGCTGCACTGGCACTGACGGCGCTGGCAAGCTTTGCCGGCGCCGTTTTCCTGGGGTGGTCCCAACCCCTGCCTCCAGCCGCCCACATCCATCTCGCCCTGGCCGCGGGCGTCATGCCGCTGATCCTGGGTGCAATGAGCCATTTCGTGCCGGTGCTGACGCGCAGCGGTGCGCCCGCCGCCGGCGTGCAGCTGATCCCCTTGCTGGCGCTGGCGGCAGGGGCGCTGGCCGTTTTCTCCTTTTCCGCCCCCAACCAGACTTATTATTTCGCCGCGCTGCTCGCGCTGGCCGCTGCGGTCGCGTTCGCCGGCTGGATCGTCAGGCGCGGCAGGTCGGCGCTGGGCAAACCCCATCCCTGTTTGCACTGGTACCTCGCCGCGATTATCTGTTTGATGCTGGCGCTGGCGGCAGTGGCCGCCATGGCGCTGTGGCCAGAGCAGCGGCTGGCGCTGAAGCGGCTGCATCTCCATCTCAACACCTTGGGTTTCATCGGGCTGACCGCCATCGCCACCCTGCAGGTGCTGTTGCCCACGGCAGTCGGGCGGCCGGATCCGCAGGCCGCAACCCGGTTGCGTCAGGATTTGAAATGGGCGCTGGGCGGCACGCTGCTGATCGCCGTCGGGTCTGCCTGGATCATGCCAATGGCATGGCTTGGCACGCTGCTGTGGGCGCTGCCGGTATTGCGGCTGGGGCGGGCTTGGCTCACGCTGTATCGCGCTGAAATTCTGCATGTACACGGCGCAGCGCCCTCGCTCGCCGCGGCCTTGGCCGGATTTTCCGCCGCCCTGCTGTTCGGAGTCCTGCACGCTGCCGGCGTACTCCTCCCCAGCAACAGCGCCCATGCCTTCATCCTCGCCTTCCTGTTCTCGCTGGTGACCGGCGCGGTCAGCCAATTGCTGCCGGTATGGCTAAAACCCGGCCTGCAAACCGCCTGGCATGGACAAATCCGGCAACGACTGCAGTGGGGCGGCGGGATACGCGGCCTGATGTTTCTTGGCGGCGGACTGCTCCTTGCCGGCGGATGGCGCGGCGGGATGATACTGGCTGTGGCGGCGCTCGCCCTGTTCCTGCTGCAGATGATCGGCGCAGCCAAAACCCTGCTTAACCACGATAACTGATCGGAGCATACGATCTTTCACGTATTCGGGTAATGCGCAATATGTGTTTCTCTTTTCAGCAATGATATAATGAGTCATGGCTGAAATAAAAGTATCCGATGACTCATGGCGGCTATCCTCGAAGCACGGAAACGGCGTGCTCCGTCGCGAAATTTGGGTAGACGAACAGGGATGTGTGGTTCGCTACAACCTGGCCTACATCAACCGAGAAATATTTCAGGGCGATAACGGGCGGGTTGTAGGCTATGACAACGCCCACGGGTTCCACCATAGGCATTACATGGGCACGGTAGAACCTGTGGAATTTACGAGCTTCGACGCTATCGAAGAAAAGTTTGAAGCGGATTGGACTGCATTCAGGAGAAAGAGATGAGGACAACCATCAAGATTGCCAGCCTGGATGAATTCTTCCAGCGGGGCAAGGAAATTGCCAGGCTGGCAGACCAAGGTAAGCCAATCCAGCCTGAACGGATTATTGCTTTTGAAAATCCGGAAGATTTGGCGCGCCTCATTACGACGGCCAAGCTTATTTTGTTACGCGAAGTGAAAGCATGCCCCGGATCGATTACAAACCTTTCGCAGCGGCTTCATCGAGACCGCAGCGCAGTCAAGCGAGACATCGATGAGCTAGAGAAAATCGGGCTTGTTGATGTTGAGGAAAAGCCATTCCCCGGGCATGGCCGCATAAAGGAAGTCCGAGCCGTCAGCGAACAAGTCCTGTTGGCAATTTGAGAGATGAGCAGCTGCAGAAAGTCCCCGTCTGCATCCTCCAGATGCAAATTCAGGCTGCCCTCTTAACAGCATTCGGTATAAACAAACCGTCCCCTTCTATAACCCGTACACTTCCCCCACCCCTGTACCGGCAACCCGGTCATAGTATCTCGCGCGATAAAGCAGGCGGTGGTGGCTCTCATCATCGTTGAAGCCCGCCCGGTCATGCAGGACGTTGTTGCAGATCAGGCCCATCCCCGGCTCCAGGCGGGCGCGGTAAATGTAGGGCAAATCGCTGTCCAGCAGCTTCTCCAGGAAAGCCACCGCAGCCAGCGTCGCGGCATCCTGCTTCCACGCGATGCTGCGGGTGCGGGCGGTGTAACGCATATGCAGGTCGCCGCTTTCCGGGTGTACTGAAAACACCGGGCCGACCGCATCCGGTCGCGCCACGCCATCCTCCTCGACCCGCGCCGGAATGGTCATGGCATCGGGCTGCATCAGGGCCCGGACGTAATCGGGGTTCTCGTCGCGCATCAGCAGATAGGCAATCTCGTGGTCCAGCAGGGCATTTCCTCCGCCCTCTGCCGCACTGTGCACGCAGTGCAGAATCATGCCGCGTATCTGCCGATCCGGACTGTTGTAGTAGCCGTCGGTATGCCATTTGATCGGGCGGTTGGTGTAGGGGATGTAGCCCTGGCGCGGCGCGCTCTCCACCACCTTGAGCGAGGTCAGTCCATCGTCGTCGGCCAGGATGTTGCAGTCCAGCCTTTCCAGACCGAGCCGTTGCCCCAGTAGCCGCGGAATATCCTTGTCCGGATCGGCACCCGTCCTGCCGGCATAGATCGCCATGTTGGTCTGGCGGCAGGCCTGCAGGATCGCTGCGTATTCGGCCTGGGTCGGTTTGCGCGGATCGCCGACCTCGACGATCAGCTGCGCCGCACTGGTCGGATAGTTTTCAAGCTTACGGCTGCGCCAAGCCTGATAGGCGCTTTCATGTTCAAGTAAAAACGGGCTTTGCATGATTCCCCTCAAGTTGAAGACGGTTCACCCTTAGGTGCCAGTTTGGCATTCTGTCGGTAGATCCGGAAAGCGTACAGCAGATTGACCTCCAGCAATATCATGGAAATGCCGAACAGCAACGCCGCCGGGTAAATCAGCGGCGGCCAGAACGCGGACAATACGAGCGCAGGCACAGACGCGAAATGCAGCCACATCTGCCGGCGCATTCCCGCTTCCGGCATGATCAGCTTCATGTTCGGCACCCTCGCTACGCCCATCAGCAGGCTTTGCAGGTGAAACCAGATCAGGAACGGCACGATCTTGTAGAGCATGCCGTTGACCACCGATACCGCGAAACCGGCAATAAACAGAAACGCCAGCGCAAAGTTGTCGCCTTGCACTCGATCCAATGCAGGAATGACCTGCCCGGCAACGCCCAGTGCCAGGGCGAGCAACAGACACGCCATGCCGAAGCGCCAGAACAGCAGCGTCACGTCCGACTGCTTGCGGCGTCGCTGCAACTGAAGGCGCAAAGTGACAACCGCATACGCCGTGAAACCGATTGCGGCGGCCAAGCCCACCGCCAGCATCGCCAGTTCCTGGACCGCTTCAGGCAATATGTAAACGGCCGACCACAGCAGCAAGAATGCAAATAGCGCCGTCGTCAGCCAACGCGTCAGCGGCTTGGGGTAGGAAGGAGTGAGCTGGAACATCGGCACCACCTGGTAGGAAACGCCCGCCACCAGCAGCCCGACCCACCCCAGCAGGCCCCAGGTCAGGTGAAGATTGGTCAGTCGCACCCGTTCGATCAGCCACCAATCCCAGCCGTAATTGCTGGCCAGGGTCAGCCCGATGGCTGCGGTGACCACCAGCGCGCCGACTGCAAAGCGCATCCCAACCACCGTCGGGCTGTCTGAAGACGCCCGTTTCAGGCTCAGACCCACGGCGGCGATAAACACCGCAAAGCCGCTGCCCAGCAATAACATTGCGAGGCGCATCGGCCAGTACGAGCCGAAGAGAAAACCGCCCGCCAGCAGCAGCACGCCCGGCAGCAGCAAAACATGGACGGCGCGCGCCACGCCCACCGGATGGGCAACCGGCGAACCGGCCACTACCGGCAGCATCTGCATCATGGCACCCACCATCGCCATGCCGAGAAAACCGAGCGTCATCAAATGGGTCAGCGCCAGCACCGACGGCTGCCAGCGGCTGTCCATCAGGGAAGGGCCATACCACAATGCAAGCAGGGCGGCCAACAGGCCGAACAGCGGAGCGCTCAGGAAAAAACGGAACGGCACCAGGATCGGCGGTGCCTGACTGAAGGAGAGACCGGCCTGCAAGCTCATTCTTGCAGGCCGTATGGCGCCGCCGCCGCATCCCCCCTGCGCCAGATCAGAATCTCATGATGATCTTCCGATTTGGCTTCGGCCAGATAGTTAAAACCCCGTTTTGACAGCAACGGGTACAGCAAACAGGGCTCGCGGTGATGGATCATCCGCACACGTTCGCCCGGTTGTAACGTCGCGACAGCATCCAACACCCTTTCCAGCGGCTCGGGCGGTTCCAGCCCGCGGACATCCAATATGCGTTCCTGACTCATTGCAGCCCCGCCCGCTACGCGCCTACGGCACGCATTTGTTGCAGCACCTCTTCCATTTCACCTGCCAGCACCTGGTCGGCCATGCGATAGAGCATCTGCTCTTCCTTCATGTTGTGCTGCTGCATCATCACCAGCAGCGTCTCCGCCTGACCCAAAAATTCGTCCCGGTCCTGCTGCTTCACCGCATCGGCCATGGCATCGAATAATTCGCGCATCTGGGCGTGTTCCATCCGCATCACCTGGGTCGGCCCCATGCTCATGCCGGTGCGCTGTTCGAAAGCGGGAAACAGCACCTCCTCTTCCATCTTGAAATGCTGGCGCATGGAATCGAGAAAGACCTGCAAATCGGCAGCGATCGTGCCCCAATCCTGGCCGGAAGCGGCCGCTTCCGCCTGAGAGAATAATTCGTCGCAGCGATGGTGATCGCTGGTCATATAGCTACTGATGGTGTCCATGATAATCCTGTGTGCCAAATTTGATGCTACAAAGAAATGGGAAATTATAACCGGATCGGGGGCCAATGATGATCACATGATCACATAAAAACTCGTGCCCGCCATTGAATAAAATCCCTACTTTAATCAGGGTGAAAACCCGCGACTGGAGGCGCTCTCATTCTTGTTTAAGCGCTTCTCCAAATCCTTGACCTAAATCAAGGTTGCTTTCTCTCCTATCCACTAAATTGCAGTCTGCGCCGTAAAGGATAGCAGAGCCATCTCCGTTGCAAGCAGGATAATAGAGCAAACCAGCCGCCAGCCTGAAGGGGGCCATGCAAAAAATGGTTGCGCAATTAAATGAATAAGAAGCAAAAAGCAGGTTTATTGGATTAATTTTAGGAGGTAAACATGAGCCAAGCATTTACCAAGTCAATGGCGCGAAACATTTTCTTCGGGGGATCAACATTCTTTTTCCTGCTCCTCGTCGCCCTGACTTTCGACACCATGCAGGTCCTGCCGAAACGCGACCACCGGGAAAATATCACTCCCGCAGTGGAACGCGGCAAGATGGTATGGGAAAAGAACAACTGCATCGGTTGCCACACGCTGCTCGGTGAAGGCGCCTACTACGCCCCGGAACTCGGCAATGTCTACAAACGCCGCGGCGGTGAATTCGTCAAGGCATGGATTCAAAGCCGCCCTGCTGAAGGCACACCGGGAGCGCGTCGCCAGATGCCGCAATTCAACCTGACCGATCAGGAACTGGATGACATGGTGGCATTCCTGAAATGGACCGGCGAAATCAACACCGCCAATTGGCCACCGAACATCGAAGGTTAATTTTGGCCACCCTGATTTCTTAAAGGTTTAGGAGGAAAACTTATGCAATATCAATCTCAGGCGGTAGCGAAGCCCTACTTCATCGCTGCCATCGGCCTATTCGTCGGACAGATCCTGTTCGGCCTGATCATGGGCCTGCAATACGTAATGGGAGACTTCCTGTTCCCGGCCATTCCCTTCAACGTCGCCCGCATGGTGCACACCAACTTGCTGATCGTGTGGCTGCTGTTCGGCTTCATGGGTGCAGCGTACTACATCATCCCGGAAGAAACGGAACGCGAGCTGTTCAGCCCAAAGCTGGCACTGCTCATGTTCTGGATCTTCCTGGTTGCCGGTGCGCTGACCGTCGTCGGCTACCTGACGGTTCCTTACGCCACCCTGGCCAAGTACACATTCAACGACCTGTGGCCGACGATGGGGCGCGAGTTCCTGGAACAGCCGCTGCTCACCAAACTGGGCATCGTGGTCGTGGCGCTGGTCTTCCTCTTCAACATCACCATGACCGTACTCAAGGGCCGCAAGACCTCGATCAGCCTGGTACTGCTGATGGGCTTGTGGGGCCTGGCGGTGTTCTTCCTGTTCTCCTTCTACAACCCCTCCAACCTGGTGCTGGACAAATACTTCTGGTGGTGGACCGTGCATCTCTGGGTGGAAGGCGTATGGGAACTGATCCTCGGCGCGCTGCTGGCCTTCGTGCTGATCAAGGTGACCGGTGTCGACCGCGAAATCATCGAGAAGTGGCTGTACCTGATCATTGCCATGACCCTGATCACCGGCATCGTCGGCATGGGCCACCACTACTTCTGGATCGGCACGCCTGAGTACTGGCAGTGGTTTGGTTCGGTGTTCTCCGCACTGGAGCCGATTCCGTTCTTCATGATGACCGTGTTCGCGTTCAACATGGTGAATCGTCGCCGTCGCGAGCATCCCAACAAGGCTGCCACGCTTTGGGCGCTGGGCACTGGCGTGATGTCGTTCCTGGGTGCCGGCGTGTGGGGCTTCCTGCACACCTTGGCTCCGGTGAACTTCTACACTCACGGCACCCAGATCACCGCTGCCCACGGCCACATGGCATTCTACGGCGCGTATGTGATGGTGGTGCTGACCATCATCTCCTACGCCATGCCGATGATGCGCGGACGCGCTGCCAACAGCGAAAAGTCCCAGGTACTGGAAATGTGGTCGTTCTGGCTGATGACCGTATCGATCGTGTTCATCACCCTGTTCCTGACCGCCGCCGGCATCCTGCAAGTGTGGCTGCAGCGCGTGTCCACCGCACCGCTCGGCTTCATGGCGGCGCAGGATCAGATCACGCTGTTCTACTGGCTGCGTGAGATCACAGGCCTGGTCTTCCTGGTCGGCCTGGTTCTCTACATCATCAGTTTCTTCGTCAAAGGCGAAGCTAAAGAAGCCGCTTAAAGCCTGAAAGGGAGGGGTTCGCCCCTCCCTTTTTTAACTTCAAATACCAGACTGTTTTAATAGGCTATTATCCCCGGACGGCAAGCGCTAGAATTTCGCGTTTTCGAGCCGCACCGAGAGAATTCAAATGACCGCGTCAATCACTACCGATATTCATAAACCAGGCACTCCACCAGGCGATCTGGCAATCTGGTTTTTTATTTTTGCCGAGCTGCTGGCATTCGGCATATTTTTTCTTTCTTACGCTTTTGCCCGCGCCCACAATGTCGAGCTGTTCAACGAATCGCAACAACACCTCAATCGCGAATCCGGCGCCGTCAATACCGTGATCCTGATTACCAGCAGCTATTTCGTGGTGCGCGCCGTTGCCGCCATCCGCGAAGGACTGTCGCGCCAGTGCGCCCACTGGCTGAGCGCCGCCATCGGCCTGGGCGGCGTATTCCTGGCCATCAAACTGTTCGAGTTTCACGCCAAGTTTTCCGCCGGCATCTCGCTCAGCACCAACACCTTCTATATGTTCTACCTGTCGCTCACCATCTTCCACTTCATGCACGTCATCCTCGGCATGGTGATCCTGGCGGCGGTAATGCTGAAGGCGCTGCGCGGCGGCTACAGCGCAGAGCACCACACCGGCGTCGAGACCGGCGCTTCCTACTGGCACATGGTGGATCTTCTGTGGATCATCCTGTTCCCACTGGTTTACGTCATTCGTTGAGAGAAAATGCATAACATCGAAAACCAACGCAGTCAGTTCATCCGTCCCTGCACCCGCGTCTGGCTTGCCCTTTTGGTGCTGACCGCCATCACCTACGGCATCGGCAGGATGGAACTGGGCGGCGCACAGATCGTGATGCTGGTACTGATCATCACCTTCATCAAAGGCGAAATGGTCGCCGGCTTCTTCATGGGCCTGCGCAAGGCCAGCCTGCTGTGGCGCGCCATCATGGCATCCTGGCTGGTGATCGTCGGCGGCGGCATCGCCATCGCCTACCTGATCGGACTAAAATAACCCTAAAAAAACCATTGAACCGCAGAGGACGCGGAGGAATTCAAATGCTTAACGTAAAAAATGCACTCACCTAATGGATGGCTCGGCAAAACTAGGCAATGCCTTGTTTTTCCTCTGCGTCCTCCGCGTCCTCTGCGGTGAATCGCCATTTTTAGGATAACTGCAACCAACACGCCCACCCTCGTCGAATTGAAAGCCCAACCATGAGCAACGCGCCGTTCTACAAACCGCACAGCAACGAAATCGAATTGTTCGAACACGCTTACCGCAACCAGTTGCCGCTGCTGATCAAGGGGCCAACCGGCTGCGGCAAAACCCGGTTTGTCGCGCACATGGCGGCCAAGCTCAACCGGCCGCTGTACACCGTGGCCTGCCACGACGACCTGACTGCCGCCGACCTGGTCGGCCGCCATCTGATCGGCGACGGCCTCACCTACTGGAGCGACGGGCCGCTGTCGCGCGCGGTGCGCGAAGGCGGCATCTGTTACCTGGACGAGGTGGTGGAAGCGCGCAAGGACACGACCGTCGTCCTGCATCCGCTCTCCGACGATAGGCGCATCCTGCCGATCGAGCGCACCGGCGAAATTTTGCAGGCGCCGCCGGAGTTCATGCTGGTGGTGTCGTACAACCCCGGCTACCAGAATTTTTTGAAAGGGATGAAGCCGAGCACGCGCCAGCGCTTCGTTTCCCTGCGCTTCGATTTTCCCGAGAGCGCGCTGGAGCAGGAAATCCTGATCGGTGAAACCGGCGCCGACGCGATGCTGGCGAAGCGCCTGGTCAACCTGGCTAACGCCCTGCGCGCGCTCAAGGAGCACGACCTGGAAGAGGCCGCCAGCACGCGCCTGCTGGTCTATGCCGCGACCCTGATCGGCAGCGGCTTCGACCCGGTGGATGCGTGCCGCGCGGCGATGGTGGAAACCCTGACTGACGACGTGGAAACCGCCGACGCATTGATGGAGATCGTCCATGCCAGCTTCGGCAGATAGCGAGGAAACCGAAACCCCCGGCCAGTCCCTGGCGGTCTGGGCGGAAACGCTATACCTCGCCAATCTGCTATTGGCGCCGGTGCTGGCCTTCCTCGTGCTGCTCTGGCTGCATTTCAAGCACGGCGCCGAACTGCCCTCTCTCGCCCGCTGCCACCTGCGCCAGGCGATTTCCGCCAGCCTCTGGGCCGGCGCCCTGCTGGTGATCGCCAACCTGCTCATAATCCTGCTCGGCGGCTATGCCGCACCGAATACCTGGGTGATCGTGATCATCTACTTCACCACCTGCCACTCCACCCTGGTGCTGCTCGGCGTGCTCGGCCTGGCCAAGGCGATGGCGGGGCAGAAGTATGTGTACCCGCTGGTAGGCAGGACGTGCGAATAATAAATAGACAAAAAGCTTCACCGCAGAGGACGCGGAGGACGCAGAGGGAATCAAAACCAGAATGGGTTTTCCTCTGCGTCCTCCGCGTCCTCTGCGGTAAAAAAAGCAGTTTCTTCACCGCAAGAGCTACTGCATAATGCCGACCCAGGAAAAACGCCTGTTGTTCCAGGCCGGCTTCTTCATCCTGTTCGTGCTGGCGCCGGTGTTCGACCTGTTCCGTTTCGACCTCAATCTCAAGCACTTCTTCTTCCTCGGTATGAACTGGACGCTGGGCCTGGATGACTTCCTCGCCGGACGCATCGACTCCACTCAGGCCGCGCTCAATCTCATCCTGCGCGGCGGCCTGCCGATCCTCGGCGTGATCGGCACCGGCATCTGGATCTCGTGGAAATACGGCCGTCTCTACTGCGGCTGGCTGTGCCCGCATTTCTCGGTGGTGGAAACCATCAACAGCGTGCTGCGCCGCGCCATCGGCAAGCAGAGCATCTGGGACAAACACCCCCTGCCGGAACGCAATGCCGACGGCAGCATCACCAAGGCCAATCCCCTGTACTGGCTTGCAGTGGTGCCGCTGGCGCTGGCCTTCGCCTTCACCTGGGCGGTGGCGCTGCTCACCTACCTGCTGCCGCCGGCCGAAATCTACGGCAACCTGTGGCACGGCGAATTGACCGGCAATCAGGCGCGCTTCATCGGCATCGGTTCTTTCCTGTTCTTCATCGAGTTCATGTTCGCGCGCCACCTGTTCTGCCGCTACGCCTGCGCCGTCGGGCTGTTCCAGTCGCTCGCCTGGATGGGCAACCGCAAGGCGATGGTGATCGGCTTCGACCGCAAGCGCGCCGAATCCTGTGTCGACTGCAACGCCGCCTGCGACAACGTCTGCCCGATGCGCATCAAGCCCCGCTCGATCAAGCGCCACATGTTCACCTGCACCCAGTGCGGCCAGTGCGCCAATGCCTGTTCCCAGGTCCAGGCCGGCAACCCGCAAGGAACCCTGCTGAAATGGGTGGCAGATGAATGCGCGCTGGACAAGTCGGCGCGCGATTTCGGCCATCACGAAAGCATTCCATCCCACTGCTTCGGGTCAAACCATGGGCCGGACATCAAGACAATCGCCTCTTTACGCGGTGAAACAGCGAAATAAGGATATCTCGTTGAAGAGACATCATGAAACGTCACTCCGCCTTGCAACCCCTCTCCCGCGAACATCATGGCGAAGTTGCTGTGCGGCCGGAGGAGCCGGAACTTTTTCCCGCCGCCGAGCAGGTAGTGCCCCACCATCTGCTCAAGGCTGCCCTGGGCGCAGACTGAAACGGGGCAATCAGCCGTGGCTCTGCTTAAGCCGCTTCCATAAACTGGTGCGTGACATGCCCAATCTGCGTGCCGCTTCGGCCTTGTTTCCTCCCGTTTCGGCAAGCACGCGGGCAATAACTTCCATTTCGTTTTCAGCCTGCTGAGGGGGGCGGTAATATTGGCGCACCAGCATTGGTTCAGGTGATCTTGCGACCGGCGAGGGTTGAGATACCAATTGGACCTCAGGCGGAAGGTGCGACAGCAGGATGTTCGGGCCATCCGCATTCACTACCGCATATTCAAGCGCATTGAACAGCTGCCTGATGTTTCCGGGCCAATCGTAGGCTTCCAGGGCAAGCAACGTTTCGTGGGCAAGCCTCATGTTTTCCCGCTTGTACCTGTTACCCAGATCGTTAAGCAGCTTGTTGGCGAGCATGGAAATGTCTTCCTTGCGGTCACGCAGAGCCGGGACATGCAAAGGGAGGACGCGCAATCGGTAATAGAGGTCTTCACGAAATTCCCCGCGCTCAACCATTGCGGCGAGATTCCGGTGCGTAGCCGCAATGACGCGGACATCGACCGGACGGGCATGGTTTTCACCCAGTCGCACCACCTCCCGTTCCTGCAATACGCGCAACAATTTCACTTGAGTGCCCAGCGGAATTTCGCCGATTTCGTCCAGTAGCAAGGTTCCACCTTCCGCGGCTTCGAAACGACCAATTTTTGCCAATGTCGCGCCAGTAAAAGCGCCCTTGGCGTAGCCGAACAATTCCGATTCGAGAAGGTTTTCCGGTAGCGAGGCACAGTGCACCGGAACATAAGGTCCTTTGCAACGGTTCGAATTGTCGTGCAGGGCCTTGGCAACCAACTCTTTTCCGGTTCCGCTTTCGCCTGTCAGCAGCACGCTGGCATCGCTCTGGGCAGCCCGCATTATTTGCGTATACAGTTTCTGCATCGCGGGGCTGTGGCCAACCATGCTGCCAAGCTGCAGGCGTTCTGTCACTTCCTGTTCCAGTTCTACCTCGTGCGAGCGGTCGCGCAAAATGATCGCGCAGTACAGCGGCAGGTTCTCCGCCGGCGGGAGCAAGATGGCCCACATGCGCAGAAACACAGAAGTATTGTCCGGCCGCGGCAGCACGATATCCTGAATGATATCGCTTGCCTTCCAGTCGGGGGTCAGCGCGCAGCTCCCCCGCTTTTCGCAAGCCTGTGCGCACTCCGTCCCCTTGAAGATGCTGGGGCAGAGCAGATTCACCAGGTTCTCATCTTCGTGCCCGATCATCTGCGTTGCCGCCCGGTTAACCGCCACCACCCTCCGGCTCTTGTCCAGAAACAGCACGCCTTCTTCCAGGCTGTCCAGAAACAACTTCAGCATGGGAATCGTCATCATAGTTAACACCCGGTCGTTCACAATAAACGTAACTATAGGCGTTTATTGTGAACGACTGCAAGTTTTATTCTTGCCAGAAAATATTAATATCGATAAAAAACAGTGGCATGCGATGCTGGCACGGTTTTAGCTCATAGATAATCGCTGTTTACGATTCGCCAGGTAAACACGATTTTTAACCAATGAAAGGAAATCATCATGAAAAGCAAACTTGCATTGACCTTGACCGTGGCATTTGTCGGCCTTGCCGCCCTGTCGGCCAAGTCCGCCTATAGCGATGGCCTGTCCTGCTCTGACTGGAGCTTCAACACCCCGGGTTGCTCGGCTCATATCGAGAGGACAAACAAGGCTCCCGCCAGCGCAACGGCTCAGGACAACAAACCGCAACTGGCCTCCTGCTCTGACTGGAGTTTCAACACCCCGGGCTGTTCCGCCTATATTGATAGGAGCAACAAGGCTCCCGCCAGCGTGGCTGCCCAAAACAACAAGCAGCAACTGGCCTGTTCCGACTGGAGCTTCAACACCCCGGGCTGCTCGGCTTACATTAACTAATCCACGCCCGGAAGCATCGAGTCAAGCCACTCATCCCTCCTTCCCCCGGGAATGGGTGGCGGTTACTCTTAGCCTCAAAGCCAGCAGGAAACAATCATGCTCACCGAGAAAGAAGTTCGAACTGTTCTGCGTGGCGTCATCGACCCGGAAATCGGGATGAACATCGTCGATCTGGGCCTGGTATACGGCGTGGAAATTTCGGATAACAGGCTGCATGTCGATCTGACCATGACCACGCCGGCTTGCCCGATGGGGGAGATGATACTCGATGATGTCCGTGAAGCTCTGGCAGCACTGGCGCCAGCCGATGTCGAAATCGACATCGACCTGGTATGGGATCCTCCGTGGAGCCCGGACAAGATGAGCGAGCACGCACGCAAACATTTAGGCTGGCGTTAAACCCACCTCAAACCACAGGAGATTTATCATGACGACTGCAACCTCCAATATCACCATCGACGTCCGCGCCATTGCGCCGCGCGACCGCCATCCGCTGATCTTCGGCACCTTCTCCAGCCTGGTTCAGGACGAGGCCCTGCTCTTGGTCAACGACCACGATCCCAAGCCGCTTTACTATCAGTTCCAGGCCGAACATGGCGGCGAGTTCAGCTGGGAATACCTGGAAGAAGGCCCCGATGTATGGAGAGTGCGTATCGGCCGCGTCGCGGCCTGCTGCGCCTGAGGAAAGCGCCATGCGACCCGGCGACCTGGGCGTTCCGTTCCGGCTGCCGCTCCTGATTCTGGGATTCGCTTCCCTGGCATCGGGAGTGCTGGCCGGCCTCGCGCGGCTGGGCTGGAGCGTGCCGCTTCCCTCGGCACAACTGGCCTTGCTGCACGGGCCGCTGATGGTGTCGGGCTTTCTCGGCACCGTCATCGGGCTGGAGCGGGCGGTCGCCATGGGCCGCCGCTGGGCCTATGCCGGGCCGCTGCTGACCGGGCTGGGCGGCGTTGCCATCCTGCTCGGCTTTCCGCCATTCATCGGTGCTACGGCCATAGCGCTGGGCAGCGCCGTGCTATTTGCCGGGACCACCCTGATCATGCTGCGCCAGCGCGAACTGTTCATGGTCACCATGGTGCTCGGCGCATTGAGCTGGCTGGCCGGCAACCTGCTGTGGCTGGCCGGCACCCCGGTGCCGGGGGTGGTGACGCTGTGGATCAACTTCCTGATACTGACCATCGCCGGCGAACGGCTGGAACTGTCCCGCTTCCTGCCCCCCTCGCCCGTTGCCAAACGCGTTTTTGCGGCCATCCTTGCCACGATCCTGGCGGGCGGCTTTCTCAGCGGCACCGGCGCCGGCATCTTCCTGTATGGAGCGGGGCTGCTCGGACTGGCTTTGTGGCTGCTGCGCCAGGACATCGCACGGCGCACGGTAAAAGAGCAGGGGCTGACCCGCTTCATCGCCGTCTGCCTACTCTCCGGCTACGCCTGGCTTGCCGTCGGCAGCATTACCCTGCTCGCTGCCGGCAGCCTGACCGGAGCGGCTTACGATGCGGTGCTGCACGCCATCCTGGCCGGTTTCGTGTTCTCGATGGTATTCGGCCACGCGCCGGTGATATTTCCTGCCGTGGTGCGGGTCAGAATGCCTTATCACTGGACTTTCTACCTGCCGCTGCTGGCGCTGCATGCGTCGCTGCTGGTGCGCCTCGCCGGCGATGGGCTGGCGTTGCCCGATCTGCGCAGCCTCGGCGGATTGCTGAATGCCGCGGCGCTGGCGCTTTTCATCTTGAGCACCGCCGGCAGCGTGGTCCGCGGCTTCGGCATCAGGAAAGGGAACCCGTAATTGGCACGCCCTATAAGCACCGCTTTCGGCAAGAAAATTTGCCATGATCCGTAAATTACTTACTCGAGTTCCCTCGGTTGCGCCCCGCACCAAACCGGGACTAGCTGGCGCCTCAAAGACTGAGATCCCGGATCTTTTCAGCTGCTATCCTCAATGCGAGCTTTTTGATTTCAACCCGTGCTCCATCCCCGCGGCCGCTTCATCCCTGCGATCTTGCATGCCTGCTTGACGTACCCATAAGGAAATAGCTCGAACAGCTTGTTGCGTGAACCAGGCCCCAACCGGTCGCTCAAATGCTTGATCACATAGCGTGCGTCGGCGGCAACCTGGTGCTCTTCGTAATACTCGCGCATGAAACGGATGACATCCCAGTGGTCCTCTGTCAGCGAAATGTTTTCCTGAAGAGCGAGCACTTCGGCCAACTCTTCCGACCAGTCCTGCGGTTCCACGAGATAGCCTTCCGCATCAAGGTCTGGCATGCGTATGTTTGTTTCCATCATTTACCTCCGTAAATCTAAAGTTCGGGCAAGATTCAGCACACGTAAACATCACGGCATGATATTATCACAGTATGATATGATTATTGCAAATATTCGATCATCAGCACTATGTATGGACATACGATGAACACACGACTCAGCAAAAAAGAGTACGAGACGCTTTCCAATTTCCGTTATCAGCTGCGACGGTTTCTCCGCTTTAGCGAGCAAATTTCACGCAAGCATGGCGTTACCCACCTGCAATATCTACTGTTGCTTCATATCAATGGATTTCCCGGCCGGAAATGGGCGACCATCGGCGAACTCGCAGAACGCCTGCAGGCACATCATCACGGTGTTGTTTCATTGGTTACCCGGTGCGAGAAACTCGGACTGGTCCGCAGAGAGCAGGGCCGGGCAGATCGGCGCGAGGTTGAGGTCCACCTCACCCCAAAAGGAGAAAAGACGCTGGGCAAGCTGGCACGTGTCCACATTGACGAATTGCTGAACCTTCAAGGCATTTTCCAAGTCCCCAGCACGCATGAACTTGTTGGAGACAAACAGGAAATTCAATCCGCCGATTAATTTGGATGTTTGTGTCACCAAGGCCTCGCATGGCTTTGATTACCTCAAAGCATATCCAGATTAGCCGCGACTTTTTAGAGACCGATCATTACGAGGGGCGAAAATGCTTGGACAACGACTCTTTGCGTATCTGTTCCCACGGCAAACCACCGTCACCCACCGGGAACGACTCATCTCGGGTTTCGGCGGCGTTGGGGCGATCCTTGCCACAACCTGGTTAACCCACATATTCATCGGCCAGGTCACCGCCCCTTATATGCTGGCGGCCATGGGCGCTTCCACCGTCTTGCTGCTGGGCGCACCGCATAGTCCATTTTCACAGCCCTGGTCATTTATCGGGGGGCACCTGGTATCCGCCACAATCGGTGTGTTTTGCGCCATGGAGCTCCACAACGTCTATCTTTCCGCCGGACTGGCAGTCGGTCTTTCCATCCTGGCTGCGTATTCCAGCCCAAACTGGACGCTGATTCCACGGCAAACTGGACACGA
>JASJPA010000042.1:0-14439 GCA_031426955.1 Sulfuricella sp.
GGATTGAGGGGAGGGCTGGCGCCGCTCCCACAGCGGTGTTTTGGCTCTAATGGATTATCTGGGTTTAACGGAATTAGAGAGGAAAACATGTCGAAACGACAATTAGCCATGGTGATGGATCTCAACAAGTGCATCGGTTGCCAGACCTGCACCTCGGCCTGCAAGACGCAATGGACCAACCGCAACGGGCGCGAGTACATGTACTGGAACAACGTCGAGACCCGTCCCGGCCAGGGCTATCCGCGCAAGTGGGAAGAAGCGGGCGGGGGCTTCGATGCCGACGGGCATCTGAAGCCCGGGCGCATCCCGGATCTGCGGCGCGACTACGGCGCGGCCTTCGACATGAACTACCTGGCCGCGCTCAATCCGCGCGGGCGCGACCAGCCGCCGTCCTTCGACGGCGAGGAGCGCCCCCATCTGGCGCCCGTGGAGATGCCGGTGAACGGCCCCAACTGGGACGAGGACCAGGGCGCGGGCGAGTACCCGAACAGCTATCATTTTTACCTGCCGCGCATCTGCAACCACTGCACCAACCCGGCCTGCGTCGCCGCCTGCCCGCGCAAGGCGATCTACAAGCGCGAGGAGGACGGCATCGTGCTCGTCGATCAGTCGCGCTGCCGCGGCTACCAGCACTGCGTCGAGGCCTGTCCTTACAAGAAGATCTATTTCAATCCGACCTTCAAGCGCTCGGAGAAGTGCATTTTCTGCTACCCGCGCATCGAGCAGGGACTGCCGCCCGCGTGCGCGCAGCAGTGCGTGGGGCGGATTCGCTTCGTCGGCTACCTCGACGACGTGGAAAGCCCGGTGCACAAGCTGGTGGAGAAGTGGAAAGTGGCGCTGCCGCTGCATGCCGAGTTCGGCACCCAGCCGAACGTGTATTACGTCCCGCCCCTGTCGCCCTCCAGTTACGATGCCGATGGCAATCTGACGGGCGAGCGGCGCATCCCGGAAGAAGTCCTGGTCAATTTCTTCGGGCCGCGCGTGCCGGAAGTGCTGAAGCTGCTGGAACAGGAGCGGGAAAAGAACAGCAAGGGCGAAAAATCCGAGCTCATGGAGATACTCATTGCCTATCGCCATGAGGAGATGTTCAAGCTCGACGCCGCGTATTACCAGAAAGCCAAGGCGGTTCCCGCAACCAGGAGCCAGCGGGGCATTCCAGTCCTGGCATGGGAAGACCGGGAGGGCTGGGAAGAATTCAGGAAAACGCGCGAAATCGCTGCCGGCAATTTTCCGGGAGAGGTGGCATGACGCGACTAATAAACAATTGTAGGTCGGCCTTCAGGCCGACTTGTCGGCCTGAAGGCCGACCTACATCAAGCCGCGGTTACTTGATAGCTCTTTCTATTACATGGCTGGTCGCGGCGCTGGCAATAAATTTCCCCCTGGCAATGGCCGGAGACAGCATTTCTTTCATCAGCGTCAAACAGAGCCGTGCCGAGCCGCCGCTCGATCCGCTCGATCCCGCCTGGGAGAAGCTTGCGCCGGCCCCGGTCACGCTCTACCCGCAGGCCGGCGTTACGCCGGGCGCGGATGGCGGCGGGGCGTTGAACGTCTCCGTGCGCGCGCTTTACAGCGGCAGAACCCTGGCCCTGCACGTAGCGTGGCCCGATGCCAGGCCGGCGGCGACCCGCGCCATTGGCGAGTTTGCCGACGGCATCGCGCTGCAATGGCCGCTGCGTTACGGGCCCGGCGTGAGCCTGCCCTATGTCGGCATGGGGCATGGCGGCGCTGCGGCGGCGCTGTGGCAATGGCGCGCGGACGGCTCCGTGGAGACGCTCGCGGCGGAAGGTTTTGGCACCCTGACGGCGCAACCGCCCGATGGCGTAAAGGCCAAGGGGGTGTGGCGGGACGGCAAATGGCAGGCCGTCTTCACGCGCGCCCTCGCGCCGCCAAAAAGCGGGCAGTATGTGCGTTTCGATCCCGCGAAACAGGGGGTCGTGCCGGTGGCGCTCGCGCTGTGGAACGGCGATGCGCAGGAAAGGAATGGCAAGAAGCACCTGTCCGCCTGGCAGGCCTTGCGCTTTGAAAAGGCTGCGGCGAATGAGGCTTATGTCAGGCAGTTTTCCGCAGCGGCAAGCGGCAATGCCGAAAATGGCAAGCGGCTGATGGCGGAAAAAGGCTGCGCCGGCTGCCACAGCTTTCCGGGCAATCCCGCACAGCCGACGGCGGGCCCGAATCTGGCTTACGCCGGCGGCATCCATCATGCCGGCTATCTGCTCGAATCGATCGCAAAACCGTCCCGCATCATCGTCCCCGGCAAGGGCTACTCCATGGTGCAAAACGGCAAGCGGGTTTCGCTCATGCCGGCGATTCAGAGCACGGAACAGGAGCGGCGCGACATCGCCGCGTTTCTCCAGACACTGCGGTAATCTGGCTTAAACCCAGATTATCCATTGGAATGCACTGAAGGAGCGCCGCCCCCGGCGCGAATGCGGCCGCGAATCGCGGCCAACCCCCATCCCAACCTTCCCCCGCAAGCGGGGGAAGGGGCGATCGTCTCCCCTCCCGCTTGCGGGAGGGGATTGAGGGGAGGGCTGGCGCCGCTCCCACAGCGGTGTTTCGGCTCTAATGGATTATTGGGTTAAAAGAAGTTTTAAATCTTGAAGGAGATGGCCATGAAAAACGTTTCCGTAATGTGTTTCCACGACGAGCTGTGCCTGGTGTTCAATGCGCTGATGACGTCCTTGAGCCTGCTGCGCGAGGGCGCCAAGGTGACCATTTTCTTCGGCTCGCGCGGCATCAATGCGGTGCACCGGGTAAAATCGAACGAGCTCAGGTGCCTGCCGGATGAGCCGAAGGAAATAGGCGATGCGGTCATGCAAAAAATGGATGAGATGGGCTTGCCGCTGATTGAGGACCTGTTCGTGATGCTGATCGCCGAAGGGGCCACCATCCTTGCCTGCCCCCTGAATCTTTCCTTGTTCTCGATGACGCCGGGCGATCTGGTGGACGGCGTAAAGCCTGCGGACCCGGAGAAATACTACAAGGAAGTGGTCATCTGCGCGGACATGAACCTGACCTTTTAGGTGGCGTATGACGGTGAACCCATGACAAACGCTGAATCCTTGCAGCGTCTGGCGGCGCTGCCGGCGGTGTATGAAATTCTCGCGCACCCCCGGCTGGAGACGCTCGCGGCAAATATCGGCCACGACCTGCTGGTGGCCGGGATACAGGCGCGACTGGCGTTTCACCGCGAGGCGCTGCGGAACGGCCCGCATCATCGTCCGCCCAGCGCGGATGAACTCGCGCAGGAAGTCGCGCTGGAGGTGGAAAAATGGCATGCGCCCGGTCTTGAGCCCGTCATCAATCTCACCGGCACCTTGCTGCACACCAACCTCGGACGCGCGCCGCTGTCAGCGGAGGCGGTCGCGGCGCTGGTGCGCGCCGCGGGCCCGGTGAATATCGAGTATGACCTCGATGCCGGCAAGCGCGGCGACCGCGACTCAGTGGTGGAAGCGCGGCTGACCCGTTTGACCGGCGCCGAGGCTGCGACCGTGGTCAACAACAACGCCGCAGCCTTGTATCTCGCGCTCAACACCCTGGCGAACAAGCGCCGGGTGGTGGTGAGCCGGGGCGAACTGGTGGAAATCGGCGCCAGTTTCCGCATGCCGGACATCATCCGGGCTAGCGGCTGCCGCTTGGTGGAAGTCGGCACCACCAACCGCACTCACCTCGCCGACTACCGGCAGGCGCTGGACGAGGGCGGGGCTTTGCTGCTCAAGGTGCATACCAGCAACTACCGCGTGGTGGGCTTTGCCAGCGAAGTTTCGCTGGCCGAGCTGGTGAAACTCGGCAGGGAGCGGAATGTACCGGTAGTGGCGGATCTGGGCAGCGGGGCGCTGGTGGACGTGAGCCGCTACGGCATGCCGGACGAACCCCTGGTGCAGGATGCGGTGCGCGCCGGGGCGGACCTGGTGACCTTCAGCGGCGACAAGCTGCTGGGCGGCCCGCAGTCCGGGGTGATCGTCGGACGCTCGCCCTTCATCAAGCGCGTCAAGCGTAATCCCATGAAGCGCGCCCTGCGCTGCGACAAGCTCGTTCTCGGCGCGCTCGACGCGACCCTCGCCGCCTATCTCTCGCCGCAGACCCTGGAGCAGAATCTGCCCACCTACCGCATGCTGTCCCGCAGCCTGGCCGAGATCGAAACGCTGGCGCGGCAGGTGCAAGCCCCTCTCGAACGCTGGGCGCAGGGTCGCGCGAAGGTCGAACTGCTTCCTTCACGCGCGCAGGTGGGCAGCGGCGCCGCGCCGGATGCCACGCTCCCGTCGCTGGCTTTCGCGCTCACGCCGCTCAAAGGCTCTTCGGCGACGCAGCTCGCGCGCGCCCTGCGCCAGCTCTCGCCGCCGGTGATCGGCCGCCTGCACGACGGCGGGGTGCTGCTCGACCTGCGCGCCCTGCTCGATCCCGAGCGGCTCATCTCGGCGCTCAACGAGGCACAGCCATGATTATCGGCACCGCCGGGCACATCGACCACGGCAAGACTTCCCTGGTGCAGCGCCTGACCGGCATCGACACCGACCGGCTGCCGGAGGAAAAGCGCCGCGGCCTGACCATAGACCTGGGTTTCGCGCATCTGGAACTCCCGCAAGCGGGCGCTGTGGGCGTCGTGGACGTGCCGGGCCATGAGCGCTTCATCCACAACATGGTGGCCGGCGCCACCGGCATCGACGTGGTGCTGCTCACGGTGGCGGCGGACGACGGCATCATGCCGCAGACCCTGGAACACCTCGACATCATTTCCCTGCTTGGCATTACGCGCGGCGTGGTGGCCCTGAACAAGATCGACCTGGTTACTCCGGAGCGGGTGCAGGCCGTAGCCGAAGAAATCCGGACGCTTCTTGCCGGCACGCCCCTCGCGGGGGCAGCGCTTGTCCCCGTGTCGGCGCGCAGCGGGGAAGGGCTGGACGCGCTGCGGCAGGCCCTGGCCGAGGCGCTCTGCGGCATCCAGGCCCGCAAGGTCTCGGGCTGGTTCCGCCTGCCCCTGGATCGCGCTTTTGTCATGCCTGGTTTCGGGACAGTGGTGACCGGCACGATTGCCGCGGGCGAGGTGCGCAAAAACGACCGCCTGCGGCTCCTGCCCGGCGGCGAGACCGTGCGCGTGCGGGGCATCCAGGTGCATGGCCGGGCGGCGGAGAGCGCCCCGGCGGGCAGCCGCTGCGCGCTCAACATCGCGGGCAGCGGGAAGGAGACGCTGCGCCGCGGGATGGTGCTGGCCGACCCCCGGCTGGAGCGCACGGCGCGAGTGGCGGATGTCTCCCTGAGACTTGCTCCCCATGCGGGAAGAATGCCCAAAAACCACAGCCGCGTCCGCCTGCACACCGGCACGGCGGAGGTGTTCGCCTGGCTTTCCTGGCTGGAAGAGGCTGCGTTGCCGGATAAGCCTATCCTGGCCCAGTTGCGCCTGGAGCGAGGCGTGCCGCTGCTCTATGGCGACCGCTTCATCGTGCGCAGCGAGGAAGCCGTGCAAACGCTGGGCGGGGGCGTGGTGCTGGACGCCCAGGCCATGCGTCGCGGCGCGCGCAGGCCGGAGCGCCTGGCGCGGCTGAAGCGCCTCCAGTCGCTCGATCCTGAGCAGGCGCTGACGGCGTGGCTGGAGGCGCGCGCCGCCACCGGCTGGTTCCTGCCGGAACTTGCGGAACAGCTGGGGGAACCCCCCGAGCGCCTGAGCGAAAGGCTGGCGCTGCGCCGGGACGTGGTGCGCGAGGAGGCCGGCGGCACGCTGTGGGTGGCCCTGGCGAAGGACGTGGCGGCGCTGGAGGCGTCCCTGTTTGCGGCGCTAAGCCATTACCTGGCGGCGAACCCGCGCATGACGGCCATGCCCGCCGCCACCCTGCATTCGAGCGCCTGCCCACGGCTCGATGACCGGGTGTTCCGTTTCCTGGCGGCGCGTCTGGCGTCCGGTGGGCGCATCGAACAGGGGGCCGACGGCTTGCGCCCGGCGGGGCACCGCCAGCAGTTTTCCGCCGAGGATTTGCGTCTGGCGGAGCGGCTGGAGGGGCTGCTGGCCTGCCGTGGAACACCCCCGCCCAAGCCGGAGGCACTGGCCCTGGCGCTGGGACTGCCGGCACAACGCCTGACGCGCTTCCTGGGGGACTTGCAGCGCAGCGGACAGGTCGTGAAAGTGGCCGCCGACGTGTATCTCAGCCGGCGGGATGTGGATGCCTGGCGCGATAGCGCCCGCCGCCTGCTGGAAGAACGCGGCGCCATTACCCTGGCCGAGTTCCGCGATGCCATCGGAGTGGGGCGCGGCCTGGCGCTACAGGTGCTGGAACATTTCGACCGCACGGGGCTGACCCGGCGCCAGGGAGAAGGCCGGGTGGCGACGGCCGCGACCAGGATGGCAAGGCCATGATTCCAGGCCGTGACATGAATTTGACAGGAGGCCCGCCCCCGGGCCGATTCTCGCGGCGAGGGCGCCGCTCCTACAAGCCGCTGCTCAACTGGCTGGCTGTCCTGCTCGTGCTTTTCCCGGTGCTCGCCTTGGCTGCGCCGGAAAGAGAGATGCTCCTCGATCTGGAAGGGCGGCCCCATTTTCTTGATGAGTATGTTGGCCACGGGAAATGGCTGGTGGTGATGGTCTGGGCCTCCGATTGCGCGGTGTGCAACCAGGAAGTCCACGAGCTGATTGCCTTTCATCAGGCGCACCGGGAGACGGATGCCACCGTGCTCGGCATTTCGGTAGACGGCCCCGGCGGCCGGGAGAACGCGCTGGCCTTCATCAAACGGCACGGGGTAAACTTCCCCAATCTGCTTGACGATGGCAAAGCGTTCAAGGCGATTTACCTGCGCTCCACCGGCCGCCCCTGGTTCGGGGGGACGCCCATGAACCTGGTTTATTCGCCGTCCGGGGAGTTGCTGGCGCGACGCATCGGCCCTCTGGGCAAGGCCGAACTCGAGGCGTTCATCAGGCAGGCCGGGGAGCGGAAGCAATAGCGCAAGGTATTTTGAAGATTTACAAATGGAGAGGATGATCGTCCGGTTGGCATCCGCGGGCTTCAAACCCGTTGGGAGGCAGGTTTCCTGTCTCTGGTAGGTTCGACTCCTACCCTCTCCACCACATTAAGCAAGGAGAACGACATGAAATATCTGTTTATCCTCAACGACCCGCCCTACGGCACCGAGCGCAGCTATAACGGCTTCCGCCTGGCACGGGCGCTGGCAAAAATCGATGACAACGAAATCCGCGTGTTCCTGCTGGGCGATGCCGCCCTGTGCGCCAAGGCGGGACAGAAAGTCCCCCAGGGTTATTACAACATCGAGTTCTTCGCCCAGAGCATCCTGAAGCGCGGCGGCGAAATCGGCGTGTGCGGGGTGTGCATGGAAGCGCGGGGCTTGAAGGACGAGGAACTCATTCCCGGCAGCCAGCACAGCACGCTGGAGCACCTGGCCGAATGGACCATGTGGGCGGAGAAGGCGCTCACTTTCTGATTCTGGAAACCAGCCCGGATATTTCATGAAAAGGGTCTCCGGTTCTGGAAGTCTCCACCATGCGAGCCACCTGGTTTCGCAGGAGGCCTTATAGCAGGAGCGCCGCCCCCGGCGCGAATTCGGCCACAAATCGCGGCGAGGGCCAAGCCATTATCAACCCGATTCCGCCCGGCTCAGCGACCGGAACGGCGTGCCCTATCGCGCGATTTTAGTCCTGGCAAATAGTACGAATGGACGTTTTCAAGCGCGCGCATGTTCACTACACTGGCTCCACGGCAATACCCCCAGGCAAACACCAACACAAGGGAGTCAACATGCAACATCAGGCGCGCATTGTCGAATTGCGCAATGCACTCGACACACATATCGTCGGCCAGAAAGACCTGCTCGACAAGCTCGTCATCGCCTTGCTCGCGGGAGGGCACATTCTTGTGGAGGGCCTGCCGGGGCTTGCCAAGACGACTGCGGTCAAGGCGCTTGCCTCCGCAGTGCACGCGAGCTTCAGGCGTATCCAGTTCACCCCGGACCTCCTGCCCGGCGATCTCACCGGCACGGACATCTACAATCCGCAGGAGGGCAGCTTTTGCTTCGTGGAAGGCCCCCTCTTCCATGAAGTCATCCTCGCCGACGAGATCAACCGCGCGCCCGCCAAGGTGCAGTCGGCGCTGCTGGAGGCGATGCAGGAGCACCAGATCACGGTGGGCGGGGAAACCCGCGCCTTGCCGCCGCTTTTCATGGTGATGGCGACCCAGAATCCGCTGGAGCAGGCCGGCACCTACCCGCTTCCCGAGGCGCAGCTCGATCGATTCCTGCTGCACGTGACCCTGACCTATCCTTCGGCGGACGAGGAATACGAAATTCTTCAGCGTGACCGCAGCCGACACGCCGGGAACATTTCCGCCGCTCCGGTGGTGGATGTGGCCACGGTGCTGGCGGCGCAGGAAGAGGTGCGGTGCGTCCACATCGACCCCATGCTGGAGCGCTATATCGTGGCACTGGTGGGGGCCACCCGTGACGTGGCGAAGTGGGTGCCGGAACTGGCGGGAGCCATCGAGGTGGGCGCTTCCCCACGGGCCTCGCTGGCCATGGTGCGCGCATCGTGCGCAGCCGCCTATCTCGCCGGCCGGGATTTCGTCTCGCCCGCCGACATTCAGGCTGTGGCGGCGGACTGCCTGCGGCACCGGATCATACCGAGCTTCACGGCACGCATGCAGAAGCGTTCCCGGGACGACATCATCGCGCAGATCGCTGCCGCGGTGCCCGTGCCGTGACCATGCTGGAGCGCTTCATTTCCAGTGCCTTCCGCAAGACAGCCACGCAGTTGGCGAATGTTCAGGCCCCCTTGCTCGGCCCCGTTGAGATTTCTGAGCTGCAGGCCCGGGTGGATGCGCTGGACGAGCCGGGCGGGCAAGTGCCCGAGGTTCACTACCGGCACGCCGGCGATTTCCGCTCCGTTTATCTGGGGCCGGGGCTGGATTTCGAAGAATCCAGACTGTACGAGCGGGGAGACGACCTGCGCAGCATGGACTGGCGCACCACTGCCCGCACCGGGAAGCCTTACGTCAAGGTGTACCGCGAGGAGCATCACCCCGAGATTCATATCGTGGTGGATCGCGGCCCGACCATGCGCTTCGGCACCGTCGAGCGGCTCAAGGCGGCGCAGGCGGCGCGGGTCGCAACGATTGCGGCGTTTGTCGCCATGCGCCGCGGGGCCTGCATCGGCGGCACGCTGGTGCAGCCGGACGGGCTATCGCTGCCGTGTGCGAGTGGGGATGTGGGAGCCTATCGGCTGGTGGAAGCCGCCGCCTCGGCGGCCCCGCCACTGGCGCATGGCGCGGGGGGAGACAGCCTGTGGCAGGTGCTGGAACAGATCGCCGTGCGGCTTCAGCGCGGCGCGCGGGTGGTTGTGGCGAGCGACTTCCATGGCCTCGACGGGGATTGCGGCGGTGTACTGATGCAGCTTTCCGCGCGCCATCAACTCATACCCATCCAGATCCTCGACCGGGTCGAAAGCGAGTTGCCGGCCGTGGGCCATGCCTGCTTCGAAAACCCGCTGACAGGGCGCAGCCAGTGGCTGGACACGGGGGCCGCATCCCTGCGCCGGGAATTCGCCCTTCGCGCCGGGGAGACACGGGCCGCCGCAGACGGCCTGTTCGCCGCCATGGGGGTGAGACTCGCGCGCATCCATGCCGACGAAGACCCCTTTCATGTCGTGTTGAAGGCGCTTGGCCATGGCTGACGCCGTGCTTGTCGATATCGTCGAGCCGGTGGCGTCTCCCCTTGCGGGGGATGCGAACTATCTTCTGATTGCTGCCGCCGTCATCTTGCCTATCATTGTGGCGCTTGTACTTGCCCGCTATGTCCGTCGCCGCCGTGCCACGGCCTGGGTCGCGCGCCTGCGCATAGAGCATGAACGGGGCCGGCGTGATGCGCGGGAAACCGCTTTTTTGCTGGCGGCCGGCTTGCGAAGACAACTGGGCATGCCCGGGATAGACGCAGGGGTTCCGCCCAAGGGAGTCGAAGCGGCAGCATGGCGCATGTTTGCCGACCGGCTGTCCGCACTGCGCTATGAGGCGGGAACAACCGCGACGCCCGGCGAAATGGCATCCCTGTTCGACTGTACTGAACGCTGGATTGGGGAGGTGCGATGCTGACGCTGGCGCAGCCTTTCTGGCTTGCGCTTATCCCGGTTGCATTATTGGCCTGGTGGCTGGGCCGCCGCACGGCAGCGGATGAAAGCGGATTGCCCGCGATGCGCCTGGTGCATCCGTCCCTCGCGGAAGCGCCGTCCGCAGGGACGGCGCGACAAAAATCCCGGTTTGATCGCATCAGCCACGCCGGCGCAATGGTACTGCTGATCCTGGCGCTGGCGCGGCCGCAGTGGGTCGGCCCATGGATTCCGCCCCAGCCCGAGGGCAGGGAAATGGTGTTGCTGCTGGATGGCTCCCGCAGCATGAGCATCACCGACTTTCAGGTGGACGGCCAGCCGGTGGAACGCTTTTCGGTATTGAAGGGACTGGTCACCCGTTTCGCCCAGGGACGGCCGGGCGACAGGTTCGGTGTCATCGTGTTCGGCGAGCGCGCCTATACGCTGCTGCCCCCCACCTTTGACCGCGATCTGGTTTCGGCCATGGTGCAGCGCCTGCCGGTGGGCATCGCCGGCCAGGATACCGCCATCGGCGAGGCGCTGGCCCTCGCCCTCAAGCAGCTCCGGCAAAACCCCAAGCACCGGCCCGCGCTCATGCTGTTCACCGACGGCGACAGCACGGCGGGCGCGATTTCACCCGCCGAGGCGGTGGAGGTGGCCGTGCGCATGAAAGTGCCCGTCTACGCCATCGACATCGGCACCGATTTGTTCGGCCACGGAACGCGGCCGGATGTGGCGGGGGAAGACGCGGTCACGCTGCCGCAGATAGCTGCTTCAACGGGCGGGCGCTATTACCGCGCCACGTCACCCGAGGCGCTGAAGTCGGTGATCGAAGACATCGGCCGGCTCGAAAAAACCGTGACCCCGCCCACGAATCGGCGCGAGCGCCACGAATGGTTCTGGTTGCCGGCGCTGTTGGCTGCGGCCATGCTGACGGCAGCGCGTCTGGGAAAGATACGGGAGCGGATCGCGTGAGCGCGTTCTTCACCCAACTCGACTGGCAATATCCCTGGGCGCTGCTGCTGGTATTGCAGCCGGCGGCCATGCGCCTCCTGTTGCGCATGAAGCGCGGCAGGATGCTCTCCTACGCGAGCCCCGGCTTGCGCCCCTGGGCCATCGTGACGGATGAAACGGCGGCGAAGAGCCGGGGCGGGTGGCTCGACATCCTGTTCTGGCTGCTGCTTTCCCTGGCGCTGGCCGGCCCACGGCTGTCTGCCCAGCCCGCTGCCAGCCTGGGTCCCCCGCCGCGGCAGGATGTCTCGATGGTGGTGGTGCTCAATGTCGGCGATTCCATGTCCGCTGCCGACGTTGCGCCGGACCGGCTCAACCGCGCACGGCTCGAACTGCTCGACCTGCTGCGCAAGCTGCGCGGCGAGCGGGTGGGGCTCGTCGTATTTGCCGGCACACCCGGCCTGGTGATTCCCCCGACGAACGATTATGCCGTTTTCCAGGAATTTCTCTCCCTTTCGGACGGCAAGCTGATCGAGGAGGCCAGGGGAAGCCAGGCCGGCAGCGCGCTGGCGCTTGCGGCACAGTTGTTGAAGGGCGACAAGGCGGTGTCCAGGGGCGTCTTGCTGGTGAGCGACGCGGATGAAAACTCGTTTGGCGGCGAAACGGGGGCGGAGGCCCTGGCAGGCGCGAAGGCGGTCAAGGATGCCGGGATTTCCTTGTTCGTGCTCGGGGTGGTTGCGGACGGAACGTCGGATGCGCGCCTGCGGGAGCTCGCGGCGGCAGGGAAGGGCGTCTATGCGCCGGTGCGCGATGGCGACGGCGAGTGGCGCACGCTGTACGACGACGGCATCGGCGCACTGGCGTCCCGCTTCCGGCCGCCCCCCTCCCCGGACAACTGGCGGCTTCTCTATCCATGGCTGCTCGTTCCCGCGCTTCTCATCCTGGCATTGCGGAATTTCAGGGTGCGGAACCTGGCGCTGCTGGCTGTACCGTTGCTTGCGTTCGTCCTGGCGATGCCGGATTCAGCACGTGCGGCGGACAAGCCTGAACAGCTCGCCTGGCAGGCGTATCGGTCCCGCGACTATGTGCAAGCGCAGTTGCTGTATGCCCAGGTGCCGGGGGCGGCCGGGCGGATGGGCAAGGGTGCGAGCGCCTACCGGCGCAAGGACTACGCCTATGCGTCGCAGCAGTTCACGGCGGCGTTGCTGGAAGCGCGCAAGCCTTCCGAAACGGCGGATGCCCTCTTCAACCTGGGCAACGCCCAGTTCATGGCGGGCCGCTTCGAGACGGCCGTGGAAGCCTTCCGGGACGTCCTCCGCTACCGGCCTGATGATCCGGGGGTGCGCGCCAACCTCGAACTGGCCGTCGCGAAACAGCCGACCAAGGCACCGTCCGGAGCCGAGGGTATACCGGGACGCCGCGGCCGAGGGGTGGGAGGCGCGACAGGGGAAGAGATCGCGGACAAGCCGGTCACGATGGAAGAAGAAAAAGACAAAGGGCCGTTGATGACCCTCGACGAATCCGAATTGGCGCGCAAGGCGGTCGAGGGCAAGGGCCAGACGGCAGCGGCGATCAAGCAGGCGGCCGGAAGGCTGGGCGGGGAAATCGCCTACCGGGCCGCTGCAAAAAAACTGGAGCTGGTGGAAGACCAGCCATCGAAGCTGCTGTCCACTTTGCTCAAATTCGAGCAGGAACGGCGTGCCGATAGGAGCACGCAGTAGTGGTCGCGCGAGCCTTGGGGATTCCTTGCCTCGCGCTGATGGCGCAAATCGCTTGCGCCGCGGGCCTCCATGTCGAGGCCGACCGTACCGAAATCGCCTTCGGCCAGATGGTGACCGTGACGATCCAGGCCGATGATATCCGGGACTCCATTCAAAAGCTCCCGACGGAAGCCATCGGCCGCGATTTCGAAGTGTTCAACGTTTCCTACAGCCGTGGCAGCCAGACACGAAGAGGCCGGGAGATTGCTCAGCAGCGCTTGGAATGGCAGCTATTCCCATTGCATCTCGGCGTATCCGTCATTCCCATAATGGATGCAGGCGGCAAGAGGACACGCCCTTTGCCAATCCGGGTAAGCGAATCCGGCTTTGGCGTGCCGAAGGTGATGGTACGAAGCGGTGTCGAAGGCGATGCAGTGCAACACCGGGAGTCATTGCTGTTCGTGGATGTATACCACGACGGAGGACCGCTTTTCCGGATGCCGAAGGCGGAGGGCGCAGGATTCCAGTTGCGGCCGTTACGGGATTCCCAGCGGCAGCAAACCGTGGCAGGCGAGCGCTATACCGTCACCCGCTTTGCCTGGGGAATAACGCCATTGCGGCCGGGATCCGCCGGCATCCGCTTTTCATCTCTTGATGCAAGCAAGTTCGGGGCGCGCCTGCGCTACCCCGTACCGGCTCTCTATGTGAATGCAGCCCCCGTGCCCGGCTATCTGCCAGTTCATGTTCCCGTTGGCTCTCTCAATGTGGAGAGCAACGCGCCCATGCATGCCAAAGTCGGGCGCCCTGAGCAATGGACATTGAAAATCAGTGGTCGCGGGCTGAGCCCGGAGGGATTGCGAAAGCAACTGGGGCGGTTCCAGGATACGCCCCAATTGCATTTCTATCCGCAGCAGATGGAACTGGTTTCCAATGCCGGGGAAATTCCGCTTGGCCAGACGTTGGTGGTCACAATTCCTTTCCGTGCACTGGAACAAGGCTCCTTGAAATTGCCTGAAGTGCATATTCCGTATTACGACCCGGCGACCGGGCTAGTCCGGGTTGCCAGTACGCCTTCTCTTACAGTGGACGCGGTAGACCCCGTCATGACCTGGGTGTGGCGTGGCGCAGGAGGTGGATTGGTTTTAGTCCTTGCGCTGTGGGCTGGGCTCCTGGCTCGGCCACGCTATCATGCCTGGCATGCCCGACGCCTATGGCTACGACAATTGGCGTCGAGCAAAACACCGTGCGAGCTGCTGCGTGCATGGCGGGCGGGGAAATATGAATCCGAAGACGGCGAAACCATCTCGATGATTGAGCGCGCATGTTACGGCCCGGCTTCGGAGGTTGATTTCGAGCGGTTTCGCCATCAGGCGATGGAACTGGCGCAACAGCGGAAATCGTGTGGCAAGCCGCAGAAAATGCAAGATGAACTGCGACGAATCCTGGAGCCTTTCGACATGGGCAATTTCACTATTTGCCAACTTGTGCGCCGATGGTTGTCTGCTTTCATCTTCCGATTTCATGACCGGCGTTCGAGTTGATAGCGTTCGTAATTGAACAGGGTATTCGCCCTGAAAAATCCGCCCCGGCAAACTTGATGTTGCCTGCTGGCGGCAACCCTGCTGAAATCGTGGGTGCTACCCTCTAATCGTAATAAACCTAGTGTAGTGCTTCATTCTGTTTGGAACTTAATCGGCTATTGGCACGAACGAC
>JASJPA010000043.1:0-28979 GCA_031426955.1 Sulfuricella sp.
GCCCCTTCCCCCGCTTGCGGGGGAAGGTTGGGATGGGGGTTGGCCGCGATTTGCGACCGCATTCGCGCTGGGGGCGGCGCTCCTACAGTGGTGCTTTGGCTCTAATACATGGATAGGGAATTCCTCTGCGTCCTCAGCGGTTCAATGGTTTGATCTGTTTTTCCAGCGCCCAGGCCACATGCTCCCGCACCAGCGCGGAAGGGTGGTTGAGGCGCTCTTTCAGCGCCGCGACCGCATCCTCTGAGGGCGAGGCATTGCCCAGTCCGACGGCGATGTTGCGCAGCCAGCGCTCGTGGCCGATGCGGCGGATCGGGCTGCCGGCCAGCCTGGCATCGAATTCTTCTTCGCTCCACCGGAAAAGCTCGGTCAGTTTTGCATCGTCCAGGCCATGGCGCACGGCGAAGTCGGGCTCGCGCGTGAGCTGGCCGAATGTGTTCCACGGGCAGGCCAACTGGCAGTCGTCGCAGCCGTAGACGCGATTGCCGATCAGGGGGCGGAGTTCCTCCGGGATGCTGCCTTTGAGCTCGATGGTGAGGTAGGAGATGCAGCGCCGCGCATCCACCTGATAGGGTGCGACGATCGCATCGGTGGGGCAGGCGGTGATGCATCTGGTGCAGGTGCCGCAGTGGTTTTGCCCGGGTTCGTCGACGGGCAGCGGCAGATCGGTATAGATTTCACCGAGAAAAAACCACGACCCGGCCGCGCGCGAAAGCAGCAGCGAGTGCTTGCCGCGCCAGCCCAGTCCGCTTTTGCTGGCCAGCTCCACTTCCATCACCGGTGCGCTGTCGGTGAAGGCGCGGAACAGGAACGGGCCGATTTCGGTCTGGATTTTCTTCGCCAGCTTCTGCAGCCGGGCCCGGATCAGCTTGTGATAGTCGCGGCCCAGCGCGTAGCGCGAGATGTAGGCTTTGCTGCTGTCGTCCATGACCTCGATGCTGTCGCGTGCCTGCGGCGGGAAATAGGCCATGCGCGCCGTGATCACGCGTAGCGTGCCCGGCACCAGTTCCTGCGGACGGCTGCGCTTGACGCCGTGGTTTGCCATATAATCCATCTCGCCATGGTAGCCCTGCGCCAGCCATTCCAGCAGGCGTGCTTCGGCCTGGCCGAGATCGCTGCCGGCGATGCCGATAGCCTGAAAGCCGAGTTCCATCCCCCAAGCCTTGATGTTCGCGGCAATCTGCCGTAAATCAAGATGGGAGTAATCAGTGAGAGCGTCCACGTGAACAGTTTAGATGAAAACCGCCCGCCGTCGAAAATAACCCGCCATCTGGCCGATGAAGGCGCGACCGAGGCGTTCGGCGCGGAACTGGCCAAGGTGCTGAAACCGGGCCTGATGGTCACCCTCAGCGGCGACCTTGGTGCCGGCAAGACCGCATTGGTGCGCGCCATGCTGCGCGCGCTGGGTTATCCCGGAAAAGTGAAAAGCCCGACCTATGCGCTGGTTGAATCTTATGTGATTTCTGGATTATACTTATATCACTTTGATTTTTATCGCTTCAATGATCCGGACGAGTGGCACGAGGCGGGTTTCCGGGAATATTTCAACGAAAACTCGGTGTGTCTCGTCGAATGGCCGGAAAAGGCAGGCGGCCTGCTGCCCCCGCCGGACCTCAGGATTTCTCTGGATATCCTGGAATCTGGCCGGGACATCACGGTTGAAGCGGGCAGCGAGAAGGGGCGGCAATGCTTGATTCTATTAAAAAGCGATTAACCACGAATGTTCACGAATGAGACACGAATGTTCACGAATAATCCGCTAATTAACATGGCTAGCCTGATTCACCTGTTTGGTGAAGCAATGCTTGTCTTTGACTATTCGTGTTCATTCGTGAAAATTCGTGTCATTCGTGGTGTGAGCCGTTTTAAGGTTGATAGCTTTAAAGTCGGTATATACGTTACATTTTTTCTTGCTGCGGCGGCAAGTGCCCATGCCGGGACAGTCATCACCGCGGCGCGGGTCTGGCCGGCGGCCGATTACACGCGGGTCACGCTGGAATCCGCCAGCCCGGTCAAATACCAGTTCCTCGCGGTCAAGAACCCCGATCGTCTGGTGATCGACCTTGAAGGCGTGGACGTCAATGCCGCGCTGGAAGGGCTTGCAGCCAAGGTCGCGGCCAACGATCCCTACATCAAGCTGGTGCGCGTCGCCCGCAACAAGCCGGGCGTGGTGCGAGTGGTGCTGGACCTGAAGGGCGAGGTCAAGCCGCAGATCTTTACCCTGCTGCCATACGGCGAATACGGCTACCGCCTGGTGCTGGATATTTATCCGTTACAGCCGTCGGACCCGCTGATGGCACTGCTGGAAAAAAGGGAAGCCGCTGTGCCGGAGGGCGCCAAAGAGCAGGCAGAGAAGGCGCCTGAACTGGCCATTGCCACCACACCGGAAAGTCCGGAAAAGCCCGCTGAGATTGCAAAGCCGGCAGAGAAACCGGCGCGGACCGAAATGCGTGCCTGGAAGCCGGAGGTGTCACGCCTGATCATCATTGCGATCGACGCCGGGCATGGTGGCGAGGACCCCGGTGCGCTTGGCAAAAATGGCTCCAGGGAAAAGGACGTGACTCTGGCGATTGCCCGTCGCCTGAAAGCCCAGGTCGACGCCGAGCCGAACATGCGCGGCGTGCTGATCCGCGACGGCGACTTTTTTATCCCCCTGAATGGCCGCGTGATCAAGGCGCGCAACGTCAAGGCCGACCTGTTCGTTTCGATTCATGCCGATGCCTTCGTCAAGCCCGATGCGCACGGCTCCTCGGTGTTCGCGCTGTCGGAGCGCGGCGCCACCTCTGCCGCCGCGCGCTGGCTGGCAAAGAAAGAGAACGAGGCGGACCTGATCGGCGGCGTCAATATCGACGTCAAGGATATCTATCTCAAGCAGACCTTGCTCGACTTGTCGCAGACCGCCACCATCAACGACAGTCTCAAGCTCGGCAAGGCCGTGCTCGGCGAGCTCGGCGGCATCAACCGCCTGCACAAGAACTCGGTGGAGCAGGCCGGCTTCGCCGTGCTGAAATCGCCGGACATCCCTTCGATCCTGGTGGAAACCGCCTTCATTTCCAACCCGGAGGAAGAGCAGAGGCTCTCGGACGGCGCCTACCAGGACAAAATGGCGGCGGCAATACTTGGCGGGATCAAGAGTTACTTCGCGAAAAATCCGCCGCTGGCACGCTCAAAGATGGCCAGCGCCGAATAAGGGGTTTGATGCACCGGCGCTCGCCGGTGCGAGTCATGAATCAAACGCAGCCCGTAGGCTTGGGCAGGCCGCCGTACTTGGTGATCGGCTTCATCGGGCCGGTCATCCAGAGTTTGAATACGGTGTTCTGTTCCTCACCCAGGTATTTGGCGAATTTCCGTATCGGGGGCACGCTACCGAATTCTTCGAAATATTCACGGGCCTTCATGATCTGAGCCCATTTTGCATCATCGAGCGTATAACCGTCTGCTTCAGCCATTGCGCGACCAATCTCCTCTGTCCACACGCTCATGTCGGCGAGATAGCCGTCTCCGTCGCGATCTGGAAGTTCCATATTTACTATTCCTTTCTGAATCCGAAAATTATTGATAACCACACCAGCGGCATGATTGCGTGCCGCGACTGTGTTGCAATGTCTCTGTTTAGACCGTGTCTTGACATTAGACAATAACCAACAGAAACAGTCAAGAATTATCTGTGTTCGTTTCAGTGCCGAGAGACTCTGGATAAACAGTTCTCGCATAATGCGTATAATCGGGTTTTGTGTGCATTATTTCTCAGGTTATCGAATGTCAGTCATACGGGTATTGCCCGACCTGCTGATTAACCAGATTGCCGCCGGCGAGGTGGTGGAGCGTCCCGCTTCGGCCTTGAAGGAGCTGCTGGAAAACAGTGTCGACGCAGCGGCAAACGAGATCGCGGTCACCCTGGCGCAGGGCGGGATCAAGCAGCTTCGCGTTGCCGACGACGGTATCGGCATCGTCGCGGAGGAGTTGGCGTTGGCGCTGGCGCGTCACGCCACCAGCAAGATCGCCACGCTCGACGATCTGGAAGCGGTGAACAGCCTCGGTTTTCGGGGCGAAGCGCTGGCCAGCATCGCCGCGGTGTCGCGCCTGTCGCTGACCAGCCGTCGACGGGGCGAGCGTCACGCCTGGAAAGTCGAGGCTGCCGGCGGCGACACCACCGGGTTGCAGCCCGCCGCGCTGGAATCGGGTACGGCGGTGGAGGTGCAGGACCTGTACTTCAACACCCCGGCGCGGCGCAAGTTCCTCAAGAGCGAGGCGACCGAATACGGTCACTGCGAGGAAATGTTCCGGCGTATCGCATTGAGCCGCACCGATATCGGCTTTGCCCTGCAACATAACGGACGCAAAATCTGGCAACTTTCCGCCGGCACGCTGGAACGCCGCGCCGCCACGCTGCTCGGCGACGAGTTCGCCACTGCCTCGGTCGTTCTGGACGAACGCGCCGGCAGCTTGCGCCTGTGGGGCATGGCGAGCCTGCCCGGATTTTCGCGCGGCGGGCGCGATGCCCAGTATTTTTACGTCAACGGCCGTTTTGTGCGCGACAAGCTGATCGCCCACGCCATCCGCGAGGCTTACAAGGACATTCTGCATAACGACCGCCATCCGGCGTTTGCGCTGTTCCTCGAAATCGATCCGGAAGGGGTGGACGTCAATGTGCACCCCACCAAGATCGAAGTGCGTTTCCGCGAAGCGCGCGCCATCCACCAGTTCATTTTTCATGCCCTGAACAAGGCACTTTCGGCGCCGATTCGTGCACGGCGGGAATCCGCTGCAGTACCTGTGGCCGAACAGGTGCGTCAGGTTCCATTTGCCTCTTATCCCCAGCAGCAAGCCATGCCGCTCGGCGTGGCGCAGCGCACTGATCTGTATGCCACCCTGTTCGGCGGGATCGGCAGGCCGGAAGCTGCACTGCCGACCGAAGCCGTAACGGAAATCCCCCCGCTCGGCTTCGCCCTGGGGCAGCTGCACGGCGTTTACATTCTGGCTCAGAACGTCAAGGGGCTGGTGATCGTCGACATGCACGCCGCTCATGAGCGGGTCACCTACGAGAAGCTGAAAGCGGCGCTCGACAATCGCGCCGTCGCCATGCAGCCGCTGCTGATCCCGGTGTCGTTCCATGCCGGGGCGCTGGATGTCGCCGCGGCCGAGGAGCATGCCGCCGCATTCGGCGCGCTGGGTTTCGACATCGCCATGCTGTCGCCGACCACGCTGGCGGTGCGGGCGCTGCCGGCGCTGCTGCAGGATGCCGATCCGGTCCTGTTGGCACGCGATCTGCTCAAGGAATTGCGCGAGTTCGGCGCCGACCGGGTGCTTGCCGAGCGGCGCAACGAGCTGCTCGCCACGCTGGCCTGCCATGCTTCGGTGCGCGCCAACAGAAAACTGGCCGTGCCGGAAATGAATGCCCTGCTGCGTGAAATGGAGGCCACCGAGCGCGCCGACCAGTGCAATCATGGTCGTCCCACCTGGCGCGAGATTTCCATGGAAGAGCTGGACAGGCTGTTCATGCGGGGGAAATAATAGTGCTGAGTTGTTGTTATTCCCTCCCCCTGGCAGGGGGAGGGCCAGGGTGGGGGTCGAAAGTTTCGCCAGAGAATCGGCATCTTAACCCCCATCCCAACCTTCCCCCTGCAAGGGGGAAGGGGCAATGGTGAAAGGCGCTTGTTTTGATCTGCCCCCGGCAATTTTCCTCATGGGCCCCACTGCCAGCGGCAAGACCGGCGTGGCGGTCGATCTGGTGCAGCGCCTGCCGTGCGAGATCATCAGTGTGGATTCGGCGATGGTCTACCGTGGCATGGACATCGGCACCGCCAAGCCCGACGCTGGAACCTTGGCGGCGGCGCCGCACCACCTGATCGACATCATCGATCCGACACAAAGCTATTCCGCCGCGCAGTTCCGCCAGGACGCGCTGCGGCTGATGGCGGAGATCACCGCGCGCGGACATATTCCCCTGCTGGTGGGCGGCACCATGCTGTACTTCAAGGCGCTGCGGCAGGGACTGAACGACTTGCCGCCAGCCGATCCGGCGATCCGCGCAAGCATCGATGCAATGGCCGCCGAAAGCGGCTGGCCCGCCGTGCATGCGGAACTCGCCCGGCTCGACCCGGCCACAGCGGCGCGCCTCAATCCCGCCGATGCGCAGCGCATCCAGCGCGCCCTGGAGGTGTGCACCCTGACCGGGCAGACGATGTCCTCACTGCTCGAAAAGGACGCCGCTGCCGACTTGCCTTATAACGTCCATGCCCTGGCCCTGCTGCCGGGCGACCGGGCCGTACTGCACCAGCGCATCGCCCAGCGTTTCGACGCCATGCTGGAGCAGGGCCTGATCGAGGAAGTGGAGCAATTGAGGCGGAATGATGCGCTCGATCTTTCCCTGCCTTCGATGCGCTGCGTCGGCTACCGCCAGGCCTGGCAGTACCTGGACGGCGAATTCGATTTGCCCGAGCTGCGCGAGAAAGGCATCGCCGCCACGCGCCAGCTGGCGAAGCGGCAGCTGACCTGGCTGCGAGGCATGGAAGGGGTGAAAGAGTTTGACTGTCTGGAGAAAAACTTGCCTGCTGCGGTTTTCGACTGGCTCAGAAGGAGGCTATAAAAATGGGCGTGTTGGAATCAATTTAGGGTGTGGGGCTGCTTCGTGCCATCTTGGGTCATTCCCCACTGGCTGCTTTATGGCGATGAATATGACCGAATGAAGCTCGTCAATGTGCCCATTCGAGTTTCAAGCCCACTGATTGAATCAGATGAAAAAAGCAAACTAATCCGTCTATTTATGCATAGGCTGATGGATAAATTTGTGGCATAGTCAATAAATCATGTGGTTATCGTAAACCTGCATGCATTACGATCTTCAATCGGGATAATTTGAAGTCGCGCAACATTTTTAATCAAGTGTACAAGCTGAGGAGCGCATCCTGACTATATGCACACACAAACTGCTGCTGCTTAGCCGACTCAATATGTGCCCGGCCAAAAGGTCTTCGGAAATTCTTTGGGCTAGGCCAAGCTGACCATGAAAGCCCCACTCCCGCCCAACGAAGCCCAGCGCCTCGATACCTTGCGCGGTTACGACATACTTGACACGCCGCCTGAGCCGGACTTCGACGATCTGACGCTGCTTGCCGCGCAGATCTGCCAGGTGCCCATCGCAGTGGTTTCGCTAGTTGACGAAAACCGCCAGTGGTTCAAATCGATAATCGGTTTGAGTGCCACAGAAACTTCGCGCGATGTTGCATTTTGCGCACATGCCATTTTACATTCGGACGAGGTGCTGGAAGTGCATGATGCGCAGCTCGACTCGCGTTTCGCCGACAATCCACTCGTCACCGCCGACCCACACATCCGCTTCTACGCTGGCGCACCGCTGGTCGCGCCTGACGGTCTTGCGCTGGGAACGCTGTGCGTGATCGACCGCGTGCCGCGCGCGCTGAGTGCCGAGCAGAAAACCGCCCTGCGCGCCCTGAGCCGTACCGTCATCGCACAGCTCGAGCTGCGCCGCATCCTCGCCGCGCATCGCCGGGCGGAGGAACAGTTGCAGTCACTCAACGCCTTGCTCGAGCAGAAGGTCGAGGCGCGCACTGCCGATCTGCGGCGGGAACAGGAGAATTTGGCACTGGCCATAAAATCCTCGAATACGGGCTTGTGGGATTGGAATATGCTTACTAACGAAGTGTATTACTCACCTGAGTGGAAAGCTCAACTTGGTTATCTGCCCGACGAGTTGCCAAACGATTTTTCAACCTGGGAATCGCTCATCTATCCCGCTGACCTAGAACCAACCATGCAAAAAATGCAAGTTTTTCTGGCTTCGGCGCAGGAAAGCTATGAGAACGAGTTCCGTCTGCGCCACCGCGATGGCAGTTATCACTGGATACTGGCGCGCGGCAATAAGCGGTGTGATAAAAATGGAAAGCCAATCCGACTGTCAGGCTCTCACATTGACGTCAGCGAACGTAAAATAACTGAACAAATGCTTCGCATCGCCGCCACCGCCTTCGATTCGCACGAAAGCATGATGATCACCGATGCCAACCGGGTTATCCTGCGAGTCAACAAGGCTTTTACCGAAGACACCGGCTATACGGCCGAGGAAGTCGTGGGCCAGACACCACGCCTGCTTAAGTCTGGTCGCCACAACGCGGAGTTCTACCATGCGATGTGGGAGACCATTCGTCGCACTGGAACATGGCAGGGAGAAATCTGGGATCGTCGCAAGAATGGTGAAATCTATCCAAAATGGCTCACTATCTCTGCCGTCAAAGGGGATGATGGGGTTATCACCCATTATATCGGATCACACATCGATATTACGGAACGCAAGGCATCAGAAGAAAAAATCCAGAATCTGGCGTTCTATGACTCCCTCACCCGCCTGCCCAACCGGCGGCTGCTCATGAATCGGCTTCAGCAGGCATTGGTTTCCATTGCGCGTAGTGACAGAGATGGTGCGCTGCTGTTCATTGACCTGGATAATTTCAAGACCCTCAATGACACCCTCGGCCATGAAATCGGTGATCTGCTTTTGCAGCAGGCCGCGCAACGTCTTGAGTCTTGCATGCGTGAAGGCGATACCGTGGCTCGTCTGGGCGGGGACGAATTCGTAGTGATGCTGGTAGACCTGAGTGAGCAACCCATTGAAGCTGCGGCACAGACGGGCGCCATCGGTGAGAAAATTCTGGCTACCCTCAGCCAACCTTACCAGCTTGACAAGTACGGACACCGCTGCACCGCCAGCATCGGTGCCACCTTGTTTAATGGCCATCAACAGTCGACAGATGACCTGATGAAACAAGCCGACATCGCCATGTATCAGGCCAAGAAAGCAGGCCGCAACACGTTGCGTTTCTTTGACCCGAAAATGCAGGACACCATTAACGCCCGTTCAGCCCTCGAAGGCGAATTGCACAAAGCACTTGAGAAAGGGCAATTCCGGTTGTATTACCAGATCCAGGTAGATAGCTCGAATCGGCTCTTGGGCGCTGAGGCACTGATCCGATGGATGCACCCCGAACGCGGTCTAGTCCCACCGGCTCAATTCATTCCGCTGGCGGAAGAAACGGGGCTGATCCTGCCCATTGGGCAATGGGTGCTGGAGACAGCTTGCGCACAACTCAAGGTATGGGAGAATGACGCACTGACACGCGACTTGACGCTGGCAGTGAACGTCAGTGCCAAACAGTTCCACCAGGCTGACTTCGTTGCGCAAGTGCAGCATGCGTTGCTGAAAAGTAGTGCGCAGCCCACGCTCCTCAAGTTGGAGGGAAGTGAGACGACGCTCTCGCACCTTAAATTGGAATTGACCGAAAGTATCGTGCTGGAAAACATCGAAGACACCATCGGCAAGATGCATGAAATAAAAGCATTGGGGGTCAATTTCTCGATGGACGACTTTGGTACCGGTTATTCATCCTTGCAATACCTCAAACGACTACCACTCGATCAGCTCAAGATTGACCAGTCGTTCATACGCGATATTGCCACCGATAGCAGCGATAGGGCGATTGTACGCACCATCATTGCCATGGCACAAAGCCTAGACATGGGCGTCATCGCCGAAGGAGTGGAAACGGAAGAACAGCGACAACTTCTCATAAGCAAAGGCTGCACTCACTTCCAGGGGTATCTGTTTGGCAGGCCGGTACCGATAGAACAATTCAATGCGTTATTGAAGTAGGGCGACCGCTGTTGATGTTTGGGCGAATGGCGAACGGCCGCTTCAGAGCAAGTCTAAGGGCAGCTTAGTGTCATTGCTGTATGTCATGACCGTCCGGTTTGGGGCTGTGAATTTACAAGATTCAATGGCAGTTATGGGTCGGAACCGGTCTTTAGTCCAAGATTCAACAACGAAGCCTTTAGCACCCAAGGCGGGCAACCTCGGTCATTTCAACACTGGATTCTTTTTCCAGAACTTTCAGATTCATCGCCCGTCCTCCTTGCGCGTTACCCTGGCTTCGGCGCTGCCGCGTGCGAAGGTGATGGAAAGCGCTTCATCCATGGCGATTTCCTTGCTGTCGTAGACGATTTTCCCGTCGGCCGAGCGCACCATGCTGAAGCCGCGCTCGAGCACCGACTGCGGGTTGAGGTGGACGAGATTGGCCTGGAGCCGTTGCAGCCCGGTTTGGTAGTCCTGCATCCGGTGCGACAGGGAAAGTTGCAGGCGTCGCGCCAGCTCGCGCTGCCGTGTTTGGTGCGCGGTGATGTCGGGCTTGGCCGCAGCCAGGCGGTGAGCCAGCTTCTGCAAATGCCATTCGCGTTCGGCGAGGGCATGGCCGGCGTTGTGGTTCAGGCGCTGGCCCAGATGGGTCAGATGCGTCAGGCGTGCGCTCAGCCTTTCGCCGGGATGGACCAGCCGCCGCGACAGGTAATCCACCTGCTGCATGCGCTGTTCCAGTTTCTGCCGCAGATGGCGGTTCAGGCGGTTGTGCATGGCCTCGATCCGGTGTTGCAGGTCGGCGCGGTTGGGGCTGGCCTGCTCCGCTGCCGAAGTCGGGGTGGGGGCGCGGCGGTCGGCGACGAAATCGGCGATGGTGAAGTCGGTTTCGTGGCCGACGCCGCTGACTACCGGGATGGGGCAGGCATGGATCGCCCGCGCTACGATTTCTTCGTTGAAGGCCCACAGGTCTTCGATGCTGCCGCCGCCGCGGCAGACGATCAGTACGTCGCATTCGGCCCGGCTGGCGGCAGTGCGGATCGCTTCGGCGATTTTCGCCGCTGCGCCTTCGCCCTGCACCGGGGTGGGGTACAGGATGACCGGAATCGAGGGCATGCGCCGCCGCAGAGTGGTGAGGACATCGCGCAGTGCGGCGGCGGCAGGGGAAGTGACGATGCCGATTTGTCCGGGAAAGGCGGGCAGGGGTTTCTTGCATGCTTCGTCGAACAGCCCTTCCTGTTCCAGGCGTGCCTTGAGCTTTCCGAAGGCTGCGTACAGCGCGCCCAAGCCGGCACGCCGGATATTTTCGACGTTAAGCTGATATTCGCCACGCGGTTCGTACAGGGTGACCAGGGCGCGCACTTCGATCTGGTCACCGTTGCGCGGCTGCCAGTCGAGATACTGGCTTTTGTGGCGGAACATCGCACAGCGCACCTGGGCATTGCCGTCCTTGAGGGAAAAATACCAGTGGCCGGACGCAGCAGCGATGAAATTGGAGACTTCCCCGGAAATCCACATCAGCGGGAAATTTTTCTCCAGCAGTTGCCTCGCGCGGCGGTTCAGTTCGCTGACGCTGAGGACCGGAGATTCGTCTGTAAGTGCTGGGGCGATATGCATTTTTCCATTCTACATTAATCCACAAGTCCGGCGTATGTGGGTATTACGAATTGCTATCATCATGAGCTGATTGCGTATTTTTTAGTTGATTGATTTTAAACAATAAAACAGAAGGTTAAATTTTAACCGGCGTGAAATTCTCTTTTGCCTTGGGCAGGTTAGGATAAGTGCAACCAACTTGCCCACAGTGTTATCCACAATCTTTGTGGATAGTCGATAAAGGGTTATTACGACAACAGCTTAATACGCTTTCTTGATGCTCTACTTGACCGGGCTTGCCGAAAACATTGTGGCAGGCTAAAGTTACGGGCGTTTAACTGGCAGCCGGAATTATAAGGGAGAAGGGCGAGTGTTATCCATTATTCAAGCAGCGGGCTGGCCGATCTGGCCGCTGATCATTGCATCGGTTATTTCCTTGACGATCATCGGCTGGCATTTGTGGACATTCAACCTGATCGCACCCAAGGATTTGCTCTCCCAGGTGCAGGAATGGGTCAAGCAGGGTGCGGTGAACGCCGAAAGGCTGGTGCAGCTGGAAAAGCACTCCTACCTCGGGCAGATTTTTGCGGCCGGGTTGAGGAACACCAAGAGCTCGCGTGAAGTGATGCAGGAAGAGATCGAGGAAACTGGCCGGCGCGTTGCCCACGAGATCGAGCAGCCCCGCCTGAAATACGGTTTGTCTTTTCTGGTTTCGCTCAATACGCTTGGCACCATCGCCTCGGTGAGCCCGCTGCTCGGGCTGTTCGGTACGGTGATCGGGATGGTGGAGATTTTCGGCGCGCTCAGGCCGAGCGGCGGTAGCCCCGCCGAACTGGCGCACGGCATTTCGGTAGCGCTGTACAACACTGCCATGGGCCTGATCGTGGCGATTCCCAGCATGATTTTTTACCGCTACTTCCGCGCCCGTGCTGAAACCCTGGTGCTGGAAATGGAACAGCAGGCGATCAAGTTGGTGCAGATCGTCCACGGCGAGCGGAAGTGAGCGTTTGAGCATGGATTTTCAGCGCGGTCGGGCCAAGGAAGACCCCGAGATCAATCTGATCCCGATGATCGACGTGCTGCTGGTGATCCTGATCTTTCTGATGGTCACCACCACTTTTTCCCAGATTGCCGAATTACAGATCAACCTGCCCACCGCCGAGGCGGAAAAACCGGCGGACAAGCCCGCTGCCATCAATGTGGCGGTGGACGCCAGCGGGCGTTACCTGGTCAACGGTTCGGCCGTGGCTGATACCGATGCTGCCGCGCTCAGCCTGGCGCTGCGCCGTGCCGCGGGGGACAATCCGGATCCGGTGATTATCATCAATGCCGACGCCAAGGCGACCCACCAGGCGGTGGTGAATGTCATGGAGGCCGCGCGCCTGTCGGGTTACAGCCACATCACTTTTGCCACTCAGGCGGCCCCCGCCAAGTGACTTCAGGCAAGCCCGTGCGCTGGCTTGAGAAAATTTGGTACGGCCTGACGCCGTGGCATGTTGTGCTGCTTCCCCTGAGCATCCTGTTCGGGCTGGTTGCGGCGCTGCGTCGAGTGCTTTACCGCGCCGGACTGCTGCGCGCTATCCGATTGCCGGTGCCGGTGATCGTGGTCGGCAATATCAGCGTCGGCGGTACCGGAAAAACTCCGCTGGTGCTCTGGCTGGCTGATTTTCTGCGGCAACAGGGCTACCATCCCGGCATTGTCAGTCGCGGTTACGGGGGTGGCATTCAGGGCGTGGTGGCGGTGGATATCCACAGCGACCCGGCGGTAGTGGGCGATGAACCGCTGCTGCTGGCAAGAAAAAGCGGCTGCCCGGTATGGGTTGGCCGCGACCGGGTGGCAGCAGGAAACGCTTTGCTGCGAGCGCATCCTGAGTGCGACGTGCTGGTGAGCGACGATGGTCTGCAGCATTACCGCCTCGACCGCGATCTGGAAATCGTGGTGGTGGACGGGGAGCGCAAATTCGGGAATGGCTTGCTGTTGCCCGCGGGTCCATTGCGTGAAGGTGTTTCTCGCCTCGGGTCGGTGGATGCGGTGGTGGTGAACGGCGGCAGCCTGAAGGCGGCCATGCGACTGCGCAACGAGTTCGAAATGAGCCTGGAAGGCGGAGTATTTTATAATCTGCGCCAGCCGGAAATGCGTGCCAGAGCAGCCGATTTTGGCGGCAAGAAGCTTCATGCCGTGGCCGGTATCGGCAACCCGCAACGGTTTTTCGCTCATTTGCGCAGGCTTGGGTTGGCATTCGAGGAACACGCTTTCCCCGATCATTGCGTCTTTCGGCCGCAGGATCTGGATTACGGTGATGCCGATGCGTTGCTGATGACCGAGAAGGATGCGGTCAAATGCGCAGGTTTCGCCGACGAACGCTATTGGGCTCTGGCGGTGGAAGCCATACTGCCGCCGGCTTTCGGACAAACAATGCTACAAAAATTGAGGGATATAGATGGACGCCAAGCTGCTTGAAATTCTGGTATGCCCGTTGTGCAAGGGGCCGTTAGTCTACAAAAAATCCGAGCAGGAGCTGGTTTGCAAGCCCTGCCGCCTGGCTTACCCGGTTCGCGATGACATTCCGGTGATGCTGGAAGACGAGGCGCGCAAGCTGCCGCCTGAGGAAGAGGTCTAGCCTACAGATTAACCACGAATGACACGAATGTTCACGAATGTACTCGAATTATTCGTGAACATTCGTGCCTATTCGTGTCATTCGTGGTAAAGAAGTTGATAATGAATTTCAAAGTCGTCATTCCCGCCCGCTTCGCCTCCACCCGCCTGCCCGGCAAGCCGCTGCTCGACATCGCCGGTCGACCGATGGTGTTGCATGTGGTCGAACGTGCTCTGGAGAGTGGTGCCGATGAAGTGTGGGTGGCGACTGACCACCAGGGCATCGCCGACACCGTGCGCGCCGTCGGTCACCAAGTCTGTATGACTTCACCCGACCATCCCTCCGGCACCGATCGCATTGCCGAGGTGGCAAGCCAGCGCGGTTGGGGTGACGACCAGATCGTGGTCAACGTGCAGGGCGATGAGCCGATGATCGAACCATCGCTGATCCGCGAGGTGGCGCAACATCTTCACGACCACCCCGGGGCGGCGATTTCCACCGCCTGCCACGCCATCCATGATTGCGCCGACCTGTTCAATCCGAATATCGTCAAGGTGGTGACCGACCGTGATGGTCATGCGCTGTATTTTAGCCGTGCCCCGATTCCCTGGGCGCGCGATGCGTTCGCCGCTGCGCCGGAAAACTTCCCGGCGGGGTTGCCTGCCTATCGCCATATCGGTATCTATGCCTATCGCACCTCGTTCCTGAAAATTTACAAGCAACTGCAGCCTGCCTCCATCGAGCAGTTCGAGGCGCTGGAGCAGCTGCGCGCGCTGTGGCACGGCTACCGCATCGGCGTTGCAGTGATTGAACAGGCGCCCGTTGCGGGCGTGGATACCGAGGAGGATCTGCAAAGGGTAAGGAAACTCCTTAACTAGTTTTATGGGCGGATACAAAATTTGAATGTGCATATGTAAGAGTTTTTGAATATCCTTGACGACGATCTGGGTAAAAGTTTATTTGGCCGGGAATGCGCTCGGTCAAACCACAAACATACAATAACGGGAGGTTTTATGCGTTTGATTCTATTGGGCGGCCCTGGCGCCGGTAAAGGCACTCAGGCTACTTTCATCAAGGAAAAATACGGCATTCCGCAAATTTCCACTGGCGACATGCTGCGCGCCGCAGTCAAGGCCGGCACCGAGCTGGGCATTGCCGCCAAGAAGATCATGGATGCGGGCGGTCTGGTGTCGGATGAAATTATCATCGGCCTGGTCAAGGACCGCATCCTGGAAGCGGATTGCGCCAAGGGTTTCCTGTTCGACGGCTTCCCGCGCACCATTCCGCAGGCCGACGCGATGAAGGCCGCCGGCGTGCCGATCGACTACGTGGTCGAGATCGACGTTCCCGACGAAGAAATCGTCAAGCGTATGTCCGGTCGCCGCGCCCACCTGGCTTCCGGCCGCACCTACCATGTCATCTTCAATCCGCCTAAAGTGGCCGGCAAGGATGACGTTACCGGCGAAGACCTGATCCAGCGCGACGACGACAAGGAAGAAACCGTGAAGAAGCGCCTGGACGTCTACCACGCCCAGACCGAACCGCTGGTGAAGTATTATTCCGACTGGGCCGCTTCCGGCGCGGCCGGCGCACCCAAGTGCGTCAAGGTTTCCGGCATCGGCAAAGTGGATCAGATCCGCGACGCCATTTTTGCCGCGCTGGGTTAATCGATTCAGCATGAGCGGCGTCCCCGACATCACCGATTCCGAGCGCTGGGTAGTCGAGGCCACCCTCAAGGAGCGCTATGGCAGGCCGGTAGAGGTGCAGTTGGCCGACGTCGAATTGCGTCTTGATCCCGCCGTGCCGGATTTGACGATTTGCCCCGCGATGGTGTGGAAGGAGCAGGGCGCCGGTTTCGTGATATCCAAGGTTGGCGATAATCGTTACCGCTGCCAGTTCTTTTACTCGGCGCGCGAGCAGTACGGCACCGGCAAGGCGGAATACGATGACCTGCTCGATTGCGTGGTGACCCTGCTCAAGCTCCAGGCCGACCACGAAGCGAAGCGTCAGCAGAATCAATAATTATTAGTAGGGAGTCTAAAGATATGGCGAAGAAGAACGCTTTTTATGCCCAGTCCGGTGGCGTGACCGCGGTGATCAATGCATCCGCCTGCGGTTTGATCGAGACTGCGCGCAAGCACAAGGACGTCATTGGCAAGGTCTATGCCGGCCGCAACGGGATCATCGGCGCGTTGACCGAAGACCTGATCGACACCAGCAAGGATACCGCCAAGGCCATCGCCGCGTTGCGTTACACGCCGTCCGGTGCATTCGGCTCCTGCCGCTTCAAGATGAAAAGTCTGGAAGAGAACAAGCTCCAGTACGAGCGCCTGATCGAGGTGTTCAAGGCGCATAACATCGGCTACTTTTTCTACAACGGCGGTGGCGATTCCGCCGACACCTGCCTGAAAGTGTCGCAGCTTTCGGAAAAGATGGGCTATCCGATCCAGGCCATCCATGTGCCGAAGACCGTTGATAACGACCTGCCGATCACCGACAACTGCCCCGGCTTCGGTTCTGTCGCCAAGTACATCGCCGTTTCCACCCTCGAAGCGACCTTCGACGTGGCTTCCATGGCGAAGACCTCGACCAAGGTATTCGTGCTCGAAGTGATGGGCCGCCACGCCGGCTGGATCGCTGCCGCTGGTGCGCTGGCTTCCACCAAGGACGCCGAACAGCCGATCGTGATCCTGTTTCCGGAAGTGACCTTCAACAAGGAAAAATTCCTTGCCCGGGTGGACGGGCTGGTCAAGGAATTCGGCTACTGCACCGTGGTCGTGTCCGAAGGCGTGATGGGTGCCGACGGCAAGTTCCTCGCCGACCAGGGACTCAAGGACGCCTTCGGCCATGCCCAACTGGGTGGCGTTGCGCCGGTAGTGGCTAACATCGTTCGCGAAGGTCTCGGCCTCAAGTACCACTGGGGTGTGGCCGATTACCTGCAACGCGCCGCTCGCCACATCGCTTCGAAGAGCGACGTGGACCAGGCCTATGCGATGGGCAAGGCGGCAGTCGAGTTTGCGCTCAAGGGCCACAACTCTGTGATGCCGACCATTGAGAGGGTGTCGAACAAGCCCTACAAGTGGAAGGTTGGCATGGCGCAGCTCAGCAAGGTAGCCAACGTCGAAAAGATGATGCCGAAAAACTTCATCACCAAGGATGGCTTTGGTATCACCGAAAAATGCCGTGAATATCTGTCACCCCTGATCAAGGGCGAGGACTACCCGCCCTACAAGGATGGCCTGCCACAATACGTTCGGCTCAAGAACGTAGCGGTGCCGAAGAAGCTGGGCGAATTCAAGCTTTAAGTCCTGGGAGTAAAGAATGAACTTGCTGCTGAACAAACCGTTTTACCGGCTCAGTGGCAAGTTCTTTCCCGCGTGCGGAGCAGGTCGAACGCATTTTGCGGGATTATTCCGGACTAAAAGCTGATTCCTACATATATATTATTTGTTCTAGGTCAGTGTTTTGTAAAAGTAGTTTGAGTTTTTGGGTGTTTGGTATGAGGGCATTTGGCCGGGCTTGATCGGTCGGCTTAACTTGGGGAGAATAATTATGTCAGGTGGACTGGGATTTGCGCTGTTATGTGCAATTGCGGCGCTTCTATATGGAGCGGTTTCGATTAAGTGGATTTTGGGCTTGCCGACAGGCAACGATCGCATGCGAGAAATCGCCGCTGCGGTGCAGGAAGGGGCTCAGGCCTACCTGAACCGGCAGTACATCACCATCGGCATCGTCGGTGCGATTCTGTTTGTCGTTATCTTGGTGGCGCTGGGCTGGCAAACCGCTATCGGTTTTGCCCTTGGCGCAGTTCTGTCCGGCCTGACCGGCTATATCGGCATGAACGTGTCGGTACGCGCCAACATCCGCACCGCGCAAGCGGCGACTGATGGCCTCAACGCCGCGCTCAACGTCGCCTTCAAGGGCGGCGCGATCACCGGCATGCTGGTGGTGGGCCTGGGCCTCCTCGGTGTGGCCGGCTACTACGCTTTCCTTACCATGGTGATGGGCGCTACTACCACTGAGGCTACCCATGCCCTGGTTGGCCTGGCATTCGGCGGTTCGCTGATTTCCATCTTCGCCCGTCTTGGCGGCGGCATCTTCACCAAGGGCGCTGACGTTGGCGCTGACCTGGTGGGCAAAGTCGAAGCCGGTATCCCGGAGGACGACCCACGCAATCCTGCCGTGATCGCCGACAACGTCGGTGACAACGTCGGCGACTGCGCCGGTATGGCCGCCGATCTGTTCGAAACCTACGCCGTGACCATCATCGCCACCATGTTGCTGGGCGGTTTGCTGCTGGCTAATTCCCCCGCTGCGGTGATCTATCCGCTGGTGATGGGCGGCTTCTCGATCATTGCTTCCATTATCGGCACCTTCTTCGTTACGGCGCGTGAAGGCGGTAAGATCATGAACGCCCTGTATCGCGGCCTGGCGGTTTCCGCCGTGCTGGCGCTGATCGCTTTCTACCCGATTACCTCCATGGTAATGGGCGATAACGGCGTGTATTCCGTTGGCGCGCTCTATGGTTCCGCTGTCATCGGCCTGGTACTGACCGCCGCGCTGGTGTGGATCACCGAGTACTACACTGCGACCGAGTTCAGCCCGGTGCGTCACATTGCCGAGGCTTCCACCACCGGTCACGGCACCAACGTGATCGCCGGCCTGGGCGTGTCCATGCGCTCTACCGCCGCACCGGTGCTCGCCGTGTGTCTGGCCATTTATGGCGCCTTTGCCTTTGCGGGACTCTACGGGATCGCCATTGCCGCGACTTCGATGCTGTCCATGGCCGGCATTATCGTGGCACTCGACGCTTACGGCCCGATCACCGACAACGCCGGCGGCATCGCCGAAATGGCCGGGTTGCCCGATTCCATCCGCGACATCACCGACCCGCTCGACGCTGTGGGCAACACTACCAAGGCCGTGACCAAGGGCTACGCCATTGGTTCCGCCGGTCTGGCAGCACTGGTACTGTTCGCCGACTATACCCATGCGCTTTCCGCGAATCACCCTGGGTTGACATTCGACCTGTCCAACCACATGGTCATCATCGGCCTGTTCATCGGCGGCATGGTGCCTTACCTGTTCGCTGCCATGGGCATGGAAGCGGTCGGTCGCGCTGCCGGTTCCGTAGTGGTGGAAGTGCGCCGCCAGTTCAAGGAAATCCCCGGCATCATGGAAGGCACCGGCAAGCCGGAATACGGCACCTGCGTCGACATGCTTACCAAGGCCGCGATCAAGGAAATGATCGTTCCCTCGCTGCTGCCTGTCGCAGTTCCGGTGATCGTCGGCCTGACCCTGGGTGCGCAAGCACTGGGCGGCGTGCTGGTCGGCACCATCGTCACCGGTATCTTCGTGGCAATTTCCATGACCACCGGTGGCGGTGCCTGGGATAACGCCAAGAAGTACATCGAAGAAGGCAATTTCGGCGGCAAAGGCTCCGACGCCCACAAGGCAGCGGTGACCGGCGACACCGTCGGCGATCCCTACAAGGATACTGCCGGCCCTGCCGTCAACCCGCTGATCAAGATCATCAACATCGTAGCGCTGATGATTGTGCCGCTACTGTAATACGGTAGAGGTTGCGAGAGAAAACAGGCCGGCATTTGCCGGCCTGTTTTTTTTGCACGTGATTGCGGACGTGTGAGTCGGAGTGAGAAAAACGGCATGAGGTGCTTTATGTCAGATTGGCCCCGTTGATCTCATGCGCGCCCCAAGTGGCGCTCCCGGATTGCGCGGCATGCTGGCTACTTGCCCGGCTGCGACAGAAATCGAGAGTAGCACGCAAATTTTGTCATGCTGGTAAGTATGGCTTTAAGAGAAAACCAGGGGGATAATTAAAAAAGCGAATGCAGCGAGCAGACAAGCGCAGGGATAATTGAGCCACTTTTTTTCCGGAAACCGCAACATGAAAATGAGAACGAAGAAGCAATGGATTCCGCTGGCAATCGTTGCCGCCTGCGCGGCTGGGCCGTCGTGGGCGCAGAACGGGATCACGGATATGGGCGTTCTTGGCGGTACAACCTCGTCTGCCTATGGCGTTTCCGCCGACGGTGGCGTGGTGGTGGGCTCGTCAAACCCCACCGCAGGTGGAGGTACTTTCCGCGCCTTCAGTTGGACGCAGGCCGGTGGTATGCAGATGTTGGACAGCGGTAACCGTCACGCGTCTGCCCAAAGTGTTTCCGCCGATGGCAGCGTGGTGGTGGGCGGGATTTACGGCATTTTTGGTGGCGTTAATTGGAGCGCCGTCCGCTGGACGCAGTCCGGCATGCAGCTTCTGACCTTGACCGGTACTAATATCACCATTACTTCGTCATCAGCCAATGACGTTTCTTCCGACGGCAGCGTAATGGTGGGCGATGTTTACAACGGTACGTGGCACGCCGCCCGCTGGACGCAGGCAGGCGCCCAGGTGAACCTTCTGGGCGAGCTGAACGGAGGACCGGAGTCGCAGGCCTTAGGCGTTTCCGCCGACGGCAGCGTGGTGGTGGGCATGGCTAAGGATGGCGCGGCGGCCAATGCGTACCGCGCTTTCCGCTGGACGCAGGCCAGCGGTATGGTGAATCTGGGCGTGCTCAACAACGGAACGGCGTCGGAAGCCAATGACGTTTCCGGCGACGGTAGCGTCGCGGTGGGCAGGGCTAAAGATGGTGCGGCGGCCGAAGCGTACCGCGCTTTCCGCTGGACGCAGGCCAGCGGCATGGTGAGTCTGGGCGTGCTCAACAGCGGTACGGCATCGGAGGCCAAGGGCGTTTCTGCCGACGGCCGCGTAGTGGTGGGCACGGCCAAGGATGGCGCGGCGGGTAATGTGGATCGTGCCTTCCGCTGGACGCAGGCGACCGGCATGAAAACGGTGGAAGACTGGCTCCGTGCCAGCGGCGTGATCGTGCCAGTTGATATTACGGGCGCGGCTTACGCCACCAGCAGCGACGGCAGCGTTGTGGTCGGTCAACTCACCAACGGCCATGCTTTCATCGCGCGCGGCGGCAGTGGCTTGGTGACACTTGCCGACGTGCAGGACAGCCTCGGCGCGGCGGCTATCGGGGGCGGTATGGCGATCTCCGCCGCTGGCACGATTCTCAATGGCGCCCACAGCCGGCCACTGTCCCGGCGCGTGGCGGTCGGGAAGAAGGTTTTCTGGGTGGCGGGCGACTGGGGTACGGACGATCATGGCTTGCGCTCCGGTGATCTGGGCCTCGCCGAAGTCGGCGGCGGGCTGCATCTGGGGTCGGTGCAACTCAATGCTTCTCTCGGTCAAACCTGGGCGAAGCAGAATCTGACGCTGAATGGCACGGCGAAAGCTGGCGGCACCTATCTCCTGGCCGAGGCGCTGATCCCCGTTTCCGGTAATCTGTGGGCCACCGTGGGTGGCTACGGCCACTGGGGCGATGCCGATTTGCGGCGCGGTTATCTGAACGCTGGCGCCCAGGACTATTCGACCGGCACACCGGATGTAAACACTTGGGGTCTGCGCGCACGGATTGACTGGGAGAACGCCCGCCGTGTCGCCGGGGCTGACTTTTCACCTTATGCAGATATCACCTACAGCGAGGCCAAGCTGGATGCCTACACTGAAACCGGTGGCGGCTTCCCGGCCAAGTTCGACGCCCGCAAGGACAAGGCCACGGAACTGCGCTTGGGCGTGAATGCCAGCCGACCACTCACGGATGCCGCGCGCCTCGTCGGTACACTGGAAGCGGCGCACCGCTTCGAGAACACCGGCGCCCGTACCGTCGGCCAAGTGATTGGCCTGTTCGGCTTCGACCTCGCCGGACCGGCGAACAAGCAGGACTGGCTGCGAGCTGGCGTCGGTGTGGAAGGCAAGTTGGCGGAGGGCGTCGCCTCCCTGACCCTCAATGCGACGACCAGGGGCGAGTTGCCGAATATGTGGCTGGCGGCTTCGTGGCAAAAGGTGTTCTGATCCGCCAAACATGTTGCGGCCGCTGGTCGCAACAATATCCTTTGAATCGTTATTCTGGGTTCCGCCGGAATTCAGTTAGCGGTTTCATGACTGGCATATCCATTGGAAGACGGACTACTTGCATTTTAACTTTCTTGTTTTCGGCTCGTTCGGCTTAGGTAGCTGTAAATAAAGCCGGTATAATGCCGGCTTTATTTTTTGAGGTTAGCCAGATGAATCTTGACAGAGTCAGCTCCGGACACGATCTTCCGAACGATTTCAACGTCATCATCGAAATTCCGATGCACGGCGACCCGATCAAGTATGAAGTGGACAAGGATACCGGTGCCATGTTCGTGGATCGTTTCATGTCCACGGCTATGCACTATCCCTGCAACTACGGCTACATCCCCCATACCCTGTCCGATGACGGCGACCCGGTGGACGTGCTGGTGATTACGCCAGTGCCGCTGATAACCGGCGTGGTGGTGCGTTGCCGCCCGATCGGCATGCTCAAGATGACCGATGAGGCTGGCGAGGATGCCAAGCTGCTGGCGGTGCCGATCGACAAGTTGTGCAATCTTTATCGCAACATTGAGTCGCCGCGTGATTTGCCTGAACTGACTCTGGCCCAGATCAGCCACTTCTTCGAGCACTACAAAGACCTGGAGGCTGGCAAGTGGGTCAAGGTGGAGGGCTGGGTCGGTGCGGAGGAGACCAAGGCTGAGATCATGACCGGCGTTAAGCGGTATCAGGAAGCAGCCGTCAAGCCGATGTTCTAAAATCCGTGAGGTGGGAGGGGGTGAGGCTTTGGGTGTGCCTTTTGTTTCTTCTCCTCACTCCTCACTCCTTGCTTCTCACGAGAATTATGAAAATCTGCATTCTTTCCGATAGTCACGACAACCGCACGCTGCTGGCCTCCGCCGTGCAGGACGCCAAGGCGCGCGGTGCCGTTGCCACGCTGCATTGCGGTGACGTTGTCGCGGCCAACACCCTGGGTGTGTTCAAGAAGCTGGACATGCCGGCACACGTCATCTACGGCAACAACACCGGCGACCTCTACACCCTGTCGCGCATGGCGCATGAGTCGGGCAACCTGATCCACTTCTACGGTCAGGATGCGGGCATCACCCTGCATGGCCGCACTATTTTCATCGTGCATTACCCGCATTACGCCCGCGCCCTGGCTTGTACCGGCGAGTGGGACATCGTCTGCTGCGGCCACGATCACCGCTACTTGGTTGAGCAGGTGGACAACATCCGCGGCGGAAAAACCTGGATGGTGAATCCGGGTACGGTCGGTGGGGTGGGGAAGCCCCCCACCTATGTGCTGGGTGACCTGGAGGCTATGACTTTCGAGGTTCTTCCCGTTCCTGCCTGACATTGATTTAATCTATTTAACCATAAGAAAATTCAATTATTTTTTTGCGGGCGGCGCTGTGGATTGGGTCTCCAATTGGGAGTAACATTGCACCGGTCGAAAAATTCAAATTAGTGCTTAAACCGGTCTAGGCGCAAATCAACGCCGAAGCCCTAGTATCCGTGATGGAGGTAACCTGATGACGGACGTTATTGCAACCAATCAGACCATTCTGGTCGTCGGTGGCGGCATCAGCGGCATGACGGCAGCCCTGGAGGCGGCCGAATGCGGCAAGAATGTAGTGCTGGTGGAAAAGAACCCCGCCCTTGGCGGTCGCGTTTCCCAGCTTTATCGCTATTTCCCCAAGCTGTGTCACCCGATCTGCGGTCTGGAAATCAATCTGCGCCGTCTCAAGCAGAATCCGCGCATCCGTGTGCTGACCATGGCCGAAGTAACGGCAATCACCGGCGGCGAAGGCGACTACAGCGCCACCGTCAAGCTGGCTCCGCGCTATGTCAACGAAAGCTGTACCGCTTGCGGCGAGTGCGCCAAGGCGGTGGACGCCGAAGTACCCGACGCCTTCAATTACAACCTCGGCAAGACCAAGGCGGCTTACCTGCCTAATAAAATGGCCTATCCGCAGCGCTACGTGCTCGACCCGTCGATTATCGGCACTGCCGATGCCGACAAGGCCAAGGCCGCTTGCAAGTACGGCGCGATCGATCTCGACATGAAGGAAGAGACGGTCCAGTTCAAAGCGGGCGCGGTGATCTGGGCGACCGGCTGGAAGCCTTACGACGCGGCGAAAATTCAGCCCTATGGCTATGGACGTTACTCGAATGTCATCACCAGCGTCGAGTTCGAGCGCCTGGCCGACATTCACGGTCCGACCAAGGGCAAAATCCTGCGTCCCTCTGATGGCAAGGAGGCGAAGAATATCGCCTTCATCCAGTGCGCCGGTTCCCGTGACGAGAACCATCTGCGTCACTGCTCGCGCATCTGCTGCATGGCCTCGCTGAAGCAGACCAACTACGTGCGCGAAGCCTACGGCGATGCAGGCAAGTCGACGATCTATTACATCGACATCCGTGCGATCGATCGCTTCGAGGACTTTTACCAGAAAGTGCAGAAGGACCCGACGGTCAGCTTCATCAAATCCAAGGTGGCCAAGGCTGTCCAGGACGAGAAGACCGGCGACGTCGTTTTGCACGGTGTGAATACCGAAGGCTACCACCGCTACGCTACCCCCCACGACCTGGTTGTTCTGGCCGTGGGCATGGAGCCGTCCGTCAAGGGCGCCAACCTGCCGGCGGAAATCGTGTCCGATTCGAGCGGCTTCATCGAAGCCGATCCGTCCAACCACGCTTTCTTCGGTGCGGGCTGCGCATCTAATCCGCTGGATGTGAACCGTGCGGTGCAGAGCGCCACTGCGAGCGCCTTGCGCGCGATCCAGGTGGTTAACCGTGTTGCCAGAGTGGAGGGTTGATTAAATGGCAGATATGAAAGTAGCAGCCTACATTTGCCAGGGTTGTGGTTTGGGCGAGCGCCTGGATACGGCAGCACTGGCCGGTGTGGCGAAAAAGGAAGGCAAGGCCGCGCTGGTCAGGGAACATGAGTTCCTGTGCAACGCCGAAGGCGTCAAGATGATCCGCGACGACATCGCCAACGAAGCCGTCACGCACGTTATGATCGGCGCCTGTTCGCGCCGCGCCAAGACCGAGGCGTTCGGGTTCACCGATGTCGCCGTGTCGCGTGCCAATCTGCGCGAAGGCGTGATCTGGTGCCAGCCTGAGACCGACGAGGCGCGCGAAACCACGCAGGAAATGGCGGAAGACTATATCCGCATGGGCTGCGCCGAAGTGAAGAAAATGACCCTGCCTGAGGGCAATCCGGCAGCCGTTACCGAGCGCAGCGTGCTGGTGGTGGGCGGCGGCGTGTCGGGCATGACCGCTGCGCTGGAGGCCTCCAAGGCCGGCTACAAGGTGGTGCTGGTGGAGAAATCCGGCGCCCTGGGCGGTTGGGCGGCCAAGCTGCACAAGCGTTCGCCGGGCAAGTCGCCGTATGCCGATCCGCAAGCTACGCCAGTGGCGGAAATGGTTGCGGCGATCGAGGCCGACGCCAATATCAAAGTCTACCTCAACGCCTTCACTAGCCAGACTGGCGGTGCTCCAGGTCGTTTTGAAGTCGAGATCAGTACCGAGTCCGGCTCTACGGCGACCGAGAAAGTCGGCGCCATTGTTCAGGCGACCGGTTTCTCCCTGTACGATGCCAACAACTTGCCTGAACTCGGTTATGGCAAGTCCGCCAACGTAGTCGACCAGGCCGGTCTGGAAGCACTGGCCAAGGCAGCCGACGGCGGCGCGATCAAGCGCCCCGCTGACGGCGGCGAAGTGAAGCGGGTGGTGTTCGTCCAGTGCGCCGGTCAGCGCGACGATACCGGCAAGCACCTGCCTTACTGCTCCGGGTCCTGCTGCTCGACTTCGGTCAAGCAGGCGATGTATTTCAAGGATGCCAATCCCGACATCGATACGGTGGTGATCTACACCGATCTGCGCCTGCCCGGAAATGGTGAGGATTTCTACCGCAGCGGGCAGAACAAGGGCGTGACTTTCACCAAGGGCAAGGTTTCCAGCGTCGAAGCCGCCGGCAACCAGTGCAAGGTGAATTTCCACGATTTGATCCTGAACGACCAGGCTGTGATTGACGATGCCGACCTGGTTGTATTGGCCACCGGTCAAGTGCCGAATTCCGGTGTCGACATCGACTCCAAGTTGAAGGCTGAAATTGCGGCTGCAGGCGGCGACAACTCTCTGTTGGAGGCTTACAACGCATCCCAGGCTGAGGGTGGGGTCAAGCCGATTTCCGTGCTGAATCTGAACTATCGTCAGGGCCCGGACGTCCCGCAACTGAAGTATGGTTTCACCGATTCGCACTTCATCTGCTTCCCTTATGAAACTCGCCGTACCGGTATTTACTCCGCTGGTCCGGTGCGCCGCCCGATGGACATGGTGCAGGCGATGGAAGACGCCACCGGCGCCGCGATGAAGGCGATCCAGGCAATCGAAAATGCGGGTCTGGGCCGCGCCGCGCATCCGCGTTCAGGCGATCTGAGCTTCCCGAAAGTACGCCTAGAGGGCTGCACCCAGTGCAAGCGCTGCACGGTGGAATGCCCATTCGGCGCCATCGACGAAGACGAGAAACGCTTCCCGGTGTTCAACGAATCCCGTTGCCGCCGTTGCGGCACCTGCATGGGCGCCTGCCCGGTGCGCGTGATCTCCTTCGAGAACTACTCGATTGATACCGTCGGCTCGCAACTTAAAGCGGTGGACGTTCCCGACGAGTTTTCCGAGAAGCCTCGCATTTTGATTCTGGCCTGTGAAAATGACGCCTACCCCGCGCTCGACATGGCGGCGATGAATCGCAATGTCTACAGTGCGTTCGTGCGGGTCATCCCGGTGCGTTGCCTGGGTTCGGTCAACACCATCTGGATCAACGACGCGCTGAGTAGCGGCTACGACGGCGTGATGATGATGGGTTGCAAACACGGCGACGACTACCAGTGCCACTTCGTCAAGGGCTCCGAGTTGGCCAGCGTCCGCATGAGCAAGATCGGCGACACCCTGAAAAACATGGCACTGGAAGAAGAGCGTGTGTCCACCTTCGAGGTCGCGATTACCGACATCGAGCGCGTGCCGCAATTGATCAACGATTACGCGGCACTGATCCAGAAAATCGGTATGAGCCCGATGAAGGGCTTCTAGGAGACGGCAAATGAGCGAAAAATACCGCAATAATTTCCTCAAGGAAGTTGAGGAAATGGTCGAGGAAGGCCAATGGGTCAAGATGTGTATGCAGTGCGGCGTGTGTGCCGGCTCGTGCCCGCTCGGCCCGCACTGGGCGCATCCGCCGCAGGAAATTTTCATGATGATCCGCGCCGGCAAGCGCGAGGAGGTCTTGACCTCCGATTCGATGTGGATGTGTACTTCCTGCTACAACTGCGTCGTGCGCTGCCCGCGCAAGCTGCCGATCACCCATATCATGCACGGGCTGGCCAATTACGCCCACCGCCTGGGACTATCGCCGAAGAAGCAGCCGACGCAGCAGTTTGCTACCATGTTCTGGAACAATCTGGCGCAGACCGGCCGCGTCAACGAGCTCAAGCTCTCTCTCGGCATTTATTTCAAGGACGGTTTCGCCCAGGGCATCAAGAACGCCATGGCGATGCAGAGCGTCGGCCTGGGCATGGTGAAGGCGAAACGCCTGAACCCGATGGAGCTGTTCGGTGGGCACGGCGTCAAGGACAAGGCCGGCTTCCATGCCATGCTGAAGAAAGCGCGGGAAATCGAAGACCGCCGCAAGAATTTCGCCTAAGGAGTCAATGATGGCTAAAAAGACTTACTCGTTTTACCCCGGTTGCTCGTCACAGACCAAGGCGTCCTCGGACAACTACCTGAAGTCGACCAACTCGATGTGCAAATACCTGGACATCGAACTGAAGGAAATCCCGGACTGGAACTGCTGCGGCGCGTCCATCGGCTATGCCGAAGGCGGCGAGCTGCCGCGCATCACGCTGTCTGCCCGCAACATGGCGCTGTCCGAAAAGCATAACCCGGGCATGGACCTGGTCGCGACCTGTGCGGCGTGCTGGCTTTCAACCCGTGAATCCAAGGAGCGCCTTGCGCACAGTTCGCAGACGCTGGCCGAAGCCAATACGGCGCTGAATGAGGCGGGCCTGACCTATGCAGGCAACCAGCAGGCGCGCCACATGGCGGAAGTGCTGGTCGAGGATTTCGGTTTCGATGCACTGAAGAAGGGTGTAAAGAACCCGCTGCAGGGCATCAAGTTCGCCGGTTACGTCGGCTGCCAGACCAACCGCCCGTTCGGTCTGGCCGGCGAATCATTCGAAAATCCCATGTATCTCGACAACCTGGTCGAGGCGATGGGCGGTGAAGCGGTATCCTACGACCAGAAGGTGACCTGCTGCGGCGGCGCGCTGGCCTTTTCCGAGCCGGAAAAAAGCCAGAAACAGATCAAGGACATCATCGAGTCCGCCTACGATCATGGCGCCGAGATGATCGTCACGCCTTGCCCGCTGTGCCAGGCCAACGTCGAGATCTACCAGGGTGAAGTGAACAAGCGCTTCGGCACCAAGTTCAACATCCCGGTGATGTATTATTCTCAGCTGATCACCGTCGCCTACGGCGGCACCGCTCAGGAAGCCGCGCTGGACGGCCAGCTGGTTCGTGCGACCAAGCTTGAGGAAATTGCCAAGAAGTAAAGATAACAAGCTTTACGGCATCAACTTGGGGGGCGGCCTGCGGGTCGCCCCCGATTGTTTTATCGCAGATTTTGCCCATTGGAATGCTCGTGCATGTAGGAGCGCAGCCCTCGGCGCGAATGCGGCCGCAAATCGCGGCTGTGGTGTTTTGGTTCTAATGGACAATCTGGGTTTATCGCGGTACAAGGAGTGGTTATGAAAAACCCGAAAACTTTAGACGAATACATCGATCTGGTTCACCAGGCGGTTTACGAAGTAGATGAGCTGCGCGCCATCGTCGAGGATGACGAGGAGCGCAAGACCATGATCCTGCCCTGGGTGGATGCGATGGACAAGGAATTGCGCCAGATGTTCGACGACATGACTTCCGGTCGCTATCAGTTCGACCCGAATGGCCCGGATCTTCCGTTCATGGCGATCGTCAAGAGGTTCGGCCCGAGCATCCCGTTTAAACCGCTACTCAACGCCATCAATCATACCCACCGCTTCGGACTGGATATCGATTCCTAGCCCGGATGTTTTATAAATTCGTGTGATGATCGCGCAGGATTTTGTTTTGTAGGGGGATTTTGTGAAAGAGTGGCGTAGTTATTCATACGCCCGAC
>JASJPA010000044.1:0-39747 GCA_031426955.1 Sulfuricella sp.
TTAATTATTCCCAAGTTCAAAACCTTCTTGAACCGCAGAGGCGCGGAGGCGCAGAGAAAACCAAAAATCTCCGCGCCTCTGCGCCTCTGCGGTGAAATCAATCCCTAACCAAACACCCACGGCTCCGTCTGGCGCCGCCGCTCTTCATAAGCCCTGATCTTGTCCGCGTTCTGCAAGGTCAGGCCGATGTCATCCAGGCCATTGAGCAGGCAGTACTTGCGGAAAGGGTCCACCTCGAAGCTGATGCCATGCCCGCCCGGCGTAGTCACCGACTGCTGCTCCAGGTCCACCGTCAGCTTGTAGCCCTCGGTCGCCACCGTTTCCTTGAACAGGCGGTCGACTTCTTCGGCACCCATCACGATAGGCAGAATGCCGTTCTTGAAGCAGTTGTTGAAGAAAATATCGGCGAAGCTGGGCGCGATAACAGCGCGGAAACCGTAGTCCAGCAGCGCCCATGGCGCATGCTCGCGTGATGAGCCGCAGCCGAAGTTCTCGCGCGCCAGCAGGATCTGCGCGCCCTGGTAGCGCGGCTGATTGAGCACGAAATCCGGGTTGAGCGGACGGTTGCTGCAATCCTGCCCCGGTTCGCCGTGGTCGAGATAGCGCCACTCGTCGAACAGGTTCGGGCCGAAGCCGCTGCGCTTGATGGACTTCAGGAACTGTTTGGGGATGATCGCGTCAGTGTCGACGTTGGCACGATCCAGCGGTGCCACCAATCCCTCAAGCCGGGTGAATTTTTCCATTTACTTCACTGCCTTCTGAATGGCTTCGCCGCCCTTCTCGATATCCTGGCCGACGCCGCGCACGGTATTGCATCCGGCCAGCGCAAACATCATCCCGATGGACAGCAATGCAATCAGTTTCTTCGCCATGGCGATCTCCTTAAACGTGTGGTTACAGCCAATCCCGTATATCGACGAAATGCCCGGCAATCGCCGCAGCCGCAGCCATTTCAGGGCTGACCAGATGGGTTCGGCCACCCGGCCCCTGCCGTCCCTCGAAGTTGCGGTTGGAGGTGGAGGCGCAGCGCTCGCCCGGTTCCAGCCGGTCGGCGTTCATCGCCAGGCACATCGAACAGCCGGGGTCGCGCCATTCGAAGCCGGCCTCGATGAAAATCCTGTCCAGGCCTTCCGCCTCAGCCTGCTGCTTGACCAGGCCGGAACCCGGCACCACCAGCACCTGCTTGACGTTCGCAGCCTTGTGCTTGCCCTTGGCGATTTTCGCCGCGCCGCGCAGGTCTTCGATCCGGGAATTGGTGCAGGAGCCGATGAATACCTTGTCCACGGCAATCTGCGTGATCGGCGTATTCGCCTGCAAGCCCATGTAGGCCAGCGCCCGCTCCATGCCGGAACGCTTGACCGGATCGGGCTCCAGCGCCGGGTCGGGCACCTTGTCGTCCACCGTGACCACCATCTCCGGCGACGTGCCCCAGGTCACGCTGGGCTTGATCGCCGCGGCATCGACTTCGATCACCGCGTCGAAATGCGCGCCCTCGTCGCTCACCAGCGTGCGCCAGTAGGCCACTGCCTGGTCCCACAGCTCGCCCTTGGGTGCAAAGGGACGACCCTTGATGTAGTTGATCGTGGTGTCGTCCACCGCCACCATGCCGGCGCGCGCACCCGCCTCGATCGCCATGTTGCACAAGGTCATGCGCCCTTCCATGGAAAGCGCACGAATCGCCGAGCCACCAAACTCGATGGCGTAGCCGGTGCCGCCCGCGGTGCCGATCCTGCCGATCACCGCCAGGGCGATGTCCTTGGCCGTGGCACCCTTGCCCAGAGCCCCTTCCACCCTGACCAGCATGGTTTTGGATTTCTTCTGCAGCAAACATTGCGTGGCGAGCACATGCTCGACCTCGCTGGTGCCGATACCGTGGGCCAGCGCACCGAATGCCCCATGCGTGCTGGTATGCGAATCGCCGCACACCACCGTCATCCCCGGCAGGGTCGCACCCTGTTCCGGGCCGATAACGTGAACGATGCCCTGGCGCACATCGCCCATCTTGAATTCGGTAATCCCGAAACTGGCGCAGTTGTCGTCCAGGGTTTCCACCTGCAGACGAGAAATCGGGTCGGTGATGCCTTGGGCACGGCCGGTGGTCGGCACGTTATGGTCTGCCACCGCCAGGTTGGCGCTCAGACGCCAAGGCTTGCGCCCGGCCAGACGCAGCCCCTCGAAGGCCTGCGGGCTGGTCACTTCATGCAGCAAGTGGCGGTCGATGTAAAGCAGCGTAGTGCCATCCGACTCGGTGTGCACCACATGGGACTGCCATAACTTGTCGTAAAGGGTTTGTGCGCTCATGACTGACTAAAGATGGCGAAAAACGGAAATTATGGCATATTTCTTGGCAAATCGGATAGTTTACCCAGCGGAAAGAGATTACGTTACGGATGCGCTATACCACTCACAACCCTTTATGCCCTATAAAAAGCAGTTCAGCCACGGATTAACACAGATATACACAGATTATCAATGAGTTAAGACTCTTAACTTAATTACCTTTCGGTGTGCCGCAAATCTTCAACAACACATTGTTCTATCTGTGTTAATCCGTGTTCATCTGTGGATAAAAACAGTATTTAGATTTATTTCTCCAGCCTCAGCTTCCACGCCACCAACCCAAACGCCGCCAAGGCAAAAGCCGCCGCAATGGTGAACGTGACATTCGGTCCCAGCGTCTCCCAGGCCATGCCGCTATACAGCCCGCCCAGCGTCCCTCCCGCCCCGAACGACACGCTGTTGTAAAGCGCCTGCCCCTGGGCCTGATGCCGGCCTTTGAAAAAACGGTGCACCATCTCCACCGCCGCCGAATGGTAGGCGCCGAAAGTGGCAGCGTGGAGCAACTGGGCCGCCACGATCACGGCGATCCAGCCCACCCCCCAGCCGATCATCAGAAAGCGCAGCACCGCAAGGGCGAGACTGGCCAGCAACACCTGGCGCAGCGACACACTGCGCAGCAGGCGCGGCATCCACAGGAACACGCCGATCTCGCACACCACCCCGAGCGACCACAGCAGCCCCACGCTGCTCTTGGCATAACCGTGATCGACCAGGTAAATCGAGTAAAAAGTGTAATAAGCGCCGTGCGCCGCCGCCATCAGGAAGCCGGCGCCGATGAAGGCCAGCACTTCGGGGCGACGGATGATGTGCCAGATCGGCAGATGGTCGGTGTGATGAGCCAGCACCTCCGCCTCCGGAATGTGACGCGAAAACAGCAGCAACGCGGCCACGATGCCCAGCACGGCCCACAGCAGCCAGCGGATTGCCACAAAGTCGAACAGATAGCCCAGCCCGATCACCGCAACGATGAATCCGACCGAGCCCCACAGCCGGATGCGCCCGTACTTGGCAGTCTTCTCGCCGAGATGGCTGAGCGTGGTCGCTTCCACCAGCGGCAGGGAAGCGCTCCAGAAAAAGCTCATCAGCGACATCGCCACGAACAGCCCGGCGAAGCTGGAATTGAAGAACACCGGAACAAAGCTGAGCAAACTCAAGCCGACAGCAATCTGGACAATGGCGACGCGCTTGCCGGCCCGGTCGGCCACCCAGCCCCAGATGTTCGGCGCAAACATGCGCATCACCTGGAGCAGCGACATCAGCACGCCGATCTGGAACGCGGTGAATGCCAGCGATTGGAGGTACAGCCCCCAGAACGGAGCCATCGCGCCGACAAACGCGAAATAGAAGAAATAAAAACCGGAGAGGCGCCAGTAGGGAAGGGAACGCATGGGCGGAATTTTAACACGCCACAGAGGGGTGAGGGGTGGTGAACCGACCTGCGACTTCTACCTCTCCCCGCCGGGCATATCCTCCCGCACCCGCATGAAACTGGCGAAGCGGGGAATGCCGCTGTCTTCGTTCAGTCCGACATGGCGATACGTCACCCAGCTTCCCGGCGCAGGCGGGTTTCGACGTTCCGCGTCGGAAAACCCCGTTCCGATGCGGAATCTCAGCCCCTCCGCCGTTTCCACCAGCAAGGCTCCGAGCACACCCTGGTGCCTGCCCTTGCCCGGCAGATGCGCAATGACCCTCGCTTCAGCATCCTGGTACGGTTTCAGCTTGAGCAAGTCGTCGCTGCGCCCGGCCTGGTAAAGGGACGCAGCGCGATGGAGCATCAGCCCTTCACCCCCATTCTTGACCACCCGGTCGAACGCGACACGCAATCCGGCCCGGTCGGCCACCTTGAACTGCTCGACCGGACGCACCCAGGGCAGCGCAAGCCCGGCAAGCAAGGGCTTCAGCGCCGCGTTGCGTTCGGCGAAGGTTCCCGGATGGGCCGGCAGATCGAACACCATGAACCGTAGCGTACGCCAGGCGGCATCATCCGGCGTTTTCTGCCGCACGATGGATACGGCGCTGGAAAACCGCCCTCGTCCGACCCACAACTCGCCGTCCAGGGGAAAATCCGGCCACCCTGCGGTGAACCAGTCCGGCGCCTCGATGCGCTCCCCGCCACGCGTCAGAAGCTTTTCGCCGTCCCAGTAACCACGTACCCCGTCCAGCTTCTCGCTGACCAGGTAGTCGGCCAGCGCCGTATCACTGCGATAGACATTCGCCAACATCACCGGTGGGGGCGGAAAATCCGCCGCGCGAGCCAAGGGCGCCTGCATAAGGAGCTGAAGACATAGGGCAAAAAACACCAGCAACGCCCAACTGCGACCACGGCGGGCGACAGCCGCGATGCGCGTCCACCCTCTCATGGAGAGAACGGAGCCGGCAATAACGTCGGGAAGGCCAAGGATTATTTGCCGATACTGCCCGGAATGCGCGGCGTCGCGCAAACCACGTCGGCATTCTGGGCGCGGTGGCGCAGGGCATGGTCGATCAGCACCAGCGCCAGCATCGCCTCGGCGATGGGCGTGGCGCGGATGCCGACGCAGGGATCATGCCGCCCTTCTGTAGATACCATTACCGGCTCGCCCGCCTTGTTGATCGAGTGGCGCGGGATGCGGATGCTGGAGGTGGGCTTGATGGCGAGGTGGGCAACGATGTCCTGGCCGGTGGAAATGCCGCCGAGGATACCGCCGGCGTGGTTGGAGAGGAAGCCTCGCGGCGTCAGCTCGTCGCCGTGCTCGCTGCCCTTCTGCGCCACCGAGGCGAAACCGGCGCCGATCTCCACGCCCTTGACCGCGTTGATGCTCATCATGGCATAGGCGATCTCGGCGTCGAGCCGGTCGTACACCGGCTCGCCCCAGCCCACCGGCGCGCCTTGCGCCACCACGGTGACTTTCGCGCCGACCGAGTCGCCGGACTTGCGCAGGGCATCCATGTATTCCTCCAGTTGCGGCACGTAACCGGCATCGGCCACGAAGAAGAGATTCTTGTCCACGTCCGCCCAGGACTTGAACGGCACCTCGATCGGACCGAGCTGGGAAAGGTAGCCGCGAATTTCCACGCCATAGCGCTCCTTCAGCCACTTCTTCGCCACCGCACCGGCCGCCACCCGCACTGCGGTCTCGCGCGCGCTGGAGCGCCCGCCGCCGCGATGGTCGCGGATGCCGTACTTGTGCCAGTAGGTGTAGTCGGCGTGACCGGGACGGAAGGTTTCGGCGATGTTGCCGTAGTCCTTGCTGCGCTGGTCCTCGTTGCGGATCAGCAGGGCGATGGGAGCACCGGTGGTCCTGCCCTCGAACACGCCGGAGAGGATTTCCACCGTGTCCGACTCGCGCCGCTGGGTGACGTGGCGCGAAGTGCCGGGCTTGCGCCGGTCGAGCTCGCCCTGGATATCCGCCTCACTCAAGGCCATGCCGGGCGGGCAGCCATCCACCACGCAGCCGATTGCCGGGCCGTGGGATTCGCCGAAGGAAGTGACACAAAAAAGTTTGCCGATGGAATTGCCGGACATAAGAAAACCCGCTTGGATTAAGGGAACAACGAAAGTTTATCACAGGTGGAAACGGCCTCGCTGCCGATTCCCCGCCCCCCTTGTAGGAGCGACCTCCCGGTCGCGACCAGCGGTGCTAAGCGAAGAGCGCGGGCGCTAACTAGAGACAGTCGCGACCGGGAGGTCGCTCCTACAGGAACGCCGCATCCCATAACGGATAATCGCCCAGCCGCTCCACCAACCCGGCGCGCAACGGATTGGCGACAACATAACGGGACACCTGGACGATATCCTCTTCGCGGCGCAACGCGTGGTCATGGTAGCCTGTCTGCCACACCTTTCCGCTTCCTCCGAGACACCGGTTGATTCTACGGGCGGAAAAGCTCTTAACCGATTTGATGAGCGGTGCAAGAGGCATGTTCTCCCCCATGGAAAACAACCAGTGGAAGTGATCCGGCATCACCACGAACGCAAGCGTTTCCGAGTCTCCGGCAAGATCGTGATAACGCATGGCATGAACGACCTCCCGCCCCAAGCCGATATCGGCGAACAGCGTCCTCCGCGCCTCGGTAACCGCCGTCACCAGATAAACGCGCCCCGTCTCCGAGTACCGCCCCTTGCGCAAATCCCTGCCATGCGACTCCCGCCCCATAAGATTCCCCCTGTAGGAGCGACCTCCCGGTCGCGACCGCCTCCATCAGCAGCCACCCTGCCCCGCTTGGCACTGCTGTTCGCGACCGGGAGGTCGCTCCTACGAGACGGTAGCATTTCGATTATTTTTATTCCAGAAAATCCCGCCGGGCATGGACTACATTTAAGCAATACAAACGCCGTTTATCCTCATGAAAATCCATCACCTCACCGTCGAAGACGCAATCCGCAGCCTCAACAGCCGCCCCGAGGGGCTGCCCGCTCAGGAAGCCGCGCGCCGGCTCAAAGAATTCGGACCGAACCGGGTGGAGCGGGTCAAAAAGGCGCCGCTCGCGCTGCGCTTCCTCAGGGAATTCACCCACTTTTTCGCCCTGATCCTGTGGCTGGCCGCCGCGCTGGCCTTCGTCGCGGAATTCAGCGATCCCGGCAAGGGCATGGCGATGCTGGGCTGGGCCATACTCGGCGTGATCCTGATCAACGGCATTTTTTCATTCTGGCAGGAATACCGCGCCGAGAAAGCCCTGGCCGCGCTGGAAAACCTTCTGCCCCATCAGGTAATGGCGCTGCGTAGCGGAACCATCGAGCAAATCCCGGCCGTCGAACTGGTTCCCGGAGACATTCTTGTCTTGCAGGCCGGCGACGACATCCCCGCCGACTGCCGACTGGTCGAGGCTTTCGGTGTGCGCGTCAACAACGCCACGGTCACCGGAGAATCACTGCCCAAAGCCAGAAATACCGAACCCTGCAAGGAGGAGGACCTGCTCCTTGCACGCAACGTCCTGCTCGCCGGCACTTCGCTGGTATCCGGCGAGGCACGGGCGGTAGTGTTCGCCACCGGCATGCATACCGAATTCGGCAAAATCGCCCACCTCACCCAGACTGCGAGGGAAGCGCCATCCCCATTGCAGCGCGAGATTGCGCGCGTAAGCCGCCTGGTAGCAGCCTTGGCCAGCCTGCTCGGGGCAATTTTTTTCCTGATTGGCCAGGCGATCGGACTCCCTTTCTGGGAAAGCCTGATTTTCGCCATCGGCATCATCGTCGCCAACGTGCCCGAGGGCCTGCTGCCCACCGTCACCCTGGCGCTGGCCATGGCCACCCAGCGCATGGCCAGACGCAACGCCCTGGTGCGCCACCTGCCTGCGGTGGAAACGCTAGGCTCAGCCACCGTAATCTGCACCGACAAGACCGGCACCCTCACCCAGAACCGGATGGCGGCGAAGGAAGTCTTTCTCGCCAGCGAGTTCCGCGCCGCCACCGAGTTGACCCTCGACCCCGCACTGGCGGAAGACTACCGCAGCTTTTTCGAGACTGCGCTGTTCTGTCACAACCTCCAGACCACCGAAAGAAACGGCGCCCCCGAACTGCTCGGCGACCCGATGGAAATCGCGCTGGTGCGCATGGCACAGGGCGTGCTGCCGGAGCCCCCAGGTTACACCAAGGTGGGCGAAGTGCCCTTCGACACCGACCGAAAACGGCTTTCCACCCTGCACCGGACACCCGAAGGGCTATCCCTCTACACCAAGGGCGCGCTGGAAACGGTGCTGCCCCTCTGCACCCAGATAGGGATAGGCGGCAAACTTTTGCCGCTCGACGCGGAACTGCGCGAACGCTTCGCGGCTGCGCAGGAGACCCTGGCCGGCAAGGGGTTGCGCGTACTCGCCCTGGCTCACCGCGCCGTAGCAGAAAACGAATCCACGGAGAATCTGGAGTGCGGCCTGACCTTGCTCGGCCTGGTGGGACTGGAAGACCCGCCGCGCCCGGAAGTGCCCGACGCCATCCGCAAATGCTTTGACGCCGGCATCCGCGTCATCATGGTCACCGGTGATCACCCCCATACCGCACTAGCCATCGCGCGGGAAATCGGCCTGGTGCGGAGCGAGTCGCCAACGGTCATCATCGGCGAAGGGATGAGGCGGCTTTCCAACATCCAGTTGCAGCTCGCGCTGGATGCGCCGGAAATCATTTTCGCCCGGGTCAGCGCCGACCAGAAATTGCGCATCGTCACCGCGCTGAAACACAAGGGGGAAACCGTCGCGGTCACCGGCGACGGCGTCAACGACGCGCCGGCGCTGAAGAAAGCCGACATCGGCATCGCCATGGGCATTTCCGGCACCGACGTGGCGCGCGAATCGGCCGACATCATCCTGCTCGACGACAATTTCGCCAGCATCGTCGCCGCCATCGAGGAAGGCCGCGCGGTGTTCGAGAACATCCGCAAGTTCCTTGCCTATATCCTCACCTCCAATATCCCGGAGATAGTGCCCTACCTCGCTTTCGCCCTGCTCAAGATCCCGCTGCCGCTGACCATCATCCAGATCCTGGCGGTAGACCTTGGCACCGACATGCTGCCGGCGTTGGGGCTGGGGATGGAGAAACCGCATCCCGGCGTGATGCAGCAGCCGCCACGCGCCCGCCATGACCGCCTGCTCAACTGGTCGCTGGTGGTGCGCGCCTACCTGTTCCTCGGAATAATGGAAGCGGCAGCGGCAATGGCGGCGTTCTTCTTCGTGCTGCATGGTGCGGGATGGCACTACGGCGAGATGCTTTCCCCACTCGATCCCCTCTATTTGCAGGCCACCACCGCCACCCTCACCGCCATCATCGTGATGCAGGTGATGAACGTGTTTCTCTGCCGCGACAAGCGGGAATCGCTGCTTGTCACCGGCATCCTGGGCAATCCGCTCATACTCTGGGGCATCGCCGCCGAGATCGCGCTGATCCTGGCCATCGATTACACGCCGTTGGGCAACCTGATATTCGGCACCGCGCCCATCGGACTGAATGTCTGGCTGTTCGTCATCCCCTTCGCCTTCGCCATGCTGGCGCTGGAAGAAGTGCGGAAATGGGTGGTGAGAAAATCTATACTTGAGCCATGAACCCGGATTGTCCATTAAAGCCAAATCACCGCCGTAGGAGCGGCGCCCTCGCCGCGATTTTCGACCGCATTCGCGCCGGGGGCGGCGCTCCTTGTACGAACATTCCAACCGGGATGAAAGCTCAGGATCGATTACGCGAACTGCTCGCCGGCAAACTGACTGACAAGCAGTGAGGTTCCTCCTTGTTTTTCCTCTGCGGCCTTTGCGGTGAAACACCGTTTTAAGGTTTAAGTCTCACGACAACCGACCACAAAAACAAAAACCCCGCCGAAGCGGGGCCAATTCTTATTTTTAGCCGTTTCCGGCTTATTGTTGGTGTTATTCCTTGCCGCCCGCCGCCACTACCATGGCCTTGCGGATCGCTTCCGGCGACTCCATGATCTTCATGAAGCTGTTTGCGCCCGTCATTTTCAGGTCGGGGAAGTTGAGGGCGATGCGGAAGCGGGCATACAGCGCAATCACCTTGTTGCCAGTAACCAGCATTTCATGGGGCAGATGCGCGGAGGCCTTGAGGTCACCGAAATCAATGATGCTCATGATGTACTTGTCGTCCATGTACTTGTCGCCGCCCTTCATGGCCACGCCGAACACGGATTCCTTCTTGCCGGTAACATCAACGCGGTAGACCTTGCTCACCCCGCCCTTGCCCGCCGCCAGATTGGCCTCGACCGCCTTCACCGCTTCCTCGTAGCTGCCATATTCGGCCAGGGGGACGGGCTCGTCGAAATATTCCATGCCGAACATGTAGTGGTACTTGCGCAGCTTCTTCTCGGTCAGGCCCTTGGCGCCGAACTCTTCCACATGGCCCAGCGCTGCCTTCAGTTTTTCTGATGTCTGCGGCAAATCGCCCGCCATCCGATAGCCGTTGGCCATGTAGGTCGGGTTGGTGTAGGAAACCTGCACGTCGTTGCCCACCTTGGTCACCGAAACCCGCTGAGCCGCGCCAAAACCGCCGTGCTCGGATTTCGCCGCCGTGGTCTTCATCTCATCGTTGGTCACCACGATGATCGTGGTTTCAGGATAGGGCGAGTAGCTGCCGGCGATGGTAAAGCCGTTCGCCTGCAACGCAGTCTTGGCTGCTGCCGCCTTGTCCGCCACCGTGCCCGCACCCTTGGATGCCAGGACGAAAGGTTTGAGCAGTACGTCATCCGCCAGTGCGGCGGTCATGCTCAGGCCCAAAGTCAGGGTCGCAAGTGCCAGTTTTTTCAGAAATCCATTCATGTAGCCTCCGGAATCAATTTTTTAGTTTTAAATAAAAAGGGCTGAAAGTGATTTCTCACCCCCAGCCCGATCTAGTTTATTTCACGTGACGCTCTAGCTAACGGCCAGATTAAAACTTCATTCCGTAAGCGATGCCCAGAGAGTTTTGGTACATCTTGATTGTTTCGGTGCCACCTACGGCGCCGCCGCCGAAGTAAGCGCTCGTAGCGCCAGAAACCGACTTCTCTTGGGCATGCATATAGGCAACCGTAATTTCAGAATCCTTGGTTACGCCATAAGTCGCACCCAAAGTGTAGTGATCGGTCACGACACCAGGGGCCAAAATATTGAAGGTCTGCTCGCCGGATTTAATCGGGTTGTCACCATGATTAATACCGGCACGAAGTGTCAGTGCATCGTTGTACTTATACTCGACACCCAGCTTCACGACGTCAACACTGGACCAACCGAATCCCAAGCCGTTGCTTGCTCCCAACTGTGTTGCGTCCCCTGGGATCGCAGCTGACCATGTAGTACCAGCGCCAGTTAAGCCAGAATTAGAAATCGATTTAACACCAGAATAATCAATGTGCTGATAATCCAGTGCGACTGTTAGAGCCGGGGTAGCCTTGAATGCGACACCCAAATTCCAATTCATTGGAATATCGAAATCGCCCTGTTCTGCAAATAAGCCGGCGTACCGCTTGAATTTGCTCATATTGATTTTTGGAGAGTAGGTGGCGCCCAAGGTCACGGTATCCGTTACATTGCCCTGCCAGCCGAGCCTGACACCCCAGCCTGTAGAAGAATCATGCCCAGTTCCCGCAAGGTGAGTGGGGTCTGAGGATAGCGCACCAAAAGCCTCAATGCCATTCGCACTGAATCGTTGGTACACAAACAAGGGTGACACGCCAATGGAGTTGCTCGCGTTAACCTTGTAGGCAAAAGTTGGAGCAACAATCAATTGCTCCAGATTTACGCCTACTTTACCGCCTGATCCACCGCCCATTTTGTCACAAAATAAGTTGCCGCCGCCCACCGGGTCGCAAGCGGTCTTGGCCGAAGTCGATTGGTAATCGGTATTCATGCCGCCGTTGCCGTAAATCGTGATGCCCAGCGACATTTTTTCGCCCAGCATCATGTTGTAGCCAAATTCAGGCACGAAAAAATTGGTGCTGTCGCTATCCGAGGAGAAATTGGCAAAAGCGGCACCCTCTCTTTTTGCACTCCGCTCTGGGCTGAACCAGTCCACGCCGACATCCAGGCGATCACCGACAAACGCCATGCTGGCCGGGTTGTTTGCGCCACCCATGGCGTCTTTAGCCATAGCTGTAGATGCACCGCCCATGCCCTTGGCGGTCATGCCGTAGCCATGGGAAAAATAACCATTGGTTGCCGAAGCAATCCCTGGCATCGCCAGACCCGCAACAGCCAGAACTCCTACTAGTGCTTTTAATTTCATGTTGTATGTCCTCCGTTGATTAATTCGTAATTCTCTTTAATGCCCGGCCAGAATGAATCCGTTACTGATTGATAACTAATCCAAACCTTACTCTAGACACGATCGAAATATGTCACAAACCGTTACATGTCTCAAATGTTTTTTTGATTTCAGTACATCCGTTGTTTCTAGAACTAGTTCATTTGAACTATTTAATCCATTAAAACAATCTATTAAAAAAATTTATTTTTGTTGCTTTTTCACAACAATCCGGCTTATTCCTGAAATGGTTTTACCCTTTCACCCCTCATCTGAAGTTGAACGATTTCAACATCTTCCGGATTCAACTTAAACGGATATGACAAAATGTCAGATGGGTTGCTGTCGCCATAGGGCCGGTTGCAGGCCGACACGTCGGCAGCTTCATTTCCAGGGCAGCCGGAGGTACGGAACGGGTTGCCTGCCTTGACGATCTGTTCCAGCTCGATTTCCGCCATGCCGAAACCAACCACCTTCCCTGATGCATCGAATTCCATGTGACGAAAATCGCCGCCGGCATGGTCGATAAGGTGGCGGGCAAGTTGCACCCGCCGCCACTGCGCCTTGTCGCAGGCCGGGCTATCTTCCATCAACGAACCTTTTTCCGGGAAGAAGGCAAACAGATGGCTGTAGCCGCCCTTATCCCTGATGCGTTGCACGACTTGGAGCAGTTCGCGCTCCGTTTCCCCCATGCCGCAGATCAGGTGTGCCCCGAATTTTTCCGGACCGAAGATTTCCGCCGCCCAGGCTATCGCCTGCCAGTATTTTTCCCAGCGGTGCGGGCTATCCACGGCCTTGCCCCGGGTGCGCTCGAAAATTTCCGGCGTGACGGCGTCCAGCGCCACGGTGAAGATATCCGCGCCGGCCTGCTTGAGGCGCGCCAGATCGTCGCGTTCCATGGTGGTGGGATTGGAGAGGATGGAAACCGGGATATCGGGCAGCTCCGCAACCCACAACTCCAGCAGCGCGAGCGTGTCGCGGTTCGAGTCGGGGTGGCTGATCATGGAAATGCACATGCGCTGGAACCGCCCCTTGTCCCCGCCAGCCCGAACGCGTGTTATCACTTCCCGGTAGCGCAGCGCCGGCCAATCCACGCGAATAAAGTTGCGGTCGACATAATCGCGAGCCTCCTCGCGATGCCGCGCCAGACCGCAATAGGCGCAATTGGCGCGGCAGCCCTCGGGGTAGGTCAGCAGCAGGTTGAGGCAATGGGTGCAGTCGGTGCGATACATGCGGCCCGGGATCAGGCCGAGCGTGATGGCGGCTGCCGTGCTCATCTGGACGTATTCGGGGGAACGCATGGATGATTCCATTTCTAGACCAAAAGTGAATTTGATAGGGGCGTAGGATGTGGTGAGGCACGAACCGCATCCTACACATCTCGTGCATGTAGGAGCGCCGCCCCCGGCGCGATTTGTGGCAGCAATCGCGCCGAGGGCGGCGCTCCTACAACGGTGTTTTGGCTCCGATAGATAATCTGAGATTAACCCTCATCAAAATATTCCGGAAAGGCGACCCATCCGCGCCGCTGTATCCTGTCATCGCTCGCCGCTGGCGTCCCCCAATACTGCCCGAGCCAGGCCCGGCGCGCCACTGCCCGCTCCAGGCTGGCGCCGAACTGGTCGCGAATAGCGTTCTCAAAATCCATCAATGCCTTTTTATCACACCCGATCAACCAGGCTGCAGCAGCCTGCCCGGCCAGCTCGCCGGACGCCGCGGCGGCGGCGATGCCCGCGCCGGTAACGGGATGCGTCAACCCGGCCGCATCCCCGACGAACAGCACGTTACCCATCGCCAAATTCTGGCGCAGGCCACCGACCGGGATCGCACCGCCGGTGCGGTTCAGGATGGCCTCTCCCACCCTGCCATCGGCAACAAGCTTGCGGTGGAGCGCATCCAGCAAGGCTTTGGGATCAGCGCCAAAGCGCTTGTCCGCACCGAGACCGAGGTTGGCCACCCCGCCCTTGGGAAACAGCCAGGCGTAGCCGCCGGGATAGTCGGGCGACAGCCAGATTTCGGTCTCCTCGCTGGCCTCAAGCAGCGGCACGGTGTATTGCCGGGCATGCAGCGTTTCCAGCCGCGGCAGGCCGAGCGACCTTGCCACGAAGGAGTGCGGCCCGTCGGCTGCGACCAGCAGCCGGTAATCAAAGCGCATCTCGCCCTGCGGCGTCACCGCGATAGCCGACGAACCCGCGCCATCCAGCCCGACCAGGCGGCTGTTCAAATGCAGCCTGGCGCCGCTTTGCTCGGCCTGCCGCGCCAATGCCTGGTCGAATGCGGCGCGGTCTATCATCAGGCCGGGCGTATCGCTTTTCTCCGCCCTCCCCGAGGGCAGGTGACTGACCATGCCCTGAATGCGCTGCTGCAGCACACCCTCGGGCACCGCGTAACGAGCCAGCGGCAAGGGAATGAATTCGGCGCACTGCACCGGCACGCCGATTTCCTTGCGGCGCTCCACCGCGGCCACGCGCAATCCGGCCTCCGCCGCAGCCAGCGCCGCCGCGCCGCCGGCCGGCCCGAGGCCGACCACCAGCACGTCCACTTCCACTCTCATCCGGCCGCCTGCCGGATCACCGCTGCAAAATCATCCGGCGTCAGCATCAGCAAATCCGCCTGCTGCCGAGCGAAAAAACCTCTGATTATTTCTTCTATCCCCTCCAGCGGAACGTTGCGCAGCACCGCCTCCAAATCGACCACCGCGCGCTTCGGGATGACGAAGAAATCGCCGCTGAACCACACTTGCTTGATGCGGCCGGCGCGCGCATCGAACGCCAGGCTTACCCGCAGCAGGCCGCCGGGAAATTTGCGCGATGCCTGCAGGATCGGCATATCCGCCGCCGGGCGGTCGATCAGTTTGACCCAGTCCGGATGGTCGATCTCGGCCAGTGCATTTTGATAGCGCGCCAGCTCTGCCGCAGCCAGTTCGCCAGGGGTGAAGGAAACGCCGAATTCCTGGGCGAATGCCCCGGTCAGTGCCGCCTTGACCGCCTCAAGGTCGGGCGCCTGACCGAGCAGATCGGCCAGATTCGTCACCCGCTCCCGCGCCGAAGAAATCGCCTTGTCGGAAAGCTTTTCGGCCGGGATGCGCAGCACGCGCAGCATTTTCTCCACGTCGAACCGCACCAGCAGCGTGCCCTGGTACATCAGGGCATTGCCCTCGAACGCGCCGCCGGTTCCGGAAATCTTTTTTCCCTCCACCTCGATGTCGTTGCGCGGCCGGTATCTCGCCTCGACGCCCAGGGCAGAGATTCCCCGCGCCGCCGCTACGCAGATGCGGCGGGCAATCTGCGCCATGTCGGCGCAGCCGAGAGCGTCTTTGGTCAGGTAGAGTTCCCAGCCGATCTGGGTTTCGTCGAAGTAGATCGCCCCGCCTCCGGTGATGCGGCGTTGCACGGCGATATGGTTGGCACGGCAGTAATCGAGATCGAGTTCCTGCTCCGCGCTCTGGTGATAGCCGAGCAACGCGCTGGGACGGAAACGCAGAAAGCGCAGGGTATTGGGGATTTCGCCGGCCTGACGCGCTTCAAGCAGGGCGCGGTTGAGGGCGATATTCTCCGCCGCCGGCCTCAGGCCGGTATCGATGACGCGCCAGGTTTTGCCCATAGTCCGCCCTCCGTTACCATCTCGCCACCCACTGCCATTGAGCAGCAGGCAGAAGCAATGCGCGCCTTCCGGCCGAGCCGGGCCGCCAGTTCGACCATGCCGTCGGCAGGATGCGCGATGCCATTCAAGCCGGCCATCAGCGCATAGGCATCGATCTCGGTCTTGGCCCGACCCGCCGGACGTGCGCAGCCGAGCAGCAACGGGATATCCGGCAGGGCCTGCCGCGCGTCGAGAAAAAAACGGCCGACTTCAAGGCTGTCAGGCACGCCGAAAGACCGGTGGGCAGGTGCGTAGAATGGCATCACCACCACCAGCACCACCGCCGACGGCTGGTGGCGGCGCAGCATTTCCAGCGCGACCCGTTCGCCGAGCAAGTGACCGTAATGCAGCCCCAGCACGATGTGCGGCACCACCTTGAGACGCGTCGCCACGAGGTTTTCCAGCGATCGCTCGAAGTCGTCCACGCTACGCTTCAGGTGGTAGACCTGAGTGATGGTTTCCTGCGCGCCGATCACGTCCATCATGGCGGCATCGATGCCGCTGTCTTCCATGCGCCGCGCGCCGTCGCTATCCACCAGCGCAGTATGCAGTGCGATCCTGAATGCCGGAAAGGCATCCTTGATGCGGCGGATAGTCAAGTAGTAAGGGTCGTACTCGACTTCGTTGCGGTGGTTGGAGCCCCCGGTCAGCAGGATGCCGCGAGCGCCGCGCTCGATCTGCTGATTGGCTACGCGCCACAAGTCTTCCGGGGTACGGGCCGGAATCATGCTGGCGAGAATTTTGCCCTTGCAGTGGTCGCACTGCAATTTGCAGTCCGGCCCGGTAATGGAAACCGCCGGCCAGGCGCTCTTGCCGCAGGAGGCGATTTCGGAGGTGGCGTAGGATTTGAAGCTTGGGGTGTAGAAATCGATGCCGTCCATAGTGCCGGCGGCGCGCTGCATTTCGCCGACCAGGGCGGCATCCAGCGCAATGCCTTCCAGCGGCTCGATCCCGGCAACAAGCTTCAGCCAGTCCATTTCAGGCGCAGCCCGGGAAACCTTCCGTCTGCATCTTGGCCTCGAACGCCTCAGCCGCAGCCTGCCCGCTCAGCAGCGAGCCCGATTCCCCTGCCCAGTCGGAAGGTTTCATCCTGACCAGCCAGCCGGCACCGTAAGGATCGGTGTTGATCGTGCTGGGCACGGCGACTGCCGCCTCGTTGACGGCAATGATTTCGCCACTGACGGGTGCCTTGACCGGGCCGACCCATTTACCCGACTCGACGGTGCCGGTGGACTTGTTCCGGTCGACCGCACGCCCCACTTTCTTTGCCGTCCAAGCCACGATCTCACCCGACAGTGCGCAGCCGTAGGCGGTCATGCCGATGATCACGGTGCCGTCAGACTCGCGCCGGGCCCACACGTTATCGTCCACGTTGTAATACAGGTCATCGGGGAAATTGCAGCCGCGTACTAAAGCCATGTCTCATCTCACACTTTAAAAAGTAAAAAAGGGCAGGCGATATCGCCTGCCCTTTTTTGACTGCTTCAGCTCAACCTGCTGCCAACCATCAGATGTACAGGCAGATGTCCGATTCCCCGGCAAACTCGAAGAACGACGCGGCGCCCACGTAATCAAGCCCGTCGATGAAATCGCTGTGCTCGAAGCCGAACAGTTCCACGGTCATCTGGCAGGCGAGGAACTTCACTTCAGCCTCCTGGCACAGCTCGCGCAGTTCGGGAATGGTCGCAACGCCGTTGTTGGCGATGGTCTGCTTCATCAGTGCGGTTGCCAGCGACTCGAAACCCGGGATGCTCGCCTGGATAATATTGGGAATATTCCAGTTGATGCCCCTGAACCACTTCGGACCGAACGGCATCTTCATCGGCATGCCGGGATTCCCCAGCGGACTGACCTTGAGGCAGCTCATGTCCTTGCGCACCAATTGCAAGCCATAAAAAGTAAAGAATATTTGCACTTCATAACCCAGCGCCGCAGCGGTCGAAGCCAGAATGTAAGGGGGATAAGCCCAGTCCAGGGTGCCCTTGGTCGCGATGATTGCAAGCTTCTTCGACATGTCTTGTTGCCTCCGGATTGTAGTTAGTTATTATATGTTCAAACTATTTTTACTATTTCTTCTTCATGAAGAACTGGTATTTGCCGCCCGCTTCGGCAGAAGACAGCAACTCGTTGCCGGTCTGCTTGGCGAAGGCCTGCATATCCTTGACGGAACCCGGGTCGGTAGCAATCACTTTCAGCACCTGGCCGGTAGTCAATTCGGCGAGGGCCTTCTTGGTGCGCAGGATGGGCAGGGGGCAGTTCAGGCCGCTGGCGTCCAATTCTTTATCGAAATTCATTTTTCTTAGTCTCCTTGAAAGTGTTGGGGTTTAGATGTAAAAAAGGGTTTTATAATATAGATAAGGGTAAATTGCAACCGCCGCGACTACCCTCTGACAAAAATCAAGCCGCCTTGGCCAGTGCCAGACCGGACTGCGCCCAAGCCATAATGCCACCCTGCAGGTTATACACGTTGTCGTGCCCCTTGGCAGCCATGAAGGCACAGGCCTGCGCCGAACGCGCGCCGGAACGGCAATAGAAGATGGTATGGACATCCTTGTCGAGCTCGTCAGCCTTGATCGGTAACAGGTGCAAGGGCAAGTGCAGCGCACCTTCGATCACGCCGTAAGCGACTTCGTTATCACTGCGCACATCCACCAGGGCGAGATTCTTTTTCTCGCTCAACAGGGAGTGCAGCCCAGCAACATCAATTTCCTTGATGCCGAACATATTGGATCCAAACATGGTGATATTTTCCTTCATCAACAAAATCAGAGTTCGCTAATATATCAAAAAACGGCCAATCTACAATTATTTTTTGTGCGCAGGCTAGGCTAGCCCTCACCCCAACCCTCTCCCGCCTGCGGGAGAGGGGACGAACGTGAAGGGCGCTTGTTTCAATCTGCCACCCAGTGGCCCGACTTACCGCCCTGCTTCTCCAGCAGGCGGATGCCATCCATATGCATGCCACGATCCACCGCCTTGCACATATCGTAGATCGTCAGCAAACCGACGCTCGCAGCAGTCAACGCCTCCATCTCGACGCCGGTGCGCCCCAGGGTTTCCGCCGTGACGATGCACTCGATCGCCGCATTGGGTTCGTCCACGTTGAACTCCACGCCGACCTTGGTGAGCGCGAGCGGGTGGCATAAGGGAATCAATTCGGAGGTGCGCTTCGAAGCCTGGATCGCAGCGATGCGGGCGACGCCGAGCACATCGCCCTTTTTGGCCCCGCCCTCCAGAATCAGCTTCAGAGTGGCGGGCTGCATGGTAATTCTGCCCGCAGCGCGGGCGATGCGGCGAGTTTCCGACTTTTCCGCCACGCCCACCATATGCGCCTGTCCAGCCTCGTCGAAATGGGTAAATCCGCTCATTTTTTGGCACCTGAATAATGAACTTATGTTTTAAAGCGATTATCATAGCACCATGAATTTACGCCACCTAGCCCCACTCATCCCATTGCTGGCCATGCTAGCCATGCCGGGCGTGTTGGCCGATGGCCTGCCCGACTTGGGTGAGGCATCGCAAAGCGGATTCTCCCCGCAAACCGAGCGCCGCATCGGCGAGGCCATCATGGCTGACGTCCGCCATGACCGCAGCCTGGTGGACGATACCGAACTGACCGACTATCTCAACAACCTCGGCTACCGGCTGGTGGCCTCCAGTGCGGAAAACCGCCAGGATTTCGAATTCTTCGTCCTTCGCGACAACACCCTGAACGCCTTTGCCCTGCCCGGCGGGTTTATCGGCGTGCACACCGGACTGATACTCGCGGCACAGAGCGAATCCGAGCTCGCCGCCGTGCTCGGCCACGAAATCGCCCACGTCACGCAGCGCCACCTGGCGCGCATCATCGCCAAACAGGAGCAAAGCGCGATGACCTCGCTCGCCGCGCTGGCGGTGGCGATCCTGGCTGCGCGTTCCAATCCGCAGGTTGCCAATGCCGCCATGGCGACAGCGCAAGCGACTTCCATCCAGACCCAGCTCGACTTCACCCGCGAGCACGAGCGCGAGGCCGACCGCATTGGCCTGCAGACGCTGACCCAGGCCGGGTTCGATCCGCGCGGCGCGGTTTCTTTCTTCGAACGGCTGCAAAAATTCAATCGGTTGTACGAAAATAACGCGCCGGAATACCTGCGCACTCACCCGATCACCAGCGATCGCATTGCCGACCTGCAGAACCGCCTGGAAAACAAGCCCTATCGCCAAGTTCCTGACAGCCTGGAATTTCAGCTGGTACGCGCCAAGCTGCGCGCAGACGAAGGGACGCCGCAGCAAGCAATCGCCCACTTCGAGGAAGCGCTGCGCGAAAAGAAATACAGCAGCGAAGCCGCCAGCCGCTACGGCCTGGCAGCTGCCCTGTTGCGCGCCAAGGAGACCGCGCGCGCCGAGCAGGAACTGGCACAATTGCGCAAAGCCACTGTGCCCAACGCAATTATCGAAAACCTGGGTGCCCTGATCAAGACTGCCGCCGGCCCGCAAGGCGCCGCCCTCGCCCAGTACCAGGCGGCACTGAAAAGCTTTCCCAATCACCGCGCGCTGGTGTACGGCCATGCCGAAGCCCTGCTGCAGAACCGCCACAGCGGCGATGCACTGAAGCTGGTCGGCGACCGACTGCGCCGCTTCCCCAACGACGGCCGGCTCTACGAATTGCAGGCGCAAGGCTACGCCATGCAGGGCAAGATGCTGCTCTCCCACCAGGCGCAGGCCGAAGCCTACACGCGCCAGGGCAACCTGGTCGCGGCCATCGAGCAACTGCAGCTCGGCTTGAAGGCGGGCGACGGCGATTTCTACCAGCTTTCCATTGCCGAGGCACGGCTCAAGGCATTGCGCGCCGAACATGCCGAACTCGCCAAGAAACCCTAGCTTGGCAGGGTGGAGGTACTTGAAAAATTCATCGACAGCGTCAACATGGTTTTACTATGCTTAAAGGAAGCGAATGGGTAGCAAGCGTCAAGAAACTCCGGTACTGGAAACGGTAAGAAGCAGGCTGAAGTCCCCGCCGCTGTTCAACGTGGTGCTGCTGAACGACGATTTCACTCCGATGGAGTTTGTCGTCGAGGTACTGCAGCAATATTTTTCCAAGACCCTCGAACAAGCGACGGAAATCATGCTCAAAGTACATACTGAAGGCGCTGGCCTATGTGGGGTGTACCCCAAGGACATCGCCGCCACCAAGGTCGAACAGGTCGTGGTATTCGCCCGGCAGCATCAACATCCGCTGCAATGCGTGATGGAGGAAAATTGAAATGATCGCACAGGAACTTGAAGTCTCGTTGCACATGGCATTCATGGAAGCGCGCCAGAAGCGCCACGAATTTATTACCGTTGAGCATCTGCTGCTGGCCATGCTGGACAACCCCAGCGCGGCCAAGGTGCTGCGCGCCTGTGCCGCCGACATCGACGAGCTGCGCAAAACCCTCTCCGACTTCGTCACCACCCAGACTCCCACCCTGGCCGGCTCGGGCGAAGTGGACACGCAACCCACCCTGGGCTTTCAGCGCGTGATCCAGCGCGCCATCCTGCATGTGCAATCCTCCGGCAAGAAGGAAGTGACCGGCGCCAACGTGCTGGTGGCGATTTTCGGCGAGAAGGATTCCCATGCCGTGTATTTCCTCAGCCAGCAGGGCATTTCCCGCTTCGACGTGGTGAACTACATCTCCCACGGCATCAGCAAGGTGGCGGAAGGCCCGTCGGCGCGGCCCGAGACAGAGCAGGAGGCAGAGCAGGAAAGTGCCCCCGCCGGCGCACTGGACAACTTCACCCTGAACCTGAATGTTCAGGCTCTGGCCGGCAAGATCGACCCGCTCATCGGGCGCGAGCTTGAACTGGAGCGGACCATACAAACCCTGTGCCGCCGCCGCAAGAACAACCCTCTGCTGGTCGGCGAGGCCGGCGTCGGCAAGACCGCCATCGCAGAAGGGCTGGCGCGGCGCATCGTCGAGGGCGAGGTGCCCGAAGTGCTGGCCGAGAGCACGGTGTACTCACTCGACATGGGCGCGCTGCTGGCTGGCACCAAGTACCGCGGCGATTTCGAACAGCGTCTCAAGGCGGTGCTGAAGCAGCTCAACGCGGATCCGCACGCCATCCTGTTCATTGACGAGATCCACACCCTGATCGGTGCCGGTGCGGCTTCCGGCGGCACGCTCGACGCTTCCAACCTGCTCAAGCCCGCCCTGAGTTCCGGGCAGATGCGCTGCATCGGCGCCACCACTTACAACGAGTATCGCGGCATCTTCGAGAAGGATCATGCCTTGTCGCGGCGCTTCCAGAAGATCGACGTGCCCGAGCCCAGCGTGGAGGAAACCGTGGCCATCCTGCGCGGACTGAAATCGCGCTTCGAGGCGCACCACGGCGTCAAGTACACCGCCGCTGCGCTGACCACGGCGGCGGAACTGTCGGCGCGCTACATCAACGATCGCCACCTCCCCGACAAGGCCATCGACGTGATCGACGAAGCCGGGGCTGCGCAGCGCATCCAGCCGAAATCCAAGCAGAAGAAGACCATCACCAACAAGGAAATCGAGGAGATCATCGCCAAGATCGCGCGCATCCCGCCGAAGAGCATTTCCAGCGACGATCGCAACGCCCTCAAGACCCTCGACCGCGACCTCAAGTCCGTGGTGTTCGGCCAGGACAAGTCCATCGATGCGCTCGCCTCTGCGATCAAGATGGCGCGTTCCGGCCTCGGCAATCCGCACAAGCCGATCGGCGCCTTCCTGTTTTCCGGCCCGACCGGCGTCGGCAAGACCGAAGTGGCGCGGCAGCTGGCCTACACCCTGGGCATCGAGCTGATCCGCTTCGACATGTCCGAATACATGGAGCGGCACGCGGTATCCCGCCTGATCGGCGCCCCGCCCGGCTATGTCGGCTTCGAACAGGGCGGCCTGCTGACCGAGCAGATCACCAAACACCCTTATGCGGTGCTGCTGCTCGACGAAATCGAGAAAGCCCACCCCGACATCTTCAACATCCTGCTGCAGGTGATGGACCACGGCACGCTCACCGACAACAATGGCCGCAAGGCGGACTTCCGCAACGTGATCATCGTCATGACCACCAACGCCGGTGCCGAATCCCTGACCAAGAGCAACATCGGCTTCACCACCGCGCGGCAGCAAGGCGATGAAATGGCGGAAATCAAGCGGCTGTTCAGTCCGGAGTTCAGGAACCGCCTCGACGGCACCATTTCCTTCGCGCCGCTCAGCCGCGAGGTCATCCTGCGCGTGGTGGACAAGTTCCTGATGCAGCTGGAAGAACAGCTCCACGAGAAAAAAGTGGAGGCCGTGTTTACCGATGCCCTGAAGGATCATCTGGCCAAGCATGGCTTCGACCCGGCAATGGGTGCGCGACCGATGGCGCGGCTGATTCAGGACACCATCCGCAAGGCGCTGGCGGACGAACTGCTGTTCGGCCGACTGGCCCATGGCGGCAAGGTCGTGGTGGATATCGACGAGCAGGAGAATGTCCGTCTCGAATTTGCCGAGAACAGCGAAAAGGCCGTCAGCGTTTAGCCTGGCCGCAAAAAACAAAAAGGCGCAGGATTGAATAATCCTGCGCCTTTTTTACAGTCGAGTTTGATAAGCCGATAATACAAGACATGCTCTTTCTGCGACCGCTCTACCGGCTTGGCGTTTTTTTGATGTGCGTGGCCCTGCTGCTCCAGGCATCCCTCGCGGACGCAAGCAATGTGTCTACGGTGCGGATCGGTGTGCTGGCATATAAAGGCGCCGAGGCAGTACAAGAGGATTGGTCCTATGTCAGGAATTGGCTTGTAGCCACCATTCCGGACCATCGTTTCATTCTGCTTGATTTCGACCAGGCCGGGCTGACGCGCGCGGTGCAGGAACGGACCATTGATTTCGTCATCACCAGCAGCGGCCACTATGTCGCCCTCGAACATAGCGATGGCGCCAGTCGCATCGCGACCATCGAGTCACCTTGGGCCCTGTCGCCAAGGCAATCGATCGGATCGGCCATCGTGGTGCGCAATAACGCGCGCTTGCACACCTTGGCCGATCTGGCCGGCAAACATGTGCTGGCAGTTGATCCGGATGCGTTCGGGGGATACCAGATCGCTGCACGCGAATTGCTGGAAGCCGGTGTCGATCCTGAGCATGATCTCGCCAATCTGCAGTTTACGGGTTTCCCGATTCAAAAAATCGTGCATGCAGTTCGTGCGGGCCGGGCCGACGCCGGCATCATTCGCACCTGTATGCTTGAGCAGATGATCCGCAGCGGCGAGATTGGCGCCGGCGAGCTGCATGTGCTGGCGCCGATCGCCACCCAGGGCTTCCAGTGCCAAACATCGTCGCGGCTATACCCCGACTGGCCGATTGCCGCCTTGCGTCACACCCCGGCGGAACTGTCCAAGCAAGTGGCCATCGCCTTGTTGCGTATGCCACGTACCGCGGATGGCTATAGTTGGGCCGTACCCGCCGATTATCAGGTTGTCGACGAGCTGTTCCGCGAACTGAAAATCGGCCCTTATGCCTATTTGCGCCAATGGACCTTCGAAGGCGTTTTGCGGCGCTACTGGGGCTGGCTGTTGCTGATTCTGGCTTTATTGGTCGTTTGGGCAGTGCATACCGTGCGTGTTGAACACCTGGTGAGCCAACGCACCCGCGCGCTGCGCGACGCGCAGGAGGAACAGCGGCGCATGGCAGAAGAGGCGCGCTTGCGTCAAACCACGCTCGACCATACCGCGCGACTGGCCATCCTCGGCGAAATGGCAAGCGCAATCGCGCACGAGTTGAACCAGCCGCTGGCGGCGATCCGCAACTTCGCCCGCGGCATGGCGCGACGGATTGCGGCGGGCCGGTTGGAGCCGGCACCCTTGCTGGACGGAACCAACGAAATCGTCACGCAAAGTGAGCGGGCAGCAAGCATCATTCGGAATATCCGCGCGTTCGCCCAAAAAAGAACAGCCGAACAGAAGTCGGTCGATCTGATCGCGGTTCTGGGCGAAGCCATCGCCCTGTTTTGCGGCACCCATCCACTAGCGCGCGTTATCTGGCAACCCGACGCGACACAACCGGCCAAGGTAATCGCCGACCCCGTGAAGATCCAGCAGGTCATGCTCAATCTGCTGAAAAACGCACTGGATGCGCAGCAGACCGCCAGCCATGCACACGAACCGATCGAGGTACAGTTCCGGGCGGAAGCCAGCGCCTATCTCATCACCGTACGCGATTCCGGTTGCGGGCTTAAGCCCGAACAGTTCGCGCACCTGTTCGAACCGTTCTTCACCACCAAACCCGAGGGCCTCGGCTTGGGCTTGTCGCTTAGCAAAAGCATCATCGAATCGTTTGGGGGAACGCTGTCGGCAGCGGCCAATGACGACAATGCCGGGCTGGCAGTATGGTTCAGCCTGCCGCGGGAAGAATCACAGGGAGGCCTATGAAAGAACACGATGCGGTGCTGTTTGTGGTTGACGATGACGCGGCGATGCGCCGCTCGCTGGCTTATCTGTTCGATTCGGCGGGATGGCGTGTGGCGACTTTCGAGTCGGCGCATGACTTTCTCGACCGTTACGACGGGCATGTGCCGGGCTGCCTGGTGCTCGACGTGCGCATGCCCCTGATGAGCGGGCTGGAACTGCAGCAAACACTCAAAGATCATGGCATACGCTTACCCATCATCTTTCTGACCGGCCACGGCGATTTGGCCATGGCGGTGCGGGCAATGAAAACCGGCGCCTGCGATTTTCTCGAAAAGCCCTGCAAGGATCAGGTATTGCTCGATGCGGTTACGCGCGCGGTGCAGCGCAGCATTGAGGAATGCCGGATCAGTACGCAAACCCGCACCGCACAAACCGCTCTGGCGACTTTGACCGCGCGCGAACGCGAGGTGGCGGAATTGATGGCCGCCGGCAAGCCCAACAAAATCATCGCCCGCGAGCTGGCAATCAGCGACAAGACCGTCCAGGTGCACCGCCATAACACGATGGAAAAGCTGGGCGTGCATTCGGCGGCGGAAATCACCCATCTGTTGATGGAGGCAAAAGCGGGGCATCCTGGCTCGCATTAGGGACGGTCTGATCAAGCCACCAGGCAGGTTCAGCGCGGGCCAAGAATTTTGGTCAGCATCTCTGCCGATGGCGCACCTTGTATCTTTTGCAGATTGCCGCCGGCGTCCTTGTAGAAGATGGTCGGGGTGGCAGAGGCCCCGAGTTGCTGCATCAACTTCTGGTTGGCATCGAGCTGTGCGCGAACTGTTGCCGATATCTGGCCCAATGGCTTGACGCCACCACCGGCATGCTGTTGTTCGTGCTGGATCAGGGCGACTTGCGGATCCTTGGCAGAGAGCAGGGCCGCCGCCTTGCCCGCGCTGGTGTCCGTGAGGATGGCGACCATGACGTGGCGTAACTGCACCTTGCCGGCCGTGACCCAGGGGCGGGCATCATTCCAGAATTTGTTGCAGTAGGGGCAGTTGGGGTCGGTAAAGGTGTAGATGACACGCGGGGCATTCTTGCTGCCATCGGCAATCCAGGTACTCTTCTCAAGCTGTTTCCAGATTTTCACGGTCATGGGTTTGCTGACCAGCCTGTCCAACGGTTCCTGGCTCAGGTTGGTCCCTTTTGCGTCGATCATGGTGCCGATGATCGCCTGTTTGCCATCGGCGGTCAGGTAGATGGCCAGCGGCTGTTGCTCGATCATTCCGGCATAGCCGGTCAGCCCGCCTGGCGCAGCAAAGGTACCAATCACCTCGGCGCCCTGGGCTTCGAGCGCCTTGATCGGTGCCGGCCAGTCTTTCGCCTGTGCACCCAGGGTCATGCTGATCAAGGCAAACAAAACGGCAAATTGAACAAATGGTTTTTTAATCATGAGTGATTTATTCCTTATTTGAGAGGGCGCGAGCGCAGTTGGTTTAATTTACTCGCCAGCGAGGCGGCCGACAGTTCACCCAGGTGGGTATCGATCAGACGTCCGTTGGCGTCATAGAAAAGAGTGGTTGGCAGCGCCATCGAGCCGACCTCGCGGCCAATGCCGGCGCCGGGGTCGAGTAGAGCGTTGGCAAGATCGAGTCGAGCGGCGTCGAGATAGTACTGGGCCGTCGTCCCATCTTCGCCCTGGTTGGCAAAGACAAAGCTCACGCCCGTTTCCTGTTTTTGCGCGGCGGCGAGCACCGGCATTTCGCGGCGGCAGGGAGGGCACCAGCTGGCCCACAAATTGACGACCATGGGTTTGCCGGCAGCTAGCGCAGCGAGGTCTGCCGGCTCGCCCGCAAGTGTCGTCAACGACACCTTGGGCAGAGCCGTATGGTCCATCATGAGTATCGCACCGAACATCGCTCCCCAGGCAAGCGCCCCTGCCGCCAGCCCCAAGACCAGCGGTTTGCGTAGTGCCGCGCGACGCCAGCCCCGCCAGACCGCCACCAGCAATGCCGCCGCCATCCCGGCCCACAGGGTGAAGCCGCCGTCGCGGATATCCAGCATGGACCAGGGCGTGTTGCGGTAAATGTCGAACCAGATGGCAACGAAGGCGATGCGCGCCACCAGCACGGCCGCGATCAGCATGTCGGTCAAGATATTGCCTATGCCCGTTTGCTGACCACGCCCGACCAGGCGGCCTACCCCCGCCGCAACTAGCAGAGCCACCATCATCAGCAACAGGGTGACCGGCACGGGTAGGGGACCCAGATTCACTGTCAACATACTCAATCGCCTCAAGTCCGCACAATGCGCGCCGGCAAACCCTGCCGCACCGTGGTTCCCGCCACCGGATCGACGAACACGTTGCGTCCGTTGCGGGTCGGATCGCTCAATCCCACATCATTGAGATTGATGCCGGCAGCTATCGCCGGTTCGTGCGGCTGCACTTTGTCACCGATGCGATGCGCCCGCGCGCCGAGTTCGCGATGGCCAAAACCGTGTTCAACCGCAACCACGCCGCGCTGTACGCCGTGACGCAGAATCACTGTCGCCTTGGCGCGCCCTCCCGGGGTTTCGAGATAAACCTCGTCGCCGCTGTGCAGGCCCAGCCGTGCTGCATCTTCCGGATGCAGCGCCACCGGGTTGTCGGGGTGGATGCCGCGCAAGCTCCGCGCACCGATGCTGTAAGAATTTTGCAGCGGCGATTTGTAGCTGACCAACTGCAGCGGCCATTCCGCCTCCGGATATTTCTTGCGTACCGGCGTGCCGTCGGCAAAAGCCGCCTCGCGCCACGACGGGGTGCCCGAAAAGCGCTTGCCGGTGAAGCTGTGCTTGGCGGTGCCGAGGTTTTCATTGTAGAGCTGCATGGGCTTGGTGAAGCGATGCGTGGACCAGTCAGGCGGGTAAGGCGCTTCCTCCTGCGCCCCGTGGACGGCAGCGCTCGCCACCGCCGCTGCCGCCAAGGGTCTAGTGCCGGCGGCTTGGGGCGTTTTGCTTGAGGCGACTCCTGCTGGCGCGGCATGCGCTTTGGCATCGGCCGGCGGCGGCAGCCGCAGGCCGAACATTTCCTTGTAGCTCTGGGAACGCCCGCCCCGCGCCAACATGAAAGCCACCTTGCGCCACTCTTCGGGCTTGAGCGTTTTTTCCAACAGGGGACGGATACGGGCCACACCGGACAGTTCGATATCCTCGTCGCTCGCTTCCGGCACCGGCGTCTTGCCCTGCCAGGCGATATTCGCGCCGCCGCGTAGATACCAGTCCTCGGGGCGCTCCAGCGGACAGGGATTGCCTTCCGCGTCGGCGAGGCCGGCCGGGCCGAAGCCGGGCAAAGCCATGGCCTTGGCCAGCGCGATGAAGAAGGTCTCCATGCCGATCGCCTGTCCATCCGGCAGCTTCTGGGCCTTGGGCTCGACCACCGGCCAGCGCGCCGTGCTCATCTTGACCGCCACCCCACCCCAGGCTTTAGCCCAGCCCCAACTTTCGTAGAGCAGCGAATCCGGCACGATATAGTCGGCCAGGGCCGAGGATTCGTTGATGAAAGGATCGACCGCCACGATCAGCGGCAGCTTCTTCGGATCGGCCAGATCTTTTCCGATTTGCGCTTGCAGTCCCGTCACGCCGTAGAGGGGATTGCAGCTCCACAGAATCAATGCCTTGAGCGTATAGGGATAGCCGTTGATCGCGCCGGTCAGCCATTCGCTGGCCAGCCCCGGGGCGTTCGGATACCACGGCGCCTGTGCCGGATAGGCCTTGCCGCCTTCCTTTTTGCGCTTGAACTCGGACGTCTTTTCATAGGGCACGTTGCGCCCGATCGGCATGCCGCCCGGCTTGACCGCACCGGCAAAGCTTTCGAGGTTGTAGCGCGGCCCTTCGCCAACATCCTTGAAGCCGCCACCGTTGACCAGGGTGCCGCCCTTGCGATTGAGGTTGCCGATCAGGGTATTCAGCATCACCACCGCATAGGCGTTGTAAAATCCGCCGCCGGACATCATGCCGCCATGGGCGTTGACAGCGGCGCGTTTGCCGTGGCTGGTGAATTCTCGCGCCAGTCCTTCGATGATCTCCAGCGGTACGCCGCAGGCGGCGGAATAGTCTGCCAGGCTGTGCTTGAAGGCCTCTTCACGGAGCAGGCTCATCGCGCTTTTCAGCTTGAGCGTTTCCGTGCCGACCTGCCCCTCGCCGTCAAAAAACAGCTCGGCCTCACCCTTGGCTTCGGTGTGAACAACGAGCTTCTTCGTCACCGGGTCGTAAATGACGTAGGGGTCCTTGTCCTTGTAGCGCTCCTCTTCGGTGAAGACCATGCCCAAATCGGAACCGCGCAAATAGCGGCCGTCACGCGGATGGCCCGGCTGGACGATCACCAGGTGGGTGGCATTACTCCAGCTCGCTTCGCCGGAAGCCTCGGCCGCTTTGAGGTTGGGCTGGACGAGGTAATGCCGGTCGTAGCGTCCCTGCTCGATAATCCAGCGTATCATCCCCATCGCCAGGGCGCCGTCGGTGCCGGGCTTGATCGGCACCCAGCGGCTGCGGTCTCCGGCGGCCAGGCTGTCGGCATTGGTCAGCACCGGATCGACCACCACGTAGCTAAACTGCCGGTTGCCAGAGCGCGCCTTGGCGATCAGCGTGCCCTGCCGCTTGAACGGGTTGCCGGCATTGCCGGGCGCAGTCCCGATGAAGATGCAGAACTCGACATTTTCAAGATCCGGCTTGGCGTGCGGCATTTTCTTCATATCGCCGAACATCGCCCCCGAGCCGCTGCGATAAGCGCCGCCGCAGTATGAGCCGTGTCCCACCATGTTGAGGCTACCGTAGGACTGCTTGATAAAACGGTCGACAAAGGCAAGGCGGCCCTCGTCGGTGCTGGCCATCAGGCCGACCTGATTGACCTTGGGGCCGAGCTCGGGCTGCTGCGGATCGATCGGCGTCTGCAGGTCGCGCAAGGCGCGCAATCCCTGCACTTCGCCCTCGCCGAACAGATTGCCGCCTTCGACGATCTCCTTGACCAGCTGGTCGAACGCGATCGGCTGCCACTGGCCGCTGCCGCGCGGGCCGACGCGCTTCATCGGGGCCAGCACGCGGAAAGGCGAATCCATTTGCTCCAGCACGGCGTTGCCGCGCCCGCAGGCGGTGGATCGCCCCGCCAGGCCTTTTTCCTGGTGACGCGTGAGCGATACGAAACTGTCGCGGATCGGCGTCTGGAAAGGCAGCGGCGGATCGGCCGACATCGGGCTGTACGGATTGCCCGCCACGCGCAAAACCTTGCCGGTTTTTTTGTCGATGCGCACCCGCACGCCGCAGAAGGTGGTGCAGCCCGTGCACATGGCGTAGCTGACCTGCTGTTCCGGGTTGATGCTCAGCGCGCCGGTGGCGGGATTGACGGTGAACTCGGGCGCCAGAGAATTGCCATTCAGCCGCTGCTTCGGCTTGTCCTTGCCGAGCACGTGGTCGAACATTCTTCCGGCCGTGGTCGAGAAGCCCGCGGCAAAAGCGGTGAGACCACCGCCTATCGCGGCCTTGCGCAGAAACGAACGACGCTTGTCTTCCATGCTGATCTCCTTAGTGCTGAGCAATCGCGCTAGCGGCGAGTGCGTTGGTTTTGTTGCGGCATGCAAACGCCCGTCCGGCCCAGGGCAAATAATCCACCATCAATACCAGCAGCGCGATCCACAAACCCAGCGTGCCGACGATGCCGAGCAGGCCGTCACCGCCGAGCGGCAGATGATAGTCGTAAAGACCGGCACCGGTTTTGGGGATAGACTGGCCACCGATGAAGATGGTCCAGCGCATCATCCATGCGCTGTGCACAGCAATCAGTCCGGTAATCAGACCGCTTGAGGCCGGCAGCCAGATCGCCAGCGCCATCGGCAGTATCGTTGCCAGCACCGCCCACACTGCGGTCAGCTGCCATTGCGGCATGCCTGCCACCTGGCTGAAGGCGGCGCTATGCGCGGGGCTGACTCCGGACAGACTGACAAAAAGCCATCCTCCGCCCAGCGTCAGCACTACCGCCAGAGCCAGCACAAGAAGGCGGTTGAGGCCGATTTCCAGCTGGTTATCGCGGCCACCGACAAACCGGTTAAGCAGCAGGGACAGCCCGATTGCGCCGGCGAAGGCGGTTGCCGCGAACTGCAGCGGCAGGAAAGGCGTGTTCCACAGCGGACGGGCCTGAACCACCATCACCTCCATGCCGGTATAAAGCGCCACCAGCACAGCGCCCACCAGGGTCAGCAAGGCGGCTGCGAAAATGGCCATTCGCGGCGCTGCGCCGCCCCGCCCGGCAAGGCGATAGAAGCGGGCCAGCAACGAGTCGCCGCCTTGGCCCTGCACGGAAAAATCACTGCGCAGCACCAGCCACGCATAGAGCAGCAAGCCGCCGAGATAAACCGGGATAAAGAACGAGCCCCACGACATCCAGGATTGCGGCTGGAAATACAGGTAAAAATTCAGGAAACGTCCCGGACCATGCAGGTCGGCCAGCAGGGCAACGGGCGCCGTCAGTCCGCAGGCCAGCGCACCGAGCAGGGCCAAACGGCCAAGCTTTTCGTGCTGCGCGCGACCGAAGACAAAATACGGCAGGGTCAGCATAAAGCTGCCGAAACTAAGCCCGATCAGGAAAAAATATGACACTGCCCACGGTAGCCAGGCCACCCCGCGTGTCACGTTGAGTACTTCGATGATTTGACTGTCCATGATTTAACCTCCGTGTCCGCTCGGTTGCCACAATGTGCCTTCGCCCTCGACACGCCCCTGGAAGCGCTCGTCCAGGCCAAGATAAAATACATGGGGTTGTGTGCCCATTTCCGGTTTCAGCACCTTGAGTTTGTTCTGGTCGACCAGGTGGCGGACTTTGCTGTCCGGATCGTTGAGGTCGCCAAAGATGCGCGCCCCGCCGACACAGGTTTCGACACAGGCCGGTAACAGCCCGGCATCGACCCGATGGGCGCAGAAAGTGCATTTATCCGCTTTGCCGGTTTCGTGGTTGATGAAACGCGCGTCGTAAGGGCAAGCCTGCACGCAGTAGGCGCAGCCGACGCACCGGTCGCCATCAACGACCACCACGCCGTCCTTGCGCTGAAAGGTCGCGCCGACCGGACACACCGGAATGCAGGGCGGATTATCACAATGGTTGCACAAGCGCGGCAGCATGTAGGTGCCTGTATGCTTACCTTCGTGCACCTCGTAAGTAGAAACGATGGTGCGGAAACTGTTCTCCGGCACGGCATTTTCCATGATGCAGGACACCGTACAGGCCTGGCAGCCGATGCATTTTTGCACATCGACCACCATCGCCCAGCGATGCTTGCCATCCTCTTCCCCTGCCGCCGAAGCGATTGCCGGAGCCGGAGCCAATGCCGCTCCGACGGTGATGGCCGGCAAGGCGCGCAAGAAATTGCGTCGGGATTGAATCATTTGACCCTCCTTTTGCTGTAAGCGAGCCTTATTGGCTTATTTGCATGATAGGAGAGAAGACGCCTTGAAGGTATTGGATGTTTGTTGCGGTCGACTACGCAAAATCGCCTATATACATGAATAGGATTTTATGATAATCGATGAATTCCTGCCGCCGGCAAGGTGGCCCGAAGGGCGGCATTGGAGAGGACCCTATTCGCTTTGAGTTCGCGCACGGCGAGAGCGTGGTCAGCAATCAAAGTCAGGTAGTCACAAAAATGCAAAAAAGGCGCAGGACTTTTTGAGTTCTGCGCCTTTTTTACAACCGAACGGTTCTTTTACTTTTTTTCTTTCATCGGGCAGGTGTTCATGCCCAGAATGCTGTAGGCCGGGCACCAGCCCATCAGGCCGGTTGCCAGCGGTACGATGCCGATCAGACCCCACAGCCAGTAACCGCTTTCATTTTTGAGTACGAATACCAGCGCCAACAGCACGATCCCGGCCACGATGCGCAGCAGCCTGTCAATTCCGCCTACGTTTACCTTCATGACTTCCTCCAGTTTTAAAGACAACATTAGCAACGCCTTAATATTAAATAACTTCGGTGCATCGTGTCTGTGACTTTGGTTACATTTCACGCGCTTGCTTGCGCGATTCCTCGCAGAGCTTGTGCATTTAAAACCTGTATCTGCTCGCGCCGGAGTGTGACCAGCCCCTGGTCCTGGAAGCTTTTCAGCAATCTGCTGATAATCTCGCGCACGCTGCCAAGTTCGTCCGCCAGGCTTTGGTGTGTCGCATTGACGGTCTCGCCTTTTGCCAGCAGCAGCGCCGCCAAACGCTGATCGAGCTTGTGAAAGGCCACTTCTTCCACCAGTTGCATCAGGTCGGCGAGGCGTTCGCCGAACAGGTTGAAAATAACCGCACGAAAAGGCGGATGCTGCTCGATCAACTGGGTAAACAATGCCCTCGGCACCACCACCGCCGTCAAGTCATGTTCCGCCACGCCGCGCGCCGGATAGGCGACGTTGCCCAACAAGCAGCTGCTGGTGATGATGCAGCTTTCGCCGGGCAGAACGCGGTAGAGCTGGAGTTCGCGCCCGTTCGCCCCGGCCTTGGCCACGCGCACCGAGCCCGACAGCAGCATGGGGAAAGCCTGGCACGGGCCGCGCGACTCGAACAGCACAGTCCCCGCCGGTGCTTCGATATAGGCAGCCTCCTGGTCGAGCCGCCGCCACAGATCGGCGGGGACATTCCGTAGCGCCGGAAACAGGGCGAGAAGATTATCCTTGATGATGCCGTCCATCTCATTGCTCCGAATGCAGCCCGTAGCGGTTCAGTTTGCGGTACAGGGTGCGTTCGCTGATGCCGAGAATATCCGCCACCGTGCGGCGATGGCCCTTGTGCCGCCCCAGCAAATCCTGGATATGGCGAATTTCCATTTCCTCGATGGAAAGCGTCGAGCCCCCGGCAACAGCGGCATCCTCGGCACGGCCCTTCGCTTGCGGCGCTTTTTGCGGTCTCGCGCCGTTCGTCCCCTCGAACTGGATGTGCCTGGCGTGGATGATCCCGTTGGCGGTCAGGGCGGCCGCTTTCTGCAACACGTTGCGCAGCTCGCGAACGTTGCCCGGATAATTGTAGCCCATCAGGCGGGTAACGGCGTCGGCGCCAAGCCGCGGAGGACGCTTCCCCGTTCCGCTGATGCGGCCAAGCAGCGCATCGGCCAGCGCGGGAATATCCTGGCGCCGCTCGCGCAAGGAAGGAAGCGTCACATCGATGCCGGCGATGCGGTAATAGAGATCCTCGCGGAACTGGCCCTGGTCGACGCGGTCCAGCAGATTGCGATTGGTGGCGGAAATGATGCGCACATCCGCCTTCAGGGTTTCAGTCCCGCCGACCCGGCGGAATTCTCCCGTTTCCAGCATGCGCAGCAGCTTGGGTTGCATAGACAGGGGGATTTCGCCGATTTCGTCGAGAAACAGCGTACCGCCGTCCGCCAGTTCAAACAATCCCTGCTTGCGTCCGACGCAGCCGGTGAAGGCGCCGCGCTCGTGGCCGAAGAATTCGCTCTCGAACACCGATTCAGCGATAGCGGCGCAATTGACCGAGACATACGGACTGCCGCTCCGGGTCGAATGCTTGTGCACGAATTCCGCCGCCAGTTCCTTGCCGACGCCGCTTTCCCCATACAGCAGTATCGGCGCGTCCGACTCGGCCACACGCCCCAGCTTGTCCGCACATTCGAGGAAGGCGGGCGAATGACCGATCATGCGCATCTCGTCGCAATCCAGGTCTTCAGAAGATCCCAATGGCTCGATGGCCTCACCCAGGTAAAGGCGACCGTCCCGCCCGTTAATCGGATGCCCCTTGAGGCGCACCCGCTCGGCGCGATTGTGATTGTCGTAATGAATATGCATTACCTGGCAAGCCTCACCGGTTGCAAATACCTTCTGGTGTGGACAGACCTCACCGTTCTCGTGACAGGGAACGGAGGAATGATGGGAAATTTCGTGGCACAAGCGGCCCACAATCTCATCCGGCCTCATGCCATACACCTGACAATAAGCATGGTTTGCAGAAACTACACGGTAATCCTTATCGATCAGGACGAATGGATTTTCCTGGATATTGATCAGGGATTGCAGGTCGAGAGAAAGATCGTTCATTTTGGCATCACCTCATGACAGATTGTCATGACACAGTATAACCATGCCCAAGCGGCCATGTAAATCAAAAAGTTGCTGCTTCAACAGGCTGAGAAAACATTTATTTCATGAATGACTATACTGTCATATTGGCATGACAGCCTGTCATCACGGAAATCATGCCAATTAAATTCCATTAACAATCAACAAGGTGCGTCCTGGCACGCCGATTGCTAACAGATTTACCACAACCCCATTAAATGGAGAAACCAATGGCCGCAAAATGGATACTGCGCGAAGGCGTAAAAATGGACGACGCCACTGCCAGCGAAGTCGCCAAGATCGCCTGTGCGCTGAAATCCCTGTCAGCCTACACCAGCCTGGCGATGGAAAACGAGGATGCGCCGGAAGACCTGCAAGCCATCGTAGACGAAGGGCTTGAGGCGATGGCCCGGATTTTCGTCTGGTAATTCGGGATTAATCCCCAAAAAAACCGATATCCCATAAAACTCTTAACCCATTAAGGAACTGTGCACATGGCACATATCATCATTCTCGGCGCAGGCATAGGCGGCATGTCGTGCGCGTACGAAATGCGGGAGCAGGTTCGCCCCGAAGACAAGGTCACGGTGATTTCGGACTCTCCGCTGTTTCAATTCGTCCCTTCCAACCCCTGGGTTGCCGTCAACTGGCGCACCAAGGAAGACATCACCTTCCCCATCGCGCCCTATTTGGAGCGCAAGGGCATCAGCCTGATCGCGACACCGGCGCAGCGCGTGCATCCGGAAAAAAACCAGGTCGAACTCACCGATGGCCAATTCGTCGACTATGACTTCCTCGTCATCGCCACCGGCCCGAAGCTGGCCTTCGACGAAGTGGAAGGCATGGGGCCCGGCAAGAACACTCATTCCATCTGCCACGTCGATCACGCAGTGGATGCCGGCAAGGCATGGGACCAGTTCATACGGGATCCGGGCCCAATCGTAGTGGGTGCCGCGCAGATGGCTTCCTGCTATGGGCCAGCCTATGAATTCGCCATGATCATGGACACCGACCTGCGCAGACGCAAGATCCGCGACAAGGTACCGATGACCTTCGTCACCGCCGAACCCTACATCGGCCATCTCGGCCTGGGCGGCGTAGGCGACTCCAAGGGACTGATGGAATCCGCCATGCGCGACCGCCACATCAAGTGGATTTGCAATGCCAAGGTCACCAAGGTCGAGCCGGGCAAGATGTTCGTCACCGAACTGGACGACATGGGCAACGTCAAGAAGGAACACGAACTGCCGTTCAAGCACTCGATGATGCTGCCGGCATTCAAGGGCGTGGATGCCGTGTTCGGCATCGAAGGGCTGGCCAACCCGCGCGGCTTCATCCTGATCGACCCGTTCCAGCGCAACCCGAAATACAACAATATTTACGCGATCGGCGTGTGTGTCGCCATCCCGCCGGTGGAAGCCACCCCGGTGCCGACCGGCGCGCCCAAGACCGGCTACATGATCGAAACCATGGTCACCGCCACGGCGCACAACATCCGCGCCGTACTCGACGGCAAGGAGCCGGATTACAAGGCCACCTGGAACGCCATCTGCCTGGCCGACTTCGGCGACACCGGCGCCGCCTTCGTGGCGCTGCCGCAGATCCCGCCGCGCAACGTCAACTGGTTCAAGGAAGGCAAGTGGGTGCATCTGGCCAAGATCGCCTTCGAGAAATACTTCATCCGCAAGATGAAAAAGGGCACCACCGAGCCGATCTACGAGAAATACGTGCTCGGCGTGCTCGGCATCAAGAAGAAAAAGTAGTACGTCACAGTTTTTAAAGTTGTGTCTCCGTTTTGGGGCGGCTTCGGCCGCCCCTTTTTTTTGAGGTTGCGGCCAATCCCACTTTTCAAGAAGGGTTAAGCGGTAAGCAGCCTGTCAATAATGGATATAATGAAGAATTGTCGAAATACCATCATTTTTGAGCGCATACCATGCTGAAAGCCTATCGTGACCATGCCGCCGAGCGCACTGCGCTTGGCCTGCCGCCGCTGCCGCTGAACGCGGAACAAACCACGGCCCTGAGCGAATTATTGAAGAGCCCGCCTGCGGGAGAGGGCGCCTTCCTGGTCGACCTGGTGGAAAACCGTATCCCTGCCGGCGTCGACGACGCGGCCAAAGTAAAGGCGGCCTTCCTCGCCGATATCGCCAACGTCAGGGCAGACTCGCCGCTGATCAGCCCACAGCATGCGGTGAAACTGCTCGGCACCATGCTTGGCGGATATAACGTTACCGCCCTGATCGAGCTTCTGGACACCGACCTCGCCGCCGACGCGGCCGAGGCGCTGAAGCGCACCATCCTGATTTTCGACGCCTTCCAGCAGGTTGCCGACCGGATGCAGGCAGGCAACCCCCACGCCAAATCCCTGATTCAGTCCTGGGCCGAGGGGGAATGGTTCACCGCCAGGCCCGCGCTGGCGGAAACCATCAAAACCGTGGTGTTCAAGGTGCCGGGGGAAACCAACACCGACGACCTTTCGCCCGCCCAGGCAGCCTGGTCACGCCCTGACATTCCGCTCCACGCCAAGGAAATGCTGGTCGCCAAGATGCCGGATGCGCTCGGCACCATCGCCAAGCTGAAGGAAAATAACCTGCCCATCGCCTATGTCGGCGATGTGGTCGGCACCGGCTCCTCGCGCAAATCCGCGATCAACTCGGTGCAATGGCATATGGGCGCGGACATTCCCCATATCCCCAACAAGCGCACCGGCGGGATCGTGCTGGGCGGCAAGATCGCGCCGATCTTCTTCAACACCGCCGAGGACTCCGGCGCGCTGCCGATCGAGTGCGACGTTTCCGCCATGAGCACCGGCGACGTCATCGTCATCCATCCCTACCAGGGCCAGGTCACCGACGAGGCCGGCAAGCTCATCGCCAGTTTCACCCTGGCGCCGGTCACGCTGGTGGACGAAGTCCGCGCCGGCGGCCGCATCCCGCTGATCATCGGCCGCGGCCTCACCACCAAGGCGCGCGCCGCTCTGGGCCTGCCGCCCTCGACCCTGTTCGCCCTGCCCACTCCGGTTGCGGACACCGGCAAGGGCTACACCCTGGCGCAGAAAATGGTCGGCCGCGCCTGCGGCGTCGCCGGGGTGCGCCCGGGCACTTACTGCGAACCGAAAATGACTACCGTCGGCTCGCAGGACACCACCGGCGGCATGACCCGCGACGAACTGAAAGAACTCGCCTGCCTCGGCTTCTCCGCCGACCTGGTGATGCAGAGCTTCTGCCATACCGCAGCCTACCCCAGGCCGGTGGACATCAAGCTGCAGCACACCCTGCCCGAATTCATGACCAGTCGCGGCGGCGTGAGTCTCAAGGCGGGCGACGGCGTGATCCACTCCTGGCTGAACCGCATGCTGCTGCCCGACACGGTCGGCACCGGCGGTGATTCCCACACCCGCTTCCCGATCGGCATTTCCTTCCCTGCCGGTTCCGGCCTGGTGGCCTTCGCCGCGGCCATGGGCATGATGCCGCTGGACATGCCGGAATCGGTGCTGGTGCGCTTCAAAGGCCAGATGCAGCCGGGCATCACCCTGCGCGACCTGGTCAATGCCATCCCCTATGCCGCGATCCAGGAAGGCACCATGACGGTCGGCAAGCAGGGCAAGAAAAACGTCTTTTCCGGCCGCATCCTGGAAATCGAGGGCCTGCCGGACCTGAAGGTGGAGCAGGCGTTCGAGCTCGCCGACGCCTCGGCCGAGCGCTCCGCCGCCGCCTGCACGGTGCGCCTCAATCCGGCGCCGGTGATCGAGTACCTGAATTCCAACGTCGCCCTGCTCTCCAACATGATCGAGAACGGCTACCAGGATGCCCGCACCCTGCAACGCCGCATCGACGCCATGAAGGCCTGGCTGACCAAGCCCGAGCTGCTGGCGCCGGATACCGACGCGGAATACGCCCATGTGATCGAGATCGATCTCGCCACCATCAAGGAACCTCTGGTGGCCTGCCCCAACGATCCGGACGACATCAAGCCGCTTTCCGCCGTCGCCGGCGACAAGATCGACGAGGTCTTCATCGGCAGCTGCATGACCAACATCGGCCATTACCGCGCCGCCTCGAAAATGCTCGAGGATGCCGGACTGGTTAAACCACGCCTGTGGATAGTGCCGCCGACCCGGATGGATGAAGCCGAACTCAGGGAAGAAGGCGTCTACGGCGTTTTCGGCCGCGCCGGCGCGCGCACCGAAATCCCGGGCTGCTCCCTGTGCATGGGCAACCAGGCGCGGGTGGCAGACAATGCCACGGTGTTCTCCACCAGCACGCGCAACTTCGACAACCGGATGGGCAAGGGCGCCCGCGTCTACCTCGGCTCGGCCGAACTGGCGGGGGCTTGCGCGCGCCTGGGACGCATCCCGACGGTGCCGGAGTACCTCGATCTGGTAAACAGCAAGATCGCTCCCGAGACCGACAATATCTACCGTTACCTCAACTTCGACCGGATGGAGGAATACCGTCCGCGCAAGATCATTAAACTGACGCAGGTGTAGTAAGGGCTCGTTAATGAATAAGTTGGACATACGCTGGGGCTGGTTGGGGTGCAGTCCTAGGCGCGAGACGCACCGTTGTGCCATTCACAACAAGCGGCTCGCAACACCGGAATGCACCCCAACCAGCCCCAGCCCGAAGGGTTGC